>JBMNRL010000005.1:0-127513 GCA_050944615.1 Blautia sp.
ATCGATGAAAGCACTTTCGAAAGAAGGAAAAATAATTGAAAATATAATGCTGATAAATTATAATGGGTTTTAACTTGAAGACAGGGTTGTGGAAAAACTGAGTAAAGTAGTGTAGGAGGGATAGGATGGACGCATTTGCTCAAAAGAAAACTATGAAGCAAAAGCTGCAGAGTAAAAATACAAGGTTTGCTTATGCAGTAAATGCACCGCTGATCATTTATCTTGTCTGTGTACTGGCAGGACCGATTATTTGGGGAATTTCGCTTAGTTTTACGGATAAGACCATTGGCGGCGGCGCATCATTTATTGGGCTGGGAAACTATATCAATCTTTTACAGGATAAAGAATATCTCCGCTCCATTGCCAACACTTTGGGTTTTACATTTTTCTCTATTATAGGAAAGATGTTCTTCGGAGTATTGATGGCGCTGGCTTTGAACATCGAATTTAAAGGCAGAAATATTGTAAGGGCATTGCTGTTGATACCTTGGACGTTGCCTAATATCGTCGCGGTTTTAAACTGGAGATGGATTTTTTCCTCTACCGGAGGCATTGCTAATTATCTTTTAAAATCGCTTCATTTCATTAACAACGATCTGGTATGGTTCGGTTCTGCCGGACTGGCAATGGTTACGATTATTGTGGCGAATGTCTGGAGGGGTACACCGTTTTTTGGAATTTCCATTTTGGCTAAGCTGCAGACCATTCCGAAAGATTATTATGAAGCAGCTGCCATCGACGGGGCGAATATCTGGCAGAGATTTCGTTATGTGACATTGCCTCAGATTAAGGATGTTCTCATGTTGTCAACGTTGATGTCTACCATTTGGACGCTGAATGAATTTGAATCTGTGTGGCTGCTCACTGGCGGCGGGCCAAACGGTTCCACCCAGGTCATGAACGTATTCAGTTACAAAACGGCAATGACCAGCATGCAGTTGGGCAAAGGTATTGCGGTATCCATCCTGGCAGTACCGATATTGATTATTCTCATCAATATGCTGGCAAAACGGATGATCGACAAAGAAGATTAGGAGGGGATCACATGAAGCAGAAAAAAAGTGTAAAAGTGCTCAGCCGGGTCTTTATCGTAGTGTGTCTGGTCGTGTCTCTTTTCCCGATCTATTGGATGATCAATACGTCATTTAAAGGACAGGCAGAGATCTATAGCAAGATACCCACGCTGTTGCCGAAAGCGCCGACATTGGAGTCTTACCAGGCTCTATTTTCTAAAACACATTTTTTAAATGGTCTGAAGAACAGTTTGCTGGTAGCGGTTTTTGTATCGCTGTTTTCCGTAGCGGTTGCTTATCCGGCCGCTTATACGCTGGCGAGAATGAAATTCAAAGGGAAAAAGATGTATTCTAAATTAATCCTTTTTACGTATTTGCTTCCGACCTCTATTTTGTACATACCGCTTTATATTTTTGTATCTAAGGTTGGGCTTACGGACAATATTTTAGGATTGATGCTGATTTACCCCACCTTCACGCTCCCTTATGTGGCATGGATCCTGATCCCCCACATTTCTTCCATCCCCTATGATTTGGAAGAGGCGGCCATTGTGGACGGGTGCAGCCGCTTTCGGGCTATGTACCAGATTATATTTCCGCTGGCATTGCCGGGCATTGTATCTACCACCATTTTTGCCTTCGCTATGTGCTGGGGAGAATATTTGTATGCATTGGTAAATGTCACTACGACTTCCATGCAGACCTTCCCATTGATCATCGCCGGACTTATTTTCGGAGATATGTATCCTTGGGGGCAGCTGATGGCCGGAGCGATCATCGCATGCGTGCCGATCCTGATTATTTATATGTTGGCGTCTGGTTCCCTGGTGGGCGGCAAGACGGCCGGCGGCGTTAAGATGTAACCTATAGTGAAAACGTTATTATATAAGGAGGAAAAGAAATGAAAAAAAGAATGTTAGCATTAGGTCTGGCACTGGTGATGGCAGCATCCCTGACCGCATGCGGAGGTTCTTCCGCAGGAGATAAAAGCGGTGACGCGGCCAAAGAGGATTCATCCAAGGAGCTGACCGTATGGGTAGAAAAGGTGTTCAGCGACGACGCCAATGCGGCTATGCAGGAGCGTTTGGATGCATTTTCTGAGGAGACTGGCATTAAAGTGAATTCTGAGTTTATTGCGGCCACGGACTTCATGACTAAGCTTAATGCGGCCATTGAGGCGGGAAGCAATATTCCGGATATCACAACCTCTGCAGTGACGAAGGTGGTAAATTATTATCCGAATATTCCCTATAAAGATGTTTCTGACCTTGTTGCTGAAATCAATAAAGAGAGACCCTATTTTGAGTCCATTTATGAGGGCACAAAAATAGACGGAAAGCATTATTTTGTACCGATGACCAGTTCTTCTACCATGATGTTTGTACGGAAAGATAAATTAGAAGAAAAAGGCATCACAAAAATGCCGGAAACCTGGGATGAGGTATTTGAGACAGCCGAGAAGATCACAGATCCGGATAACGGATTTTATGGATTGGGAATAGGCTGCGGTCCCACAGATGAAGACGGAGAAAACATGTGCCGTATGATCAACTGGGATCAGGGCGGATACATTTTCGACAAGGATGGAAATATTACCCTTGACAATGAGGTGACAAAGGAGTTTCTTACTAAGTATAAGGAAATGTATGACGGCGGCGTGATTCCGCAGGCAGCCAGCACTTGGGATCCGGGCGGAAATAACACCTCTTACCTGATGGGAGAATCAGGAATCGTATTCAATGCGCCTACCCTGTACAATGCGTTAAAGACGGACGAAGCCAACAAAGAGCTCTTTGAAAATACGGAGGTGCTCAATCTTCCGGCCGGTAGGGATAACAATAATACGATGGGATTTGCCACAGGATTTGCCATCATGGAATCTTGTAAGGATGTGGATTCCGCGACAGCCTTGATCAAATATATGTATGATAAGGACTGGTATAATCAGTACGTCGAGATCACAGCACCAGTATTTGCGCCATTGTTCCAGGATATCGAAGGTCAGGGAATCTGGGCAGACGGTGTGAATGCACAGGTTGTTGACTACGCGAAAAATGCAAAGGGCTATTATGGGTATCCGGTGGAAAGCATCCAGGGACGTGCAGTAGCGGCCAAGAGCTATTTTACCTTCCCCATGGCGGAGCTGATGAATAAGGTAGTGACCAACACTTTGGACGTGGATGAAGCGGTGGATAATGCGATTAAGAAACTGGAAGAAGTAAAGTCAACGGTTAAGTAAAGAATGGACAGAGGCGAGACAAATGGAAAAAACAATTTGGTTAAATCTTGACAGCGAGAAGGTAGATGTCACATATCTGGATCACTTTTTTGAAGAAAAGGGCTGGAAGCTCATCAAAAAACCGATTCCTGCAGGCGATGAGGAAACGACGATCCAAATGGGGCTGATGGCGGACGCGGTGATCAGCACCTGGGAGCCTTGGAACACCAGGACTTTGCAAAGTGTGAAGGAAAAAGTGAAATACATTGTGCGTTATGGCGCCGGAATGGATAATATTGATATACCAGCGGCTACCGAGGCCGGCATTTTAGTGGGAAATGTCCCCGGAGCAAATTCAGCGGCAGTGGCCGAGACCGCACTTTTGCACATCCTGAATTTGGGCAGGCGTTTTGCCCATTGTACGGAAGGGTGCCGGGCAGGAATCTGGCCTTCTACGATAACTGGAAATGAATTGGATGGCAAGACGGTGGGTCTGCTGGGCTTTGGAAATATCGGCCGGCAGCTGGTCCGCATGATGAAGGGGTTTGAGGTAAAGGTACTGGTGTACGATGCCTATTTTCCCGATCAGGATGATGAAAAATACGGCGTGACTTTCCTGGACAATAAAGAGGACTTATTCCGCCAAAGTGATATCATCAGTCTTCATGTTCCTCTCAATGAGGAAACCAAGGGAATGATCAACAAGGATGTGTTTGCGCTGATGAAACCAACGGCTTATTTGATCAATACCTGCCGCGGCGGGGTAGTCAATGAGGCGGATCTCATCGAAGCGCTGCAACAGGGCAGCATCCAGGGTGCTGGTCTGGACGTGATGGCGGTAGAACCGCCGAAGGCAGATAATCCGCTCCTAAAGATGGACAATGTATCCATTACTTCCCATATGGGAGCCGCTTCTTTGGAATCTGAGCACCGGTCACAGGTGATCATCGCGGACTGCATTGCGGATTTTTTCAACGGAAATGTGCCGTATAATGTAAAGAACAAATAAAAGAATACAAAATAAGACCCACAGGCATTTTCCGGAGATTGCTGTATCCAGAGATGCCTGTGGCAGTTTTCAGGGAGAGAGCAGCAGATGAAAAAAAGAATTTTATGTTTTGGGGATTCTAACACCTGGGGCTATGATGCATTTACAGACGGGCGGTTTCCAGAAAATGTCCGATGGACCGGACAGCTGAAACATATGCTGGGAGAGGGCTATGATGTGATTGAAGAGGGTCTCTGCGGAAGAACGACGGTGCTGGAGGATCCATTAAATGAGGGAATGAGCGGCCTGTCTTATTTAACTCCCTGTATGATGAGCCATAGTCCACTGGATGTACTTGTTGTGATGCTGGGTACGAATGACTGTAAGGGGCGGTTTTGTATGACGGCCCGCAACATTGCCTGCGGCATGAAACGTCTGTTGTTAAAGGCGATGCAGACTCCGGCATGGAGGAACACGCCCCAAATTCTGTTGGTAGCTCCCGGACCTATTCAGCCGGAGTGTGAGACTTCTTTGGTGGCGGAGGAAATGGGAGAGTGTTCCGGACGGTCTATGGGATTGGCAGAGGAATATTTGCGCATCGCTAAGGAGCTGGGCACGGAATTTATGGACGCGGGTGAATTCGTCCATATGAATACGATAGATTATATGCATTTGGACTGGGAAAGCCATCGGATATTGGCCCAGAAGCTGGCTGATGTACTGCGCTGAACGAAAAAAGGGACAGCGTCTCAAAAGGAGAGGACAATGGATTATTACGTAAGTATGGATATCGGAGGAACCTCCATCAAGTATGGGGTAATCCGGGAAGACGCGGAGATTGTCTTTTGTCGTGAAATGCCCACGAAAGCCATGGAGGAGGGCGGCCCGGGTATTGTCCGGAAGGCAAAGGAAATCGTCAGAGAATGTATGAAAAAATATCCGGTGAGGGGGATTGGTATCTCTACAGCAGGAATGGTGGATTGTGAAACAGGGGTGATTTTTGACTCAGCACCGTTGATCCCTGATTATGCGGGGACACAAATGAAAGCCATACTGGAAGGCACTTTTGGTATCCCCTGCGAGGTGGAAAATGATGTGAATTGTGCAGGGCTTGCGGAATGCGTCAGCGGTGCGGGAAAAGGCCGCGGGATCTGTCTGTGTCTGACTATTGGGACCGGAATCGGCGGTTGTATCGTTATGAATGGCCGGGTTTACCATGGATACAGCAGCAGTGCCTGCGAGGTTGGCTATATGCATATGGACGGCGGGGAATACCAGGCACTGGGATCCGCCAAGGCCATGGTAAGACGTGTGGAAGAACGAAAAGGATTGAAGCCGGGAGCGCTGAATGGTAAAATAATATTTAAGAAAGCGATAGCCGGTGATGAAGACTGCATTGCTGCCATCGATGATATGGTACAGGTGATCAGTAAGGGAATCGCAAATATCTGTTATGTTCTGAATCCTGAGATGGTGATCTTAGGGGGCGGAATCATGGCGCAGGAGGCATATCTGGCCGGAAGGATCAGAAATGCGGTGGATTCTTATCTGGTGCCCAGTATTGCAAAGAAGACCACGATTGCTTTTGCAAAGCACAAAAATGAGGCGGGAATGCTGGGCGCATTTTACCACTATCAGAGCCGGCATCCGGAATAGGCGGTGGAAATGTGAAATACTATGAGAAAAACATAATTCCTGTGATCGAGGCACACTATGAGAATTTATCTTCTTCAGAAAAAAACATAGCTGATTTTTTTATCAACAACCGTGAGCAGATGGATTTTTCATCAAAAGGTGTTTCCAATCATTTATTTGTATCGGAGGCTTCGCTGTCCCGGTTTGCAAAAAAATGCGGGTTTCAGGGATACCGGGAATTTATTTACCGGTATAAAGAGTCCTTTGAACAGGTGGATCAGACCATTACCAGTCAGATGCGTACGGTCTTTGAGGCCTACCAGGAATTGCTGAACAAAAGCTATAATTTGGTTTCAGAACCGCAGCTTCGGAGAATTGTGGAAGAAATGACCAAGAGGCGCAGGGTATTTGTATACGGAAGGGGCAGCTCAGGGCTGGCAGCCCGGGAAATGCAGCTTCGTTTTATGCGCCTGGGATTGGACATTGATGCCATAGAGGACAGCGACCTTATGAGGATGAACGCGTCCGTTATCAACAATCAAAGCGTAGCCATTGGCATCAGCATCAGCGGAGAGACAGAAGAGGTGTTATCCTCTCTGAAGCAAGCATATAGAAATGATTCCTATACCGTGCTGATCACTTCCAACAACCGGCCGGAGTATAAAGCGTTCTGTCATGAGGTGGTCTGTGTGGCCGCCAGGAAGAATCTCAACTACGGGAATTTGATTTCCCCTCAATTCCCGATTTTGGTGGCGCTGGATATCCTATATGAATATTATCAGGAGAAGGATGAGAGGATCAAACGGGCATATCACGGCAGTACCTTGGTGGCATTGAACCGTATCCAGGAGCAGGAGGAGAATTAAATCTCCTCCTGCTTATATGATTCCAGGGAAAGCCCTGCTTTTTTCAGATAGTGAAAAATTCCGTCCTCATTATTGGACAGGGCAACATCGTCAGCCAGCCGCTTTACCTCATCATCAGCATTGCCCATGGCTACGCCCCAGCCCACGTATTGGAGCATCCGCAGATCGTTCTGGCTGTCTCCGAAGGCGATGGCGTCTTGCTTATCCAGGGATAGGAGATGGAGCAGGTGAGCGATGCCGGCAGCTTTGTTCACAGAGGCATCGGTAATTTCCAGCAATGTAGGGTAGGAACGCACGGCAAAAAGCTGAGGGACCTCCTGGTTGATGATTTCTTCCATCTGCAGGCATTCTTTGGGAGAACCCATGCACAGAAGCTTGTGAGGCATGAGATCCTGGCGGATCAGTCCGGAAAATTTGGTGACTGTAGGGTGCAGTCTCACGATCCGGCTCTCAGTTTGGACCGGCTTGGGGCTGGCATCTTCCACATACCAAGAGCTGCCTGCGTAGTAATTGAGGATTACCCCGGGCCACCGGCTTTGGATCAATGTCATCACTTTTTCCAGGGAGGAACGGTCAAGACGGGTTTCGAACAGCGTATTTTGCCGGGCGTCCTGAATCATAGCGCCGCTGTAGCTGATGACCGGAGAATGGCTGCCGATCATGGCGGAAATTTCTGTGATGGCAGCGGGCATCCGGGCGGAGACCAGCACAAACGGGATTCCGGAATCCTCTAGCGTGCGGATGGCGGCTTTGGCAGCGTCGGTAACTGTCTGTCTGGATGTGAGCAAGGTCTCGTCAATATCTGAAAATACGATCTTATATGGAAACATGGAATTATCCTCCTGGTTTAAGTAAAAGTCCTAAGCCCATGATATCGGCCCGAAGCAAAAAAAGCAAGGGGATCCACAAAAGGATGGCGTTGTGTTTCTACCTATATTATGCTATTGTATAGATTGGCAGGCGCTTTGGACGCCATTGTCTTGAGGACGCCAAAATACGGGCGCCCGCAGGGGGACACTGGCAGGCGCGGCAAAATATAAGAAAGAAGGTGAAGCTGTGGTTGAATTGGATCAGTTCAAGACGATTTTGAACAATTACACAGGACCATTAGTGGAAGTGAGGGATTCACTTTGACTTGGCTAACAAGGAAAAGCGAATCGAAGAATTAGAAAGAGAAATGGAGGCACCTGATTTTTGGGATGACCCGGAGCGTTCCCAGAAGATGATGAAGGAGCTGAAGTATCTGAAAGATGATGTGGAGATTTACAATAAGCTGCAGGGACAGATGGAAGATATCCAGACGATGATTGAGATGGGATATGAGGAAAATGATCCGGAATTGATCCCTGAGATCCAGGAAATGCTGGATGATTTCCAGAAGGATTTTGAAAATATCCGCATTAAGACGTTATTATCCGGGGAATACGATGAAAGTAATGCGATTGTTACCCTCCATGCAGGGGCCGGCGGGACAGAGTCCTGTGACTGGTGCGGGATGCTCTACCGTATGTACAGCCGTTGGGTGGATAAGAAGGGATTTTCCATGGAAGTCCTGGATTACCTGGACGGTGAGGAAGCCGGCATCAAATCCGTGACCTTTGAGGTGCGCGGGGAGAATGCGTTCGGCTATCTGAAGTCTGAAAAGGGCGTACACCGTCTGGTACGTATTTCTCCTTTTAATGCGGCAGGAAAAAGGCAGACCTCTTTTGTATCCTGTGATGTCATGCCGGATATTGAGAAGGACTTGGATATTGAGATTAAAGATGAGGATATCCGCATCGATACGTACCGTTCCAGCGGCGCGGGCGGACAGCATATCAATAAAACTTCTTCTGCCATCCGTATCACTCATTTCCCTTCTGGAATCGTGGTACAGTGCCAAAATGAGCGTTCCCAGCATATGAACAAGGACAAAGCGATGCAGATGCTCAAAGCGAAGCTGTATCTCCTCAAGCAGCAGGAAAATGAAGAGAAGCTTTCCGGCATCCGGGGAGAAGTGACGGAGATCGGGTGGGGCAACCAGATCCGTTCTTATGTCATGCAGCCTTACACCATGGTGAAGGACCACCGGACCAATGCGGAGAGTGGAAACGTGGATGCAGTGATGAACGGAGAGATCGATCTTTTCATCAATGCTTATCTGAAATGGATTGCCCTGTCAAAAAAAGACTTGCAGAAACAGGTGTAATATGCTAATATATCTCCCTAGAGGAAACAGATGTATTTCGTATGCGAACACAGGGAGATGATATGGAACCGATGGAAAAGAAAAAGAAATATTATGTTGTAAAGGAGAAGGCTGTGCCCGAAGTGCTCATTAAAGTGGTGGATGCGAAGAAACTGTTGGACTCCGGCAAAGCGGAGACCGTGCAGGAAGCCACGGAGCACGTGGGTATCAGCCGTAGTTCGTTTTATAAATATAAGGACGATATTTTTCCTTTCCATGAAGAGGCTAAGGGCAAGACGCTGACTTTTATCATTCAGATGGAAGACGAACCCGGCCTTTTGTCCAGTGTACTCCAGACCATTGCCCATTTTCATGGGAATATTCTTACCATTCATCAGAGCATTCCCATCAATGGAGTGGCTACCTTGACGCTGAGTGTTACGATTCTTCCCACAGAAGGGGATGCGGCGGCGATGGTGGACACCATTGAGCAAAAAGAAGGAATACATTATCTGAAAATATTAGGCAGGGAGTGAGACCAATGATACAGATTGCAGTATTAGGATATGGCACCGTGGGAAGCGGTGTAGTGGAAGTCATCAACACAAATCATGAAAGCATCAATAAGAGGGCCGGAGACGAGATCAATATCAAATATGTCTTGGATTTAAGGGATTTTCCTGGAGACCCGGTACAGGATATTCTGGTCCATGATTATGAAGAGATCATCAATGACCCGGAGGTTGCCATCGTAGTTGAGGTCATGGGCGGCATTGAGCCGGCCTATACTTTTGTTAAGAGAGCACTGGAAGCCGGAAAGTCCGTGGCCACATCCAACAAGGCGCTTGTGGCAAAGCATGGTCTGGAATTACTGGAGATTGCCAAGAAAAAGGATATCAACTTCTTATTTGAAGCCAGCTGCGGCGGCGGGATTCCGATTATCCGACCGCTCAATTCTTCTCTGACGGCGGACGAGATCGATGAGATCACCGGTATCCTCAACGGCACGACGAACTATATGCTTTATAAAATGAGCACAGAGGGCGCGGATTTTGATGAAGTGTTAAAAGATGCCCAGGCAAAAGGGTATGCGGAAGCAGATCCAACAGCCGATATCGAAGGCCATGATGCCTGCCGGAAGATCGCCATTTTATCTTCCCTGGCGTTTGGGAAATTCCTGGATTATGAGAAGATTCCGACGGAAGGGATCACCAAAATCACAGCCGCCGATATGTGCTATGCCAAAGAGATGGGAATGACCATCAAGCTTCTGGCTACCAGCCGGAAGGTAGGCGATTCCTTCTATGCGATGGTAGCTCCTTTCCTGGTAGGGCAGAGCAGCCCGCTGTATTCCGTCAATGATGTCTTCAACAGCATCTTTATTCACGGCAATGTGCTGGGAGATGCGATGTTCTATGGAAGCGGCGCAGGAAAGCTGCCTACAGCCAGCGCAGTCGTGGCGGATGTGGTGGATGAAGCCAAGCATCTGCACCGGAATATCATGATGAACTGGAGCAGCAAGCATCTGGAGCTGATGGATGAAGGAGAGGTATCCGGCCGCTTTTTTGTCAGAATTCAGGGAACACCGGAAGCGGAGCTTGATAAGGTCCGGGCAGTATTCGGCGATGTGCAGCCGGTAACTGCAAAAGGAGTGGAGGGCGAGTTCGGATTTTTGACTTCTGTGATGAAACAGAAGGAGTATCTGGATAAGGCGGCTAAGCTGTCCGGGTTATTGGGCATGATTCGAATCAAAGACTGAGGTCCAAGATACGGTGATATGTTGAGGAGATTATTATGAAATATGTGGTGATATTAGGAGATGGCATGGCCGATGAGCCTATCCAGGCGCTGGATGACAGGACCCCGCTGGACTATGCCAGAACTCCGGCGATGGATGCGCTGGCCGAAGTGTCAGAGATCGGCATGGTGCGCACGATTCCGGAAGGGATGAGTCCGGGAAGTGACACAGCCAACCTTTCCGTATTGGGTTATGATCCGAAAAAATATTATACAGGGCGTTCTCCTTTGGAAGCTTTGAGCATTGGAGCGCCTATGGATGCTGAGGATGTGGCGCTGCGCTGTAACCTGGTGACATTGACAGAGGAAGATGCGCCATACCAGGAGCAGAAGATTTTGGATCATAGTTCGGATGAGATCTCCACGGAGGATGCGGCCATACTGTTTCGAGACGTGTGCAAAGAGCTGGAGAATGAAACCTATCGTTTTTATGTGGGGACCAGCTATCGTCACTGCCTGATCTGGAAGAATGGCAAGGTGGTGCCTCTGACTCCGCCTCATGATGTACTGACTCAGACTATCGGGGAATATCTTCCCGAAGATTTAGTGCTTCGGCGGATGCAGGAGCGCAGCTATGAGATCTTAAAGAACCATCCCATGAATGTGAAGCGCAAAGAAATGGGCAAACATCCGGCCAACAGCTTTTGGTTCTGGGGAGCTGGAACGAAGCCGGCTCTGGATAATTTTCAGGAGATGTACGGCAAACGGGGCGTGATGATTTCTGCGGTAGATCTTCTCAAAGGGATCGCGGTGGGCGCAGGCATGGACAATATCAAAGTAGAAGGCGCCAACGGCGGGCTACATACGAATTATGAGGGGAAAGCGGCGGTAGCGGTCAAGGCTCTCACAGAAGACGGCTATGATTTTGCCTATGTCCATGTGGAGGCACCCGATGAAATGGGGCATCAAGGAGACGCTGCAAAAAAGGTGGAGTCCATTGAATATTTAGACCAGAGAGTGATCCGGCCGATCAAGGAAGGGATGGATGCTTCCAAGATAAATTACCGCATGCTGATCCTGCCGGATCATCCCACACCGATCCGGGTGCGCACCCATGTATCCGATCCCGTGCCGTATCTGTTTTATGACAGCACCAATCTGCAGGAGCATCCCTGGAAATACAATGAGCGGGAGGCTGCCGGGAGCGGAAATGTCATCCCTAAGGGTTGGGATCTGATGAAATATTTGTTTCACGAGTAGTAGGCAGACGGACAGATTTTTAGAGAGGAACCTGTAAGAATATGTTGATTGTAAAGAAATTCGGCGGTACGTCCGTAGCGAATAAAGAGAGGATTTTCAATGTGGCCAGGCGGTGTATCGAAGAATACCAAAAGGGCAATGACGTAGTCGTTGTTCTTTCCGCCATGGGAAAATATACGGATGAGCTCATCAGCCTGGCAAAGGACATTAATGAGAAACCATCTAAGAGGGAAATGGATATGCTGTATACCATCGGGGAGCAGATGTCAGTATCCTTGATGGCAATGGCGATGCATAAGCTGGGAGTTCCTGCGATTTCCCTGAATGCATTCCAGGTAGCGATGCATACCACAAGCTCTTACGGCAACGCCAGACTGAAAAGAATCGATACAGAGCGGATCCGCACAGAATTGGACGGCCGGAAGATCGTCATAGTGACCGGGTTCCAGGGTGTGAACAAATATGATGATTATACGACCTTGGGAAGAGGCGGTTCCGATACGACAGCGGTGGCGCTGGCAGCAGCTCTTCACGCAGATGCCTGTGAAATCTATACGGATGTGGATGGAATCTATACGGCAGATCCCCGGATCGTGCCCAAAGCCAGAAAACTCAAAGAGATCACCTACGACGAGATGCTCGATCTGGCAACGCTGGGAGCCGGCGTGCTCCACAACCGTTCTGTGGAGATGGCAAAAAAATACGGCGTACCTTTGGTGGTGCGCTCCAGTTTGAATGATTCAGAAGGGACCATGTTGAAAGAGGAGGTAACAAGCGTGGAAAGAATGCTGATTAGCGGAGTTGCCCTGGATAGGGAAGCGGACAGGATCGCGGTGATCGGAGTGAAGGATGAACCGGGTATTGCCTTCAAGGTATTTGATGTGCTGGCGAAGAAAAATATCAATGTGGATATCATCCTGCAGTCTATCGGCCGTGAGGGAACAAAGGATATCTCATTTACGGTGAATGATGCGGACCTGGAAGAGGCGGTAGCTGAGCTTGAGAAGCACAAAGCGCGCCTGACCTTTAAAGAGCTGCGTACAGAGACAAAGGTAGCCAAGCTTTCCATTGTGGGAGCCGGTATGATGAGCAACCCAGGAGTGGCTGCCAAAATGTTTGAATGCCTCTATAACCAAAACGTGAACATCAACATGATCGCCACTTCTGAGATCCGTGTGACGGTGCTGATCAATGAAGACGATGCAGAGCGTGCGATGAATGCCGTTCATGATGCATTTGGCTTGGCAGAGTGATTTTTGGAGAGATATTTTAATCGATAAGGTGGAAGAACTATGATGCAGATAGATGGAAATGAAATAGAAAAAGAGGCGATGAAGGCCTTTCACAGCGGTGACCGTGCAAAAGGACTTAAGATCCAGGAGGAGTTTGCTTCTGCTTTCCGGGAGGAATATAAGGATAAGGATCATTGCTCCTGTAAAAAGGCCTGCCGGTATCATGGAAACTGTAAGGAATGTGTGGCAATCCACAGGGCGCATCAGGAACATGTGCCAAACTGTATGCGGCCGCTGATCAATCAGAAGCTGAAACAGCTGTCAGAGCTGACGGAGCATTCCATTGCCAATGAAATTGAAGCGCCTAAGGAAATTTTAAGAAAATAAGATGTGGTATACCATAGAAAACCGTGCAAAAAAGAGGACTGTCCTAGTTATTGGATAGTCCTCTTTTTGTGGTTTATGCTTCTGAGTTGAGATCATCCTTCGGTTCGGATACAGAAGGAATCTCAGACTGTGCTCCTGGCGCCGTCTGTGTGGCAAATGCTGTCTGTGAAGGTGTGTTTGCTGCCAGCTCCCCGCTGCATTCCAAATAGAGGAATGCCAGCGTAGTCTGGATATAAGGAATGATCCAAAGCAGCGCAATGTATAAAGTAAACAGTGAAAGGATGGATAATCCCAGAAAGCTCACTTCCAGATATAGGATACGGCCCAAATTTTTTCCTGCCATATGGAAGCTGCCTTTGAGCGCATCCTTTGCCTCCATATCCGGTGAATCCACCAGGAGGAAATAGGTGAAGGAGAAAGGAACACATAATATGGTGGTCAGAACCAGAGATAGAAAGATCAGGCTCATAGCGATGCCAAATGCTTCCATGGAGCCGTTTTGCATGTCAGTCATTAGATGGGCAGGCATCAATATGGTGGGCAGGCTGGCAATGGTGCTGATTACAGTGATGAAAAATCCTGCGATAATGGCCCGGTCTGGATGATGATTGAACATATAAAAGAGGTCAGAGGCACGTGTTTCTTTGTGTCTGGCAATGTTCAGGTAAATGTAGTCCAGTCCGGCGGAGAAGATACACATGATCAATGATAAAATGAAGGAAAACAGCCAGCTGATCACTGTGGTCAGCGTTCCGGAGTCCTGAAATAGCGTGACGGTCAGGAAATTGACAAAGATGTTCAGCAGCCCAAAAAGCAGTAGAGCTGCGATGGCAATACCGTATTTGCCATGGAGGGATTCTCGTGCCATAGCTTTTAATTGTTTGATCTTATATTTCATAACATGACCTCGTTTTCTTATCCTATAGTGTGCAGCTACAAAGTTTCCTGTGCGCTAGTAGAATTATAGCAACTTTGGCGGTAGATTACAAGGAAGGGAACAGAGTTTTCACAAAAGACACATATTTGTATTGCGGCCGTAGATATGATATCATGACAATAAACAGGGAGTACAGGCCAAGGAGGAAAGGCATATCGGGCAAGAGATCCGGATGAGGGATGCATTGGATATGCATTCGATGATTCGGATGCTATGGGAGCACAGGCAGCGGGAAAATGCAGGGAGTCAAAAAGGACCGTATTATGGGACAGAGTAAAAAGCAGTGGGACAGAAACCAGAAGGTACTATATATTGCAGGCTGGGCGGCATTGGGAGCGGCTTTCATTTTTTATGCAGTGTGGATGCGTCTGGGGCAATCCGTGCAGGTCCCTTGTCTGTTTTACCGGATTACCGGTTTTTACTGTCCGGGCTGCGGGGGGACCAGGGCTTTTTCCCAATTGCTGCAAGGACATTTTTTGCGGTCCTTGTGGTATCATCCTGCGGTTTTGTACGGTGCGGTTCTCTATCTATGTTTTATGGTGAGCAATACGGCAGAATTGGTGACAGGCGGCCGACTGTCCATCGGAATGAGATATAGGAATTGGTATGTTTATCTGCTGTTGATTTTGATGCTTCTGCATATGGTTGTGAAGAATGTGATGTTCCATGGATTTGGAATCCCTATGCTTTGATAAGAAATGAAAGGATGAAAATATGTGTGACGAATTTGTAAATGTGACACCAGAAAATCTTGCCAACGAACATCTGTGTTGCATTATCCGTACGAAAAAGATGCATCCGGGAATTGAAGCCAAAAAACAGTGGCTTTCTGAAAGATTCCAAGAGGGGCATGTTTTCCGAAAGCTGAATGTAAAGGGTACTGTTTTTATTGAATATGCACCGCTGGAAACGGCCTGGGTTCCTATTACCGGTGAAGGTTATTATTATATTTATTGCCTATGGGTGCTGGGTGAGCACAGAGGAAAGGGATATGCAAAATCTCTGCTGGAATATTGCATTGCAGATGCCAAAGAAAAAGGGAAGTCTGGAATTTGTATGCTCGGTGCAAAAAAGCAGAAATCGTGGCTTTCCGACCAGTCTTTTGCGAAGAAGTTTGGCTTTAAAACGGTGGATACGACGGACAGCGGCTATGAATTGCTGGCATTGTCTTTTGACGGAACAACACCTGCGTTTTGCCAAAATGCCAAATTAGACAGGATTGAGAGTAAAGAACTTAGGATTTACTATGATATGCAATGTCCCTTTATCTATCAAAAAATTGAAAAAATAAAAGAGTATTGTGTAACACACGGTGTTCCGGCTTCTTTTGTTCAAATAGATACCTTGCAGAAGGCGAAAGACTTGCCGTGTGTTTTTAATAACTGGGCATTGTTTTACAAAGGAAAATTTGAAACGGTAAATTTATTAGACGTCTCTAATGTGAAAAAAATATTAGAGAAATAGAAAAATCGGTAAGAAATCCACAAGTGGATGATTTCTTACCGATTTTTCCCTACATAGAGCGAGGATATCGCTCTATCATCTAAAATGATGATTTTGCGATCCCCTCTTTTGCCGCCGCAGAATGTATCTGCTATGGGAAGAACGTCTGGGCTTAATAAGAATGCTGGTTATAGTATTCTTCTAAATAATCTTCCAAGTCATCGCTGCTGTAAGGATTCAGGCCGTTGGAATGATCATCATAGTAATTGTGTTCATAGTATCGGTTCAAATTTTGCTGTACGTCATAATCCCTCATGAGGGTAAAGCTCAAGATAACGATGATCGTGCCTAAGACCATACCGCCGATGGATAGGCCCAGTCCCACCTTGGCCTGTGTCTCCATAGGCTCCTGTCCGCGGGAAAGCAAGGCGATCACTACGCCGAAGGCTCCGAAAATCAAGCCGCCGATTCCACAGCAGCTGGAAATGAGGGATAAAATCCCCAGTATCAACGCGGCGACGGACATGCCATTGCTTTTTTTCGGCGGGTATTGCCGGTAAGGCGGCTGGCCGCCATAAGGCCCGCCTTGAGGTCCCCATTGGTTCTGCTGCTGGGGGCCACCCTGAGGTCCCCATTGGTTCTGTTGCTGGGGGCCACCCTGAGGTCCCCATTGGTTCTGTTGCTGAGGCCCACTCTGAGGTCCCCATTGATTCTGCTGATAGGGTCCACCTTGAGGTCCCCATTGGTTTTGTTGATAGGGCCCACTCTGAGGTCCCCATTGATTCTGCTGCTGGGGCCCGCCTTGAGGTCCCCATTGGTTCTGCTGCTGGGATCCGCTTGGGGAGTTCTCCTGGCTTGTCTGCGGGGATTCGCCCTGAAGGTTCTGCTGGTCTGGCTGTGGTGGCTGCTCCTTGGCGGGCTGTTGTCCGGTTGGAGGAACATCATTTTGAAAATCCGGCTGGTTTGTCTGTTGCTGCCCATATTGAGATTCCCTTTGCCCGGTCTTTTGAGAATCATCTTGAAGCGCCTGTTCTTCCGACGGCTGAGGTTCATTGAGAGACTGCTGCTCCTGCGGGGATGTAATGTCCTGAGATCTGGAAGGATCTTCCGGTTGTGACATCTGGCTTTCGTCTTGGGAATTCGCAGAGCCCTCCGGTTGTGACATCGGGTCTTCCTGTGGAGAGTCTGCAGAGTCGCCTGTCTGCGCCAGATAACTGTCATTTTGTGGATCCGGCTGTGCCGTAGGTTTATATTCCTGAGGGTTTTCGTTTGGATTGTCCTTTGACATGAGAAAAACTCCCTTCCGTTTCTATTTTCTTGGGACGGATCACGCCCTGGTTTATGGCATTCATTGTAGCACAATCTCTGTCCGCTGACAAATGGTTGACAAATTTCCCAACCATTGATACCCTAATTATTAGAGCAAAAGCAAGCGAGGAGAATGAACATGGACATTTTACAGACGATTACAGATGAGCTGCAGGTGAAAAAGTGGCAGGTGGAAGCTGCTGTGAAGCTGATCGATGAGGGAAATACCATTCCTTTTATTTCCCGTTACCGTAAGGAAGCTACCGGGGCATTGAATGATGAACAGCTCCGTAACTTATTTGAACGGCTGAATTACCTGAGAAACCTGGAGGAGAAAAAGGCACAGGTGATTTCCAGCATCCAGGAGCAGGGCAAGCTGACTCCGGAGCTGCAAAGCCAGATCGAGGCGGCACAGACACTGGTGCTGGTGGAAGACCTGTACCGTCCTTACCGTCCAAAAAGGCGGACAAGAGCTACCATTGCCAAGGAAAAGGGCTTGGAGCCGCTGGCAAACATCATCATGCTGCAAATGACCAAAAATCCGTTGGAGGAAGAGGCGAAGGCCTATGTATCCGAAGAAAAAGAGGTCCATACGGTGGAAGAGGCTTTGGCGGGCGCGAGGGATATTCTGGCAGAGCATATATCAGATGAAGCCGATTATCGTATCCGCATCCGTGAAATGACAGTGAAGCATGGGAAAATTGTGTCAGCAGCTAAGGATGAGAAGGCAGAATCTGTCTATGAAATGTACTATGATTTTGAAGAGCCCGTGGCGAAGCTGGCGGGACATCGTGTGCTGGCATTGAACCGGGGGGAAAAAGAAAAAATCCTGAACGTGAAAGTAGCGGCTCCCGAAGAAGATATCCTCGCGTATTTGGAGCGCAAAGTCATCACCAGGGACAACCCTTATACTGGGCCGGTGCTGCGGGAGGTTGTGCAGGACAGCTATAAACGGCTGATGGCGCCTGCCATTGAGCGTGAAATACGAAATGAATTGACGGAAAAGGCGGAAGACGGAGCCATCCGTGTCTTTGGCAAAAACTTAGAACAGCTTTTGATGCAGCCGCCAATTGCAGGCAAGACAGTGCTTGGCTGGGATCCGGCATTCCGTACGGGCTGCAAGCTGGCGGTGGTGGATGCCACGGGCAAGGTATTGGACACTGCTGTGGTTTATCCGACGGCACCTACCAATGAAAATAAAATCCGCGCAGCCAAAGAGACTGTGAAAAAAATGATTCAAAAATATGGCGTTTCTTTGATTTCCGTGGGAAATGGAACTGCCTCCAGGGAGTCTGAGCAGATTATCGTGGAGCTGCTCAAGGAGATCAAGGAGCCGGTACAGTATGTGATCACCAATGAGGCCGGCGCCTCTGTGTATTCCGCCAGCAAGCTGGCCACCGAGGAATTTCCCAATTTTGACGTGGGGCAGAGGAGCGCAGCTTCCATCGCCAGGCGTGTACAGGATCCACTGGCGGAGCTGGTGAAAATTGATCCCAAATCCATCGGTGTCGGGCAGTATCAGCATGACATGAATCAGAAGAAGCTGGGAGATACGCTGGGAGGCGTCGTAGAGGACTGTGTCAATAAAGTAGGAGTAGACCTTAATACAGCGTCTGCTTCCCTGCTGGAATACATCTCCGGCGTGACTAAGGTTATCGCCAAAAATATTGTGGCCTACCGGGAAGAAAACGGAAGCTTCCAAAGCCGCCGGGAGCTTTTGAAGGTGGGGAAATTAGGGCCTAAGGCGTATGAGCAGTGTGCGGGCTTTATGCGGATCCAAGGTGGAAAAAATCCGCTGGATGCCACCAGTGTGCATCCGGAAAGCTATGAGGCGGCAGCGAAGCTTTTGGAAAAGGAAGGCTATACGCTTTCTGATGTGACCAACCGCAAGGTAGCGGGAATTTCCAAGAAGATCAAGGATTATAAGAAATTGGCGCAAGAGCTGGAAGTTGGTGAGATCACGCTTCGGGACATCGCGAAGGAACTGGAAAAGCCGGCGCGCGATCCAAGGGATGAAATGCCGAAGCCCATTTTGCGGACAGATGTTTTAGATATGAAGGATCTGCAGGAAGGCATGATTTTAAAAGGAACCGTACGCAACGTGATAGATTTTGGCGCGTTTGTGGATATCGGAGTCCATCAGGACGGACTGGTGCATATTTCCCAGATGTCAAAGAAATACATTAAGCATCCGCTGGAGGCGGTCAGTGTGGGAGATATTGTAGAGGTGAAGGTCATTTCCCTGGATCTGAAGAAGAAAAGGATCGGGCTGAGTATGCTCATTTAAAGGATCAAAGACTGGCCCTGGAAAAGCGAAAGAGAGGTTTTTGCTTTTCCAGGGCTTTCTTGCGCATTTATGCGCAAAAAGCAATCGAAGCGCCATGGATGTACGGAATCTGAAATGTGTGCTATAGTCAGGAAAAGGGTATCCCTTAGAAGGCGCGGCCGGGTGCCGTCGCCCGCAGAGGTGTTTAGACACAGGATACCGAGTAGGGTATAGGAGGTGCGGAAAATGAGAGAAGGGATATGTGTGGCCGGCTGTCTTCTGGTAGATAAGCTGTTTCCCATCGCTGGCTATCCCAAAGAAGGGACACTGGGTACCGTATTGGACAGGGGAAGCATGTCCACGGGCGGTCTGCTCTGTAATGTCATTGTGGACCTGGCAAAATTGGATCCCGGTCTGCCGCTTCAGGCCGTGGGCAGAATCGGGGAGGATGAGGATGGAAATTTCATTACGCAGGAGCTGGGGAAATACGAAAATGTTGATTTGTCCCTGCTCAAAAGGGAGGGCGCTACCTCCTGTACGTATGTGATGAGCAGTCTGGATACAAAAAAACGGACGTTTTTCCATTTTAAAGGTGCCAATGGGCAGTTTTGTGAAGCTGACATTCCTCTGGAACAGATCCAAGGGAGCATCTTCCATATTGGCTATCTGCTCATTTTGGATGCGCTGGATGAGGAGGACGAAGAGTACGGGACCAAAATGGCCAGACTTTTGTGCCAGGTGCAGAGAAGAGGGATAGAGACCTCCATCGATGTGGCCACGGAAAAAGGGGAACGTTATCAGAAGGTGATTCCCCCGGCGCTGAAGTATACGGATTATTGTGTGATCAATGAATTAGAGGCCCAGGAGATCACAGGGATTCCTTTGAGGGACGAAGAGGACCGGCTTTTGCTTACGCATATGGAGGCGGCGCTGGGCGCCTTGATGGACTTAGGTGTTTCCAAATGGGCAGTGATCCATGCGCCGGAGGGCGGCTATGGTATGGACCGGGAGAGAAATTATGTAAAGGTGCCAAGCCTTGTGCTGCCGAAGGAAGCGATCAAGGGTACGGTGGGCGCAGGGGATGCGTTCTGCTCCGGTGTGCTTTTGGGGGCTTACCGGAAGCAAAGCCTAAAGGAAGCCATTGACCTTGGCATCTGTACGGCGGCCTGCTCACTCACCCAGGAGGATTCCTGCAAAGGGGTGCGGCCTGCCCAGGAAGCGCTGCTGATGCGTGAACAGTATGGACGGAAAGACTGAGAGAAGGGAGAGGGAGCTATGCTGGCAAATTTGAATGATGTTTTAATGAAAGCGAAGGAAGAGAGGTATGGTGTGGGGCTTTTTAACACCGTATCCCTGGAAATGGCCAAGGGAGTGCTGGCGGCGGCGGAGGAAACCCGGTCTCCAGTCATCATCGGCACGGCGGAGGTGCTGCTGCCCTATGCGGCTTTGGAGGAACTGGCGTATTTCCTCCTGCCCATGGCAGAGAAGGCCACGGTTCCCGTGGTGGTCCATTTTGACCACGGCCTCACGGAAGAGAAGGTACAGGAAGCTTTAGAATTAGGTTTTACATCAGTGATGTATGACTGTTCCACGGAATCCTATGAGGAAAATATCCGCAGGGTTTCCCGGATGGTAAAAAAGGCGCATGGCTATCGTGCCACAGTAGAGGCGGAATTGGGGCATGTGGGAGCGAACACTGGGGACACGGAGGACGACAGCATCTATACACAGCCAAAGCAGGCCAAGTATTTTGTGGAACAGACAGGGGCGGACGCATTGGCGGTTGCCATAGGAACCGCGCATGGAGCCTATAAGGCAGTCCCCAAATTAGATATAGAAAGACTCAAAGAAATCCGGGAAGCCGTACCAGTGCCGCTGGTGCTTCACGGCGGCTCCGGCCTTACCGATGAGGATTTTAAAAATTGTGTAAAGAACGGAATCAGTAAAATTAATATATTTACTGATATCAACTGCGCATCGGCCAAGGCAGTTGCAGAAAATTATAAACCGGGCCTGGGGATGACGGATCTGATGCTGGAAAACATCCGGGCCATTCAGAAAGAAACAGAGAAAAAAATGAAGGCCTTTGGGTGTGCAGGGAAAGCATGATCTAAGCAAAGAGTTCTTTGTGTGCGGGCCGAAAAAGGGAATCCTGCCGTTTATAAAGCCTTTGATGGGCATAGAAGCGGCAGGGTTCCTTTTTATATTCCTGGGCAGACCAGCTCGGTCCCTTCTTTCTCTAGCTGTTCGATCATTTCCGGGGAGGGCAGTGCATCGGTGATGATGGCATCCACTTGAGAAAAGTCAAAGGTCTTATGGAAAAAGTGCTGTCCCCATTTGGTACTGTCAGCCAGCAGGATGAGCTTTCTGGCACGTTTCCGGTAAGCCTGTTTTACCATGGCTTCTTCTTGGATGTAATCCGTGATGCCAAAGGCCGGATGGACCCCTCGGCAGGAGACAAAGGCCAGCTCTGCAGTGAACTGACGGATGTAGCGGCAAGTGTCCGTGCCGGTGATGCTTAAGGACTGGGCGTTGATGCTGCCGCAGGCGCAGTAGACAGCCGCGTTCTTGTGCCCGCATAACAGGCGGGAGGTCATCAGGCCATTGGTCAGGATGGTTAGTTCTTTTTTCTCTCCCAGACGTTTGGCAAGCATCATGCAGGTACTGCTGGGATCCAGGAACAGGGTCTGCTTATCCTGGATAAAATCCAGAGCTAGGTCTGCGATGATCTGCTTCTTCTCAGTGTTCGCCTGGGCCTTGAAGGTGAGGGGCCATTCCAGAGCTTTTGCATTGACGTAGGAGGCTCCACCCCTGGTGCGCAGGACCAGCCCCTTTTCCTGCAATTGTGCTAAATCCCGGCGGATGGTGGACTCACTGGTAAACAGCATCTGGCTCAGAGCAGAAACCGTGAGATATTTTTTAGCTTTCATCAATTCTAATATTTGTATGTGTCGGTCATTCATTTCCATAGGCAGCTCCGATTGGATTCTTAGGTAAGGGGATCGAAGGGGCAGCAGCATCTGCCGGCCCTTAT
The DNA here is from genome assembly GCA_050944615.1 of Blautia sp. Taxonomy (GTDB): domain Bacteria; phylum Bacillota; class Clostridia; order Lachnospirales; family Lachnospiraceae; genus Blautia_A. Next base: position 22,492 of record JBMNRL010000005.1, read on the forward strand.
TGAAATCTATTATAGAGAGAAATGCACGGGAACTCAAGAAAAATTGCATAGCTGGAGTCTATGGAATCAGAGTTAGTGAAGTGTAATGGAAATCTGACTGATAGTCATAAAAATGAATAAAAAAAGTGCAGATTAATATTGACATTTTGTTAAATATTTCCTATGATGGAATTAGGAAACACTAACTACTGGATGGGAATAGGAAAGGAGGAGGTAACACACATGAAAAGGTTGCGGAAATGTTTTGTAGGGCTGGCTGTGGCTGTGATCACTCTTCTGTTTGCGGGAGTTTCTGTATTTGCGGCTGTGAAGCCCGCGTCCATAGCGATAAAAGCAGAAGCAAACCAGATGGCGAAGGGCTCCGTCATGGAGCTGGACAGCCGGATCCGGCCGGGAAATGCCAAGGTACGGGACCGGAATATCATCTGGACTAGCAGCGATTCCAAGGTGATCAAGGTGTTAGAGACCAGAGATGATGATACGAAGATCAAAGCCTTAAAAGAAGGCAGGGCTACGATCACTGTGACGGTCAAGGGTACACAGCTGAAGGCTTCCAAGGTGATTACGGTGGTCAAAAAAGATACTCCCTCCAACGTGCTGGCGGGAATCAAATCGGAAATATCCAAATGCAAGAGATTGATCCAGAGCTATCAGAAGAAAGTGGCTGCGATGGAACCATCCGGAGATCCCGACACAGATTACGATACCTGCCGTGATATGGAGCGGAAGCTGGACGCGGTGGATGAGCGGCTGGAGAAAGCGGAGGATCAGTTAGAGGATCTGTACCGCGCCGGAAGCATTACCCGGAAAACATACAGAGCCTACGACAAAAAGCTGGATGCACTGGATGATCTGCTGGAAGAGACGGAAGAGGATTTGGAGTATGTGTTTGGCGATGCATACGATGACTGAGATTTTGCAGTCTTTGTGAAAATGTGCTATTGAAATATCGGAAATAATATGCTATTCTGTATACAAATAAAAGAAAATTCTTCGGGGCGGGGTGTGATTCCCCACCGGCGGTATAGTCCGCGACCTGCCATGTGCAGCTGAACCGGTGTGATTCCGGTACCGACAGTATAGTCTGGATGAGAGAAGAAACACGTAGTATTTTTCCACGTGCCTATGCCCCGGGAGGTTTTCCCGGGGCTTTGTTGTTGTATAGGAAAGTTCTTCGAATTTCCTATACAACAAAGAAGCACTCCGTGGCAGGATCGCACTGTGGCGGAATGGAAGAATGTCGCTTATGCGACCCGCCGCAGGCGGAGAATCCTGCAAGCAGGATTCTTTCTTGTTTGATAGGAAATTGCGTCCTATGAAATAAAAAGACTAAGAAGGTTCTCCAACCGTATAAGCGGCTGAACGACAAGAATTTCCTTTTATTATTCAATTACATAATAAAGGAGAGAAAGACATGAGTGAACAGACAGTATCTAAAAATCGTACCATCACAGAGAGAGAGGGCATTAAAAAAGTAGCGCAGATTGGCATGCTGTGTGCCCTGGCGTATATGGTCATGGTGGTGATCAAAATTCCCGTGATCATGTTTCTGAAATATGAACCCAAGGATGTGATCATCGCCTTGGGAGGGTTCATTTTCGGGCCGCTGGTATCCTTGGTCATATCCCTGGTAGTCGGCGTGGTAGAAATGGTGACGGTAAGCGATACCGGAATCATTGGATGCATTATGAATATCCTCTCTTCCGCTGCCTTTGCCTGTATTGCTGCTTATGTTTATAAGAAGGAGCACAGCCGCAAAGGAGCCATCAAGGGGCTGGTTTATGGAAGTCTGGTGATGACCGCCATCATGCTTTTATGGAACTATTTAATCACGCCTCTGTATATGGGATATCCCAGAGAGGCAGTGACGGCAATGCTGGTTCCGGTATTTTTACCGTTTAATCTGATTAAGGCAGGTCTCAATAGTGCCATTTTGCTGCTTATATACAAGCCGGTGGTAACCGCTTTGCGCAAGGCAAGGCTGATTTCCCCGTCTGAGGCAGGGGTGCAGTCACAGAAGACTGCCAAGAATTTCGGCGTAGCTACAGTGGCGCTGGTAATAGTAGCGACCTGTGTGCTGATCATCCTGTCCATGCAGGGAGTGATTTAGAAAAGAATAGGAATGAGTGTCAAAGCAGAGGCGGGAACTCTGTTTTGGCGCTCATTTTTTTCTGCCCTTGCAGATACCGCAGAAGGAGGCTTACCGGGAAAGGATTGGATTGGGCCTTGGGATGTGCTATAATTTTTCAAAGGATGAAAAGGAGAGAGCATAGCATGGGAACCATTAAGAAAATTGAACACAGCTGTCAAAACCCTTATATCAATTTATATACACTTTTTGTAGAGAATAAGGTGGGCCGGCCGGGGACTTATTATGTGGCGTCCAGGGCCAAAAGCGTGGCGGAAATGAAGCTTAAGACCCGAAAGGTCAATGCGGATGGTGTAATTATTTACAGTTTATATGGGGAGAAGAGGGACAAAGTGGTGCTGATCCGGCAGTACCGGTACAGCATTGATGATTATATTTATGAATTTCCTGCCGGGCTGGTGGAGCCGGGAGAGGATTTTCATGAGGCAGCCGTCCGGGAGATGAAGGAAGAGACCGGTTTGGATTTTACACCCCGTCAGGCGGGGAATATGTATGAAAAGCCGTATTTTACCACCATAGGTTTGACAGATGAGGCATGCGCCACCGTTTATGGATATGCAGACGGAACGGTCTCTGCCGATGGCCAGGAGGAAAGCGAAGAGATCGAAGTGGTGCTGGCAGACCGGGCACAGGTGAGGCAGATTTTAAAAGAAGGAAAAGTGGCCATTATGTGTGCGTATATGCTGATGCATTTTTTGCATGAGGAAAAACCTTTTGGATTCTTGGAGTGATAGCTGCATATAATTGTAAAAAAGTTTTAGGGGTTATATGCAGGATCAGAAATTAGATAACCAGTTAAATTTGGCGATGGATGCCACGGAGGAGGAGCGGGATAAATCCTTGGATCTCGACGTGGGGTATGATCCCGCCTTACGGGTTTGGGACGTGATCGTCAAATATACCGGGGATATTGCGGCCTTGGAAGGGCCAGGAATCACCGTGGTGCCCTTGTTAAATGAATTTGCGGTGGTGACGCTGCCCCAGGAGAGTCTGGCAGAATTCTCCTCCAGGCCGGAAATTGAATACGTGGAAAAACCAAAGAGGCTGTTTTTCGCTGTGAACCAGGGAAAAGCAGCCTCTTGTGCCGGATTGGCTGTTACGGAGGCCTATGGGGTGACCGGGGAGGGGACCTTAGTGGGAATCGTGGATTCCGGCATCGATTACCGGCATCCGGACTTTCAAAATGCGGACGGTACCACCAGGATTTTGGCGTTGTGGGACCAGACCATTGAAGGAAGGCCGCCTGCAGGCTATCGGATCGGAACCGAGTATACGAAAGAAGATATTGATTTAGCTTTGCAGGTGCCCACCCGGACGGAGGGGGAACGGGTGGTGCCCAGCCGGGATTTAAGCGGACATGGAACCCAGGTAGCCGGAATTGCTGCTGGAAACGGAGCCCAGTCCCAGGGTGTAAACAAGGGAATGGCCTGGGAGAGCGGTCTGGTGGTGGTGAAGCTGGGAAATCCCAGAGAGGATTCTTTTCCCAGAACGACGGAATTGATCCAGGGGATTGACTATCTGATTCGGATGTCACTGGAACGAAACATACCCATGGCCATCAACTTGAGCTTTGGAAATAATTATGGATCTCATTTGGGCGATTCCCTCTTGGAATCGTATCTTGCGGATGTGGCGAATCTGGGCCGAACGGTGATCTGTGTGGGGACCGGCAACAATGCCAGGGATGCGCTGCATACATCCGGCAGGGTGGCCCAGGGAGAGGAGATCGTTGTGGAGCTGGGGATCAGCAGCTATGAAAGCACGCTGAACCTGCAGCTGTGGAAATCCTACGTGGACCAAATGGATATTTTTCTGGAGCATCCGTCCGGCCAGCGGATTGGTCCTCTTTATGAGGAACTAGGTCCTCAGCGGTATTATCTGGGAAATACGCAGCTTCTCATTTATTATGGCAAACCAAGCCCCTACAGCGTGTCACAGGAAATCTATATGGATTTCATTCCCAGAGACCGATATATCGATGTGGGGGTCTGGCGGATCATTTTAAGAGGCCGAAGGATTGTCCAGGGGGGCTTCCAGATGTGGCTGCCCGGCGGGAATGTGCTGAACCCCCAGACTGGATTTTATTTTCCCACGCCGGATCTGACCTTGACCATTCCGGCCACCGCCCGGCGGATTGTAGCTGTGGGAGCCTATAATTCCAGGGACGATACTTATGCGGATTTTTCCGGCAGGGGAAACGGCATCGGCGCATTTTTGATGAAGCCGGATCTGGTGGCGCCGGGTGTGGATATTACGACCACCAAGGCAGGCGGAGGCTATACCCAGGCCACTGGCACCTCCTTTGCTACGCCATTTGTGGCCGGAGCGGCGGCGCTGCTTATGGAGTGGGGAATCGTGAAGGGAAATGATTCCTTTTTATACGGGGAAAAGGTCAGGGCTTATCTTCAGCGGGGCGCCAGGCAGCTTCCCGGCTTTACAGAATTTCCCAATGCGGAGGTGGGGTATGGGGCACTGTGCCTGCGGGACAGCTTTCCGAGATAGGTCTGGAAAATCATTAATTGCATGAATAGAGAAAAATTTTTATTTTATAAAATTAAATATTTTATTGCTTAAAAAATAATAAAACTTGCAGAAAAAGGGCAAAGAAGCTTTACAAAAAATCACCGGACAAGTAAAATATAAGCTATATTTGATGGAGTGTCGAAAGGGAAACGGTGCCGCTTTCATTTTCTTATGACAGATGCACGATCGTTTTTGACCCCCGAAGATTTGAGCAGACAGAGGAGGAAATCATGGGAAACTGGGAGAAAAATGTGCGGAAGGTGGTCCCTTATACGCCTGGGGAGCAGCCGGATGATGCGGAAATGATAAAATTGAACACCAATGAGAATCCATATCCGCCCGCGCCGGGTGTGCAGAGGCGGATGAATGCCTTGGCGGCAGAGGAGCTGCGGCTCTATCCGGATCCGGCGGCGGGGCAGCTTACTGCGGCGTTGGCGGAATATTACGGCTTGGAAAAAGATCAAGTGTTTGTGGGCGTGGGTTCCGATGATGTGCTGGCCATGTGCTTTCTCACCTTTTTTAATTCCAGCCGTCCCATCCTTTTTCCAGATATCACCTATTCTTTTTATGATGTATGGGCCAATCTGTTCGGCATTCCCTACCGCCGCCCGGCGTTGGATGACCAGTTTGAGATTCGGCCGGAGGATTATTTTACGGACAACGGCGGTATTATTTTTCCCAATCCCAATGCGCCCACGGGAGCGGTCCTGGAGCTGGATCAGATCGAAGAAATCATCCGGCGCAACCCGGATGTGGTGGTGATCGTGGATGAGGCATATGTGGATTTTGGGGCAGTATCCGCCCTGCCGCTGATTGAAAAATATGACAATCTGCTGGTGGTGCAGACTTTTTCCAAATCCCGCTCTCTGGCAGGACTGCGCATCGGTTATGCTATGGGAGATCCGAAATTGATCCGATATCTGAACGACGTGAAATATTCCTTCAATTCTTATACCATGAACCGTCCGGCGCTGGAATTGGGAGCGGAAGCACTGAAGGATGAGGCTTATTTCCGGGAGACGGTTGAGAAGATTGTGTGCACCAGGGAATGGACGAAGGAACGATTGAAGGAGCTGGGCTTTCATTTTGGAGATTCCCAGGCCAATTTCGTGTTTGCTGCCCACGAGAGTTGTCCGGCAGAGGAGCTGTTTGAGGCGCTGCGAAAAGCACACATTTATGTGAGATATTTCCGCACGGACCGCATTTCCAATTATCTGCGCATCACCATCGGCACACAGGAGGAGATGGAGCGCCTGATCGGATTTTTGAAAAATTATTTAGATAGATAGGAGAATGTATGAATTCACTGGTTGAATGGTTTACGGTGAACCTATCGCCGTATATTTCGGAATATGGAGTCATATTTATCATCTCCCTGCTGCCAATTTTGGAGCTGCGGGGCGGGCTTTTGGCTGCGGTGCTTCTAAAGGTGCCGGAGATTCAGGCGATTCCCATCTGCATCATCGGGAATATCCTGCCCATTCCGTTTATCCTGCTTTTTATCCGCCAGATTTTTAAGTGGATGAAGAAGGCAAATATTTTCCGGGGACTCATCGAGAAGCTGGAGAACCGGGCCATGGACAAAAGCGATTCCATACGAAAATATGAATTTTGGGGCCTGTTGCTGTTTGTGGGGATCCCTTTGCCGGGTACCGGGGCATGGACGGGCGCGCTGATCGCATCATTGCTGGAGATGGATATCAAGAAATCCTCCCTGGCAATTCTGTGCGGAATTGCGCTGGCTACAGTGATTATGTATTTTGTATCATATGTATTGGTGGGAAATATCGTCCACTGATAGAAGGAGAGGGAGATAGCAATGGGTAAAATGGAAACAAAAGAGGCGAAAGAAACAAAAGAGACGTTGGTGGACACCATCTGCAAGAACATCCGGCTGGACATTGTGGCGCAGGAGCTGCATCCGGGCCAGAAGATTCAGGCAAAGGATTTGGCGAAAAAATATGGCACCAGCGAGACGCCGGTGAAGCTGGCACTGAACCGTCTGATTTCTGAGCAGGTGGTGGAAAATTTTCCGCGGCAGGGTATGCGCATCAAGCCCATGGATGAGGAGGACGCCAGAGAGGTGTTCAGCCTGCGTCTGATGATGGATTTGTACTATACCAAGGAGATCATTGAGGCAGTGCGGATCAATAAGCTGCTGCGGGAAGCCCTTTCTGACAATGTGAACAAACACATGGAGGTCATCCAGCGGTATGCGGATCACAACGATGTGGAGCTTTTCTTGGAAAATTACATGCTGGACAACGAATTCCATGAGCTATATTTAAAATGCTCCGGAAATAAAAAGCTGGTGGATATGTATCACAGTGTCAATCCTTTCATGTACAGCAATTATATTTTCAAAAAACAGTCCAATGAGAAGGACATTTCCGGTGTGAAGGAGCATCAGGAAATCATTCAGGCGATTTTTGACCAGGATGAGGACAGACTTCGCCACTGGCTGAAGGTACACAACAACAATGCGGTGAATTCTGTCAGCATGATTATGAAATTGGACCGGATTTTGTAGATCTAGGGTGGAAATAAAAAGAGTTTCTCTCCATGTGGGAAATACCATGGAAGGAAACTCTTTTGTATTTCATATAATTTCATAGAAAATTGCATTCTATGAAATAAAAAGCACTCCGTGCAGGATCGCACTGCGGCGGAGTGGAAGGATGCCGCGTATGCGGCCCGCCGCAGGCGGAGAATCCTGCCGTGCAGTTGTGTACTATGAAAGATTTACAATCCCTGCTGCATGACAATATCTTTCTTGATTTCCAGCAGCATTTGGGCCAGCTCCTTAGTGCGCGCATCGGTCATACGGCTCACGGGGGCGGAGATGGAAAAGGCATATTTGGCCCGGCCGCGGTAATCGGGCAGACTTACAGCCACGCAGCGTACGCCGATTTCATTTTCCTCATCATCCAATGCGAAGCCATTTTTTCGCACCTCTTGAATCGTCTGCATAAAATCCTCATAGCTGGTGATGGTATGTTCGGTGAGGGCATGGACCGGGCTTTGCTCCCAAAGGGTATGAAGCTGCTCCTTGGACATGTCGGCGGCCATCGCTTTGCCCACGCCGGAGCAGTACAAGGGAATGCGGCTGCCCACCTTGGAGACCATACGCACGGAATTTTGCAGAGATTCTTCCTTATAGATATAAACCGCTTCGGTGCCGTCCAGCTGGACAAAATGCACCGTCTCCCCGGTGGCGGCGGCCAGCTTCTTCAGATAGGGCCGGATCACATCCAAGATATCCAGCCGGCTTAATATTTTGTTGGAAAGCTCGCAAAGCTTGAAGGTCAGTTGGTATTTGCCGGTCTCCCCGTCTTGGCTTACGTAGCCTAGGTAGGACAAAGAGAGGAGCAGCCGGTGTACGGTGCTTTTGTGCAGGTTTAGCATACGGCTGAGATCCATAAGGGCTGTGGGACCTTCTTCCGCTAAGGTTTCCAGCACCAGGAAAAGGCGGTCGGATACCTGGATGGGATTTTTTTCTTCCATAATCGATGTCACTCCAATGTGTACAAAAATGTTTTTCATAATTGTAGCACTTTCCCAAAGTTGTTACAACAGCCAGGTTTTTTCTTTTTGTCCTCTTGACTTTGAAGGGAAACATAGTATAATGCAAAACAAGGGATATCATATAACGAAACTGAGTTTCATAATATGAAACTAAAACAAGGATGAAATTAAAGGAGAATTTCAACATGAGTAAAAAAGTAGTTACATTCGGAGAGATTATGTTAAGACTGGCACCGGAAGGCTATTACCGGTTTGTACAGGCAGATTCTTTCGGAGCTACCTACGGCGGCGGAGAAGCGAACGTAGCCGTATCTTTGGCAAACTATGGATTTGATGTGAAATTCGTGACGAAGCTTCCGAAGCATGAGATCGGACAGGCAGCGGTGAACTCTCTGAGAAGATTCGGTGTAGACACCTCTGATATTGTGCGCGGCGGTGACCGTGTGGGCATTTATTTCTTGGAAAAGGGCGCTTCCCAGAGACCCTCCAAGGTGATCTATGACCGTGCCGGTTCCTCCATCGCTACAGCCAGCCGTGCTGATTTCGACTGGAAGAAGATTTTTGACGGTGTGGAGTGGTTCCATTTTACCGGCATCACCCCGGCGTTAAACGATGAAGTGGCTGCGATCTGTCTGGAGGCCTGCAAACAGGCGAAAGAGATGGGAATCACCATTTCCTGCGATCTGAACTACAGAAATAAGCTGTGGTCCAAGGAGAAAGCGGGACAGGTGATGGGCGAGCTCTGCAAATATGTGGATGTCTGCATCGCCAATGAAGAGGACGCAGCGGATGTATTCGGAATCAAAGCGGCCAACACCGATGTGACCGCAGGAACCGTGAATCACGAAGGCTATAAGGATGTGGCGAAGCAGCTGGCAGACCGCTTTGGCTTTACCAAGGTGGCGATCACGCTTAGAGAATCCATTTCCGCCAATGACAACAACTGGTCCGCCATGCTCTATGACGGCACAGATTATTATTTCAGCAAAAAATACAAAATGCACATTGTGGACCGCGTGGGAGGCGGCGACAGCTTTGGCGGCGGTCTGATCTGCGCATCCTTAAACGGCTGTGAGCCCCAGGCGATCATTGAATTCGCGGTGGCGGCTTCTTGTCTGAAGCATACCATCGAAGGGGATATGAATATGGTCTCCATGGAAGAAGTGCAAAAGCTCGCAGGCGGCGACGGTTCCGGACGCGTACAAAGATAGTCATACCATAAAGAAGTTTCCTATTTTGCCACAGGAAAATAAATGGGACAGCGGACGCAGACGGCACACCTGCCAGGCTGTTCCCGCACCAAAGGAGAGAAGCGAAAGAGGTACTGCAGTTTTACAGTATCTCTTTTCTCTTGTCATAAGGAGGATGACATGGGAGAAACATTTGATCTGCTCACATTGGGAGAAATTCTGCTGCGATTGTCACCGCCGGATAATGAGCGGCTGACCAGGGGAGATGTACTGCAGAAGCAGGTAGGCGGCGCAGAGCTGAACGTGGCTTCCGGAGCGGCGCTTTTGGGATTGCGCACCGGGATCATTTCCAAGCTGCCCCAAAACAGCATTGGGACCTACGCCAAAAACCGCATCCGTTTCTGCGGGGTCAGTGATGATTATTTGGTGTATGATGACAGCAAGGACGCCAGGATGGGGATTTATTTTTACGAAAACGGAGCACATCCTAGGAAGCCGGGGATCGTCTATGACCGGAAATATGCTTCCATCAATAAAATTGCGCCGGAGGATTTTCCAGAAACGCTGTATGATTCCGCCAGATGCTTCCATACCAGCGGGATTACCCTGGCACTGGGAGAGCAGTCCAGGAGGACAGCGGTTACCATGATCCGAAAATTTAAGGAGCATGGAGCGCTGATTTCTTTTGATGTGAATTTCAGGGGTAATCTCTGGAGCGGGGATGAGGCCAGGGAATGTATAGAGACCATCCTGCCCTATGTGGATATTTTCTTCTGTTCTGAAGATACGGCCAGGCTTACCTTCTTAAAAGAAGGGAATGTCTATTCGATATTAAAAAGCTTTACGCAGGAGTATCCCATCTCTATTGTGGCGGCCACACAGCGGACCGTCCACAGTCCCAAAGTGCATACCTTTGGTTCAGTCATTTATCATGCCAGGGAAGACCGGTTTTATGAAGAAAAGCCTTACCGCAACATTGAGGTAGTGGACCGGATTGGCAGCGGGGACGCTTATATTTCCGGAGCGCTGTATGGCTTGCTGACCCATGATTTTTCCTGTCAGGCGGCGATGGAATACGGAAATGCCACCAGTGCGGTGAAAAATACGATTCCCGGTGACCTGCCGTCTTCTGATTTGCAGGAAATCCGGCGGATCATGAAGGAGCATCACAGCACTGGCCCACAGGCGGAGATGGACCGGTAAAAATAACTGAAAATCCCAGTTAAAGATTGTAGATACCTCTGAATTTGAAAGAATCAATGGTTTTCTATTGACTTTCAGGTTTCAAGTATCTACAATTATCTTGTCAGACAAGTTTGAAGACAAGGGGACAGGTAAACCATGAAGGTGGAACGGGTTAATGTGACCAATCAGATCATTGCCTATTTGATTGAGAATATTAAGAATGGAAGTTGGCAGGAGGGGGAGAAGATTCCTTCTGAGAACCAGCTCATCAAAGAGCTGGGGGTCAGCCGGGCCAGCGTGCGTACGGCGATCCAGCATCTGACGGCCATCGGTGCATTGGAGAGCGTTCATGGAAAAGGGACCTTTCTTTTGGATGCCAATGTGGAAAATTGGGGGAGTCAGGACAACGTGATCACTGCGAAAGATTGCGAGGACATCGAAAAGGTGTTGGAATTCCGGCGGATTGTGGAGCCGGAGGCTTGCTATCTGGCAGCTCTTCGGGGGACGCCCAAGCTGACGGCCGCTTTGGAGAGATATTTAGATTTGATGAGAACTACCCAGGGAAACCAGAAGGACTTTGTGGAAGCGGATATGAAGTTTCATGAGGCCATCTGCCGGGCCGCCGGGAATCCTCTGATGGAGAAGACGATGGTCAGAGTGTTTGGCGAAACCAGACGGTATCACGAGAAGATGAATGATATTTTCGGTTACCAGGAAGGTATCCGGTATCATACTCTTTTGACAGAAGCGTTTCGGAATCGGGATGCAGTGTTAGCCAAAGAGCTGATGTACGAACATTTGCAAAACGGTATCGACCATCTGTGAGAAAGAGACGGGCACTATAATGAATGAATAAAAGAATGAATAAAATAAAGGCAGTAAAATTTTTTAACTTAACTTGTCAGACGAGTGACAAGCTATAGGGAAAGGAGATTATAAATGGGAGTCAAGATCAAGGATATCCGGGTCATCTGTACCGCACCGGAGGGGATCAACCTGGTGGTGGTCAAGGTGGAGACGAACCAGCCGGGCCTTTACGGCCTGGGCTGTGCGACCTTCGCTTACCGGCACCTGGCAGTGAAGCATTTGGTGGAGGAATATTTAAAGCCTCTGCTGGTGGGACGGGATGCGCAGGCCATTGAAGAAAACTGGCAATTGATGCATCAAAATGCTTACTGGAGAAATGGTCCTATCGAGAACAATGCGATTTCCGGTGTGGATATGGCTCTTTGGGACATCAAAGGAAAGCTGGCCGGCATGCCGCTTTACCAGCTTTTTGGAGGCAAGGTCCGGGAGGGGGTTCCGGTCTACCGTCACGTAGACGGCAGGGATTTATCGGAGATCTGCGAAAATATAGAACGCTTCCGGGAGATGGGTCTTACCCATCTGCGCTGTCAATGCAATGGCTATGGGGGAGGCGGCTGCGGAAAAGCTCCGGCAAGTGCGCCGCTTGGTGCCAAGGAAGGCGTGTATCTGGACAGCCGCCGTTATATTCGGGATACGGTGAAGCTTTTTGAAGGAATCCGGGAGAAGGCCGGCTATGAGATTGAGTTGATCCATGATGTACATGAACGGATCGCGCCCATTGAGGCGATTACCCTGGCTAAGGAATTGGAACCCTTCCGGCTCTTTTTCCTGGAGGATCCCCTGCCTTTGGAACAGGTGGAGTGGTTTGAACGGCTGCGGGAGCAGACTAGCATTCCGCTGGCAGAAGGAGAGCTGTTCAATAACAGCCAGGAATGGAGACGGCTGATCGCAGAACGGCTCATTGACTTCATCCGGGTGCATATCAGCCAGGTCGGTGGTATCACTCCGGCCAGGAAGCTTCAGATTTTTGCGGAGCAGTTCGGCGTGCGCACTGCCTGGCACGGCCCGGGGGATATGTCTCCACTGGCTCATGCGGCAAATATCCATATCGACTTAGCCGCCCAGAATTTTGGCGTGCAGGAATGGTCAGGAATCGAACCGCCCAATTTTGTCATCCAAGAGCTGAAGGGACCGAAGGGCGCTCTGCTGGATGTATTCCCAGGATTGCCCGAATTCAAGGACGGCTATGTATATGCCAATGAAAAGCCGGGACTTGGGGTGGAGCTCAATGAAGCGGAGGCAGAAAAATATCCGTGTGAAAATGTAGTGACCACTTGGACGCAGACCAGAGGACGGGACGGGGCATTGGTGACACCGTAAATAAGGAGGACTTGGATGTTCGCATTGTCTGTTATTATAGAAGGCCAGGATTTAGATTGGCGAAGAGAAGCTTTATATTCATATTTTTAAATAAAGGAGGACATGAAAATGCATGAATTATTCAACATTGAAGGAAGAAAGGCAGTCGTAACCGGGGGTACCAGAGGCTTAGGCTACGGTATGGCAGAAGGACTGATGGAGGCCGGCTGTGAGGTGGCTATCGTAGGGACTTCCGATAAGGTTTACCAGGTGGCGGAGGAGTTCTGCCAGAGGGGATACCGCTGCCACGGCGTGAAGGCTGATTTTGCGGTCCGCGCAGAGGTTTACAAAGGTTTTGAGGAGTGCATGAAAGTATTGGACGGGGAGTTGGATATCCTGGTCAATGCCCACGGCATTCAGAGACGCCACAGCGCAGAGGAGTTTCCGCTAGAGGAGTGGGATGAGGTGCTCAATGTGAACCTGAACTCTGTGTTCATTCTCTGCCAAGAAGCAGCGAAGCGGATGTTGAAGAAGGGCTATGGCAAGATCATCAATATCGCATCCATGGTTTCCTGGTTTGGGGGCCAGACCGTGCCGGCGTATACTGCGGCAAAGGGCGGCGTGACGCAGATGACTAAGGAAATGAGCAACGACTGGATCGCCAGAGGCATCAATGTAAATGCCATCGCTCCGGGTTATATGGCGACCAAGATGAATGAAGCCTTGTTGGATGAGGCAAATCCCAGATATCAGGAGATTACCAACCGGATCCCTGCCGGGCGTTGGGGGACGGGAAATGATATGAAGGGTGCCTGTATTTTCCTGGCATCCCATGCCAGCGACTATTTAGGCGGCGCGATTATCCCTGTAGACGGCGGATATCTGGTGAAATAGTGGGAATACAGGCCCGCTCTCTGGAGGTTCTGTTCATGGTTTTCTGTGTGGGAAGCATTCAGTTTATACAAATTTAACAAAAATAAAACAGGAAGTCCGTGACATTGACCTATTGTATCTTCTGAAAAAAAGAGATATAATATTCTCATAAAAAGATTTTATTTTCCGTAAAAAAGATTTTTTAATTGTGCGCAAAAGATTTTATGGGAAAAAATTAACGAAGATAGAAAGGTGAACCAATATGCGGATACTTGCCTTGGAATCCAGTACAACTTCTGCGAAAGCGATGTATTACGACACCGAGACGAAAGAAACACAGGTGCGGACAGAAGCTTACGGCAAGATGTACGAGGATGCGGTCTTGCATAACGCGGAGACGGTTTTTGAGAAAACCATCGCGGCCGGAAGGAAACTTTTGGCGGGCCGGGAGGCGGACATCGTGTCTTTGTGCGGCACTTGGCACAGCGTTTTGCTGTGTGATAAGGAAATGAAGCCGAAGACTCCGGTGTACCCCTGGTCTTATACAGGCGCCTCAGCATTATGCAAGGAATTGAGAAAAGATGCGGCATATGTGGACCGGTATTACCACACCACAGGGTGTATGGTAAATGCCACCTATCCCTTTTTTAAACTGCTGCTATTAAAGGAGCAGGGTTACCGCCTGGAGGATTATTATATCGTAGGTCAAGGTACTTACAATACTTATCAGCTCACAGGCGAACGGGTGGTGACCCAATGTATGACATCAGGGAGCGGACTGCTGGATGTAAATCATAAGACTTATGCATTCGATCTGTTGGAAGAAGCGGGCATACCCGTTTCCCAGCTTCCAGAACTGATTCCATACGACAGAACCTATCCTCTGACAGAGGAAGGGGCCAGGCTTCTGGGCTTAAAGGCAGGCATCCCCGTGGTGCCGGCCAATGCGGACGGCGGTTTGAACCAGGTAGGTGTCGGCGCTCTGGCGAAAGGCGTGATGACCTTTTCCGTTGGAACCAGCGGCGCGATCCGGCTGACAACTCCGCAGGCATTGATCCCCAAAGAGCCGAGCACTTGGTGTTATTTATCACCGAAGGCTTATCTTAGCGGCGCGGCTGTAGCAGGCTGCTGCAACTGCATCGACTGGCTGAGGGATCAAATCGGAAACGGTATCTCTTACTCTGACCTGGAGTCAGGGCTTATAGATACAGATGACACACCAGTGTTTCTCCCTTTTGTATTCGGGGAGAGGTGCCCGGGATGGGAGGATGAACGGACGGGAGGCTTTTGCGGTTTGAAAGCCAATCACGACATCAAGGCCATGTACCGGGCAGTACAGGAAGGCATTCTGTTCAATATTTACCACTGTTACCAAATGCTTACGGAGATCAATGAAGAGCCGAATAAGATTAAGCTTTCCGGAGGGATTCTAAATTCCCAGTCCTGGACGCAGATGTGTGCGGATATCTTCAATAAAGAGATGGAAGTGGATGAGGTAGCACAGGGCTCCCTGATGGGAGCGGTGGTGTTGGCCATGGACCTGATGGGACTGATCAAGGCGGAGGAGTTCTCCATAGAACCCAGCAGGACTGTGAAGCCCATACCGGGGAATGTGGAAAAGTATCAGAAGAAATTCCAACGGTACCTGATGTATTACAACATGGAAAAAGCAAAAAAATAATATTTATAAGAAGAAGGAGAACGAAGTATGAAAGCAAAAAAATTAGTAGCATTATCATTGGTAGCAGCTATGGTAGGAACTACCCTGATCGGTTGCGGCGGCAAAAAAGATGACGCGGCTGCTGAGGGAACCAAAACAGACAGCAGTGCAGCGGCAGATACCGACAACGGTGACGCAATTACTTTCCAGATCGGTTTCGTAGATCCGGACAACTCTCCATACGCAAGAGGCGGCCAGGCAGTTGCTGAGGCAGTGGAGAAAGCCACAGATGGTAAGATCAAAATCAACGTAGTAGCTGGCGGCGCCCTGGGCGGCGAGCGTGACATGCTTGAGCTGGCTATGGGAAATAACCTGGATATCGCTACGGTAGCGAACTCCGTATTGACAAACTTCATTCCTGAGATGGCTATTTTGGACCAGGCTTATCTGTGGGATAACATTGAGCAGGCACATGCCGCTGTTGACGGACCGGTTGGAGATCTCATCGAAGCAGCAGCTGAGAAACAGGGCTTCCATGTGATCGGCTATATGGAATCTGGCTTCCGTAATGTATTCTCCAAAGATCCTATCGAATCCATCGATGATTTCAAGGGTGTAACCATCCGTACTATGGAGAACAAATATCATCAGGCAGCTTTCACATCTTTCGGTGCAATGCCTGTAGCTATGGCAGCTGGCGATCAGTTTACTGCTCTGCAGCAGGGTACTATCGATGCTTGTGAAAATGCAATTTGTAACTGTTGGAACAACGGTTTCTATGAAGTGACCAAAAATATCACCAGAAGTAACCATGCATTTGTATATATCATGCTCTGCATGTCTGACGCAGCTTGGAACAAGATTCCGGAAGATATGAGAGATACTTTCTTAGCAGCTGTTCAGGAAGGCTGCAACACTGAAAGACAGTACCTGGTAGAAGAGAATGAAGAAGCTGAGAAGAAACTGGAAGGCGAAGGCGTTACTTTCCATGATATCGATACAGCAGCTTTGAAAGCAGCTTATGAAGCAGAAGCACAGAAACAGGGCTTTACCTTCGATGCCGCATGGGAAAAAGCAGTAGAGGATGCCAAAGCATCTGTAAAATAATTTCATAGCATACACTACATAACAATCTGGAGTCCGTCTGCTTGCAGATGGACTCTCAGATTCTAAGCAGGAGGGCAAACATGAAGAAAGCGTTGAATATCTGTCAGAGAATTGAAGATATCATCATGGTTGTAACCTTTGCAATTATGGTTATTGCGGCATTCGTACAGGTTATGAACCGTAATATCACGAAGATTCCGGTGACCGGATTCGAGGAAGCGGCCAAGTATTGTATGATTTACATGGTGCTTCTGGGAACGGAGATCGGGCTTCGCGACGGCACACAGATAGCCGTTACTGCATTGGTAGACCGTTTAAAAGGAAAAGCGAAATTAGTGCTTCAGATCATCGCAAAAGCGCTGGTAGTGATATTTTCCGCAATTATGTGCAAAGAATCCATCACTTTGTTCCAGATGCAGATCACATCCGGACAGACTTCACCGGGCCTTGGAATGCCGATGTATATTCCATATTTTGCACTGGTACTCAGCTTTGCGATCATCACCTTGGTACAGCTGGCATCCATAGTGCTCATTGCCAAGGATATGGGTCTGAGCAATGAAGAGCTGGAAGCCAGAGCACAAGCGAAGGCAAGAGAAGAGGCAGAGGCTTATGAAAGAGCCGTTGCCGAGGAAGAAGCAAAGATCAAGAAGAAAAAAGAGGGAGGTGATCAGGCATGACAGGATTTCTTTTATTTGGTTCTTTTGTAATATTGTTGGTCATTGGCGTGCCGATCGCCATTTCCCTTGGTATCTCCACGATGTGCGCCATCGTGTTCAGCCCGGAGATCACCTTGGGCCTGAACGTGATTCCGCAGCGTATTTTCGGTGGACTGGATTCCACATCCATTATGGCCATCGCATTCTTCGTGTTGGCTGGTAATATCATGACAAAGGGCGGTATTTCCCGCCGTCTGGTAGATTTCGCCAACTCCATCGTAGGCGGTGTCCGCGGGGGTATGTCCCTGGCTCTGGTATTGGCCTGCGCATTTTTCGCAGCCCTGTCCGGATCCGCACCTGCGACGGTAGTAGCCATCGGCGTTATGCTGTACGACGATATGATCCGTCTGGGCTATCCTAAGGAACGTGTAGCCGGACTGCTGGTCGTATCGGGTGGTTTGGGACCTGTGATCCCGCCGAGTATCATCATGGTCGTTTACGCTACCATGACAAACGCTTCTGTTGGAGATATGTTTAAATCCGGTATGGCCATCGGTATCGCTATCATGATCGTGCTGATGATTGTCGTTATGATTTATGCCAGAAAAGAAAAATGGCCGAAAGCCGATCATAAGATCAGCATGGCGGAGCTTGGCAAGAGCTTTGTGAAAGCGATTCCGGCCCTGATGCTGCCGATCATCATCTTAGGCGGCATTTACTCTGGCCTTCTGACGCCCACCGAATCTGCTGCAGTGGCAGTGGTATGGTCTCTGATCGCTGGTATGTTTATTTACAAAGAGGTTAAGGTGAAAGACCTGTATCAGATCTTCCTGGATTCAGCCAAAAGTTCTGCTATGATTCTTTTCATCATCGCTACCTCCACTGCATTTGCATGGCTGTTCGCATTCTCCGGAATTTCCGCACAGCTGGTAAGCTTCGTGGTAGGCTTAAACTTGAACCCGACCTTATTCTGTCTGATCGTAGCCATCATCCTGTTGATTTTCGGTACCTTCCTGGAAGGTATTGCAACAGCGGTTCTGCTGGTTCCGGTATTGTGGCCGATCGCAAGCTCTATGGGAATCAACGTCATCCACTTTGGTATGATCGTTTCTATTTCCAACGTTATAGGCACAATGACACCTCCGGTTGCTGTCAATATTTTCTCCGCAGCCAGTGTGTCCAAACTGAAAATGGGCGCAATTGCCAAGGGCGAAGTTCCGTTCTTTATCGGATATGTGGCAATCTTCTTCCTGGTAGTACTGTTCCCGGTATTCTCAACCATGTGGTTGTAATTTGAATAAGAGACGGATGACCCTCAGTTCACGGAAAACACCGTGGACCTGAGGGTCAAACAACACATATGAAAGGAGATCATATTATGCAAAATCTTGACAACAAAGCCAGAATGGAAAAATGGAGATTCCAGTCTAGCGAAGAACCTGGATTCCATGCAGTCATCACTCCGGAAAACGCGGAGTGCCATGAAGAATACATTTATCGTCTGAACCTTCCCAAGGGAGAATCTTATGAGCTGAAATCCGGTGAGCTGGAGATCCATCCGGTGCTGATTGAGGGCGCTGCCAAATTGAGCGGGCATGATGTGCTGGATCAGGAAATGACCCGGTTTGATGCTTTTTATATCCCAGGAAATGATTCCGTGACCATTACCGCATTGGAGGACTGCTTCTTCTATGTGGCAGGTGCCAAATACGAGGATGTAGGCCATGCATTTTTCCGCAAATTTGAGCCGGATGCCCCTCTGGGAGACATTCATCAGATCCACGGCCAAGGCGTGGGGGAAAGAGAAGTGTATATGACTCTTTCTGACAAGGACGAGGCTTCCAGACTCATCGCCGGTGTTACCTGGAGCCGGGAAGGAACCTGGACCAGCTGGCCGCCGCATCAGCATGAGAAGGATTTGGAAGAGGTGTACTGTTATTTTGATATCCCGGCTCCCAAATTTGGTTTCCATGTGAGTTATTTGAAGAGCGGTGAGACAGAGGATTTGGTAGCTCATACCGTACAGACAGGAACCTGTGTGGAATGTCCTTGTGGATACCATCCCACATGTGCTTCTCCGGGTAGCAAAAATGCTTATTTCTGGGTACTGTCAGCTTTTTCTAAGTCAAGCAGAAGATATGACTTGGCAAAATTAGATCCGGTATTTACCGACAAATAAGCACAGGCAGCAAAAGGGCGCCAAAGAGCGCCGGACATGAGGACGTAAAAATTGACAGACATGATATAGGAGGATAAAAAAATGGTTGATGTGATGCAGGAAGTAGCCGCAAGAAAAATCGTGCCAGTGGTGAAGCTGGACCGTGTGGAGGATGCGAAGCCTTTGGGAGAAGCTCTCTGCACCGGAGGTCTTCCGGTGGCGGAAGTAACCTTCCGTACCGATGCGGCAGAAGAGTCCATCCGGATTATGAAGAAAGAATTTCCGGATATGCTGGTGGGCGCAGGCACTGTCACCAATGTGGAGCAGGCAAAACGCGCACTGGATGCAGGCGCAGTATTTTTGGTGTCTCCCGGATTCTCCGTAAAAGTAACAGAATATGCTGTGGATCATAAGATCCCGATTTTCCCTGGGACTTGTACTCCTACGGAAGTGATGCTGGCTATGGAATACGGCCTTGACGTTGTAAAATTCTTCCCGGCCAAACAGTATGGCGGTCTGGATACGATTAAGGCCTTGTCAGCGCCGTTCCCGGCTATGAAATTCATGCCCACCGGCGGTGTGAGTGCAGCCAATGTCAAAGAATTTCTGTCCTTTGACAAGATCATCGCCTGCGGCGGAAGCTGGATGGTGAAGGATTCCTTCGTAAAAGAAGGAAATTTTGCAGAAATCGTCAGACTGACTAAGGAGGCGGTGGATTTAGTAAAATGAAGCAGTGTGAGATAGCTGTTTACGGGCTGGGCGTTATGGGCAGCAGCCTGGCAAAAAATATGATTTCCCACGGGTTTTCTGTGGCTGCATACAGCAAAAGCCAAAAGGAGCGGGAGTGTTTTTTGGCTCCGGAAGGCAGGTACCAGGTCTGTGACTCTGTGGAAGAAATGCTGGGCGCTTTGAAATCCCCTAGGTGTATTTTTCTGATGATCACCGCGGGACGTCCTGTGGACATGGTCCTGGAAGAATTAGCACCATTATTGGAACCAGGAGATGTGATCCTGGATGGCGGAAATTCTTATTACAAGGACACCAGCCGCCGTTACGCCTGGTGTGAGGAAAAAGGCATTTGCTATGTGGGCGTAGGTGTATCCGGCGGCGAGCTGGGCGCCCTTTACGGCCCCAGCATGATGGCCGGCGGAAGCTTAGAGGGCTGGGAAAAGACCCGGCACATCCTCCAGACGATTGCCGCCCATGTGGGAGAGACTCCCTGTTGTGACTATATCGCCAGAGAAGGAGCCGGCCATTTTGTGAAAATGGTCCATAACGGCATTGAATATGCTATTTTGCAGCTGATTGCCGAGACGTACTATTTTATGAAGCAGGTATTGGATATGCCCTATGAGGAGATCTTAAGCTGCTTTGAGGTTTGGCAGAAGGGGCGGCTGGATTCCTATCTGATTGACATCAGTGTGAAAGTGCTCAGGAAAAGGGATGAGGACGGTTCCCTGCTGGTGGAGAAAATCTTGGATGTGGCCCAACAGAAGGGGACTGGAAAATGGACTCTTCTGGAGAGCGTTGAAAGGGGCGTATATATCCCTACCATCTATGAAGCGGTATCTGCGAGGAATTTTTCCGGAAAGAAGCAATTGCGGCATTTGGGTAAAGAGGCTTTGCATACGTCCGGACGGAAGGTTGCTATGGAGAACGCCGAGAAGGTTTTGGGAGACGCACTCCTGGCCGGGATCATTCTCTGCTACAGCCAGGGGCTGGAGCTCATCGCCAAGGCTTCCAAGGAGGAGCAGTGGGAGATTGATCTGGGCGCTTTGATGGATGTCTGGCGGGACGGCTGCATCATCCGCAGCAAGCTGCTGGGTGAGATCAAGAAGGCCGAGGTTACAGAGGATCAACCGCTTTTGCTCAGCGATGTCTTTGGATATCTAAAAGAGCTGGAGCCATCCTTAAGGCAGCTGAGTGAGAAGGCAGTGGCTTCTGGAGCGGCCCTTCCGGGAATGGCCAGCGCCCTTCATTATTATGATTATTACCGGATGGATCCCATGCCGGTGAATTTCATCCAGGCACTTCGGGACTGCTTTGGTGCCCATACCTACCAAAGGGTGGACAAGGAAGGTTCCTTCCACACGAAGTGGGAAGAGTGAGAGGCTCATACCGGACAGAAGGAGATACATACATCATGAGTAAATATAAAGTTGTGGTGACCGCCCGTTCCTTCGGGAAAACGGATGCTTATGCCACGGATTTATTGGAAGAAAACGGCTGTGAGGTCGTGAAATTAGACGGGGCCAAAAGCCCCATTGAGGAACAGTTAAAAGAGGCAATCGTGGATGCGGATGCCGTGATCGCAGGGCTGGAGGATTATCCAGGGGAACTCATCGCCTCAGCGAAGAAGCTGAAGGTGATCTCCCGTTACGGTGTCGGCTACGACAAAGTGGATTTACAGGCGGCGAAGGATAATGGTGTGATCGTGACCATCACTCCGGGAGCCAACGGGGATTCCGTAGCGGATCTGGCCATGGCGCTGATGCTGGATTTGGCCAGAAATGTGACGATTATGGATAATTCCATTAAGGGAAAGGCCCAGAGGCGGCCTTCCGGCGTGGAGATGTACCAGAAGACCTTAGGCGTCATCGGAGCCGGGCGCATTGGCCAAGGCGTGGCCAGAAGATGCCGGGGCTTTGATATGAAGATTCTCTGCTATGACATGTATCAGAATGAGGATTTCAAGAAAGAAACAGGAGCCTGTTATGTGGATTTGGATACCTTGCTGAAGGAGTCCGATTTTATCACCATTCATTCTCCGCTGACCAAGGAGACAGAAAACATGATCAGCGCCAGAGAATTCCAGATGATGAAAAAGGATGCGATCATCGTCAATACCGCCAGAGGCGGGATTATTGATGAGGCCGCTCTCTATGAGGCCTTAAAGAGCGGAGAGATCCGCGGCGCGGGGCTGGATGCCACGGTGGAGGAACCGCCTTATGAAAGCCCTCTTTTGGAGCTGGAAAACTGTATACTGACACCCCATGCAGGGGCGGCTACGGCGGAGGCCAGCAGCAAGATGAGCTGTATGGCGGCCAGGAATGTGATCGAGGTTTTGGAGAGCGGAGACTGCAAGTTTGCGGTGAAATAGATAGAAACCCATTTATTTTATATAAGGAGGAAATGAACAATGAAAAACTTTACAGATCTGACAGGAAAGAAAGCAATTGTTACCGGCGCGGCACAGGGCTTAAGCCATGGTATGGCAGAAGGCTTGATGGAAGCCGGCGCAGAGGTTTGTATTATGGATATCAATCCTAAGACCGAAGAAGTGGCCAAAGAATTTGAAGCCAAAGGCTTTAAATGCCACGCTGTAATCGTGAATTTAGGAGATGAGTCCCAAAGAGGAGAGAAATTTGACGAAGCCGTTGAGAAATTAGGCGGACATCTGGACATCATCGTAAACGGAGCCGGCGTACAGCGCCGTCATCCCAGCGAAGAGTTCCCGATGGAAGATTGGAAATTCGTTCTGGAGATCAACCTGAACGCCGTATTTGACCTGTGCCAGAGAGCAGCCCGTCAGTACATCAAACAGGGCAGCAAGGGCAAGATCATTAACATCGCTTCTATGTTATCCTTCTTCGGCGGCTACACCGTGCCTGCATATGCAGCATCTAAGGGTGCCGTAGCGCAGATCACAAAAGCGTTCTGTAACGAATGGGCAGAAAAAGGCATCAATGTAAATGCAATGGCGCCTGGCTATATGGCAACGGACATGAACACTGCGTTGATGGATCCTGCAAACCCAAGATATGCAGAGATCACCGGACGTATCCCAGCGAAAAAATGGGGAACTCCCGATGATATGAAGGGACCGACTGTCTTCCTGGCATCTGAAGCTTCTGATTACTTGAACGGAGCGATCATTCCGGTAGACGGCGGCTATCTTGTAAAATAATTTTATACCGGATGCTAAGGGCTGTCTTTCGGGGCAGCCCTTCTTCTTAAAACAGAATGGGCCAGAAGCAGTACCTGTTTGGCTCATCTTAGGTTCCCAACATTTTGTGACGAATAGCAGGAGGTTTCTATGGAAGGCTGTATGTATTGTGAGGAAAATGAAACATTGCTGGGGATGATGATCCCCTTGGCAGAGCTGCCCATGTCAAAGGTCTATCTGTTCCGTGACCAGACCTACTACGGCAGATGTATCGTGGCTTATAAAAAGCATGCGGATGAACTGTTTGAATTGCCGGATGCGGACCGGGATGCCTTTATGAAGGACGTGGCCAAGGTCACCAAAGCGGTGAGCAAGGCCGTGAAGGCGGAGAAGATCAATCTGGGGATGTATGGGGATAAGGTAAAGCATGTGCATTTCCATGTGGTGCCCAAACAGGTGGATGGACCGGGATACGGCGGCACCTTCGAGATGAGCTGCAATCCCCCGAAGCATCTGTCTGAAGCGGAATACCAAAAGATTATGGATGAGATCCGCAGCTATCTTTGAGAATGAAAGACCGCTTTGGCGGTTTGGGTTTGAAGCAAAACAGCCCCTGTGCCGGGATACCGGAAGGCACAGGGGCTGTTGCTCGTTGCTAAGATTTTATTTACCTTAACAGGCGCGAAAGCGCCAAGGTATCTGTTATTCCTGCTCCAGGTTTAACTCAGAGGTACAGTGCGCACATCTGGTGGCGTCAATGGGAATTTCAGATTTGCAGTAAGGACAGATTTTCGTGGTAGGTGCGGGGGCCTCTTCCTCTTTTTTTAGATGGGCCAGCTTTGCGGCTTCTGCTTCTAGAGCGTTTACCGCCTTCATGATGAAGAAGATGATCAAGGCCATGATGAGGAAATTGACTACGGCGGTGATAAATTTGCCGTAATTTAAGGTGACCTCTCCTAGAATGTTTACGGAGAGCTGGTCAAAATTCATGCCTCCGAACAAACCCAGGATGGGTGAGATGATATCCTCAGTCAGTGAGGTGACAATGCCGGAAAACGCGCCGCCGATGATGACGCCGACCGCCATGTCCATCACGTTTCCACGGCTGATAAAATCCTTAAATTCGCTGATAAATCCTTTTTTTGCCATAGTGCTTCCCCTTTCTTTTGTACGGTTCCTAAAAGATCCTTTTTTACTATTTTAGTGCAGAAATTGCGGGAATGCAATTCCTATTTGCGTAAAAAGGAAGGTCATTCAGGTAACAAAGGAGGAGCTAAGCGTATATAGGTAAAGTCTTGGTCACTTATAGGCAGAACCTATTTTTTTATTTGCAAAAAGAATGATATAATTGTAACAATAACTGCGGGAATATTTTGATTTGCAGGAAAGGCTTTGAGAACCTTCCAGCAGAAAAAGGAGCGGAAAAATGAAAGTATTAGTGATCGGCGGCGTGGCCGCAGGGACAAAGGTAGCAGCAAAATTAAAAAGAGAGAACCGGGAATGCGAAGTGAAGATCCTGACTATGAGCGAGGATATTTCCTATGCCGGATGCGGACTTCCGTATTATGTGGGAGATCTGATCCATGAGAAGAGCCAGCTGATCGTCAACACTCCGGCGAAATTCTCAGCCCTCACCGGCGCCGAAGTGGAGACAGGGGTGGAGGTAAGAGGAATCGACCGTTTGACGAAGACGGTGGAGGCCTGGGATCTGAAAAAACAAGAGGCACGCACCTATCCATATGACAAACTGGTCATTGCCACAGGAGCGTCCCCCATCAAACCGCCTGTGCCGGGCATGGATCTGAAGGGCGTTTTTTTTATGCGTACGCCAGAGGATGCGGCAGATTTAAGAGAAGCGGTGGAAGCCGGAGGCATCAAACGCGCGGTGGTAGTCGGCGGCGGATTTATCGGTCTGGAGGTGGCTGAGAATCTCAATGCCAAGGGCATCCGTGTCTCTGTTGTGGACATGGCGGAGCATGTGCTTCCCGGCTTTGATCCGGAGGTGGCAGAATTTGTGGAAAACCATTTGGCGGATGAAGGGATCATGACCTTTACCGGGACGCGGTTTGAAGGCTTTTTAGGGACGGACAGGGTGGAAAAGGTGCAGACTGGCAAGCGTGCCATGAAAGCGGACGCGGCTGTCCTCTCCATCGGCATCCGGCCCAATACAGGCTTTTTGGCGGATACGGGTATTGAGCTGATGCCCAACCGTACCATCAAGGTGAATGAATACATGCAGACTAATGACCAGGATATTTATGCGCTGGGAGACTGCGCCTGTGTGACGAACCGTTTGACGGGACAGCCGCAGTGGTCTCCGATGGGATCCTCTGCCAACATCGAGGGCCGTCTGGCAGCGATGAATTTGAACGGGAAATCGGTGGCTTATCCTGGCGTGCTGGGGACCGGCGTGTGTAAGCTGCCCGGCCTGAATGTGGGCCGCACTGGACTTACGGAGGGGCAGGCCAAGGAGGCAGGCTTTGATGTGGAGACGGTGATTTCCGTGGTGGATGACAAAGCTCATTATTATCCGGGAGCCAGTGATTTCATCATTAAAATGATTGCGGACAGGGCCTCCCGGAAATTCCTGGGAATCCAGGTCTTGGGCAAAGGCGCGGTGGATAAGATCGTGGATATTGCGGTCACCGCCATTTCCCTGGGTGCCACGGTGGATGCGCTGGTAAATCTGGACTTCGCCTATGCGCCGCCATTTTCCACGGCAATCCATCCATTTGCGCACAGCGTGAATATCCTCCTCAATAAGATGAGCGGCGAGATGAAGACATTTACGCCAGCAGAGTTTGCAAAGGGCGAGGCAGAGGGATACCGTCTGGTGGATGCATCTCCGGTTCCCACCATCGAAAACGCGCCGTATCTGGATCTGACGAAGATAGACGGTGAGATGGATGGCTTTGGCAAGGAGGAAAAGCTCCTTCTGGCGTGTGCCAAAGGAAAGAGGGCATACCTGACCCAGAACCGCCTGAAATATTATGGCTACACCAACACAAGAGTGCTGGAAGGCGGACTGACATTTAACAAAGCGCAATTGGAAAACGAATAAAGAAAGAATAGAAGGAGAAAATGAGAGATGGCAACATTAACAGTGAGCAGTGCGGATGAAAAGAGAGTCAAGGGCATGGGATTTTTGAGCAATAAGGGGACTGACAATTTCTCCGCAAGGATCATCACAGTGAACGGCAGAATTACGGCGGCCCAGCAGAAATGTATTGCTGAGGCGGCTGAAAAATTCGGAAACGGAACGGTGCTTTTCACTACGAGACTGACCATGGAAGTGCCGGGGATTCCCTATGAAAAGATCGAGGAATTTCAGGAATACATAGCAAAAGAGGGGCTTAAGACCGGCGGTACCGGCTCTAAGGTCCGTCCGGTGGTTTCCTGTAAGGGAACGACCTGCCAGTATGGCCTGATTGATACCTTTGAGCTGTCCGAGGAGATTCACAACCGGTTCTACGAAGGCTACCGACAGGTAAAGCTGCCCCACAAATTTAAAATCGCTGTGGGCGGGTGTCCGAACAACTGTGTAAAACCGGATCTGAATGATCTGGGCATTATCGGCCAGATGATTCCGAAATTTGATGAGGATGAATGCAACGGCTGTAAAAAATGTTCAGTGGAAAAAATGTGTCCGGTGGGAGCGGCCAAGCTGGTGGATGACATGCTGGAGATTGATCAGGATCAATGCAATAACTGCGGACGCTGTGTGGGAAGCTGTCTCTTTGATGCCATTGAAAACGGCACAGTGGGTTATAAAATCTATATCGGCGGCAGATGGGGCAAGAGTATCGCCCAGGGCCGCGCTCTTAACAAGATTTTCACAGATAAGGAGGAGGCGCTGAAGGTGATCGAGAAGGTGCTCCTTCTGTATCGTGAGCAGGGCAAAACCGGTGAGCGCTTCTCCCAGACGATCGAAAGACTGGGTTTTGAATATGTGGAAGCACAGCTGATGGCCGATGATCTTCTGGAGAGAAAGCAGGAAATTTTGGATGCACACCTTCATGAGGTGGGCGGGGCCACCTGCTAATAAGCGAAAAGATGGAATACATCATAGGGTTCCGGCATTTTATATATGCGCGGGGCCCTCTTTTTGTTTCATAGGAAATTGTGTCCTATGAAATAGAAAAGCACTCCGTGCGGGGACACTGCATGATATGCATTCAGGGAAACCTTCATATATGTCTCCATGAGTATCGGAGACCAGGCTTGTTGTCATCGGAGAAGGTGTTTTTGCAGGCGGTAAGCCCGTCAATGTATACAGAATATTTCCACATATTTCATCATATTTTGAAAATACTACTTGGTGTGAGGGTAAAAAGGGAATATAATGGAAATAAGTAGAAAATAATAAGCAGACGGGGAAGAGAGAAGCCTATGAATATATTTGATATTTTAGGTCCGGTGATGGTGGGGCCGTCCAGCTCCCATACCGCAGGGGCAGTGCGCATCGGACTGATGGCCAGGAAGCTTTTGGGGGCGCCGCTTCGGGAGGCCCAGATATTGCTGCACGGTTCCTTTGCCGCCACGGGAAAGGGCCATGGCACAGACCGTGCGCTGGTGGCAGGGCTGCTTGGCATGGAGCCGGATGATATGCGCATACCTGACAGCTTTTCGGCGGCCAGAGAGGCGGGCCTTTTATTTTCATTTGGGACGGTGGAGCTAAAAGGAGCCCATCCCAACACTGCGGTATTGAAGGTAAAAGGGATCCATGGGGAGAGCCTGACCATGCAGGCGTCTTCGCTGGGTGGAGGCCGCATCATGATCGACAAGCTGGATGGCATGGAAGTCAAATGCAGCTGCGGATGTCCCACGCTGGTGGTCTATAATCTGGATCAGCCCGGATGTGTGGCCCAGGTGACCAGTCATTTATTTGACCAGAGGATCAACATTGCCAACATGTCTTTGTACCGCAATAAAAAAGGCGGCCAGGCAGTGATGATTCTGGAGCTGGACCAGGAGGTACCCGCATCCTTTTTGAAATGGCTGAAGACATTGCCGGGGGTGGAACGAAGCATTTACATTCAAGCAGGAGGAAGCTGATTATGGCCTTTGAGTCGTTGGAACAGATTTTAGAGCTATGTGAGACGCAGAAGCTGGCTTTTTGGAAGGCAGTACAAAAAGAGGATGTCTATGACCGGGAGGTCACCGAAGAGGAATCCCAGGGCAAAATGTCCGGTCTGTGGGAGGCCATGAAGGGAGCCAGCCTGGACTATGACGGGGAATTGGTATCCAGGAGCGGTCTGGTGGGCGGCGACGGCCGCCGAATGGAGGAATACGCCGCATCCGGGGACAACCTGTGCGGGGATTTTATGGGCAAGGTCATCGCCAGAGCGTTACAGATGGGAGAATCCAATGCCTGTATGAAGCGGATTGTGGCAGCGCCCACCGCCGGGGCCTGCGGCGTTCTGCCGGCAGTATTGGTTCCTTATTGGGAGGAACAGGGAAAGAAGGACCAAGTGATGCAGGAGGCGCTCTATGTGGCGGCAGGCATTGGACAGGTCATCGCTTCCCGGGCTTATATCGCCGGGGCGTCCGGAGGCTGTCAGGCAGAGATCGGAACAGCCAGCGCCATGGCTGCCGGAGCTATGGTTCATCTCAAAGGGGGGACGAATCGGCAGATCGTCCATGGGGCGGCCATGGCTTTGAAAAATCTGATGGGTCTGGTCTGTGATCCCGTGGCGGGACTTGTGGAGGTCCCTTGTGTCAAACGAAATGTGATCGGCGCGGTGAATGCCTGCGCCTGTGCCGATATGGCACTTAGCGGGATCAAGAGCCGGATCCCGGCGGATCAGGTCATCGATGCCATGAAGGAAGTGGGAGATGCCATGGACAGCTCACTGAAAGAGACGGGGGCGGGGGGCCTGGCTGGGACGCCGGAGGGCTGCCGGATCCGCTCCTGGCTGGAAGCATAATGTTACAAAGAGGAATGACAGCCGGCGAAAAGGCAGAGATGTAAAAAGAAAGAAAAAGTAACTGATCGGGAGGTTTTACAAATAGGAGGAAAGCTATGGCAAAATACAAATGTAGTGTTTGTGGGTACGTGTTTGATGAGGAAAAAGAGGGAAAAAAGCTGGAGGATCTGAAGGAATGTCCGGTCTGCCACCAGGCGAAAAAGGTGTTTGAGCTTATGGAGGAAGAGCCTGCGGTGGAGCCGGAGGCTCCCAAGAAGGAATTGTCTTTGGACTATCCGGAGGCTTATGCCAGGACTGATGAGACCATCCGTTTTATGAAGGAGATTCATCAGATGGCGGTGAGCGGAAGTACGCTAATTGAGGCTATGGGGACGAAAATGCCAATGCCCGGCTGGGATGATATCCTCCTTTTGGGGGCGCAGCTAAATCCGATGCCGTTGGATGAACACGCTCCAGTCAATACCTTGACGGTCATCGGGAAACATGCGAAGAAGCCGCTGGTTTTGGAAAATCCGGTCTACATATCCCATATGTCCTTCGGTGCGCTGTCCAAGGAGACCAAGACAGCGCTGGCGATGGGAAGTGCCATGGCGGGGTCAGCGATGTGCAGCGGCGAGGGTGGAATCCTGCCTGAGGAGCAGGCAGCCGCGGATAAATACATATTTGAGTATGTACCGAATCATTATAGTGTGACTCCGGAAAATCTGCAGAACGCGGATGCCATTGAGATCAAGATTGGCCAGGGCACCAAGCCTGGCATGGGCGGCCATCTTCCCGGGGGCAAGGTGACGCCGGAGATCGCTAAAATCCGAAACAAACCGCTGGGTGTGGACGTGATCAGCCCATCCAGATTTCCGGGGATTGATACGAAGGAGGATCTAAAGGATCTGGTGGAGCAGCTTCGCTATGCGTCCGGCGGGCGTCCCATCGGGATCAAGATTGCGGCGGGAAGGATCGAGCGGGATCTGGAGTTCTGTGTGTTTGCCGAACCGGATTTCATCACCATTGACGGCAGAGGAGGAGCCACCGGAGCCAGTCCGAGGCTGGTCAGGGATTCCACTAGCGTGCCTACCGTTTATGCGCTTTACCGGGCCAGAAAATATCTGGATTCCATCGGCTCTGATATCTCCTTAGTGATCACCGGTGGGCTGCGGGTGTCTTCTGATTTTGCCAAAGCCATCGCCATGGGTGCGGATGCCGTGGCCATCGCGTCTGCGGCCTTGATCGCGGCGGGCTGCCAGCAGTATCGGATTTGCGGCACCGGCATGTGTCCAGTGGGCGTGGCTACCCAGGACCCCGAGCTGCGTTCCCGTTTTAAGATGGAAGCGGCGGCGAAGAGGGTGGGGAATTTCCTCAAGGTGAGCCTGGAGGAATTGAAGACCTTTGCCAGGATCACCGGCCATGAAAATCTCCACGACCTGTCTGTGGATGACCTTTGTACAATTAACCGGGAGATCTCTGAATTTACCAATATCCCTCATGCATAGTATCTTCTCATACGGAATTTGTCTGCCACAGGGCGGTATGACTAAAAGGTCATACTGCCCTGTTTTTTATTGAATAGGAAAGTCCTTTGAACTTTCCTATTCAATAAAAAGCCCTTCGGGCAGGATGCGCACAGATGCAAGAGGAAAGTGCATCTGGCGCGCAAAGCTGTCAAGCCCCTCAAAGATTGAGGGGAAGGGGGAGCTTGAGGTGGGCTTGCCCACTTTGTTCTTTCATAGAAAATTACATCCTATGAAATAAAAAAACACTCTGCGTGGGATTGCACTGCGGCGGAATGGATGTATGCCGCGTACTTGTAATATTTTCTGCAGTGTAATAAACTACATTTGAATTGTCAAAGGAAAAGAGGGAGAAGATGACGGTATCCAATTATGAGATCATGCGTAATCAAATGAGAGGAGAGTTTAGTAAGTACGATCAGAAGAAAATGATCCAAAAATATTCTCTCAAAAGCGATGAAGAATATCTGTATATAGATTTTGTGCTAAGGCATTATAGAATTAACCGAAGAAATGGAGTGGTCGAATGGTCCAAAGATCATTTTGAAACGATCATGGAAGCAGATTATAACGAATCTATGACCATTTATGATGTTCTCTGCGATTCGAAAGACAACTGCAGTCTTTCTGGTAAATATTGTTCTGTAAATATGTTAAAAGGGGTTGTGCAATCTGCAGCTGTGGGCGTGGGTTTGTTTCAAAAGGCAGCAGATGACTTCAATGGAAAAAAGAAAGAATTGGAGTATGCCTGTGGGATTTTAGGTGAAAAAATGAATATAAAAGGCGATGTCGCGGCAAAGCTGTATCCGTTTTCTTTTTTACCAATTATCTTACAGTACTGGGAGGCAGATGATGAATTTCCAGCAAATTTGAAATTTATGTTTGATGAAAATATATTGGACTATATGCATTATGAAACGATCTTTTTTATGACGGGGCATATTGTAAACAGAATCAAAGAAATCATGGTGGAAAATGATAGCCAGAGCCCCCTTTGACACTGCATCCTTGAAAGAAAATATTCCATAGGAGAGTGCCTTTTGGGGGATGGCATTTCTTGTGCTTGTGGAATGAATGGCATAAGGACAGCATTTATACCAGATACCGCACGGGCTGAAGCAGGAAGCCTAAGACCTTCCAAATCAGCCGCTTCCACCAGGGGACCTCGGCTACCTGGATGTGGGCGGGAGTCTCATAGGTGTGCCCGCCGGTGACCTTGCGGCAGTCTTGTTGGAAGACGTCCATATATTCCTCCAATTGGGCGTTCAACTCCTCGCTGTGGATCACCAGCATCAATTCCGTATCCATGTAGACGCTTCGAAGATCCAGGTTGAAGGAGCCTACGATGGCGATGTCGTCATCGATCAGAATGGATTTGCCGTGGCTGGAATCTCCGCCGTCAAATTCATAGAGGGTGACTCCGGTATCCAGGATCTCCTTTTTGTGCCGGAGATAGTCGCTAGAGGCCACCAGATTGTCTCCGTTTTCCACAGAATTGATGACCATAGAGAAATCCGCTACAGATTGATGAATTTCTTCCATGCCCTGATACATGAAGTCGTTCATGACGGCGTAGGGGGTGTGGATGACCACCCGTTTCTTGGCATGGGTCATCAGCTTTTGCAGCTCGTTCCATACCAGCGGCTGTTTTCCCAGGCTCGTGGTTTCTCCAGAAACCAGGGTCGCTTTTTTTATGGGGACCGTGCGGTCCTCATAAGAGACGGCGGTATCGAACCATCCGGGATGCTCCTTTTGCATCTGCTTGTAATGGCTTTGGAGCGTTTGGATGGCTTCTGCTACGTTTTTTCTCCGGGAGAGCGCTTCCTCCTCGTGGAAGGGCCGGCATTCAGGCATATCCCAGACCTTGTGGAAATAGGCTTCCACCTGGGAAATGGCATCGTCTGGTTCCTCCTTGGAGGGCTGGTAAATCAATACTTCCCGGTCATAGCTGCGATCCTTGGTTTCATAGTCCCCTAAAAAATACCGGAAGGTATTGCGCCCGCCCAAAAGCAGCAGATGGTGGTCACAGATCACATATTTGTCGTGCATGCGGCCGTTGATGGTCCAGGGTTTTATCAGGTTCGGCTTGTTGTACAGCCGCATTTCGATGTTTGGATGGCTGGAAAGAGCATAGAACATAGGCTCTCCCTCCAGGCGGAGAAGGCCGCTGATGCCGTCCACTAAAATTTGAATATGTACACCCCGGCCCGCCGCCTCTAAAAGAGCGGCGGAAATATCCAGGGAGCTTTCGTCCTTGCGCATATCAAAGGTGGAAAGAATGATTTTTTCCTTGGCGGCGGTGATCATACGGATCCGTTCTTCAAGCGCTTCGGTATTTTCCTCCACAATCCTGGCCCGCTGGGAGGAGCTGCTGCCGTAATAGGTGTCCGGTTCATAGGAGTTATATTGGGCTTCCGGCTTGCTGGGATTGGCAAAAGGGACGAGCATGCCAATGAATACATAGAGGAGAAAGGCGGTCAGGGTCCAAAGGATGATTCTTCTTATTTTTTTACCCATGATATGCCTCCTTTAGCAAGGAAGCGTCCGGGTTTTGATAGATGGTCTGTCCCTCTTTTATCGTCTCCATGACCTGAATATTTCGGAGCTCAGCGTCCGGGGTGGTCAATGGATTCCGGTCTAAAATGACCAGATCTGCCTTTTTACCGGGAGAGAGTGTGCCTTTGGAGGCTTCCTCAAAATATTGATAAGCTCCGTTGATGGTGATGGCTTTGAGGGCATCCCACACGGAGATTCTCTCGTCTCCGCCCAATAGAGTTTCGCTTTTCGTCATGCGGCAGACTGCGCACCAGATGGTTTCCAGCATATTGGGAGCGAGGACCGGAGCATCCTGGTGGAAGGTGTAGGAAATCCCCATCTTCTGGGCGGAAGCGGCCGGACTGATGTGCGCAGCCCTTTGGGGGCCAAAATTTTTCAGATGGGTATCGCCCCAGTAATATATGTGAGCTGGGAAAAAGGACGGCAGGATGCCGAGATTTTTCACTGCCTCTAATTGATCCAGGCCCAGAAGCTGGGCGTGGACCATCACCGGACGGATGGCGCCGGGATCGGCTCCGTTTTTTTTGGCGCGGGCGAAAGCCCGGATATATTGGGCACAGGCTGCGTCCCCATTGCAGTGTGCCAGAAGCTGCACGTGGCGGGAGAGAGCGTCATTCACATGATCCTGCACGGCTTCATCGGGCAGGGTGGGATAACCGCAGTAACCGGAGCTATCTCCTTCATAGGGCTTTCGCATCCAGGCGGTACGTCCCTGGGGAGAGCCGTCCAGGAAAATTTTGAATCCGCCCAGGCGGAAATGGTTCGTGTATTTTCGGGATCCCAATGCAAAAGTGACGGTGAGAGCGCGGCAGTCCCGGATATCACCGTAGCCGACCACATCCAGCTTCAGAAGGTTTTGTTTGGTCAAGTGCTCATAGATGGGCAGCATGGAGTCCGTCATCATGCCCTCCTGGACGGTGGTGATCCCATAGGAGGCATAGTGCTCCTGCGCCGTCTGGACGGCATCCAAGAGGCTTTCCGGCATGGGCGGCGGTGTCTGATGCAGATAATGGAGATACGCATTTTCTTCCATATAACCGGTACATCTGCCGTCTCTGGTTTGAATGAGGCCGCCGGGAATCTGGGGCGTATGTTCATCCACTCCCAGCATTGCCAGGGCTTTGCTGTTGAATACTCCCATGTGGCCGGAACGGTGCTGCAGGACTACGGGATGGTCAGGGGCGGCCTGGTCTAAAAGCTCCCTGGTGGGGTGGATACCCTCAGCCAATGCATTGTGGTCGTAGCCTTTGGCGGCCACCCATTCTCCTTTGGGGATTTTACGGTCCCGGATTCCGTCTTCTAACAGGCGGACGATATCTGAGAAGGTGGCAGCGTCATCCAGTGGAATCTGCAGCAGGGAATTGGCGTAACCGAGAAAATGGCTGTGGGGATCGATAAAGGCAGGCATCAGGGTCTGTCCGTCCAAATCCCGGTGGGCAACATCCTTTTGGAGCAGGGAATGTATCTCATCCAAAGAGCCGGCCTTTACAATGATTCCGTCTTCCGTCAGCAGGGCCTCCACAGGGGTGGGAGTCTCCATGGTGAGGATAGTGCCATTCTCATATAGTGTCTGTGACAATTTGATTCCTCCTTTTTGGGATCTATGTGAAATGGGCCGGCCTGTGGCAGGCCAGCCCGGATTTCGTTGTATGCGGATCCAATGAGCGCTTGTTGCGCTTGCTAAAATATAGTGTACATGAGAAAAGCAGAAGAGGAAAGGGGGCATTTTTTAAATTTTTATAAAATTCTTTGGAATCGGTTTCAAAGAGAAAAGAATATGTTAGAATGTACCATAACGGTGAAAAACGCCAAACTGCATAGGGAGGATGGAATGGAACTCAATAAGAAAAACATGCAGAAGCTGATGTGCTTGATTTTGTTTGCAGCCCTTATTTTTGTGGGACTGCAGCACTTTGATATTGTAATTGATACGCTGGGGTTGGGATGGAATATCGTGTTTCCCTTTGTGCTGGGAGCGGCTATCGCTTTTATTCTGAATGTGCCGATGCAGTTTCTGGAAAGAAAGCTGTTTTCCCGGGTCAAAGAAAAGAATACTTCAACAGGCGGCAAAGGGGCGTTGCCCGAAGGGCATGATGAGACGGCTGGCCAAGGGAGATACAAGAGAGCAGTGACCAAGATGGCCAGGCCGGTGAGTCTGGTGCTGTCCCTGATCCTGGTGGTGTGCATCATCATGGTAGTAGTTCTGGTGGTGGTGCCGGATTTGACCACCACGGTGATCAGTCTGGGGAAAAATATTGAGCAGTCTATTCCGAAGCTGCAGCAATGGGCGATGAAGACCTTCCATGACAATGCGCAGATCACCCAGTGGGTCCAGAGTGTGGACATGAATTGGGAAAAAATGCTTCAAAGCGTGGTAGATGTGCTCCGCACAGGGGCTACCAACGTGCTGTCTTCCACATTATCCGTGACGATGGGAATTGTCAGCGCCGTGGTCAATTTATGTATCGGTTTTGTCTTTGCCTGTTATATCCTTCTGCAGAAGGAGAAGCTGTCCCTGCAGGTGAAAAAAGCGATGTATGCGATCCTGCCGGAAAAGAGAGTGGGGCGTATCATTTATATCTGCAAAATGAGCTACCGCACCTTTTCCAATTTTATCACCGGCCAGTGTATCGAAGCAGTGATTTTAGGGCTTATGTTCTTTGTGGCCATGAGCATTTTCCGGTTTCCCTATGCCTTGCTGGTGGGAGTCCTGATTGCTTTTACCGCATTGATTCCTATTTTCGGCGCATTTATCGGATGCGTGGTGGGCGCCCTGTTGATTTTGGTGGTCAGCCCGATGAAGGCTTTGATGTTTCTCATCCTATTCTTTGTCCTGCAGCAGATCGAGGGCAACCTGATCTATCCCCATGTGGTGGGCAGCTCTGTGGGACTGCCGTCCATCTGGGTGCTGGTGGCAGTGACTGTGGGCGGCAATCTCATGGGAATCGCCGGTATGCTGATCTTCATACCGGGAATGTCCGTGCTGTATTCCCTGTTCCGGGAATGGGTATACGGACGTTTGAAGAGACGGAAGATTACGGTAAAATAATAGATAAAGCGGGGAAATACCAATGACGATCCGACATTTGAAAATATTTATCGCGGTGGTAGAGTGTGGGACCATGAGCACGGCGGCCCAGAAGCTGTATCTGACACAGCCTTCGGTCAGCCAGGCGATCCGGGAGCTGGAGGAACATTACCACACGCCTTTATTTGAACGTTTTTCCAGAAAGCTGTTCATCACCGAAGCGGGGAAGATCTGTTATGGATATGCCAAGCAGGTGATCTCCCAGTTCGACCAGATGGAGAAGCATATGACGGAGGCTCTGCGGGAGCATCTGCGCATCGGGGCGACGGTGTCTGTGAGCAACAGCATCCTTCCGGAGATCGTGAAGGAGCTTCATAAGGAGCAGCCGGCGCTGGACATCTACTGTTTCGGGTCCAATACCCATGTGATCGAGCAGAAGCTTTTGAATATGGAGCTGGACGTGGGGATCGTAGAGGGAAATGTGAAATCCCAGGACCTGGTGAGCATTCCGCTGGTGCGGGATTTTATGGTGCTCACCTGTAGTATGGAGCATCCGTTTGCCAATCGGGATGTGGTGCACTCCGGCGACTTGAGGGACCGGGCATTTGTCATGAGAGAGAGCGGAAGCGGTACCAGAGAGCTGTTTGAAAACTATCTGGAACGCCATCAGGTGCCCATCAAGATTGCCTTTGAGGAAAATACACCGGGCGCGATTATCAAGGCGGTCCATGTGAACCAATGCATGGCGGTGCTGTCCGTGCGGCTCATTGAGGATGAGGTGCGGGAAGGGAAGCTGCGCGCATTCCAGCAGCAGGAGAAGGAATGGAACCGTTATTTCAGCTTGGTTTATCATAAGGATAAGATGGTATCCCAGCCGATACTGACACTGAAGAATTTGCTGGAGAAATATGATAAGCTCCATGAGCTCACCGGTGTGGAGGCAGGAATCCTGCAAAATGAATAGAGAAAAATGCAATAAGGCTGTGCCAGGGTTGAGAGGCACAGCCTTATTTTTTTGACAGAAGGTTTTGCAAACGATCCTGTCAATATATCTGTTTTGAGGAATTTGCGGAAATACTAACGGTTTACGATGAACGGACATTCGTTTCCGGAGAGAACATCAATCAAGTTCTTCACAGAAGCGTTTGCCATGTTCTGGGTTGCCTCTTTGGTGTGGGCACCCGTATGAGGAGTGGCGATGACGGTTGGGAATTCGAATAATTTGGAATTTTTCGGCGGTTCCACTTCGAATGCGTCCAGTCCCAAGCCGGCAATCTTGCCGCTCTTCAAGCCTTCGTAAGCTGCATCTTCATCAATGATTCCACCGCGGGAAGCGTTAACGATGATCACGCCTTCTGGCATACGGGCGATGGCGTCCGCACCGATCATGTGGCGTGTCTGGTCATTTAATGGAAGATGAAGGCTGAGAACGTTGGATCTTTCTACAACCTCGTCAAAGGTGCAATTTCCGATATTATTTTCTTTGCAATATGCTTCGTTGATGAATGGGTCGTAAGCGATCACATCCATGCCAAAGCCCTGGGCACAGCGTGCAACGACTTTACCGATGGCGCCAAGCCCCATGATCCCCAGAGTCTTGCCCTTGAGTTCAATTCCTGTGGAGCGTACCCATTCGCCCTTGCGGGTCATCTCGTTTAAGTACGGGATATTTCTGGCTACGGACATGATCAGACCGAAGGCCAGCTCGCCCACTGCCTGTGCATTTACGCCAGGAGTGTTGGTCACAACGATGCCATGCTCTTTGGCAGCCTGGATATCTACCCGGTCAAAGCCGGCTCCATAGCGGGATACCACTTTTAATTTGGGGCATGCAGCCAGTACCTTGCCGGTAACTTCGTCAAGACCTGCCACATAGCCGTCACAGTCCTTCAAAAGAGGAATCAGTTCGTCCTCAGTCAGCGGTCTGCCAGTGGAGTTGAATACTAAATCAGAAGTAAAATTCTGTAATGTCTCCAGCGCTTCTTTGTTCTTTCCGGGCTGGAGAGAAGTAGGGGTCACTAATACTTTCATAGTTCTATCCTTTCCTGAATAGGTCCGGGTGTCCGCAGCGCCTGATGATTCCCTGCGAACACCCGGATTCTTGATATTTGTACTTTGATGCAGACGGATTATTTTACCAGTCCTACAGCTTCTGCTGTCAGTCTCTGGATCTCAGCGAAGTTGCCTTCTTTTACAAAGTTATCTTTTACCATCCAGCTGCCGCCGCAGGCAATGATCTTGTCAAAGGACAGGAATTCCTGGATATTAGCTGCACTCACGCCGCCGGTTGGCATAAATTTCATAGCTGGGAACGGAGCTGCTAAAGCTTTGATGGTATCCAGACCGCCATATTGTTTGGCCGGGAAGAATTTTACAACTGGAAGGCCGTATTCCATAGCCAGCATTACTTCGGTTGGGGTACAGGTTCCCGGGAAGATCATCACATCGTTGTCAACGGCAAATTCAGTTACTTTACAAGAAAATCCAGGAGAAACCAGGAATTTTGCTCCGGCATCCAGAGCACGTTTTGCCTGCTCCACATTGGTAACGGTGCCGGCACCAACGAGCATCTCCGGAAATGCTTTGGACACTGTGCGGATGGATTCTTCTGCAGCGTCAGTACGGAAGGTGATTTCTGCTACAGGAAGACCACCGGCGCACAGTGCCTCGCATAAAGGTTTTGCATCCTCTACACGGTCTAATTTAACAACAGGAACGATTTTTTTCTCTGCTACTTGTGCTAATAATTCACTCTGTGTCATAATAATTCTCCTTTTTTAATCGGTAAATACATGGATACAGTTATCATGGGATATCATATGTATCTGTTCGTCGGTCGCCCCGGCGGCTTTTAGAGCCGGAACAAAGCTGTTGAGGATGTAATCCAGGCCGATGGCGTCCGGGGTGTAGGTTTTTAGACGGGCGGCCGTGGTATCCAGTGAGAAAAGAAGCTGGCTTTCGTATCCATGGGCCATCAAGTCCAAAAACAACTGCACTTCAGATCTATCATCATGATACTTGAAACGTCCGATTGTGTCAAATTCCAATGTGATCCCTTGATCTAAAACCTGGGTATAATATGAGAGTTCTTTCACAGACCGGTCCATATGGCAGAACAGGATACGTTTTGCAGGCACTCCCAGATCCAGCAGAAAGGCCAGAAGCCCTGCCGGGTCGCTGCCGTCTTCGATGTGTACCATAAGAGGAACATCGGCAGTGATAGAAGCCTTGGCGGCTGCAGTAAACAGCTTTTTATAAACGGGAGTCAGCCCCTCCACATCCAGCGCTGTCTTCACGATGCCGGCGCAGTAAGGAACGCAGTCGGAATGGAATTCCCGGTCAATATTGGTATACATACCATTTTGCAGCTCGTGAAGGAAAAAGTCATATAAGAAGCCTTCCTCGGCCGTGCGCATCCAATGATCTTCTGGATAGAAGATCAGCTTGTGGAATCCGGTAGAAGCGATGATATTGACGCCGGAAGCCTCAGCAATGCTGTGAAGCGCACATTCCATACGGTTGCAGCCGCCCGGCTGGGCATCGATGATGGTGCCGCCGCCGGCTTCCCGGAAGCGGATCACTTCCTGGGTGCTCTTATAGACATCCTCCATGCAGAGGACGGGGTTTTGTTCAAAGGATACGCCCTTGCTTATCATCAAATGTTCATGACAGTGACAGAATCCCAGATCTTCGGGATTCTGCCTGCCAAGTACGGTCGTTATTGTTTTCATAGGATTACTGCCATTTCGGATTGTCAACGATTGCTGGTTTGCCGTCTTTTTCCACGATCATCTTGTGGTAGCCCTTTGTCTCGATGGTGCCGTAGTCATGGCCTGCATCTGCAGCAAAGGTAAAGTACATTACCAGAGGCTTATCTCCAGTATTCACGGAACGGTGAGCATATCTGCGCGGTACATAAATGGCTTCGCCCTTTTTCAGAGGCACTTCCATGGTATCGCCTTCCGGATTTTCCATTACCATGTAGCCTTCGCCATCCAGAGTATAGTATACTTCTGCGGTTTCCAGCTGGGTGTGGAAATGTCCTTTGGTCATGAAATATTCTCCGCCTACGGTTCCTGGATACAAGATGGTGGTGCCGAACAAAAGGTCGCCGGCTCTTTCCGGGCAGCCCAGTTCATAGAATTCATATACCAGAGGGTCGCCGTCTTTGAGCATTTCTTCTGCGGCAGCTACATCATAATACATATCTTTCATCTGGGAAAGATGACGTTTTGTGGTCTCTGCAGTTTTGGAAAAGCCGGTGGTCAGGTCAAAATCTACGGCAAAGCTGCCGTCCCAATTAAAGTTGTTCATATGTAAAAATCCTCCTTATTTTTATGTGAGTGAGAGTGAAAAGGGGGGCCGGGACAAGAGCTGTCCGGCAACCCTGTTTCCCTCCCTGGTATTAGATATTCTGTGCGATTTCGCTCAGTTCTGGAATATAGGTTTCGATATGGTCGATGTGGAATACCTCTGCGATTACCTGTGTCCAGCCATGGATGAAATATACCCATCCGGCTTCTACACGAAGGTTTCTCTTCTCGGCCTGCTCCTGTGCCTGTTTTAAGAAGAGGCGCTCGCCGCGGTAGTTCAGCTCCCATACGAGGCTGTCCATCGGGAATACACAGTCGTTGGTCAGCGGTGAACCAGGGCCGTCTTTGCCCAGGCCTGTGGCATTTACGATAACAGAGTGCGGTTTCAAGGTAGACAGGATCTTGTCATTGTCTGCCGGTGTTGGTCCTAAGATAAATTCGAATTTTGTCTTCGGATTGACATTTTCCAGAATTTCCTTTGCGGTATCCAGTCTGGGCTGGCTGCGGTTTGCGATAATGATGTGCTTGGGCACATTGTCGCCGAATTTTTCCTGAGTGAAGTATACGCTCATAGCCAGTGCGCTTCCGCCTGCGCCTAAGATCAATACGTCTCCGTCATAATCGGTCCAGTAGTTGGCAGGAACGAAATCCTCCAGAGCCAGTCCGCTGGTGATCGGGTCTTTTGCATGGCCGCACAGCTTGCCGTCTTTTTTGGAAATAGAAGAGATTTCACCCAGCTGCAGTGCAAATGGATCTAAATATTCAAACATATCTTTACATGCGTTGTAAAGGTCGATCTTATGAGTGGTAACCAGAGCGCCTAAAGAAAGGGGATCGTTTTTGATGAATTCTACGGCTTCTCTGTATTCTGCCGGGTCAGAGTGAGGCTTGAAATCCATGCCTTTGATCACGGCATCTTTTAATCCGAGCGCTTCTGCCCATTTTGGGAATACACGCATGATGGAAGAGCCGCCGGTGGTTACACCGATGAAATACATAGTTGGCTGAGTTGCTTTTTCATACTTAGACATTTTATCAGTTCCTTTCTTGTTTATGTAAAATTAGTGAGATTATTAGGTTACAGGGTTTGGGTTACGGTTCAATCTCCAGAAGGCTCATGGTAGCTGGAAGCTCATGGGCGGTATTGACTTTATCGCCGCCTGTGACGCAGTCGAAGCAGGAGATGGCGATTTTGCCGTTCCATACACATGGCTCGCCTGGCTCATCCAATTCGCCGTTTAGGCCGTCAGTATCGGGGCTCTGGGCGATTCTGGTCACGTTGCCGTTCTTGTCGATTTTGGCGATGGCATTCACTACGAAGTCTGCCACATAGATATTGCCGTATTCATCAATGGTCATTCCGTCGGTGGAGCGAAGGTTGGCCGGATCTTTGGCAAAGGACTCGTTGCTCTTGATGCTGCCGTCTTCGTTAAATGTGATTTTAAACACTTCTCCGTCTCCGAAGTTGCCGATGTAGAGATTGCCTTCATGGTCAAATACGATGCCGTCCACGCCGTATTGGTCGTTGGGATTATAGGTTTCGTAAGTGACAAAGATGTTTTCGTCTTCCAGTGTATTAGTCACATGGATATTCTCGTCATCCAGATGGAAACGATAGACGCAGCTTAACAGATTGCCGCTTTCGGTCTTCACATTTACCATCGTGCTCTGGGTTACATACATATAGTCCCCCTTGATGCGGATGCCGTTGGGATGTTCCATGCCTTCTGCCACAACAGTTACCTTCTCAATTTCATCTCCGTTCATACGTACACGCAGAATGCGGCCGTTGAATACCAGCTTAGGATCTCCACCCCAGCCCTGGTTATCCACGATGTAAAGATCCCAGTCCGGTCCGAAAGCCAGTCCCATGGCACGGGCTTCTCCAGTCTTTTCATGGAGAGGTACGTCAAACCATTTTCTGACATTTCCCTCTTTATCGATTTTGCAGATGCAGCTTGGCTTAGACATATCCGCAAAATTGGGGCAGGCCAAGATCAGATTTCCCTCCTGGTCGATCTCCATCCCGTCAGGAGTTACGACATATTCTTCTGGAAGAAGCGTGAGTAATTTTGGTGTCTGCATAAAAACCTCCTTCATACAACGCAATGCTTTGTCATTACATAATAACGTTTGTACTTACTAGCATGATAGTAACACAATTTATTTCGTTTGGGAAGTGCTTTTTATCTTTTTAGGTAATTTTTATAGTAGGGTAGTTTCAAATTATGCATTTTTGCAGGGATTCTTTTGTTGTTTGAAAATGATGCCCATGGTATACTACATTTATAAACACATTTATAAAGTGTCGTTATATTTCTGGGAAAATGTAACCGGCGCTGGAAGAAATCAGATGTGGACTTTTGAGCCGCAGGAAATGCAGGACAGCGGCCGGGAGGTATAAATTGTGAGAAGACAAAAAGCGAGTAATAATATAGAAGTAAAACGGATCAACAGAAACCGGGTGTTTCGTTATGTAAACCATCACGGACGGACCTCCAGACCGGAAATTGCCGAGGCGCTGGGAATGAGCGTTCCCACGGTGATGCAGATGGTCAATGAGCTGGAGGAACGGGGACTGGTTCAGGAAATGGGAGAATTGCAGTCCACCGGCGGGAGGAAGGCCAAGGCCATCGCTCCGGTGTGGGATTCCTGCTATTCCGTAGGCCTGGACATTACTCGGAACCATATCGGGCTGCTAGCCACGAATCTGTCCGGACAGGTTCTGCGCCATGAGAGGATTCACAAGCCCTTTATGAATGAGGAGAGTTACTATAGAGAAATAGGCGAGATTTTCCTGGCGTTTTTAGAACGGGCAGGAATTGCACAGAAGAGGATCTTAGGCGTGGGGATTTCCATTCCCGGGGTGGTGGACAGTGTGGAAAACTGTATTATTTATTCCCACGTGCTGCAGGTTACCGATGTGTCCTGCCAGGCATTCCAAAAGTATATTCCATATCCCTGCACATTGATCAATGATGCCAACGCGGCAGGCAGCACAGAAGGACGGGATCGGGAAGAGGCGTACAATCTGGTCTATCTGTCTCTTAGCAACAGCGTGGGGGGCGCCGTGATTTCCAAAGTGGGCAATGGGGTTTCCAACGAAAAAAGCAGCCTGAATCACATCTATGTGGGAGATCATTGGCGGAGCGGAGAGTTTGGCCATATGGTGCTCAATCCGGAAGGCAGCAAGTGCTACTGTGGGAAAAAGGGATGTCTGGATGTCTATTGTTCGGCGCTGCGCCTGGCAGAGCTGGCGGAGGGGAGACTGGAGAATTTCTTTGCGCGGCTGGAGCAGGAAGAGAGG
This sequence comes from Blautia sp., assembly GCA_050944615.1. Taxonomy (GTDB): domain Bacteria; phylum Bacillota; class Clostridia; order Lachnospirales; family Lachnospiraceae; genus Blautia_A. The sequence goes on from JBMNRL010000005.1 coordinate 66,209, forward strand.
CTTGGGGCGGCTTGGGATGAGTATTTGAAATGGCTGGCCCTGGCGGTGGAAAATCTGCATATGATTTTTGACTGCGATGTGATCTTAGGCGGTTATGTGGGCAGTTTTATGGAACCATATCTGGAAGATTTCCAGAAGAGAGTGGCGGCCAATAATATTTTTGAGGGCGGCGGATCCTATGTGAAGGTCTGTCAGTACCGGGTGGAGGCTTCTGCTTTTGGGGCGGCACTCTACTATATTGACCAATATGTATATTCTATTTAGGGTATGACAGAAGGAGCGGTTTTTCGCGGAATTGGCAAGAAGAATTATGCATAAAAATAATTTTGCAATTTTGGTAAAGGATACAAAAATGTCGTTCACTTGTGAATTTATCTCCAAATGAATTGACAAATCAAAGGGAGAGTTTTACAATTATTCTTGACTTTATTAAAATGTTTAATAAAGTTCATGAAAAAGAAAAAATAGTAAAGGAGATCAGATTTATGGAAGGCATGATGAAAGTTGCTGTCATGGAAGGCATTGGCAAGATGGGTTTCACCGAGCGCCCGATCCCTTCACCGGCAGATAATGAAGTCCTTGTAAAATTAGATTATGTCGGCATCTGCGGCAGTGATATTCACTATTATGAGACCGGCGCCATCGGTGCTTATGTGGTGGAACCGCCATTTGTGCTGGGACATGAGCCGGGCGGCGTAGTAGTTGAGGTTGGAAAAGACGTGACCCATTTAAAGGTGGGGGACAAAGTGGCGTTAGAGCCGGGCAAGACCTGCGGACACTGCGAGTTCTGCCGGGAAGGCAAATATAACCTGTGTCCGGATGTGGTTTTCTTCGCCACACCTCCTGTGGACGGCGTTTTCCAGGAATATGTAGCTCATGAAGCAGACCTTTGCTTTAAGCTTCCGGAAAATGTGGACACGATGGAAGGCGCGCTCATCGAGCCGCTGGCAGTGGGCTTCCACGCAGCAAACCAGGGCGGTGCCCATGCAGGACAGACTGCGGTGGTATTCGGTTCCGGATGTATCGGTCTGGTATCCATGATGGCAGCCAAGGCGATGGGTGTTTCCAAGATGATTGTGGTGGATGTGATGGACAAGCGTCTGGACAAAGCATTAGAGCTTGGCGCGGACTATGTGATCAACGGTGCCAAAGAAGATGCGGTGGCGAAGATCATGGAGATCACCGGCGGACGCGGTGCGGATCTGGCCATTGAGACAGCAGGCACGGAGATCACCACAAATCAGGCGATCCACGCAGTGCGCAAAGGCTCCAACATCGTGCTGGTGGGCTATGGCAAGACCGGCATGATCAATGTGGAGATGAGCCTGGCGCTGGATAAAGAGGTTACCTTTAAGACGGTATTCCGTTACCGCCATATTTATCCGATGGCTATCGACGCGGTAGCGAGCGGCAAGGTGAACCTGAAGGGAATTGTAACCGATGTCTTTGATCTGGACGATATCCAGAATGCGATGGACAGAAGCGCCCAGGATAAGGCAAATATCGTTAAGGCAGTGGTGAAGATCCACGATTGACAACGTACATAAGTCCGGGGAGTCCTTCTTTGGCACTTCCCGGTGATGATAAAGCAGCAGAAGCTGTTTTGAGATTTCATATTAAGGAGGAAAATGAACATGAAAGCAATTGTTTACAACGCACCGAGAGATTGGGAATTAAAGGAGATTCCAACACCGCAGCCAAAGCCGAACCAGGTATTGATCCGTGTGAAGGCTTGTGGTGTCTGCCGTACAGACGCACATATCCATGAGGGCGATTTTATTTCTAAATTCCCGCTGACTCCAGGTCATGAATTCACCGGCGAGATCGTAGAGGTTGGGGCAGATGTGAAGGAATTTAAAGCTGGTGACAGAGTGGTTGCGGACAATACAATCCTTTGCGGCGAGTGCTATTACTGCAGACAGGATATGGATCTGTTCTGTGAGGACTTCTTGTCCTTAGGCTGCAACCAGCCAGGCGGCTATGCGGAATATGTAGTGGTAAATCATGACCACGTTTGGAAGATCAGCGACAATGTAACCTATGATATGGGCTGCTTTACGGAGCCTTTGGCATGTGCGATCCATGGCATGGACGTGATCCAGCCAAAATGCGGGGATGATATCCTGGTATTTGGCGCCGGCGCTACGGGAATCCTTCTGACGCAGCTGCTGCAGCATGGCGGTGCTACCAATCTGGTGGTTTGTGCTTCTTCCCAGGACAAGCTGGACATGATCGAGAAGAACGGATTTGCCACAGATACTGTGCTCATGGACAGAAATGATTACAGCAAGCACACTAACTATTTGAAAGAAAAATATCCACACGGATTTGACATCGTGATCGATGCCACCGGTGCTCCGGTTGTGATCGAGCAGCTGTTCAACTTCCCGAAACCTACTGGCAAAGTGGTATTTTACGGTGTGGCTCCCAGTGATGCGAAAGTATCCGTAAGTCCTTACCAGATTTTCAGCCAGGAGTTGAAGGTGCTGGGATCCTTTGCTCAGGTTTACTGCTTCGAGCGCGCAGTGAAATATCTGGAGCTGGGCATCGTCAAGGTGGATGACCTCATCGAGAAACATTATACATTAGATAATTTTGATGAAATGATGGATGATTTCCTGAATAAAAAAGGTTTGAAAAAACTAATTGTGAATCCATAAATCAAGTTAATGTTATAAAATTAACAACAAAATGTTTCAAAATCCGATTGACATTAGCTAATGTGTATAATATAATGTGATGTATAAAGATAACAACTTAGTAAAGTTGCTATGTAGGTACAAAGTGATGCCAGAGGGCATCTTGGGTAAAGAGGAAGAAGGTTTCGTACCGGACATAGACTTACTAAAGGTTATTGCAAACGTACGCCGCAAGGATATGGATGCCAAAGAAAGTTAAGTGAAGAGGGCTTTGGTTTGGGTTAGAAATATTTGTGGGGTGTACAAAAAATATAAGGAGGGTTTACTTATGAAATTGAAAAAAATCACAGCACTTCTGTTAGCGTCTGCTATGGTAGTTGGTTCTTTAGCAGGCTGTACAAAATCAGAAGAAAAAACCGATGCTCCTGCAGCAGAAGCAACGGAAGCTCCTGCAGAAGACAAAACAGAGGAGCCGGCAGCAGAAGAGACAGAAGCTCCTGCAGCGGAAGAGAAAGATGATACCGCAGCAGCTTCTGACGACATTGCTAGCTTCAAGATCGATCCTGCAGCTATCCCACAGGAAAAACTGGATACTACATTATATGTAGCATGCTCTATCCGTGGTCTGGAGAATCCATACATAGCTACTATCGCTGAAGGTATGGATATGTTCTGCGAATACTTAGACAGCATCGGACAGAAATATGAAAAACAGGTTCTCGATTCCGGCGGATCTAACGACGTTGAGATCGATAATATGAAACAGTTTGCAGCTAAGGCAGAAGGTAATGCGATCGCATATGCTGACCCCAATGAGTCTGCAATCGCTCCGTCACTGGCAGAGGCTATGGCTGAGTCAGGCGGATATATCGGTACTGCTTGGAACAAACCAGACGATGTAGAGCCTCAGGATTATGATCCTAACTGGGTAATCCACACATCTGCTGATAACGTTACCAATGGACAGGCTACCGCAGAAGCTCTGTTTGAGTCTATGGGCGGCAAAGGTAAAGTCTTCGTAGTAGAAGGTATGCTTGGAAATACTGCTTCTAATGACCGTGTTGCAGGTCTTGAGAAAGCCCTGGAAAACTATCCGGACATCGAAGTAGCTCATCAGGATACCGGTAACTGGGCAACCAACGAAGCTCTGACACTGGTTGAGACATGGCTGAACGATACACCAGACGTAGGTGGTGTATGGTGTGCAAATGACAACATGGCAACCGGCGCACTTCAGGCTCTGGATGCAAAAGGCTTAAAAGGCAAAGTTGGCGTAACTGGTATCGATGCTAACACCGATATCGTAGAAGGTGTCAAAGACGGAAGCGTAATTGCAACTGTATCCTCTAACGGATATCTGCAGGGCGGCTATACTCTGGCTATCTGCTACGCAGCATGGGCTGGACTGATTGATCCTACCACAATGCCGGCAGAGTACAGAAACTTCTTAACACCTGCAATCTTAGTTACTGCTGATACCGTAGACGAGTATGTTACTAACTATGTAGATAATGTACCGGAATACGATTTCTCTGATATCTGGTTCTGCAAAGCAAACTAATTGATAGACGGATAAATAAGTCTCATTGAAAAATATGGGGGCTGAACCCAGTGTCAGCCCCCATATGTTGTAAAAGTGCGAAGTTGACAGAATTTATTTCCGATCCGCTAAAATTTTTAGGCAGCGGTGCGGAATACGATTATTGATTGGAGAGATAGCATGGCAAACAAAAATAATGCAGCTCTGACGATTACGGAAGAATTTGCTGCAAAGGTCAAAGCCGATAATCAAAAAGATCGGCTGATGAAATGGGCTCCGGTAGGTGTATTGGTAGCTTTGATCATCGTATTTTCAATATTAAAAGGAAGTGCCTTTTTTGGCTTTAATAATATCGTGGCGATCTTGAACCAGTGGTCCTTGCCGCTGTTGGTCGCTCTGGGATTAACATTTGTTATCATGATCGGAAGTATCGACCTTTCCATCGACGGAACGGTAGGTATGGTAGGTTCTTTGGTAGCTATTTTTGTGGCTAACTCTAAGAACTCCAACAACATGGGAGTGTTCGGCCTGATCCTCTCCGTGCTGTGTGCGGTAGTGGTCGGTCTGGTGATTGGTATCATCCATGTAAAATTAAAGATACCTTCATTCATGGTAAGTTTTGCGTTTATGAACATTTGTATCGGTATCGGTATGCTTTCCTACAGCGGTAAGCCGGCAACGATCCGTGACCCGCTTATGATGGCGATTCCTAAGAGCTCATTTTTAGGAATTCCGATCATTACCTGGATCGCGCTGCTCGTTTTGGCACTCTGCTATTACATTCAGGAGTATACTCCATTCGGGCGTCATGTGTATGCCGTAGGTACTGATGAAACGATCCCGAAGGCAGTGGGGATCAACGTGGATCTCGTAAAAATCAAAGTCTTTACATTAGCAGGCTTCTGCTTTGGTATGGCTGGTATGGTCGGCGGACTTCGTCTTGGCCAGGGCCAGATCGCAGTAGGTACCAATCAGATGTTCCCGGCGCAGGCAGCCGTGGTTATCGGCGGTACTGCTCTTAGCGGTGGTAAAGGCGGCGTTATTAATACAATTGTTGGTACATTGATAATGACAGTTTTGACAAACGGTCTGACGATGATGGGCGTGGACCCCAACATCAAGACCGGTATCCAGGGTGTCATCATTTTGATAGCAGTCATCCTGACCATTGAGCATGGCTCAACAGTCATCAGCAAATAGTGCTTGGAGGGATAAAAATGGAAGAAAAGAAATTATTATTCAGTGCAAAAAATATCACCAAATCCTTTCATGGCACACAGGCATTAAAAGGTGTAGACCTGGATGTTTATGAAGGAGAGGTTGTCGGGCTGATCGGAGAAAACGGAGCCGGTAAATCTACATTGATGAAAATTATCATCGGTGTACAGCCTCAGACATCAGGAGAAATGACGCTTCATGGCAAACCGTTCCAGCCTCATGATCCGCTGGAAGCCAATGCAGAAGGTATCGGCATGGTTTATCAGGAGCAGTCTTTGATCACAACTTTGTCCGTGGGACAGAATATTTTCTTCGGACATGAGAAAGAATTTATGAAGGCCGGCGTTATCAATTGGAAGAAGATGTACGCAGAGGCTCAGAAGGTTTTGGAAGAGGTTGGATGCGGCGACATCAACCCGAGGAAAAAAGTCATCGACTTAAACTTCGCAAGCCGTCAGATGATTGAGATCGCTAAGGTAGTGAATGTAACCAAGGAAGCTACCACCACAGGAAAATGTCTGATCCTTTTGGATGAGCCGACTTCCGTATTGAATGAGAGCGAAGTACAGCGTCTCTTTGTGGAGATCCGTAAGCTGACAGCAAAAGGACATTCCGTTATTTTTGTATCCCATCGTCTGGACGAGGTGTTGGAGATTTCCGACCGTGTATATGTATACAAGGATGGACAGAATGCCGGCAATATGAATATCGCGGATGCCACAGAGGCGAAGATGTATGAAATGATGGTAGGCCGTGAGACGACTACGGAATATTATCATCTGGACAAACAGATTGAGCCTAGCGATGATGTGGTCCTGGAAGCTAAGGACATGGGAAGCTGGGGAAAATTCAAACATGTGAATTTCCAATTACATAAAGGCGAAATCCTGGGATTCTGTGGTGTGGTAGGTTCCGGTAAAGAGGAAATCTGCTCCGTAATCTGCGGTGATGAGAAGCCGACCTCCGGTGAATTGATCGTCAAAGGCAAGAAGACCAATTATTCCAGCCCATCGGCTGCCTTAAATGACGGCATCCTGATGATTCCTATGGAACGTCTGGTAGAGGGTGTAATCCGCGGTCTTTCTGTGGAAGACAATATTGCATTGTCCAATGCAAAGCTTCTGAAAAAGAAGGGCCTGGTATCCAAAAAAAGTATTTCTGCTCAGGCGGAGGATTGGATTAAGAAGCTGCGCATCAAAACCAGCGGCAAAGAAGAGCTGGTCATCCAGCTTTCCGGCGGTAACCAGCAGAAGGTTGTATTTGCCCGTGCGCTGGCTTCTCAGGCGGATATCGTGATCCTGAACCATCCGACCCGTGGCGTGGACGTGGGCGCGAAGGAAGAGATCTACGGCTTAATCCGTGATATGGTAGCTGAGGGTAAATCCGTTATTCTTCTTGGTGATACCCTAGATGAATGTATTAGTATGGCAAACAGAGTCTTGGTTATGAGGGACGGTCTGATCACCGGAGAATTCTCCGCTGCAGTAGACGGCAAACCCAGCCAGGTATCTATTGTCAGCATGATGGTCTAGGAGGTAGGAAGAATGAGTAAATTAAAAGTAAATAAAGCAAATTTTGCCACGTACTTCAGTGTTGGAGTTATCGTGTGCCTGGTGGTGGTATTCACGCTGATGGAGAAGAGCTTCATCAACGGCTCCAATATCAACAACCTGCTCAGCGATACCGCTCCTCTTATGATCATGGCTGCAGGTATGACACCTATCATCCTGCTGGGTTCCATCGACTTGTCCATCGGATCCATGTGTTCTGTGGCAAACGTAATGGTTTTGAGCATCATCATGAAATTCAAGGATTCCATCTATAGAGACTGGTTCATCGTATTGGTGTCCTTCTCCATCACATTGGTATTTGCAGTTTTAGCGGGTATCGTGTTAGGTGTGATCCATGTAAAATTAAAAGTGCCGTCATTCATCGCATCCCTGGCTTTCATGTCCATCTGGGATTCTGTGGCACTGTTGATCACCAACTCCCCGATTTCCATTCCGAAATCTCTGTGGGGAACGATTAACTGGTATAAGCTGTCCTTGGGGCCTGTGGGTCTGCCATTGATCATAGCGGTTATTTTGATTGTGATCTACTATGTGATCTTGACCAGAACGCCATTTGGCCGCGGCGTCTATGCCATCGGCGGTAATGAGCGTGCAGCGCGTATCGCCGGTATTCCGGTAGACCGCATCAAGATCACTGTATTTGCCATCAACGGCTTCTGCGCAGCATTAGGTGCTATTTTCTTGATGGCAAAAGCTAAGAGCTGTGCACCGACGGTTGGTGAATCCTTTACGTTGATGGTTATTTCTTCTGTAGTTTTGGGCGGTACGGCTTTGATCGGCGGTTCCGGAAACATCCTGAATACTATTTTAGGTGTATTTATCGTAGCCATCATCAAAAACGGTATGAACATTGCAAGTATCAATGTATATTGGCAGAAGGTCGTATACGGCGCTGTTGTATTGATCGCCATCGCCATCAATACCGACCGTTCCTCTCGAAGTTTTATTGTCAAATAAAAGTGGTAACTTCAAGGTGACGGATAATATTTTAAAATTTTGTGCAACTTGCTAAAATTCGTAAATCCCCATGGAAATGTCAGCGTGGGGATTTACAACAAAGGAATTATGTAGTAACATAATAACAAACAAAAAGTACAAATTATCAGGGAGGTAATTTACCATGGAAATGATGAAAACATTTATTATCAATGTAGACGGCTCCACCGAAATTAAAGAGATTCCGAGACCTCGGATCAACTCCAAACAGGCTTTGGTAAAAATGATTGCCAACGGTATGTGCGGTACGGACGTGAAGCTTCTGCATCATGCATTCAAAGGATTTCCAAAATCAGTATATCCGATCATGTTAGGTCATGAGGGTGTGGGTGAAGTAGTTGAAGTTGGAGAAGATGTACGCGGATATAAAGTAGGTGACAAGGTTCTGCTTCCATTCGTAGATCCGGACGAAGAGCTGTATCCAGGACTGGGATCCGGCTGGGGAGCTATGAGTGAGTATGGTGTAGTATGGGACAAAGATGCAGTATATGGTGAAGGAGAAGAAGCTCCTGACTGCGCATATGCTCAGACAGTATTAGATCCGTCTCTGGATCCTGTAGATGCTGTTATGTTAGTTACCTTCCGTGAAGTATTGAGCTGCATCCGTTTCTTCGGAATCCAGCCGGATGAGAGCATTGTAGTATTCGGCGCGGGCCCTGTAGGACAGAGCTATATTAAATTCTTAAGCCTCTTAGGCGTTAAGAACATCATCGCTGTGGATATTGTTCCTGAGAAATTAGAGATCGCGAAACAAAAAGGTGCAACAGTTGTTTATAACAGCAAAGAAGTGGACCTGGCAGAAGTGATCCGCAAAGATTTCCCGAACGGCGTGGATTACGTTCTGGATGCAGTTGGTTCTCCGTTCATCGTGAACCAGGCAATGCCTCTGATCAAAGACAGAGGAAAAGTTCTCTGCTATGGCGTTCCTGCAAAAGAAGAAGTTACCATTGACTTCTCCAAAGCAGATTACAACTGGCAGGTAATTTACCAGCAGATGCCTAGAAAACGTGAAGAAGGCGAAGCTACCGAGCAGGTTATGGAATGGATCAAAGAAGGCAAATTAGTAGTGAAAGATTTCATCTCTGATTACTACAAATTCGAGGATTCTGTTCAGGCTTACAACGACCTGTTAGACCGTAAGATTGAGAAAAAAGGTATCATCGTATTCTAAGACTCTAAGACAAATACATAAGATCCCCCGTCAGTGTTTCTGGCGGGGGATTTGTTGTATCCAAAAATATGTTTCAATATGTTTTAATAGGAGAAAGAAGATGCAGGATTTGGACCCGTCTTTTAAAAAGGATAGAGACGATAACTTTCCGACATCTTCTTATGTCGTTTTATTCCAAATGAAAAAGCTCCCTGAAGAAGGGGAGCTTTTTCTGAAGGATGAAACAATATCAAATAAAGAAATTGTTGCTGTAGTTATCTGGCTGCCATCTTTTTGAATACGTCCAGCAGGGCGAAGTAGCAGTCGTCGAACATTTCCCTTACCGGTGCGTAAGCTGCCACCGCTGCAGGATCTGGTTCGTGTACGGAATTGATCTGAATGAAACGGTCTACTGCGGAGAAATCCTTGAACAGTCCTGCGCCCACACCGCCTGTTACAGCAGCACCCATGGAACCAGCCTCTTCCAGAAGGGCAGGTACCGTGATCTTAGCGTCATAGACATCTGCCATGATCTGACGCCATACAGCGCCTTTGGCGCCGCCGCCTAATACCATGATCTCTTTGATATCCAACTGGGTACGAAGTACATCCAGGATAATGCCCAAATTCATGGTAACGCCTTCCAGCACGCTTCGGAAGAGGTCGCCTCTGGTATTTTCCGGCTTCAGGCCGATCCAAGCGCCTTTGGCATCCGGGTTCCAACGAGGAGCTCTCTCGCCCAACAGATAAGGCAGGAAAATCAATCCGTTAGATCCGATAGGACTTTCGGCGATCTGTTCGTTCATATAGTCATAGGGAGATTTCCCATTCACTTTTGCATCGTAGCATTCCATTTTAGCCACTGTGGTCTTCAACCAGTTGTAAGCGCCGCCTGCGTACTGCATCGTTCCGTTGGGAGCATACAGTCCGGGGATGATGTGGCACCAGTTGGTGGTCCGCATCTGCGGGTCGAAGATCGGTTTCTCAGCAGTGGTAGTGATCCATGCGGAGGTCCCCATACAGCTGTAGGTCTTACCAGGAGCGATGGAGCCAGCACCGATATTGGCTGTCACGCCGTCGCCGCCGCCCAATACAACTGGAGTTCCTTCTGCCAGCCCGGTGGCTTTTGCGGCCTCAGCGGTCACGCCTCCAGCCACGAAGGTAGATGGTTTCAGCTCTGGAAGCTTATCCGGATCGATATCTGCATATTTCAGGATTTCTTCAGACCACTGGAATTTGTTGATGTCCAGACAGCCATTGCTGTTTCCGTCGGAATATTCGGTGTAGAATTTTCCGGTGAGACGGAAAACGATGAAATCTTTTGCGTTTAATGTTTTGTAAGTCTGTTCGTAGATCTCCGGTTCATTGTCGCGCACCCACATCAGTTTCTGGATGCCGTAAGAAGCCGTGTTCTTAATTCCGACTGTGGTATAGTAATCCCACGCGGACATCTGTGCTTCGATTTGCTGGGACTGCTTCTGTGCACGCTGGTCAGCCCAGATCATGGATGGACGAAGGGGATTGCCGTTCTTGTCCACACAGAGACATCCCATCATTTGTCCGGAGAAGCTGATAGCGGCAATATCTTTCGCATCAATGCCGGTAGAGGTAATCAGGTTCTTGCTGGTATTGCAGACCGCTCTCCACCAATCCTCCGCATCCTGTTCTACCCAAGTGTCATTAAAATAGTGGGTATCGTAGGAAAATACCTGGCTGCCGATCAAAGCGCCGTCTTCGGAAAAAAGCGTTGCCTTGTTGCCGGATGTTCCTAAGTCATGTGCTAAAATGTACTTACTCATAAAACCCTCCCAATTATGTATAAGCAGTTTCTTGTGTTGGGGCAGCTTTTTCAAAGCTCCCGTCTAAATTCATCATTACATCATTATGTTATTACATTATACTATAATAATACCCGTGCGTAAAGACCTATTTACGATTTTTTACTCTGTTTGGCAGGAAAGCCGCTACCGTTCACCGGTGTCCTGTAAATGATCACAGAATTTGGACCATTGAAAGCCGCCTTCGGCGAGGGGCCAAATTCTTTGGCTGTTTCTCTGTACTGACCCGTGCATTTTCAGCAGGTGAAAATGCCGGGAGTGAACAGTAATGGAAAACTTCCATAGAGGCGGTAGGAGCACCAGTCTGTCAAATAGTAAAAAAACGCGGCGGCTGTATCCGCATCCAAAGAAGCGGAATCATTCCGGTACGACAGTGATCACAAAGGAGTTCTGGTCGCCCCGGTATCTGGCCAGGGAATATTCAATAGGCTGGTCATATACGTTATAGCCGATGGAAGTGAAAAATTGGATCGGTTTTCCCCTCTTAATATTCAGATGGGCTACGTCCTCGCTGTTGGCTTCCACCGCCTCGATCTGGCGCTGGATATGAGTGATCTTCGTAGTATCGCTCTGTGCCAGCAGCTCATAGAGAGATTCCTTGGTAAAATCGTGATCCAGAAGGAAACTGCAGCTGGAATAGGGCAGATAAGTTTTAACCGTAACGATCGGTTCCCCATCCGCGCAGCGTTTTCTATGAAGAAGAATGACCATTTCTTTTTCATTTAGTTTCAGACGTTCTGCCACCTGTTCCGGAGCCTTCATAGTCTTAAATTCGATGACCTCGGTGCTGGCTTTGATGCCAAGCCGGGACATCTGTTTGCTGAAGGGTTCCAGCTTCGTGACAAAATCCTGGTTGATTTTAGGCTGGGCCACAAAGGTGCCTTTGCTTTTCACCCGATAGAGCCAACCTTCCTGTACCAGTTCAGTGATTGCCTGGCGGACCGTGGTTCGGCTGATCTCAAAGGCATCGCTTAATTCATTTTCTGTCGGAATTAAACTTCCGCTGGGGTAGTTCCCATTTTTGATTTCGGACAGAATCAGTTCCTTCAATTGGAAATACAAAGGAATGGGGACCGATTTATCCAGTTTACTGCTATCTAATAACATAATGACCTCCACCTTTTACACAACAAATATTAATGTAGTTACATTATACTATAAAAGCTGAAATCCCGCAATCTAAATGTGTAAAACCAACAAAAATGAAATAGAAATTACTAAAATACAATTGTAAATCGAATGATACTATGTAGGGATAAAAGAACGATAAAAAATAATGTTGCATAAAAATATTTTTTAATTTTGTAAAAGCATACGAAATTCGTTGAAAACAAAAGAAAGAGTCCTAAAAGAAATTGACAAAGAGTGCAATGTGAATTAAGATAGTATTAACTTTGTTAATATGTTTAATAAAGTAGAAAAAGACCGTTTTTTACAAGAATTTTATTTCATAGGGCTAGGTTTCAAAGGGGGGCCGGCAGGTATTGTCCTTCTTTTGACACCCGAATATCCTATGAAATATAAGGCACTTCGTGCAGGTTTTTTCTTGTTTGTAAACGGCAGCGAGAGATGGAGGAGAAGATCATGATTAAAAACAGAAAGCATGGACACATTGGGCTGGGATCTGCAGATCTGGATGCGGATGTAAAATGGTATATGGATGTATTGGGATTTGAGCTGATCGGTGACTTTGTACACCCCAACGGCAACCCGATCAAATTTATTAAAAATGGAGATATCGTGCTGGAGATGTTCCCGGCAGATGAGAACACGGCACATGGGAAATTTGACCATTATGCATTTGATTCCCAGGACATCGAGGCCGATTACAAATATTGTGTGGAACAGGGATATCAGATTTCCACAGACGGCATTGAAGAGATTCCGACGGTTTGGGAAAATGGTGTAAGATACTTCAAGATCGTCAGTCCTTCCGGCGAGCAGCTGGAATTCTGCCAGGTATTGTAAGAAACGGAGGATCTTTTATGAAATATGGTATTTATTATGCATATTGGGAGCAGGAATGGAGTGCTGACTTCCTAAGATATGTGGACAAGGTTGCAGATTTAGGGTTTGATATCCTGGAACTCAACGGAACACCGCTTCCGGAATATACACAGAGCGATATCGACGCGTTAAAGAGCCGGGCAGAGGCGGCAGGCATTGAGCTGACCGCTGGTTATGGGCCGGTCTATGAGCACGATATGGGCAACAAGGATCCGAAAATCCGTGAAAACGCGTTGGAATGGTACAAGAGGCTGTTTGCTGTTATGGAGAAGCTGGACTGCCATTCTCTGGCAGGTGCGCTCTATTCCCATTGGCCGATTGATTACAGCAAGGGTGTGAATAAGGAAGAAGACTGGAAGCGCAGCGTGGAGGGCATGAAGATTTTAGGCCCTGTTGCGGCTGAATTTGGCGTAGATCTGAATATGGAGGTATTGAACCGTTTTGAGAACCATATTTTGAATACGGCAGAGGAAGGTGTCAAATTTGTCAAAGAAGTAGATCTTGATAATGTCTGGGTACATCTGGATACTTTCCATATGAACATTGAAGAAGACAGCATGGCAGAGGCCATCCGTACCGCGGGCAAATATCTGGGACATTTCCATATCGGAGAATGTAACCGGAAGGTACAGGGCAAGGGTGACCGTATGCCTTGGAAATCCATCGGCCTGGCATTAAATGAGATCGGTTACGACAGACGTATTGTCATGGAGCCGTTTGTGCGCATGGGTGGACAAGTGGGCAGCGATATTAAGGTCTGGAGAGATATCAGCGAGGGCGCCGACGAGGCGAAACTGGACCAGGATGCAAAGGACGCATTGGGATTCATCAAATATATGGTGAAGAAATAAGGTATAAGTTTACATAAGAAATAGACATAGAAACAGGGTATCCGCAAGCGGCTGGCTTTTGGATACCCTGTTTTGTTAGTTCTTATATTTCATGAAAGCTGGATCTCTCCGTCAAAAACTACGGCGGCCGGTCCAGTCATATATACGGTATCTGCAGCGCGGTCCCAACGGATCTTCAGATCGCCGCCTAAAAGCTTCACCGTGATCTCTTCCTCCGTAAGGCCGTTTAGAATGGAGGCCACTGCCACCGCGCAGGCGCCGGTCCCGCAGGCCAGGGTCTCTCCAGAGCCCCGTTCCCATACGCGCATCTGGGCCGTGTGCCGGTCGAGGATTTTGACAAATTCCGTATTGGTGCGTTCCGGGAAAACTGGATGGTTTTCGAAAAGAGGACCGATTTTTTCTATTTCTAACTGTTCCAGCTCGCTTAAACTATCCAGGTAAGTGACAGCATGGGGATTTCCCATGGAGACACCGGTAACGGCATAAGTTTTGCCGCCAATGGCGAGCGGCATGGATAGGACCTCCTTGGTATCGGCCAGAATCGGGATCTGGGCGGCTTCTAAGATGGGACTTCCCATGTTTACGGTCACCTGGGAGACTTTGCCGTTGTCAATGGCAAGATGAAGAGTCTTAATTCCGCATTTGGTCTCAACGGTGATGGTATCCTTGTTCACAAGCCCGTAATCATATACATATTTTGCCACACAACGGATGCCATTGCCGCACATCGGACTCTGGGATCCATCTGCGTTGTACATTTCCATTTGGCAGTCAGCAGTTTCTGAGGGTTTGATCAGGATCAGTCCGTCAGAGCCAATCCCGAAATGCCGGTCACTGACCAGGCGGGCGGTATGGGAGGGGTCAGGCACCTGTTCAGAAAAACAGTTTACATATACATAGTCGTTGCCAATCCCTTGCATTTTCGTGAATTTCATAATCGTTCCTCCTCATATTCAAACTTATGTTTGCTTTCTATAAAAAGCAGCATGATTTCGACCCTCAGTCCTATGGCCAGCCTGTTCAAGGTGGTCATCGTGATGTTGGCGGCGCCCTGTTCCAGAGCGGAAATGTAGGACCGGTTCAGTCCCGTGATCTTCGCCAGATCCTGCTGGGAAACCTCCTTTTGGAGGCGGTGACAGTGAAAAAAGTTACCAAGACGCTTTCTAAACAAACGTGTCCCTCCTTTGCACGTATACTATTTTGGTACAATAATTACGGAGAAAGCAACGACACGTTACAGTGACATATAAATAAAGTAAACATTTTGGACTGTCAGATTACGGCAGCAGGCGGCAGATTTCCGGAAACAGACGGACGCTTCTCTTTAGAATTCCTTGGGTGTAGGCGATCAGGATTCCATAGTTGGTGATGGGGACATTTTGATCCTGGGCGCACTGAATCCGGTATTTCATCTCCCGTTCGTTGAGCATACAGCCACCGCAGTGCACGATCAGCTGGTATGGGGTCAGATCATCGGGGAAACCGGTGCCGGAAGTGAATTCAAATTCCAGGTCTTTGCTGGTGAAATCTTTGATCCAGCGGGGAATCTTAAACGTGCCGATATCATCACACTGGCGGTGATGGGTGCAGCCCTCGCAGATGAGCACCTTGTCCTTGTCCTGCAGCCCGTGCAATGCGGCGGCGCCAGCTGTTGCGGCCGCCAAATTCCCCTTATATCTGGCAAACAGAATGGAAAAGGATGTCAGCAGAACCTCTTCGGGCACTTCCTTCGCTACCTTGCCAAACACCTGACTGTCTGTGATAACCAGCTTAGGCGGAGCGCCCAGTTTTTTTAAGGTACCGGAAAGCTCGGTGTCCCTGCTGATGAGGCAGTTGGCGCCGGATTCCAGGATGTCGCGGATGGTCTGCTGCTGGGGCAGGATCAGACGGCCCTTGGGAGCGGCCTTGTCGATGGGAATCACCAATACCACAGTATCCAGTGGAGACAGCAGATCGCCGATGATGCGTTTGGGGTTTCCATCCTCCGGCCGGAGGGATGCAATCTTCTCTTTTAATGCATAAATATTCGTTTTATTTGCAGC
Source organism: Blautia sp. (assembly GCA_050944615.1). Lineage (GTDB taxonomy): Bacteria > Bacillota > Clostridia > Lachnospirales > Lachnospiraceae > Blautia_A. The sequence goes on from JBMNRL010000005.1 coordinate 82,061, forward strand.
GCTGACCCAGATTTCATGTTCTGTGGGTTCCGGTATCTGGGGCAGAAGGTCGGATTTGTTGTAGACGATGAGATAGGGAATTTCTTTCTTCTGAAAACGGGCAGTCAGCGCCTCATCTTCCCGGGATTTCCCCACGGCGGCATCTATGATAAGAACAGCGATGTCCGTTTTATTCAATACCTGGTAGCTCTTTTTGATGCGCAGGGCGCCCAGTTCCCCTTCGTCATCGATGCCGGGGGTATCAATGAGCATGACCGGGCCCAGGGGCAGAAGCTCCATGGTCTTGTACACCGGGTCAGTGGTGGTTCCCTTCACTTCGGAGACGATGGCCAGATCCTGGCCGGTGACGGCGTTGATAATGCTGGATTTTCCGGCATTTCTCCTGCCGAAAAAGCTGATGTGGACCCGCTCGGAAGCGGGTGTCTGATTCATACCCATGGGACACCTCCTGTAAGCAATGTGGTCAAAGGCCGGTGCGCAAAGGGCGCAGATTGGCCGGTTCAGGCTAATTATAAGGAAAAAAGAGAGGATATGCAAGAAGAAGTATTGCATTTTCTGTAAAAGATGGTACAATTATAAAACGGTTATTCAAAGAAGGTGCATAAATATACTATGATGGGTGCGTCAAGCGCCGTCGCCCGAAGGGCCCTAAAATGCGGGATGTCCCCAAGGGTATACCTTATTATTATTTTGAGGAGGTCAATAAAATGAAAAAGAAACTTTTAAGCGTGTTACTGGCAATGGCTTGTGTGGTATCTCTGTCCGCCTGCGGCGGCTCTTCTGAAAAAGCAGAGGATACGAAGGACAGCGGTGCACAGACAGAAGAAACCAGTGCTGTCATCGAAGGGAAAGACGATCTGAAGGACAAGGTGATCGGCGTTCAGCTGGGAACCACGGGAGATATCGCGGCTTCGGAAGAAGAAATCGGTGCCAAGGAAGTAAAGCGTTACAGCAAAGGCAGTGAGGCTGTCCAGGCATTGAAGGCAGACCAGGTGGATTGTGTGATCATCGATTCTCAGCCAGCCCAGAAATTCGTAGAAAAGAATGACGATCTGAAGATCCTGGATGAGAAGTTTGTGGAAGAGGAATATGCGATCTGTCTGAAAAAGGGCAATACAGAGCTTCTGGATAAGATCAACGGTGCGCTGGCGGAGCTGAAGGAAGACGGCACCATCGACAGCATCATGAGCAACTACATAGGCGATAACATCGGGGAGACTCCTTATGAATCTCCGGCAGATGTGGATCGTTCCAACGGCAAGCTGATTATGGCGACCAATGCGGAATTTGAACCTTATGAGTACCATGAAAAAGATGCCATCGTGGGTATTGACCCGGACATCGCTCAGGCAATCTGCGATAAGCTGGGATATGAACTGGAAATTTCTGATATGGAATTTGATTCCATCCTGGCCGCAGTGCAGTCTGGCAAAGCGGATTTCGGCGCGGCAGGTATGACTGTGACGGAAGACCGTCTGCAGAATGCGGACTTTACGGATACCTATGCCAATGCCAGCCAGGTGATCATTGTAAAGAAATAATTCTGTTTGTACCGTCCGGCTGTAGGAACAAGAACGAGGAAAGGTGAAAATAGTGGGATTTTTACAGAATTTACAAGATGGGTTTTATTTGAATTTTATTAAAGAAGACCGGTATTTGTGGCTGTTGGACGGTCTGAAAAATACGATGCTGATCACATTGTTTGCCGTGATCTTGGGCATTATTATCGGGTTTTTGGTGGCCATCGTCCGGTCCACCCATGATAAATCCGGGTCCTTTAAGGTTTTGAATGCGATCTGCAATGTCTATCTGACGATTATTCGCGGCACGCCGACGATGATTCAGCTGCTGATCATGAACTTTGTGGTTCTGGCGTCCTTTAATGTGAATCCGATCTTGGTGGGAGGCTTGGCCTTTGGTATCAACTCCGGCGCTTATGTGGCCGAGATCGTCCGGTCCGGCATCATGTCCATCGATGCGGGACAGACGGAAGCAGGACGCAGCTTAGGGCTTGATTTTCCACAGACGATGCGGCTGATCATCATGCCCCAGGCATTCAAAAATGTGTTGCCGGCCCTGGTGAATGAATTTATCGTATTGATCAAGGAGACCTCCATCATCGGATACATCGGTATGATGGATCTGACCAAGGGTGCTATGACAATCCAGAGCCGTACTTATGATCCCACTTGGCCGTTGTTTGCGGCAGCCGTGATCTATCTGGTGATTGTCATGGTTCTTACATATTTCATGAAGAAGCTGGAGAGGAGGCTGAGAGTCAGTGAGCGATAAGGGAAATGTTTTAATTGAAGTGCAGAATCTCCAGAAAAGCTTTGATGACAATCAAGTGCTGGCAGGGATCACAACGGATATCTGCCAGGGAGAAGTGGTGGCGGTGATCGGCGCCTCAGGCTCCGGAAAATCCACTTTCCTGCGTTCCTTGAACTTACTGGAGAAGCCCACCGGAGGAAAGATCCTGTTTGAAGGTACGGATATTACCGATCCGAAGGTGGACATCAACCGCCACCGTCAGAAAATCGGTATGGTGTTCCAGCAGTTTAATCTGTTTCCGCACAAGACAGTGAAGGAAAACATTATGCTGGCTCCGGTGACCTTAAAGCTGATGTCAAAGGAAGAAGCGTCCAAGAAGGCCGATGAGCTTTTGAACCGGGTAGGCCTTCCGGATAAAGCGGATGCATATCCGGAGATGCTCTCCGGCGGGCAGAAGCAGAGGATCGCCATTGCCAGGGCGCTGGCAATGAATCCAGATGTGATGCTTTTTGATGAGCCAACTTCTGCGCTGGACCCGGAGATGGTCGGTGAGGTGTTGGAGATCATGAAGGAGTTGGCAAAATCCGGCATGACGATGGTCGTAGTCACCCATGAGATGGGATTTGCCAAAGAGGTGGCCAGCCGGGTACTCTTTATTGATGAAGGTATCATTAAAGAAGAAAATACCCCCAAAGAATTTTTTGAAAATCCGAAGGATCAGAGGCTTCGGGATTTCTTATCTAAAGTATTGTGATCGGATATAAGGCTGTTTAAATACAGCCTTTTTCTGATTTTAAGACGGTTTGTCGTGCAGACCGGTTATGGAAATGTGAAAAAAAGACGGAGGATATGAGAACATGCAGAAGAAACTTTCCTATAATATTGTGCTGATCGGTTTCATGGGAACCGGAAAATCCACGGTTTCTTCCTATTTGAGCGAGAAATTTGGGATGGAAACCGTGGAGATGGACCAGGTCATTGAGGCACAGGAGGGAATGACGATTCCAGAGATATTTGCGACTCATGGTGAGGAATACTTCCGGGATCTGGAAACACAGCTGCTCATTCGGATGCAGGAGAAGAAAAACGTGGTGATTTCCTGCGGCGGCGGGGTCCCTTTAAGAGAGCGCAATGTCCGGGAAATGAAGAAAAACGGTGTGGTCGTGTTGTTGGACGCTAAGCCGGAGACGGTATATGAACGGATTAAGGATAACCATGACCGGCCGCTGTTAGAGAACAATATGAATGTGGAATATATCGCCGGACTGATGGAGAAACGGCGGGAAAAATACGAAGCGGCGGCAGATCTGGTGCTTCATGTGGACGGCAAGTCCGCAGAAGAAATTGCAAGTGAGCTGGCCGGGCGTCTGCCAGCGGCAAGGGCATAGAAGGAGGTAACTATGGAAGGCAGAATTACGGGAACGACACAATTGATGGGACTGATTGGTACTCCGGTGGGGCATTCCGGTTCCCCGGCCATGTACAATTATTGTTTTGAAAAGATGGGGCTGGATTATGCCTATTTGGCCTTTGATATCGATATCCCTCAGGTGGAGGAAATGCTCAAAGCGGCTAAGCTTCTGCATATGAAGGCTTTAAATGTGACGATGCCGTGTAAACAGGCAGTGATGCCTTATATGGATGAGCTCTCTGACGCAGCCAAGCTCATCGGCGCCTGTAATATGATCCTTTTGGATGGAGACAGGATGAAGGGATATAATACAGACGGGATTGGATTTGTGGAAAATTTAAAGGCCCACGGCACCGATGTTAAGGAAAAGGATATTGTCATCGTGGGCGCTGGTGGTGCCGGTGTCGCCGTGATGGTGCAGTGTGCCTTGGATGGTGCGAAGAAGATTACTATGTTTAATCACAAGAGTAAGTTTTTTCAGAGGGGAGAAGAAAAGGCGGCACTTTTAAGAGAGGCTGTGCCAGGCTGTGAGATCCATGTCCATGATCTGGATGATACTCAATACTATTACGATGCCATCCGCAGAGCAGATATTTTTATCAATGCCAGCCGGGCGGGGATGGCGCCCCAGGAGGACACCACGGTTATCTCTGATCCATCGGTGTTCCGGGCGGATTTGGTGGTGGCCGATGTGGTCTACAATCCCAAGGAGACGAGACTGATGCGCGAAGCCCGGGAAAATGGCTGTCGGCAGGTGATCGGCGGCGTAGGGATGCTCATCCGTCAGGGAGCGGAGAATTTCCGGCTGTTCACCGGAGGGCTGCAAATGCCGGTGGAAGAGATTGAGGAAAAATTTTTCTGACTAACTGCCGGAAGGTGGCGCCAGGCTGTCACTGCGCTTTGGTGACAGGTATGAATTTCATCAGAAAAGGGATGTCTCTTTGACGGGAGACATCCCTTGATTTTTCTCTGCATTCCATTGTCTTGCAAGGCATCGGCGGTGCGCTGCCTTGGCAGGGATCTTCCTGTGTACGCCTATGCGGGGCGGACCATTACGCGGTTTCGCCGTGCCAGGGCAATGCCCACATGACAGGCTTCCATACACGCGCAGATTTTATCAGAGCAGGAGATGATCCAAGCCTCCTTGCTTTTGGGGAGAGGGCCCAGGGGAAACATATGGGCACGGATCGCATGTTCCTCTTTCTCCGTCACATCAAACCGTTCCTTGCTGGCTTTGGCAGCCACCTTGGGATGGTAAAAGGCCTGCATTTCACCGGTGGGAACTTCCTCCCTGAAGTCGTATACACAGAAGTCATGAAGCATTCCGGCCCGTGCGGCGGCTTTGGCATCACAGCCAAGCTTTTTTGCGATGATCCAAGAAATGTAGGAGACGTTGATACTGTGCATCAGTCTTGTGGTGAATTGGTGCTGCCGATATCTTCCAAGCTTTGCAAATTCACTGTCCTCGAGAATGGCGCCCACATACTCGAGGAATTCCTGGTCGATCTCCTCTGACATGGTAATGTCCATTGGCATCACTCCCTTCGCAATTACTTATCTTCATTATCCAATAAAAATAGCAGATAAGTCAAGAGAATAAATGATATTTTCTAAAAATTTCATATCTATCCGTGAGACAGCATCCGGCCGGAGAAAACCATCAGGGGTTTCCTGAGATCACATATTTCTTCTGGCAGGCGTTGCTGCACTCCTTTTTTTGAAGGTTGTTATAACAATATTGTATGATATCCTTCCGGGTGACGATACCGATGAAGTTGTTCCCATCATCGATGACAGGCACGTAGTTCTGTTGGGTTGCTTTATCAATCAGGTCCTCCATATTGGAATCTATCCGCACCGGTTTGTAATGGGCACGTCTGGGTATGGACATGATGGAGATCTTCTCCATCTCTTTGAGCGTTACGAACCCCAATTTCTTTAAGCCCCACAGAAGGTCACCTTCTGAAATGGAACCGATATATTTTCCGTCCTTATTGAGGATGGGGACACAGGCGAATTTGCGGTGTTCCATCCGTTCCAGGGTCTGTCTTAGAGATTCGTCCTCAAATACATATGCCACGTCTTCCTTCGGTGTCAAAAAAAATAGTATATTCACAATCAATTCCCCTTTTATATTGAAAGAAATTAGAAATATTTACTATATTTATCATAGTATGGGGACCTGTTTCTGTCAATAAGACCAATTATTAAATTTCTAGTAACTAAACAGCGTGGCAGTTTCCCGGCCTTTAAAAATCACAGAAGCTGAAGACCTGTGGCGGCTGCTTCTGCCTCCATCTCTTTGGGCCAGAGGGAGACATGGACTTCTCCGATATGGGCCTTCCTTAGGAAAAACATGCAGATGCGGGATTGGCCGATGCCGCCCCCTATGGTATAAGGCAGCTTTTGGTCCAGAATTGCCTTCTGAAAGTCCAGGTTTCTGCGGTCATCGCAGCCTGCGATGGTCAGCTGGCGGTCCAGGGCGTCCTCGTCCACACGGATTCCCATGGAAGAGAGCTCTAAGGCGATGTCAAGCACGGGATAGTAGACCAGGATATCTCCGTTTAAATCCCAATCATCGTAATCCGGAGCCCTGCCGTCGTGGGGCAGGCCGCTGTTGAGACTCTTGCCGATCTGTGTGAGGAAGACCGCTCCTTTTTCTTTGGTAATACGGTATTCCCGCTCCTTGGGAGTGCAGTCCGGGTAGAGATCCTCCAATTCCTGGGAGGTGATGAAGAAAATTTCTCTGGGAAGGATTTCTTCTATATAATCATATTGGATCGCCATGAATTTTTCTGTCTTGCGCAGCACCTTATATATGGTGCGGACGGTGTCTTCCAGAGTTTCCTGCGTCCGTTCTTCTTTTGTGATGATCTTTTCCCAGTCCCACTGATCCACATAGATGGAATGAATGTTATCCAGGTCTTCATCCCGGCGGATGGCTACCATATCCGTATATAGTCCTTCCCCGTGGGAAAAGCCATATTTTTTCAGGGCATAGCGTTTCCATTTAGCCAGGGAATGTACGATTTCTGCTTCCTGGCCGGGCTGGTTTTTCACATCGAAATTGACAGGGCGTTCCACGCCGTTTAAATTATCGTTTAACCCAGATTCCGGTGCCACGAACAAAGGGGCGGATACCCGGAGCAGGTTCAGCTTTTGTGCCAGTGTCTGCTGAAAGAAATCTTTGACGGTCTTAATGGCTATCTGCGTATCATGAAGGTTTAAGTCAGAGTGATAGCCGGCAGGGATAAGAATTTGAGACATGGTAGATCCTCCTTAAGTTTATTCATTCAGTGTTCTCATTATAGCAGGAAAGCATTCCCAATGCAAACAGCGTGACAGATTTGCATCCCGGCGTATGGAAGGCAGGAGAACAACTGCTGTAAATTGCACTTGCAACGTTTTGTTAAAATAGATACAATGGGGATAGAAAATGAGGGAGGGCGTGCCATGAAAACAAGAAAATGCTGCATCTGCGAGGGACAGATCGTCAACGGAAGATGCGTGATCTGCGGTATGCCGTACCGCAATGATGAAGAGCTGTATCATCTCAATGAGAACCGGCGGGACCACTATTCCCATGCGTCAGAGGCGGCGCAGCAGAAGCTGAGGGATTTGGAGAGACCCCGGACCTATGGCTCCCAGGCGGAGAAACATAGCACGGCAGGTAGGCAGGCAAATGCAAAAACTGCTTATGTGGGCAATAAGGCCAGGACGGCTGCAAACTACAGAAAACCAGGAGCTTCTGCAGCTTATGGGAGCGCCAGAGCGGCCGCTTCTTATGCCAAAGGATCCAAAAAGAAAAGTAAGACAGGATTTTGGGTGGCTATTTTGGTTATCGCTGTGGTGCTTTGCGAGCTGTGGCCTAGAATCGGGGCATGGTATACGAAATATTCCCCTTTTGGCAGCAGAGAAGTGACAGTGAAGTCCATTTCTGAAGGGATGAGCAACCTGGTGACAGAACCGGAGGGAGAGTATGTGGTGGATGATTTTGAGACCACTTTGGAGGCCGGGGAATATGTCATCGGGCAGCAGTTGCCGTCAGGCATCTATCGGGTCGAGCTGGAAGGGGATAACGGAGAGGTTGAGTTTTCTCTGGAAGGCTTGGATAATGGTTTCTATGAGTTTTGGGTATTTTACGGAGGAGTGGAAGAACCGAAAGACTATATGATCCAGGCGCTGGAGGACTGCAGGATGTTTACCGGGGGGATTGTAAAGCTCAAAGGCCAGGGGAGCCTTAAATTTACTTGCGAGAAGGCCTATTACCAAGGCAATTGGGAGGTGACGGGGAATCCTTTGACAAAGGAATATCCGATGATGGATACGATGGTATCCGGTGTGGATTTTGAGCCAGGGATGTATGATTTGGTCCTGGAAGAGGGGGCAGAGTCTGTCTATGTGAATCAACAGCAGGGAGAAGACGTGCTGGATACCTATTATATGAGCTGGGACAGCAATTATGGAATGGCCAGATACCGGAATTTGCAGTTACCTGAGGGGACAACGCTCACCTTGGGATATCATGACGGGACGGAGGTTTATCTTACACCAAGTCCGGAAATTTATGTGGAAAAAGAATAAGAGAATGGATTGAGAGAGATTGATGAACACGGAGAAAAAATTATTTTATAAGACGGTAGCATCTTTAGTGCTGCCCATGGCTATACAGAACCTGATCAATGTGGGGGTGACATCGGCGGATGTCATCATGTTGGGAAAAGTTGGAGAAACTGTCCTGTCCGGTGCTTCCTTGGCCGGACAGATTTATTTTATCATGACGCTGATCTTTTTTGGACTGACGTCCGGTGCGGCGGTGCTCACCGCCCAATACTGGGGAAAGCAGGATACGGATACCATCGAGAAGATCCTGGGAATTTCCTTAAAGATCGGTATTTTGACAGGTATCCTTTTTACAGTGGTGGCGCTGGCTGTGCCGGAAACTTTAATGCGGCTGTTTACCTCTGAACCGGAGGTCATTGCCGAGGGTGTCAAATATTTGAAAATCGTTGCCTATACTTATGTGATCTCTGGTATCACGATGGTCTATTTGAATGTGGTCCGAAGCGTGGAGCGGGTGGTGATTGCCACGGTGACTTATTCCGTTTCCCTGGTGGTAAATGTGATATTGAATGCCATTTTTATTTTTGGCCTTCTGGGAGTGCCTGCGATGGGCATCCGCGGCGCCGCCTTGGGGACATTGTTTGCAAGACTGGTTGAGCTTGTCATTGTGCTGGTCTACGCCTATAAGATCAATGATACGGTGCGGGTGCGCTTGAAATACATATTCCGAGGCGAACCGCTCCTGATGAAGGATTTTAAAACCTATGCCCTGCCTGTGATGCTCAATGAGCTGGCCTGGGGTTCCGGGATGGCCATGATTTCTGCTATCGTAGGGCATCTGGGAAGCGCTGCTGTGGCGGCGTATTCCGTGACGCAGGTGAGCCGCCAGCTGGCCATGGTGGTGAGTCACGGGGTGGCCAGTGCCACAGCCATCATGTGCGGGAAAGCCATCGGAGAAAAGAAGGAGAAGAAAGCGGAGGTTTACGCCAAACGTCTGACTGTGCTCACTGTGATTTTAGGTGTGTTGGGCGGTCTTTTGATCCTGGCGATCACTCCACTTTTGAAAGCGGTGGTGAACCTGACGCCGCTGGCCCAGTCTTACCTGACGATGATGCTGCGCGTCATGGCGGTATATGTGATTGTACAGTCCTTCAACTGTACGATGATTGTGGGTATTTTCCGTTCAGGAGGCGATACGGTCTATGGGCTGATTTTGGATGCGGGATTTTTGTGGCTGGGGTCCATTTTGCTGGGGGCGTTCTGCGCTTTCGTGGTTAAGATCCCTATGCCCTGGGTCTATATCGTGCTCAGCTGCGACGAGTTTTTGAAGCTGCCTTTTGCTCTGCAGCGGTACAGAACAAAACGGTGGCTGCGCAATGTGACCAGAGAAGCGTGAGGGAGTATGCCCGAAGCAGCAGTGGGAGACGATGCCAAGCAGCACAAGGTGCGGAAGAAAATTATCGGATAGATGTACTAAAAATCAGTGAAAACTTTGTGATATTTTGTAGGAAAAAATGCTTTTCTTTTTCATAAGGGATGGTATACTTTTCAAGTATTCAATTGTAGCTTGCTGTTGCATTTTTGAGGAGACTTGGGAGGTAGACATAACATGGAATCCTATGGGTTTTTGCTGGATTTAGCACTGATTTTGCTTAGTACAAAGGTGTTGGGGCTTCTGACAAAAAGAGTACATATGCCGCAGGTGGTAGGAGCGCTGGCGGCGGGCCTGATCATGGGGCCTGCGATGCTCAATGTCATTCAGGAGACAGAATTTATCAAACAAATGTCGGAGATCGGCGTCATCGTGCTGATGTTCTGCGCGGGTCTGGAGACGGACATCGATGAGCTCAAGAAGAGCGGAAAGGCATCTTTTATCATCGCTTTATTGGGCGTTTTGGTTCCTTTGGGCGGCGGGTTTTTAGTTTCCTATTTTTTTAACCGCCCGGGGGTCATCGATCCGATAGGGAATACCAGTTTATTTTTACAGAATCTGTTTATCGGTGTGATTCTGACTGCCACATCTGTCAGCATTACGGTGGAGACGCTCAAGGAGATGGGCAAGCTCAATACCAAAGCTGGCAATGCGATTCTTGGAGCAGCTATCATCGATGACATCCTGGGCATCATTGCGTTGACATTGATCACCAGTATGGCGGATTCACAGGTTAATATTTTTATCGTGCTTTTAAAAATTGTGGGATTCTTTGTATTTATTTCAGTGGGCGGGATCCTGCTTCACAGGCTTTACAAAAAATGGGTGCAGCGTTATGATCAGGATCTCCGGAGATTTGTCATCATCGCATTTGTCATTTGCCTTTTGACATCCTATGCGGCGGAGAAGTTTTTCGGTGTGGCGGATATCACAGGAGCGTTTTTTGCCGGTCTGATTGTGACGAAGACTACCCGAACTGGTTATGTGGCCAAACGTTTTGACACGCTGTCTTATATTTTGCTGTCGCCGATCTTTTTTGCCAGCATCGGCATCCAGGTGGAGCTGCCCAGCATGAACGGAACGATCGTGTTGTTTGCGGTGCTTTTGGTCCTCGTGGCCATGCTCACGAAGGTGGCAGGCTGCGGATTGGGCGCGAAGGTGTGCGGATACAGCAATAAGAACTGCCTGCGCATCGGCGTAGGCATGATTTCCCGTGGTGAGGTGGCGCTGATCGTGGCCGCCAAGGGAAATGCGGTGGGCCTGATGTCACCAGCGCTTTTGGGACCGGTGGTCATCGTGGTAGTGTTGACGACGATCATCACACCGATCCTTCTGAAATTTGTCTTTGTTTCTTCCAAGAATAAAAAGAAGGAGCAGGTACCTGAGGAAGTGCCTTATATGTCCGAGCTGACCAAGTCCTATACCTCCCAGGAGCACTGGGATTATGTGAAACCGGAGGACGAAGCCGGGAAACAGTGATATTAGAAAGAAGCCATATGCGGACCTTAGAAGAAGGACGTATATGGCTTCTTTTTGGTTGGTTTGACCCATGGATATTTTATCGGACAAAAAGCATTCTAAGGGGGACAAAGCTGCGGCGGAAAATGCTTGCGTTTGCCGGGTCAGGTCTTGTTTTGGGGGGCAGAGTAGTTGATGTAGTCTGCAACCATCATGGCGATTTTAAAGGTGAGAGCATCCTCGAAGGTGCGGATGTCCAGGCCAAACTTTTTCTCCAGTTTTTCAAAACGGTATACTAGGGTGTTTCGGTGGACGTAAAGCTTTCTGGAGGTTTCGGAGAGGTTTAAGTTGTTTTCGAAGAAGGTGCGGATGATGGTCATAGTCTCATCATCCAGGTCGGCCAGGGATTCTTCATGAAATACCTCATCGATAAACATCTGGCAGATGGAAGTGGGAAGCTGGTAGATCAGCCGGCCGATCCCCAGGCGATTGTAGCCGAAGGTATTTTGCTGGGCGTAGAAAATCTTGCCCACTTCCAAAGCGGTCACGGCTTCTTTGTAGGCGTTTGGCAGGTCTGCCAGATCATTTGCGCTGTTGCTGTAGGATACCCAGGCCATAGTCATGGCCTCAGTGCCAAGCATATCCACTAAGGTGCGGGCAATATCCTCCATGTCCTTATGTGTTTCCGTGGACTGGAGCTCCCGGATGATAATGATTCTCCGGTCATCGATGGAAGTGATAAAATCCCTGGTGCGGGCTGAGAAAATGTTGCGGACGGTGGAGGTGATGCTCTCATCCGGCGTTTTTCGTGTCTCAGCCAGGAAAATCACCCGGCGGGCATCGGTGGAGATGTGCAGCCGTTTGGCTTTATTGTAAATATCCACCTGGGAATAATTACCCAGCAGGAGATTTTGCATATACGTATTTTTGTCCGTGCGGTCCTTATAGGCTTCCATCAGGCTTTCCACCTGGCATACGGCCAATTCTCCCACCATTTGGGCTTGGGCGGATTTGCCCCAGATGACCAGCAGGGCCGGCTCCTCCTTGCCACAGGGGACCTTGAACATATGACAGGAGGTGTTGGAGATGCCCAGGGCATCGCTGTCTAAGAACTCCCGGCGTTTTGCCGGGGACGGCAGTTTTTTATCACTGGTGGTGAATAGGACTTTTTCAGTGTCTGCCAACAGGCAGAAATCCAAAAGGCTGGAGGCCTTCCATTGGGTAAAGGTTTTTTCCAGGGCTTGCTGCAGTGTCATGGAGTCACATCCTTTCTGAAGCGTTTCGGCGCTGTCTTTCCTATCGTTATTTTATCAAAATCAAAGAGACAAGTCCATCTATTCTATGATTCCGGGAGGGGGAAGGGAAATATGGATGCATTTTCCTCTTGCATCTGTGCGCATCCTGCCCGGAAGGTTTTTTGTTTCATAGGACGCAATTTCCTATGAAGATTAGGGTGTCAAAAGAGGAGCGTGCGTCTGCCATAGGAGGACAATACCTGCCAAAGCCCCCTCTTTTTGACACCCTAACCTATGAAATAAAAAGGCCCGGGAAGGGGACTTCCCGAGCCTGATAAGGCATATTTTAATTAGTTGGTGATTACCTGCTCTGTCTCTTTGTCAAAGAAATGAGATTTTTCCATATCAAATGCAAATTTGACGGGATCGCCGGTCTTTGCTGTGGTACGCGGGTCTACTCTTGCGGTCACCTGTGTGCCGTTGACATCGAAATACAGATATACTTCTGCGCCGAGCAGCTCGTATACTTTAACGATAGACTGCATGGTTCCGCTCGGAGAAGAGGATACGAACATTTCAGAGTCGTGGATGTCTTCTGGACGGATGCCCATGATCACGGTCTTGCCAATATAACCGCCGTCTTTTAATGCGTTTGCTTTGGAAGCGGGGATTGGAACATCATATTCACCGATCTTGATCGTCACGTCACCTGCGTTCTGGATCACTTCGCCTTCCAGGAAGTTCATCTGCGGAGAGCCCATGAATCCGGCTACGAATAAATTGCATGGTTTCTGATATAAGTTCTGAGGGGTATCTACCTGCTGTACCACGCCGTCCTTCATAACGACAATTCTGGTACCCAAGGTCATAGCCTCAGTCTGGTCATGGGTTACATAGATAATGGTGGTTCCCAGTCTCTGATGCAGCTTGGAGATCTCAATACGCATCTGAACCCTTAATTTGGCATCTAGGTTAGAGAGTGGCTCATCCATCAGGAATACTTTCGGGTCACGTACGATGGCACGTCCCATGGCAACACGCTGTCTCTGGCCACCGGAGAGAGCCTTTGGTTTACGGTCTAAGAGCTTTTCCAGATCCAGGATCCTGGCAGCTTCGCGGACCATCTTATCGATCTCTTCCTTCGGAGTTTTTCTCAGCTTCAGACCAAATGCCATATTGTCATATACGGTCATATGCGGATAAAGAGCATAGTTCTGGAATACCATGGCGATATCCCTGTCTTTGGGCTCCACGTCATTCATCACTTTGTCACCGATTTTTAAGGTACCGCTGGAGATTTCCTCCAGGCCGGCAATCATACGAAGGGTTGTGGATTTACCACATCCGGAAGGTCCTACAAAGATGATAAACTCTTTGTCTTCGATTTCCAGGTTAAAATCTTTCACAGCTTCAAAGCCGTTGGGGTAAGTCTTATTGATGTGCTGTAATGATAAACTTGCCATTTCCGATTCCTCCAAATATAATAGATTTATTGTTTTGAATTCTTAGGTTTCTTCGTTTCATCTGTAAACAAGTATAGCCGAGGCGTTAAAAACAAGCTAGGTTCGAATCCAACAAAGATTTTTTGGGTTTCTTGACAGATTGACGAAAAAAGAAGGAGGGGTCCCGACATGAGGATCATCATTTCTCCCGCAAAAAAAATGAATGACTGGGGCGATTTGATCAGCGGAGCGGGTCTGAGTATGAAACCGCCCGTTTTTTTAGAGGAAGCTAGCAGGCTTCAGAAATCCCTGGCAGATATGGGATATGAGGAATTGCGGGCGTTGTGGCGCTGCAACGAAAAGATTGCCGCCAAGGGCTGGCAGCGTCTGCAGGATTACTCCATCCAAGGATGCAAAGACAAGGCCAAAAAGACCGGGCGCTCTTTGGAAGACTGCTATTTATCTCTGTGTACGCCGGCTCTGTTGGCGTATGAAGGCATACAGTACCAGTATATGGCTCCCCAGGTGTTTACCCGGGGGCAGTGGGAATATGCCCAGGAGCATTTGCGGATTCTGTCCGGTTTTTACGGTATTTTGTGTCCAATGGACGGAGTGGTGCCGTATCGGCTGGAAATGCAGGCAAAGCTTAGCGCGGGCGGGGCCGGGGACTTATATGGATATTGGGGCAGACGGATTTTTGACGAATTGACGAAGGACTGTGATCTGGTGGTCAATCTGGCATCCAAGGAGTACAGTAAGGCTGTAGAAAAATACAGATCGCCCGGGATACGCTTTGTATCCTGCGTGTTTGGGGAGGAAAAAGATGGGAAGATCCGGGTGAAGGGGACCAGGGCGAAAATGGCCAGGGGAGAGATGGTCCGTTATTTGACAGAATGCAGGGCACAAAGCTCCGAGCAGCTGAAGGCGTTTACTGGTTTGGGATATCGTTTTGTGCCGGAGATCTCATCCAAGGACCAATACGTTTTTGTACATAACTGATGCAGGGAGGGCGCCTGCTTAGGGAGGATACTCGCAAACACTTTAGAATTTTTAATGGAAAATTTTTCTGACAGGAATGAAGTGGAAGCCAACCGCTCATAATAGCAGAAGGGAAAGGCTTTCAGAATAGGAGAAGAAGCATATGATCTATACGGTGACATTTAATCCTTCCCTGGATTATATTGTGTCTGTGGAAGATTTCCGGCTGGGAAGGACCAACCGGACCAAGACGGAGCAGATGTATGCGGGAGGCAAGGGAATCAATGTATCCATGGTCCTGAACCATTTGGGCATGGAAAATACGGCCCTGGGATTTCTGGCGGGCTTTACCGGCGAAGAGATCCAGAAAAAAGTGGCAGAGTCCGGCTGTCATACCGATTTTATCACGGTGCCGGATGGGATCTCCCGGATCAATATGAAGCTGAAAAATATTGACGGCACGGAGATCAACGGTCAAGGACCGGACATTCCCAAAGAAAAAGTCAGGGAGCTGTATGAAAAATTAGAGCGCCTGGTCTTTGGCGATGTGCTGGTGCTGGCAGGGAGCATTCCCAAGACCATGCCGAAGGATATTTACCGCAGTATCCTGCAGACTCTGGACGGACGTGGAATATCCATTGTTGTGGATGCCACCAGGGAGCTTTTGACCAATGTGCTGGAGTTCCATCCTTTTCTGATCAAGCCGAATAATCATGAGCTGGGAGAGATATTCCACAGGGAATTCACCAGCCGGGATCAGGTGATTCCCTATGCGAAAAAGCTTCAGGAACGAGGGGCCGAAAATGTCCTGGTATCCATGGGAGGAAAGGGCGCGGTACTGGCTGCCGCGGACGGCCAGTGCTATGAGGCGCCGGCGCCAAAAGGAACCCTTGTCAATGCTGTGGGGGCCGGAGACTCTATGGTGGCCGGCTTTTTGACTGGATGGCTGGAACAAAAGGATTACGGACATGCCTTTAAAATGGGCATTGCTGCCGGCAGTGCCAGCGCATTTTCCGAAAAGCTGGCCACCCGGCCGGAGGTCATGGCCATTTACCGGACCTTATAGGAGCTTTCTTGCAGGGGAGACACCGTGTAAATGAAGGAGAGAGCCATGAAAATTACACAGTTGTTGGACAGAAACAGCATCTCCCTGGATGCATCACCAGGATCTAAGACGGAGGCCCTGGACCAGGCCATAGATCTGATGGTGAAGAGCGGTAATATCAATAATGTAAAAGCTTATAAGGAGCAGGTCTATCTTCGGGAAGAGGAAGGCACCACCGGGGTGGGAGACGGCATTGCCATTCCCCACGGCAGGGGAGCGGGCGTGACTAGGCCGGGCCTGGCAGCGATGGTGATTCCCGGCGGTGTGGATTTTGATGCACTGGATGACGAGCCGGTGCATTTGCTTTTTTTGATTGCAGCTCCGAATACGAAAGATAACGTACACTTGGATGTGCTCAGCCGTTTGTCGGTTCTTCTGATGGACGAAGTGTTGGTGGACCGTCTGGTCCATGCAGAAAGTGTAGATGCTTTTTTATCGATTATTGATGAAAAAGACCGAATGGAAGAAGCGGGCACGGATGGCACCGCTGTGCCTGAGGAGAATTCCCAAGAGACCAGCGGCCGGATTCTGGCGGTGACCTCTTGCCCTACGGGCATCGCGCATACGTATATGGCGGCAGAAGGGCTGGAGAAAGCGGCCCGGGCAGCGGGATGTTCCATCAAGGTTGAGACCAGAGGCTCCGGTGGGGCGAAAAATGTCTTGACAGAGCAGGAGATCCAGGAGGCAGACTGCATTATCGTCGCAGCGGATGCCAAGGTGCCCATGGACCGTTTTCACGGGAAACGGGTCATTGAAAGTAAGGTATCCGATGGGATCAGCAAAGCGGACCAATTGATCCAGCAGGCATTGTATGGAGAGGTGCCGCTCTATCAGGGAGGCAGCGAGAAAACGACTTCTGTGCCGGATGGAAAACAGTCTGCAGGCCATAAGGTTTATACACAGCTCATGAACGGGGTGTCCCATATGCTCCCCTTTGTGGTGGGCGGAGGAATTCTCATCGCCATCGCGTTTTTGATTGACGGTCTGATGGTGGATATGGAATCTCTTCCGGAAAGCCTGCGGGGAGAATTTGGGACGATCACTCCGGCTGCTGCGATTTTTAAAAATATCGGAGGCGCTGCTTTTGGATTCATGCTGCCCATTCTGGCGGGCTTTATCGCCATGAGCATCGGCGACCGGCCGGCGCTGGCTCTTGGTATTGTGGGCGGCGCTTTGGCGGCCAACGGAAAATCTGGATTTTTAGGGGCTTTGCTGGCTGGTTTCCTGGCCGGTTATGTGGTCCTTTTGCTCCGGAGGGTGTTTGATAAGCTTCCCAATTCCATTGAGAAGATTGCGCCGGTGCTTTTGTATCCGGTGCTGGGAATCCTGGCGGTGGGACTGATCATGGCCTATGTGGTGGAGCCGCCTGTGGGTGCGCTGAACACGGCTTTAAATACAGGGCTCACCAATATGGGAAGCGGCAGTAAGCTATTGCTGGGTATGGCAGTGGCAGGCATGATGTCCATTGATATGGGCGGGCCTTTTAATAAAGCGGCTTATGTATTTGGAACGGCTTCTATCGCCGCTGGAAATTATGATATCATGGCGGCAGTGATGATCGGCGGCATGGTACCGCCATGTGCCATTGCCCTGTCTACGATGCTGTTTCGGAGGAAATATTCGAAGCAGGAGAGGGAGTCCGGCCCAGCTAACTTTATCATGGGCCTGGCTTTTATCACAGAGGGAGCCATTCCCTATGCGGCCTCTGATCCCCTGCGGGTGCTTCCCTCCTGTATCCTTGGATCCGCGGTGGCTGGCGGCTTGTCCATGGCTTTTGGCTGTACACTGATGGCACCGCACGGGGGGATTTTTGTCTTTCCGGTGGTTGGGCATCCTTGGATGTACCTGCTGGCTTTGGTGGCGGGCACGATAGCCGGAGCAGTTCTTCTGGGGCTGGTCAAACGGCCAGTCCGGGAAACGGAAGCCGCCGGTTACAACTCTTAAATTTCTATAAACAGGTTGAGAAGATTTTATCGATGTAATATAATAAAGTCATTAGGGGACTTTTGTTATTTGATAGGAAGGCTGTCGAAATTGTCCTATCAGATATAAAATGGTGTTTGCAAGGCAGTGCCCAAAAGACAGCGGCTTGTCTTGCTGCCGGCCATTTTCACATGGTAAAGGGGTAGCGCATGGGGAAAAAATACAAATCAAAGGTAAATGACCTATGGATCTGGGCCTGTGGCTTGATCCTGCTGCTTTTTGGCGTGTTTTTATTATGTTTTCCGGCTACCGTGATCTGCGGAGTCCTGCTGCTGGCAGTGGGATGTCTGCTTCCGCTGGGAATGCTGCTGGGAAGCTGGTATTCCATGGAAGAGGAATATTTGTTCATCCGTTGCCTGGGTATAGAGACCTACCGGATCCCGTATGGGGACATCCTCAATGTGACATCGGTCAGGAACCATGAGAAGGACAAAAGCCCGGCACTTTCTCCAGATCGGATCCGGGTGGATTATAAAAAAGACGGCAAGATCACTTGGGTGCACATCTCGCCAAGACGGCGGGAGGAATTCCAGGAAATCCTCCGAAAGAAAGTATATCAGACCAATCAAAGGTGCGGGTGAGCAGCAGTGGATTGCTCGTCTTGCGGTATCTATAAACACAGGCGGGGAAGCAGTGCAGCTTCCCCGCCTGTGTTTTTCCTATTTGACAGGAATTTTCTTCAAACGATCTTTTGGAATAAAAAATATTCCGTGCAGGATGTTATCTATTCCAGTTATTTCACAGCATTCTGTGCATATTCGGTGGTCACAAGATTTTCATATGCCACCCGGTCAGCCAATTCTCCGGCGCTTTCCAGGATATCCTCCAAAAGCTCAAAGCTTTCTTTTTCAAACACCAGATTGTCTTTCCAGGTATCCTGGTCGTAATAACGTTTTACGATGGTAGTGATGGTATCCAAGTCTGTTTCCTTAAACTGCGGCGCAATTACCTTGGCGATCTCCTCCGGTGTGTGGTTCTGGACATATTCCATTCCTTTTTGCAAAGCGTTGGTAAAGCTTTGGATGACTTGTGGATTTTCTTCCATATAGCTGGTCTTGGCGCTATAGGAGGTGTAAGGCACATAGCCGGAATCCACACCCAGAGAAGCCACGACATAGCCGGCCCCTTCCTTTTCCAGGGCAGTCGCGGACGGCTCGAATTCCACGCTAAACTCTCCCTGGCCTCCGGAAAATGCCGCTGCGGTGGAACCGAAGTCAATGCTCTGATCGATCTCCAGATCCTTCTGCGGATCCATACCGTTCTGTTTTAAGATATACTCAAATACCATTTCCGGCATACCGCCTTTTCTACCACCCAGAACTTTCTTTCCTTTCAGGTCTGCCCAAGTGAAACCGGGCATTTCTTCCCTGGCCACCAGGAAATTTCCAGCACGCTGGGTGAGCTGGGCAAAGTTGACGACGGGGTCATTGGCTCCCTCTTGATAAGCATAGATGGAAGCCTCCGCTCCCATAAACCCGATCTGCGCTTCCCCGGAGAGGACGGCGGTCATTACCTTGTCGGCACCGAATCCGGTGACAAGAGTAAGATCTAATCCTTCTTCGGCAAAATAGCCCTCTTCAAGGGCTACATATTGAGGTGCATAAAAGATGGAATGTGCTACTTCATTCAATGTGACTTTTGTCAGCTCTTTGGGTGCTTCTGTAGTTGCTGCTTCGGCGGTTTCATTGCTTTTTTGGGCGGGGGCAGAGGCTGCTGTTTCCCCGGCATCTTTTCCACAGCCCGCAAAGGAGCAGACGGTCAGTGCGCAGACTGCGCACAAGGCGATTAATTTCTTCTTCATAATACCCTCCTAATTTCTAATGGTATACTATATGAAGAAGGGGAAAAAAGGTGCCGTTGGCGGGGAGGGGGTGTTGGCTGGCAGGGGTATAGATTTTTTGATAAATAAAAGAGACCGCTTCCAATGTTAATCTTCGCAATGTCAACGGCAGCTGAATATCTTAATATTTTGCAGCTCGTCAATTTCATATACAAGTCTGTTTTCTTCATCAATTCGTCTGGAATATCCCGGGCGGTACTTTAACGGTTCTGGTTTTCCTGTCCCTACCATTACACCATTACGTTTTATATCTTCTAGCAAACGATTAATTTTTTTTAGGTTTTTTTGTCCTGTGTCTGCCAGTACATATAATCTTCAAATCCTTTCGCCGTAAAAGTGTAATCATTCATTATTCATCTTCTCCACAAAATCTATAATCTTTTGTGACGGCTTCCAATCTGTGGCTTCCATCTCTTTTAATTCATCCAGAGTAAAAGATATAGTATCGCCACGCTCTGATTGTGAGAGGCTGTGATCTAGCTTGGCAAGGTATTCTGCATTGCGTTTTGCTCTCTGTAAATCGTTATATTCCTGTTCGGAAATAACAACAACATTTTTGTTCTGCTTTCTTGATACAAAAACAGGTTCGCCATCAAAAGCCATGTCAAAATATTTTTTAATATTTGCTCTAACATCCATTTGTCTTGCTACTGTCATTTTTATCACCTCACATTAAGTACTTAAAAGAGTACGGTTTATGGTACTGTTATTGTGCTCTGAGACTATGTTTATGTCAATGTTTTGAAGCGGCTTATTTTCGGCAGATTTATTTGTTTTTCATGTTCCAAAGCACGGGGGACTGTCGGGCGGCGGCATCAGTGTATCTCCTATAATCATACAGGTATTCCAGTGATGCTTGCCGATGGACAACAGCCCGTACTCTGCATATAAATAAAGAGAGATAAAATAAAAAAGGATTGGTTTTTATGGAGATATATGGAATAGATGTCAGTGCTTATGAGCAAGTGGTTAATTACGAACAGGTGGCTGCGGCTGGCAAGCGGGTGGCCATTTTGCGCGTAACAGAGAGAAATAACCGGCCGGATTCCACCTTTGAGGTAAACTATGATGGGTTCCGTCAGGCGGGACTGAAGGTGGGCGTATATAAATTCAGCTATGCATTATCTGTAGAAGAGGCGGATACCGAGGCAGAGGGTGTCTTGGCAGCTATGAGGGGCAGGGATTTGGATTATCCCGTCTATTATGACCTGGAATGGTCTCCGCAAAGGAATCTTTCGTCAAGTACCTTAAATACGATTATCCGCGCTTTCCGGAGACGGATCGTAGATGCCGGCTACCGTTTTGGGATTTACTGTAATACGGACTGGTACCGGAATGTACTGGATATAAAGGCGCTGCCTTATGATTATTGGCTTGCCGCGTATCCGTATCATGATGATGGTGCTATAGTAGAAAGTCTGCGTCCGCCATATGGCACAGCCTGGCAGTACAGCTCCAAGGGTCGTGTCCCGGGCATCGTTGGAAATGTGGATTTGGATGTTTTTTATAAGGATTATGGAACGTCAGGGCCGGAGGAAGATTTCCATGCCATTGGTACTGCAGTGAGCACCGGCGATGACGTGAATGTGCGGGCGACGCCGGATGGCATCGTTTTGCGCACAGTAAATAAAGGAAACCGGTTCGAGATCGATGGACAGGTGAAGAATGGCTGGTATCATGTGAATGTGGCAGGTACGATCGGATATATTTATGGGAAGTATGTAAAAAAGGATGAGCAGCCGCCGAAGGCTCCGGGTGACTGGGTCAGAAGGCTGCAGGAAGCTATAGGAACGGAGCCGGACAATATTCCGGGGCCGAAGACACTGGCAAAATGTCCGTTGCTGGCCGAAGGCAGCAGGGGTACGGTGGTGAAGCTTTTGCAGGAGCGCTTGGGAGAGCATTTCCGGATCGGTGTGACCGGAGGCTATGACGGGATTTTCGGGCCTGGTACCAAGGCGGCAGTGATGGAATTTCAAAAGCAAAAGAGATTGGCAATTGACGGAATCGTAGGACCGGATACCTGGAGAGGGCTTTTGGGGCTGTGAAGGAGTTTGCTGGGTGATAACTGATACCCTACGGGTGATGGCGCTTTTCCGCCTGTTAATGTATAAATAGGGATCCGCAAGGGGGCCGGTGGACATTTCCCGTAAATGTGGTTACAATAAAGAAAAGACGGTTGACAGGTACCAGGGCTGCTCTATAATGGGTAAAAAGAGCCTGACGCGTTACCTGGGCTTTGGGTGACTGCCGAAGAATAGTGAGGATAAAAATATGGAAGAGAACAAAAGCGGTTTTGGGGGAACGGAAGAAAAAATTGCCATGGAAATGGAGGAAGAGCCGAAATTTTTCAAAGATAAAATGGATCAGATGGAGCAGAGAAAGGCTGGAAAAATTTCTCCGGAGAAGGAGAAGACAAAGGCAGCACCTACGGATGAGACGGCCAGGCTTTTGAAAAAGCAGCTTTTCTATATGCGTCTGACTGCGGTGGCAGTGATCGTTTTGGTAGTGGTGGTGGCGGCAGCCGTTATGCGTGTGGTTCCCAAGGTGTCGGATGCGTTGGACAATGTCAATGAGATTTCAGAACAGGTGAAGGAATTGAACCTGTCTGAGATGAACCTGAAAGAGATGGTGGATAATATCAATGACATGGCAACGGAAAGTCAGGAGGCCATCACTAATGCCACAGAGAAATTAAATGGTGTGGATCTGGAGACGCTCAATAATGCCATTGAGTCATTGAATAAAGTAGTCACCCCGCTGGGAAAATTCTTCGGGCGCTGGAGCTGATCTCTTATGAGGGCATAGCGTCTGCATTTGCGAAAAAATTCTAAACAAACAGAAAAAAGAACGGAGGAAGATAAAGATGAAAATTGGGTTTATCGGATGTGGAAATATGGCTTCCGCAATCATTGGCGGAATTTTGAAAAAAGGAATTTGCGGGAAGGAAGAGATCATGGTATCCAACCTGACAGAGGCAGGGAGCAGACGCAGCCAGGAGACACTGGGCGTGGTTACTACCAGGGACAACAAGGAAGTGGTGAAAAATTCCAGGATTGTCTTTTTGGCGGTGAAGCCGCAATATTATGCGGATGTCATTTCAGAAGTGAAGGATCTGATCACCATGGAACATCTGGTGATCACCATCGCGCCGGGTAAGACGCTGGATTGGCTTGCTAAGCAGTTTGGAAAAGACTTGAAGATTGTCCGCACCATGCCCAATACACCGGCTTTGGTAGGAGAGGGCATGACGGGAATGTGTGCCAATGAATGGGTGACAGAGGAAGAAAAGATCCAAGTCAAAGAAGTGCTGGAGAGCTTTGGAAAAGTAGAAGAGGTGCCGGAGCATTTATTGGATGTGGTGGTATCTGTCAGCGGCAGCTCTCCGGCCTACATATTCATGATGATTGAGGCTATGGCGGATGCTGCGGTGGCAGACGGAATGCCCAGAGCTCAGGCTTATAAGTTTGCAGCGCAGGCAGTGATGGGAAGCGCAAAAATGGTGCTGGAGACAGGGAAGCATCCGGGAGAACTCAAAGATATGGTATGTTCACCAGGAGGGACCACAATTGAGGCTGTCCGCTGCCTGGAACGGGATGGTTTTCGCAGTGCTGTAATAGAGGCGATGAAAAGTTGTGTGGAAAAAGGACGAAATATGTAATATATACCTAGGCTGGGCCGTACTTATATAGAAGCTAATGGATGATGGCAAATAAAGAAATTGCAATTGCATAGCTCTGATGATACAATCTATTCAGAATAGTGTTCGAATTGAGAGTCGATGTATTCATTGATATGTTCTTGGACATGAACGGGAAGCTTTTGGAATTTCAAAAAAGTACGGACAGAATCTTCTGTCATAATATGATCCGATAAGCTGCCGCGTATCAGGGAGTCCAAGCTGATATCTAATATGGATGCAATTTCGGCCAACATATCCCATGAAGGCATTCTGCGGCCGTTTTCGTAGTTGCAGTATGTTTGACGCTGGACATGGAGCAATTCGCTCATTTCCACTTGCGTGTAACCGTGGGCGCGGCGAAAGGCTCGAAGGTTATTGGAGAATACTATAATATCCATAAGGCCACCTCCCCCTGTATAGTTTTATTATAACAAGTGGACTGGGAAATATCTCCATTTAGCAACAAAACGAATACTTTTATCTGCCGTCATAATCTATGAGAAACTGCTGATTACGGCCTGCTTTTTTAGCGGCTCCAGAATTTGTGAAAGGAACGTTATTGTATGCAGTGGTTATTTGATAAGGGAATACAATTACGAAAAAACCAGCATCGGTCAATCCGCATTTTGGGAAATGTATTATTGGTTCTTCCTCGCTGCTATGCAGCATGGATTGCATGGAAAATCGACAGAAGGTATAAGTGATGAGGCAGGGCATCCCTATGAGGGATGCCTGTTTCATTTAATCGAAGGGATAAGGATGTGTGCTTAAGGTGCTATTGTGATATTTGGTGGAATAGGTTACCTCTTCCCCGAACCAGGGCATCGGCACAAAGGCGTTGGCAGCGTCCTCGGTGGGAAATTCCACTTCCACCAGAGTAAGGCCGTCGTGGCTGCCGTGAAATACGTCCAGTTCTGCGGTCAGTCCGTTTCCAATGGGGATTCGGTAGCGGGTTTTGGTGATGAGCAGGCCATCGGTCTTTCCTCGCAGATGTAGATAGGATTCCTGGGTGAGTGGCAGGTTATATTCCTCTCGGCTCATGAGCCCAGCGGATTTGTAAGTGAGTATGTAGTCCTGGTCCTGGCGGCGGATCCGCACCACCGGTTTCGTGCAGAGATATCCCTGTTCGATGAGCTGGCTGGGATAGCCGGTCAGGTTTGCCGGCAGACTTTTGATCAGGAATTTTCTTTCAATTTCCATATTGTCACCTCATAAATTTTCTTATTTATAGTATACCCTTTTCGTTGTAAATAGAAAAGTGAAATGTTATAATGAGCCGGTAAGGAATGACAGAAACATTGCAACATCCAAAAGGAGGCTTTTTTATGGAACAGGTATATGTATTTTTAGCGGATGGCTTTGAGGAAATCGAGGGTTTGACCGTTGTGGATATTCTGCGGCGGGCAGGAATAGAAGTACAGACAGTCTCCATCATGGGACGTAAGGAAATATATGGGTCCCATAAGATCACAGTAATGGCAGACTGCCTCTTAGAGGACGCAGACTTGTCCGGTGCCAAGGTGCTGGTACTGCCGGGCGGACTCAAAGGGACAGAGAACCTGGAAAAATGCACTCCACTTCTGGAAGCCTTAAAGCAGGCGGCGGGAGACGGCAGGAGAGTGGCAGCCATTTGTGCGGCGCCCAGAGTTTTGGCAGGACTTGAGCTGCTGGATGGAAAAGATGCCGTCGTACATCCCAGTATGGAGAGTCATCTTACCAATGCAAAGCTTTTGAAAGTGCCTACCGTGACGGATGGCATGATCACCACCGGAAGGGGAATGGGAGCCGCCATTGATTTTTCCCTGGAGCTGGTGCGTCTGTTGGCTGGACAGGAAAAAGTGGATGAAGTGGCAGCGGGGATCGTATATTGCAAATAGAAAAAATGAAAAAAACGCTGAAAAAATAGCGAAAAAATGCTGGTGTTTTTAAATCTTCTATGTTATAGTACAATAATGACTGTGATTATGGAGAGGTATGCGAAGCAGTATGCGGCTTTTCCATTATACATAGAAATTTAAGGAGGAATTATCAAGAATGAGTTTACAGGTAGAGAAAATGGAGAAAAATATGGCGAAACTTACGATTGAGGTTTCTGCCGAGGAATTAGAGAAGGCAATTGAAAAAGCATACCAGAAGAACAAAGGAAAAATCAGCCTTCCGGGATTCAGAAAAGGAAAAGCCCCAAGAGTGATGATTGAGAAGATGTACGGAAAAGGCGTTTTCCTTGAAGATGCAGCCAATGCTTTGATTCCTGGTGCATATTCCGAAGCTGTTATGGAAAGTGAATTAGAGATCGTATCTTCACCGGCCATTGATGTGACTCAGTTAGAAGCCGGCAAACCGTTTATTTTTACAGCAGAGGTTGCTGTGAAACCGGAAGTGGCCTTAGGCGAATATAAAGGCGTAGAGGTTCCGAAGTCCGATGTGGAAGTGACAGAGGAAGAGATCGCTGCAGAATTGAAAAAAGAGCAGGACAAGAATGCCAGAACCATCACGGTGGAAGACCGCGGCGTGGAGAACGGCGATATTGTAACCTTAGATTTTGAAGGGTTTGTGGACGGCGTCGCTTTCGAAGGCGGCAAGGGAACAGATTATCCTCTGACCATCGGTTCCAACACCTTCATCCCGGGATTTGAAGAGCAGCTGGTCGGCGCGAAAGCGGGCGAGCCGGTGGAAGTAAATGTGACCTTCCCGGAGGATTACCAGTCTGCGGAGCTGGCAGGCAAAGCAGCCATCTTTAAATGTGAGATCAAGAAGATTGAGACGAAGGAGCTTCCAGAGGTGGATGATGAATTTGCCAAGGATGTTTCTGAATTTGAAACCTTAGATGAGTACAAAGCTGACATCAAGAAGAATTTGGCAGAGAAGAAGGAGCAGGATGCTCTTCGTGCAAAAGAGGATGCGGTTGTGGACAAGATCATTGAGAATGCGTCCATGGAGATCCCGGATGCTATGCTGGATACCCAGATTCAGGAAATGGTCAATGATTTTGCCAGAAGACTGCAGTCTCAGGGCTTAAATATTGATCAGTACTTCCAGTTCACAGGCATGGATGCGGATGCTATGAGAGAACAGATGAAGCCGCAGGCGATGAAACGCATCCAGAGCAGACTGGTGCTGGAGAAGGTTGCCGAAGTTGAGAACATTGAGCCTACCCAGGAGCAGATGGATGAAGAGATCAACAAGATGGCTGAGATGTATAAGATGGAAGCAGACAAATTAAAAGAGCTGATCGGCGAGAATGAAATGTCCCAGATGAAGAAAGATCTGGCAATCCAGCAGGCGGTGACATTTGTAACTGAGGCAGCCAAAGAAGTATAAGTCAGACAATACAGGAGGAGTAATATGAGCTTAGTACCTTATGTCATTGAACAGACGAGCAGGGGAGAAAGAAATTACGACATCTATTCCAGGTTACTGAAAGACCGGATCATTTTTCTGGGGGAAGAGGTAAATGATGTTACCGCAAGCTTGGTGGTAGCGCAGCTTTTGTTCCTGGAGTCTGAGGATCCGGGTAAGGATATCAGCTTCTATATCAACAGTCCCGGAGGTTCTGTGACTGCGGGCATGGCCATTTATGACACCATGCAGTATGTGAAGTGTGACGTGTCCACCATCTGCCTGGGAATGGCGGCCAGCATGGGAGCATTCCTTTTGGCCGGCGGTGCAAAGGGCAAGAGAATGGCTCTTCCGAATTCTACGATTATGATACACCAGCCGTCCGGCGGCGCGCAGGGGCAGGCCACAGAGATTCAGATTGTGGCTGACCACATCGCCAAGACAAAACGGACGTTGAATGAGATCCTTGCGGCCAACACCGGCCAGCCGCTTGAGGTCGTGGAAAAAGATACAGACCGGGATAATTATATGTCTGCCGAAGAGGCGAAGGCATATGGGCTGATCGATCAAGTGATCGTACACAGATAAGTTACTGTAGATAAGACTCCTGTCTTTTAGGCGGGGGTCTTAAATACCTTAATGTGCAGCAATTACCGTGAAAGGGGAACAATGTTATGGCAGATAAAATAAGGGATTCTAAGGTTAGATGCTCGTTCTGCAACAAGACGGAGGATCAAGTCCGCAAGCTGATCGCGGGTCCGAACGGAGTCTATATATGTGATGAGTGTATCGGGATCTGTTCCGAGATCATAGAGGAGGATTTTGGCGTTTATGATGACGAGGATCTGCTGTCCTCTGAAATCAACCTACTGACGCCGGAGGAGATTCACGGCATTTTAGACGAATATGTCATTGGTCAGGAGGATGCCAAAAAGGTGCTCTCTGTGGCGGTATATAACCATTACAAACGCGTGATGGCGCCTAAGGACCTGGATGTGGAGCTCCAAAAGAGCAATATCCTGATGTTGGGACCCACCGGTTCCGGCAAGACGCTGCTGGCGCAGACCATGGCTAAGCTGCTGAACGTGCCGTTTGCGATCGCAGATGCGACTACGCTCACAGAAGCCGGTTATGTAGGTGAGGATGTGGAAAATATCCTTTTGAAGATCATTCAGGCCGCAGATTATGATATTGAGCGCGCCCAGTATGGAATCATCTATATTGATGAGATTGATAAGATCACCAGAAAGTCAGAAAATGCCTCTATCACCAGAGATGTATCAGGAGAAGGAGTGCAGCAGGCCCTTTTGAAGATCCTGGAGGGAACGGTGGCCAGCGTGCCGCCCCAGGGTGGGAGAAAGCATCCCCATCAGGATTTTATCCAAATTGATACCACGAATATCTTGTTCGTCTGCGGAGGCGCATTTGACGGAATTGAAAAGATCATTTCCAACCGTAAGGATACGAAATCCATCGGATTCGGCGCAGATATCTCTAAGCTGAAGGATAAAAATGTGGGTGAAGTGTTGAAGGATGTGATGCCGGAGGATCTGGTGAAATTCGGACTGATACCAGAGTTCGTGGGACGTGTTCCGGTGGTGGTGACCCTGGATGCCTTGGATGAGCAGGCGCTGCTTCGGATCCTGCGTGAGCCGAAGAACGCATTGACGAAACAGTACAGCAAGTTGTTTGAATTAGATGGCATAGAATTGGATTTCCAGGAAGGCGCTCTGGAGAAAATCGCTAAGAAATCCATGGAGCGTAAGACCGGAGCCAGAGGACTGCGGGCGATCATGGAAAGTACGATGATGGATCTGATGTATAAGGCCCCTTCCGACGGTACGATCCGCAGATGCACGATTACGGAGAATATGGTGGAGGGCAAAGGCGAAGCCGATATTGAGTACGGAGAGCCTGTCCCTGCCCCGGCCAGAAAACCGTCCCGGTCCCGCAGAAAAGGAAAATCCGAAACTGCCTGACATAAGGAGAAAGCAATGAAAGACACCATATATGTACTTCCGGCCATTGCCCTTCGGGGGACCACGATTCTGCCGGATATGATTGTACATTTTGATATTAGCAGGGAAAAATCCATCCGGGCGGTGGAAGCCGCTATGCTGCAGGACCAGAAGATTTTTTTGGTCACGCAAAAGGAGCTGGTAGAGGACCCAAGCCAGGAGGACGTCTATGACATTGGAACCATTGCCAACATCAAGCAGGTGGTGAAGCTTCCGAAAAATGTGATCCGTATCCTGGTGGATGGCCAGGAGAGGGGGGAGCTTCTGAAATTTAAGACAGAGGAACCCTATCTCAGAGCTGAAGTGGGACTGTTCGATGAAGAAGACGAGCCGAAGCTTCCGGCTGCCGTGGAGGAGGCGATGCTCCGGAATCTGAAGGAGCTGTTTCATGCCTATTGTGTGGAAAATGGCAAGGTGAGCAAGGATTTGATTGCCCAAATTCTGCAGATCAATGATATCCGCCAACTGGTGGATCAGATTTCTGTGAATTTACAGCTGTATTATGAAGACCGGCAGAAGCTTCTGGACGCGGTGACCTTAGAGCAGCGGTATGAAGTGCTGGGAGGCATGATCGCCAACGAGATCGAGATCATGCAGATCCGTCAGGATATCCAGCGGAAGGTTAAGGCCCGCATTGATAAAAACCAGCGGGAATATATTCTTCGGGAACAGCTTAAGCTGATCCGGGAAGAGCTGGGAGAGGAGAATACCCAGTCTGAAGCTGAGAAATATGAAGAAGAGTTGGAGAAACTGGAGGCGCCCGAGGAGGTGATCGAGAAGATCGCCAAAGAGATCCGGCGTTTTAAGTCCTTGGGTGGCAATCCTTCCGAAAGTTCTGTGTCTAGAGGATATATCGAGACTCTCTTAAGTCTGCCCTGGGAGAAGAAATCCGAGGATTCTAAGGATCTGCAGGCGGCGTTTGAAATTTTACAGGAAGATCACTATGGCTTGGAAAAGGTAAAAGAGCGGATTATGGAATTCCTGGCCGTACGGGCTTTGACAGAGAAGGGCAAAAGCCCTATTCTCTGTCTCGTGGGCCCGCCGGGCACCGGGAAGACCTCTGTGGCCAAATCCGTGGCCAGGGCGCTGAATAAAAAATATGTGCGCATCTGTCTGGGCGGTGTCCGTGACGAGGCGGAGATCCGCGGACACAGAAGAACCTATATCGGGGCCATGCCGGGACGCATCACGGCGGGTCTGCAGCAGGCGCAGGTGAGCAATCCCTTGATGCTTTTGGACGAGGTGGATAAAACCGGAACCGATTATAAGGGAGATGTATCCGCCGCTCTTTTAGAGGTGCTGGATCCGGAGCAGAACAGCCATTTCAGCGACCATTATGTGGATATTCCTCAGGACCTTTCCGAGGTATTGTTCATCGCTACGGCCAATGATGCTTCTTCCATTCCCAGACCGCTTCTGGATAGGATGGAGCTGTTGGAGATTTCCGGCTATACGGAAAATGAAAAGGAGCATATTGCCGAGGAGCATCTGGTCGGGAAGCAGATGGAGGCCAACGGCCTGAAAAAGGGCCAGTTGGTGATCCGCAAGGCGGCTATGAAGAAGATTATCAGCGGTTATACCAAAGAGGCGGGCGTGCGGAATCTGGAACGGAAGATCGGGCAGATCTGCCGAAAGGCAGCGCGCAGGCTATTGGAGGATAAGGAAGATAAGGTGGTTGTCACCACCAGGAATTTGGAAGAATTTTTGGGAAAAGAACGCTATACGACGCATATGGCCAATAAAAAGGATGCCGTGGGCATCGTCCGCGGACTGGCATGGACCAGTGTGGGCGGCGATACCCTGGAGATCGAGGTCAATGTGATGCCGGGCAAAGGAGAGATGCTGCTCACCGGCCAGCTGGGTGACGTGATGAAAGAGTCTGCCCGTACCGGCATCAGCTATATCCGTTCTGTCGCCAAGAAATATCAGGTGAAGCCGGAATTTTTCCAAAAAAATGATATTCATATACATATCCCGGAGGGAGCCGTGCCCAAGGATGGGCCGTCTGCTGGGATTACCATGGCTACGGCCATGCTGTCCGCCATCATCCAGAAGCCGGTCTATGCGGATTTGGCCATGACCGGAGAGATCACCTTGAGGGGCAGGGTGCTTCCCATCGGAGGTCTGAAGGAGAAGCTGTTGGCGGCCAAGGATGCCAGGATCCACCGGGTGCTGGTACCTAAGGAAAATGAGAAAGATGTGACGGAGATGGCAGAGGAGATCACAGACGGTCTTGAGATCGTATACGTAGAAAGCATGAAGGATGTGCTGGACGCGGCCCTTTGCAGATAACGAGGACGAGAACAAATATGATTATTAAAAACGTTTCTTTAGATATTGTGTGCGGGCCCACCAGCCGTCTGCCGGAAAACGAGCTTCCGGAGATCGCGTTTGCCGGCAAATCGAACGTGGGGAAATCTTCCCTGATCAACGGGCTGATGAACCGGAAATCTCTGGCCAGGACCAGTGCGTCCCCGGGCAAGACCCAGACCATCAATTTTTACAATATCAATGATGCCATGTATCTGGTGGATCTGCCGGGCTACGGCTATGCCAAGGTATCCCAGGCGGAGAAGGAAAAATGGGGGAAGCTCATCGAGCGCTACCTCCATGGTTCCAAGATGCTGAAAGCGGTCTTTCTGCTCATCGATATCCGTCATGAGCCGTCCGCCAATGACAAGATGATGTATGACTGGATCGTCCATAACGGTTATGAGCCGATCATTGTGGCGACGAAACTGGATAAGCTCAAGAGAAGCCAGGTGGCGAAGCATGTCAAGCAGGTGAAGCAGGGGCTGAACCTGATCCCGGGCACCCAGGTGATTCCGTTTTCCGCCCAGACCAAGCAGGGGCGGGAAGAAATCTGGGAGCTGATGGATTCTATTTTGGGATTCCAGGAGGAAGCGGGAGAACGGTAACGGTTATTGGCCGCAGAGAGAACCGTGACCCGTAAAGTCCTACGGAGGTAGATATGGGAATCATTAAAGCCAGCAAGCTGGGATTTGAATATATAAAATATGATGAGGACGGCAATGTGGAGGAGACCAGCCAGGCGGTGGAGAACGTGAGCCTGGATGTGAAGGAAGGCGATTTTGTGGCTATCTTAGGACACAATGGCAGCGGAAAATCCACACTGGCGAAGCATATGAACGCTCTGCTGATCCCTACAGAAGGGACGCTTTGGGTGGACAGCCAGGATACGGCCAAGGAAGAGGAGCTGTGGAAGATCCGGCAGAAGGCCGGAATGGTCTTCCAGAATCCGGACAACCAAATCATCGGCACCGTAGTGGAAGAGGATGTTGGCTTCGGCCCGGAGAATATGGGCGTGCCTACGGACGATATTTGGAAACGGGTGGATGACAGCTTAGAGAAGGTGGGAATGATTGCCTACCGGAATCATTCTCCCAATAAGCTCTCCGGCGGACAGAAACAGCGGGTAGCCATTGCCGGTGTGATGGCTATGCGCCCCCGGTGTATCATCCTGGATGAACCTACTGCGATGCTGGATCCCAACGGCCGTAAGGAAGTCCTCAAAGCTGTCCGGGAGTTGAACCAACAGGAGAAGGTTACTGTGATTTTGATCACCCATTATATGGAAGAAGTCATTTTTGCCGATGAGGTCTATGTGATGGATGAAGGAAAAGTGGTGATGCGGGGAACACCGCGGGAAATCTTCTCTCAGGTGGACCGGCTGAAGGAATTGCGGCTGGATGTGCCCCAGGTCACCCTGTTAGCGCATGAACTGAAGGCGGCCGGTATTGAAATGCCGGAAGGGATCCTTACGATAGAGGAATTGGTGAACGCATTATGTCATTAGAATTAAAACATGTAACCTATACCTACAGTCCCGGGACTGTCTATGAGATCCATGCGCTGGAGGATGTGAATCTGGTGATACCGGACGGACAGTTTATCGGGATGATCGGCCATACGGGCAGCGGAAAATCCACGCTGATCCAGCATTTAAACGGTCTGATCCGCCCCACGTCCGGCCAGGTGCTCTATTGCGGAGAGGATATCTGGCAGGAAAAATACGATTTGAAATCCCTGCGCAGTCAGGTGGGGCTGGTATTCCAATATCCGGAGCACCAGCTTTTTGAGGTGGATGTGCTCTCCGATGTCTGCTTTGGACCCAAAAATCAGGGCCTTTCCAAAGAAGAAGCCCTGGAGGAAGCGAAAAAAGCCCTGGATTCCGTGGGCCTTGGCGAGGAATATTACGACAAATCTCCCTTTGAGCTGTCTGGCGGGCAGAAAAAGAGGGTAGCCATTGCTGGTGTGCTGGCTATGAATCCCAAAATTCTGATTCTGGATGAGCCTACGGCAGGGCTGGATCCCAGAGGCAGGGATGAGATCCTGGATCAGATTGCCATGCTCCATAAAGAGCGAGGAATCAGCATTGTGCTGGTATCCCACAGCATGGAGGATATCGCTAAATATGTGGAACGCATCATCGTGATGAACCGGGGCAAAGTGGCCTTTGACGATACGCCGAAGCGGGTGTTTGCCCACTATAGGGAGTTGGAGGCCATGGGACTTAGCGCGCCTCAGATCACTTATATCATGCAGGCTTTAAAAGAGCGGGGCATGGAGGTGGATGTGACGGCGACCACAGTGGAAGAAGCCAAGGAAAGCATCCTGGCGGCGATGAAGAAGAGATAGAAAGGAACGGCAGATGATTCGAGATATTACTCTGGGACAATATTATCCGGCAGATTCCATTCTGCATAAATTGGATCCTCGGACCAAATTTATTGGGACGCTGGCATTTATTATATCTGTATTTGTCTTCCGCTCCTGGCTGGGGTACGGGATTGCTACGGTTTTCCTGGTATCTATGATTGCTCTTTCCAAGGTGCCGGTGAAATTCATGTTCAAGGGCTTAAAGGCCATCCTTTTCATCCTTTTAATCACCGTGGTTTTTAACATTCTTCTGACGCCTGGAGAAATCCTGTGGAAATGGGGATTTCTGAAGGTGACCAAGGAAGGCCTGGTACTGGCTGGCCGGATGGCGATACGGCTGACTTATCTGGTCATCGGTTCCTCTATTATGACACTGACCACCACGCCAAACCAGCTCACAGACGGTTTGGAGAGGCTGCTTCGTCCGTTGGAAGCTGTTAAGGTGCCGGTACATGAAATTGCCATGATGATGTCCATCGCTTTGCGGTTTATTCCTATCCTTTTGGAGGAGACGGATAAGATTATGAAGGCACAGATTGCCAGAGGCGCGGATTTTGAAAGCGGAAACATTATCCATAAGGCCAAAAGCATGGTGCCCTTACTGGTGCCCTTGTTCATTTCCGCATTCCGGCGCGCCAATGACCTGGCCATGGCAATGGAAGCAAGATGCTATCACGGGGGCGGTGGCAGGACACAGATGAAGCCGCTGAAATATAAAGGCAGGGATTTTATTGCTTATCTGATCCTGGCGGCTTATCTGGGAACCAGCATCGCATTCCGGATTCTGGGACTTTAAGGGCCTGGGCAGACTTACGGATTTTGGAGGAAATATGAAACGAGTGGGATTGATTGTTGCCTATGATGGGACGAATTACTGCGGCTGGCAGATACAAAATAATGGGATTACCATCCAAGGGGAGTTGAACCGCTGCTTGTCGGAGCTTTTGGGAAAAGAAGTGGAGACCATCGGCGCCAGCCGGACGGACGCAGGTGTGCATGCGCTGGGAAACGTGGCGATCTTTGATACGGATGCCCGGATGCCGGGAGAAAAATTCTCCTATGCCTTGAACCAGCGGCTGCCGGAGGACATCCGAATCCAGCTTTCGGAAGAAATGCCAATGGATTTTCATCCCAGGTATTGCGATAGTGAGAAGACCTATGAATACCGTATCTTGAATCGCAGATTTCCGGTGCCTACGGAACGGCTGTATTCTTATTTTTACCATTATGATCTGGACGAGGAGAAGATGCGCGCGGCGACCTCGTATCTCATTGGAGAGCATGATTTTGCCAGTTTCTGTGGCTCCAAGGCACAGGTGAAGAGCACTGTACGGACTATTAC
This sequence comes from Blautia sp., assembly GCA_050944615.1. Taxonomy (GTDB): domain Bacteria; phylum Bacillota; class Clostridia; order Lachnospirales; family Lachnospiraceae; genus Blautia_A. Next base: position 116,837 of record JBMNRL010000005.1, read on the forward strand.
CCATATGGAAATCGAACGTTTTGGTGACATGGTGACCATACAGGTTTCCGGAAAAGGTTTCCTCTATAATATGGTACGGATCATCGCCGGAACCTTGATTGAAGTGGGAAATGGGCAGTATCCACCGGAACAGGTGCAAAACATCCTAAAAGCCTGCGACCGGGAGGCAGCAGGGCCTACGGCGCCGGCCCATGGACTGACGCTTATGGGGATCCGGTATTTTTCATAGAAGGTAAGTGGACTGACGGAAAATCCGTCGAAATTTGCAGGAAAATTTGAGAAAAAATGGTTGACACCAAAATAAGATTATAATATAATATCTCAATGTGACGTAGTGCGAAGAATACGGACGCCAAAGCCCCGGTGTGTGTATTCCTATAGTGGTTCGGACATTGCCGCTTTTTGCATCAGCGTCTTACATCTTATTGGAAATACTGCTTTTGACACAGAGGTGCCATCAGCAGAGCAATGACTTAAAAATAATGCAGCTAGGGCTGCAATCAGAAACCGTTATAGAAAAAGCAGGAGGTAAGACCATGAAGACTTATATGGCTAATCCAGATAAAATCGAGAGAAAATGGTATGTAGTAGACGCTACAGATTGCACTTTAGGCCGTCTGGCTTCTGAAGTGGCAAAAGTTTTAAGAGGAAAGAACAAACCGGAGTTCACACCTCATGTGGATACCGGCGATTATGTGATCGTTGTAAATGCCGAGAAGATCAAAGTGACCGGCAAGAAGATGGATCAGAAGATTTATTATCATCACTCAGACTATGTTGGCGGAATGAAAGAAACCACCTTAGCAGAGATGTTAGCGAAGAAACCGGAGAAGGTTATCGAGCTGGCAGTCAAAGGAATGCTTCCAAAGGGACCTTTGGGAAGAACCATGTACAAGAAACTTTTCGTATATGCAGGACCTGAGCACAACCATGCAGCTCAGAAACCGGAAGCATTATCACTTTAATGAGGGAGGTAAAAAACATTGGCTAGTGCAAAATTCTACGGAACAGGAAGAAGAAAATCATCAGTAGCAAGAGTTTACCTGGTACCTGGAACCGGTAAGATCACGATCAATAAAAGAGATATCGACGAATATTTTGGATTAGAGACATTGAAGACCATCGTACGTCAGCCGTTAGTAGCAACCGAGAACGAAGGCAAATTCGACGTAATGGTGAACGTTCATGGCGGCGGATATACCGGACAGGCTGGTGCCATCCGTCACGGCATCTCCAGAGCTCTTCTGGAGGCAGACGCAGAATACAGACCGACTTTGAAAGCAGCAGGCTTCTTAACACGTGACCCACGTATGAAAGAGCGTAAGAAATACGGTCTCAAAGCTGCACGTCGTGCTCCTCAGTTCTCCAAACGTTAATCAATTGTATATTGCGATGTATGAAAAGCAGCTGTCGCTTAACAAATTAAATTTTGTGAAGCGGCAGCTTTCTTTTTTTATAGAAAAACGGGTGTTACAAGAAACTGGAAGCATATTTTTAGAGATACCTATGGCCAGTTTTCTTGAAGCACCCGTTATTTTTTAAATATTTATTTTGTTTAGCTTTCCCTGCTTAAGCTCAAAAACTTCATCCGCCTGTTTGGCCAGTTCAGTTGAATGTGAGACAATTATCACACATTTATGATATTCCTTGGCCGCTTCTTTAAAAATTTCCGTAATATCCTGTGCAGTTTTCTCATCCAAATTGCCAGTTGGTTCATCCGCAAGTATCATAGGATTTTGAGAAGCAAGTGCCCGTGCAATTGCTACTCTCTGCTGTTGTCCACCTGAGAGTTTAAGCACATTCCGTTTTGCTTCTTCTTCTGACAATCCTAATTTTAGCAAAATAGGAAAAACATCCGTTTTCGCAGTAAGTCTGACATTTTCTGCTGGTGTCATGTAATCAATCAGATTATAGCTTTGAAATACAAATGATACATGATGACGTCGGTGATATTCTAGACCATCCTTTTGAATATCCTGACCATCGAATTCAACAGCCCCCTCCTTGGGGATATCTAAACCGCCAAGTAATGACAAGAGCGTAGTCTTTCCGCAACCGGAGGGTCCTAAAATAACATATATTTTTCCTGTTTCAAAACTCTGGCTTATATCATCAAGGATCATTTTGTTTTCTGTATAGAAATACTTTACTTTATTTAGTGCTAGCACATTCATAATTTTGTTCCCCCAGTTCTTTTATGTTTTTGATGTTTCTTTTACTAATACCACGTTATTTAAGGATTGCATTTTTGATCTATAACTTGAAATTTCTCCCCGCCTGAAAGTTTTTGGTTTTTGCTGCCAATTAATTTCCATCCAGTTTGTTTCTGACCTAATAATCATAAAAACGAATACGGTATAAATATGTCGAAGGTAGTGTGAAACATATGGCATATATAATATATCATATGTTACAATAAAGTCACAATACTGAGAAATGGGGAGGGGGGAAAACTATGATAAATCCTTGGGAACGTGCAAAGCTTTATTTGCTCCGCAAAAAAAACAAATCAATCATTCTGCTTGCTATATTAACAGTAATTGCCTCTTTAGTTCTCACATGTATAGCAATTGACAATGCGGCAGAGACCGCCGCCCAAAAACTTCGTGAAACCATAGGCGGATATTTTAAAATAGCAACTGATACAGAACGAGGATATACCCAGCCCGTGGATGACAATCTGGTTCAGGCGGTTATGGATTTGGAGGGAATCAAATCCTATAATGGGTTGGATATTATTTACTTGCTTACCGATTCTCTTTCCCTGACCCCTGGACATTTTACAGTAGACAATGACCCCAAGGCCAAACTTGCCCGATTTATCGGCAACACTGATAGCAGCCTCAATGAATATTTTGTACTCCGCTCCTTCTCGCTGACAGAAGGACGGCATATAAAACCAGATGATATCGGCAAGGGATTAATTTCAAAAGAACTATCGCAAAATAATAATCTTTCCATAGGCGACACCTTTACAGCCGCCTTATATACAGAAGACCTATCCGAAAAGCAGAAAGGAACAATTTCTCCTTATAACTTTGAGATTGTGGGTATATACGATATCAATACCACACAGAGTTTGAGCAATGCTGATTCAGCCGAATGTGATATAGCGGATAACTTCATTTTTGTCGATACTACTTCTATAAGGAGGATCTACGAACCAGTTTTAGGAAGAAAAATAAATTCGTATAAAAATGGAGCTGCATTTTTTTTGAAAGATCCGAAAGAGCTGGATGCAGCTACGGCGCAGCTTGCTACACTCACTGCTTATGATTGGAACGGCTATAAAATAACGAAAAATAATGAGGCCTTCAATCGTTCCGCGGCTCCGCTTGCAAGAATATCCAGTCTTATCACAATGATTGTTATTATTCTTGCATTGATAAGCATCGTTCTACTGTCGCTGATTCTCGCCATGTGGATGAGGGACAGAATGTATGAAATAGGCATATTAATGTCAGTCGGCATGAAGAAAGTGAACATTATTGGGCAGCATATATTAGAAAACCTTCTGATTGCATCTATCGCACTTTTACTTGCATGGGGTGTTGCCAATATATCTGCAGACAGGTTAGGTGACATGCTTTTTGTCAATGCCAATGAAGATTTGCAGGCTCCAGCGAAAAGCCAATCAGAGTACACCCAAGCGGATGTGGAAGCGCCCGAAATCGATACAGAGAGTCTTGTTCAAATCCATGTAGGAGGAAGAGAATTTTTACAGGTTGTAGAAATTGGCTATCTTATCGTCATGATCTCAACTGTAATTTCATCAGGGATGATTATAAAAATGAAGCCTAAAGATATCCTATCTACAATGAGTTGATGGAGGTGCTGTATGAGTTTTGTAAAACGCGCTGTATTATACCTAAAAAGGAAAAAAAGCCGCAGCCTTTTGCTGCTTGCCATTATATTTGCTGCCTCGAGTTTCATATTGTCTGGACTTGCACTCAGAACGGGAGCTTTAACCGAAACTAAAAATGTGGAAAAAACTCTGGGGAGCAGCTTTATATTAAAAATTAATTCAAATGACCCAGAAAACAAAGAATTGGTCACAACCGATACCTATAGTTTTGAAGCATATACGGGAAAATATATCTCAAAGGACATGGTTCATGAAATTAATTCTATTGATGGTGTGACTAATTATATGATTAACACGCACACAGCGGTATGGACGAATCTGGAGTTAAGGCCAGGACTGTGGGCGGACAGTTATAATAATCCCAGCCCTTCTTACCCCTCATTAGAAGAAGTACATATACGGACACAAGAAACACTTATACTGCCTTGCACTTCTTCCGAGCTGCATGAAAATTTCAGGACCGGAGCATTTTCGCTGATAGAAGGAAACGCTATAAAAGAAAATGACCATCATACAGCGATGATTTCCAATAGATTAGCCAAGAGAAATAACGTGAAAATTGGAGACACATTGAAAATCGAGATTAAGGAAGGGATGTATCAGTCCAGCGACACTCCGGCCAAAACCTGGGGAGAGCCAGTGGAGCTGAATATTGTTGGGATTTTCTCTGTTAATTTCGAACAAGAGCCTTCTTTGTATACCCCTGAAAGTGAGTATGCTGAAAATCTTATTTATACAGATTGGGATACCGGTGTACAAATGAAATCTTACATAAAAAGTGGTGCTATCATGGAAGAGTATGGGGAGGTTACCTTTTTTGTAAATGATCCCACTGAAATGAATACTATAATCAATCAAGTGAAAGCCATGGAGGAGTTTAACGAAAAATATTTTGTAATTGAACAAGATGACACTGCATATCGTTCTACTGCGAAAGCTTTAAATCAATTGAATATTTTGGCAACCATACTAATTCTTGCCGGAACCGTCGGTTGCATAGCAATCCTTGTATTAGTCCTAAATATGTGGACGAAAAACCGAAAAAAAGAAATTGGGATATTGCTTTCAACTGGAACGAGTAAACGTGAGGTCATATTACAACTTGGACTGGAATGCATGATGGTTACCATTGTGGCATTAATATTAACCATAGCATTGTCCGGAAGGCTCACTGGCACCTTATGTTCCTTTGCTGAGGATATGGCATTTCCGGATAGCCAGGGCAATGAGTATGTTATTGAAGTTCCAGAGGGAAGTCTCATGCCTACGTTCAACAAAACATCTGCGATAGAGGTTCATATGGACTATACCGTTTCGCTGCAGACAATTGGGATCATAATTATAACAACATGTTTGGTATCTATCGTAAGCGTTGTGGCAGCAGCTATGCAAATCACGAAAATGAATCCAAGAGATTTGTTGCAGTCCTTATAGCGCATCCTAATTTTGGGGTGATAAAGGGGGGCTGTCTAATATTTTTGGTCCGGTTGTTTTTATGGATGTGGTCGCCTGCGAATGCATAATTTTCCTAAAACTGCCAATACTGATGGTAAATCATGATCGAAAAAGGAGAATGAAATATGGCAGTTGACTTTAAAAACAGTGAGACAAAAGATAATTTGATGCGGGCGTTTGCCGGAGAGAGCCAGGCGAGAAACCGTTATACCTTTGGCGCTGGGGAGGCAGACAAACAGAACCAGGCGGCTATCGCTCAAATATTTTTGTATACGGCAAACCAGGAAAAAGAGCATGCGGAGATTTTCTATAATCATTTGAAGGAGCTCTCCGGTGAGACGATCCATGTGGACGGCGGCTATCCCGTGGATATCACGGATGACCTGGCAAAGCTGCTGCGCATGGCACAGCACAATGAATATGAAGAGCATGATGATGTTTACAAAAGATTTGGCGACAAGGCAAAGGAAGAGGGCTTCTCTAAAGTGGCAAATTCCTTCTATATGATTGCCGAGATCGAGAAATACCACGGGGACCGGTTTGGACGCTTTGCTCAGTATCTGGAGGAAAACAAGCTCTATGTCTCCGATGTGAAGACAGGATGGATTTGTTTAAATTGCGGCTATATTTACGAAGGGGAAAAAGCGCCCAAGGTGTGTCCAGTGTGCGAGCACGATCAGGGATATTTTATCCGCCTGGAGCTGTCTCCTTTTGCGGATAAAAATGTAAAATAAGAGAGCAATTGTGGATAAAAAGCATGTTTTCCTTCGGGGAAATGTGCTTTTTTGTTTCATAGGAAATTGTGTCCTATGAAACAAAAAGCACTCCATGCAGGATGCGTCGGACAAAAAGGTACGTTTCTGTGGGAATATTTTCCATTGCAGGATATCGCCGCGGCAGGTAACTATTTCAAAATTTTCTTGTCCATGGTAAGATAAGAAAGGTATATATGTAATAGAAAAAGAGACAGGACAGGATAAGATGAAAAAATTGGTAGTTGGAATTTTGGCCCATGTGGACGCGGGGAAGACCACGCTGTCCGAGGCTGTTTTATATGTGAGCGGCAGCATCCGGAAATTGGGAAGAGTGGATAACCGGGATGCTTTTTTGGATACTTATGAATTGGAGCGGTCCAGGGGGATTACGATTTTCTCCAAGCAGGCCCAGCTGGCTTTGGGGGATACGAAGGTGACTTTGTTGGATACGCCGGGACATGTGGATTTTTCTGCAGAAATGGAGCGTACTTTACAGGTGCTGGATTATGCCATTTTGGTCATCAGTGGCGCGGACGGAGTCCAGGGCCACACGATGACGTTGTGGCGGCTGCTGGCCAGATATCAGATTCCGGTGTTTTTATTTATTAATAAGATGGACCAAGAGGGGACGGACCGGGAGAAGCTTTTGGGGGATTTAAAGCAGCGGCTGCATGAAGGCTGCGTGGATTTTGATCCGCAGGGGGACCGGGATGTTTTTTGGGAAAATCTGGCGGTTTGCGATGAGGCAGTATTGGAGAGATATCTGGAGGAAGGGGAAGTATCTGAAGAAGATGTCATTGGGCTGATCCGGGAAAGGAAAGCTTTTCCTTGTTATTTTGGTTCTGCACTGAAGCTGGACGGCATACAGGAGTTTTTAGATGGTGTGTGCCGTTATACCCAGACACCATCGTATCCGGAGGAATTCGGGGCGAAGGTATTTAAGATTGCCAGGGATGACCAGGGGAACCGGCTGACTTATATGAAGATTACTGGGGGAACCTTAAAAGTGAAAATGCCGCTTAGCAACCGTAAAATGGAGGAAGAGCAGACGGAGGATATCTGGGAGGAGAAAGCGGACCAGATCCGCATCTATTCCGGCGCAAAATACGATACGGTCACAGAGGCACCGGCTGGCAGCATCTGTGCAGTGACCGGCCTTAGCCGGACATACCCGGGGGAAGGCTTAGGCATCGACTGCCAGTCAGACCTGCCGATTTTGGAGCCGGTGCTCACCTATGAGATTCAGCTTCCACCCGGATGTGATGCCCATGTGATGCTGCAAAAGCTAAAGGAATTGGAAGAGGAGGAACCACAGCTCCACATCGTTTGGAATGAGGCCTTGGGAGAAATCCATGCCCAGGTGATGGGAGAGGTTCAGATCGAGATTTTAAAAAGCCTGATTGCCAGACGGTTTGGGGTGGCGGTGGAATTTGGTGCCGGAAACATTGTATACAAGGAAACCATTGCGGCTTCAGTGGAGGGCGTGGGACATTTTGAACCACTGCGCCATTATGCCGAGGTGCATCTGCTGCTGGAGCCGGGAGAGCGGGGAAGCGGTATGCAGTATTATACCGCCTGCAGCGAGGACGTGCTGGATAGGAATTGGCAGAGGCTGATTCTGACCCATTTGGAAGAGCGGGAGCACATCGGAGTGCTCACCGGTTCTCCAATTACAGATGTGAGGATTACCCTGCTGGCGGGCCGCGCGCATTTGAAGCATACGGAGGGCGGCGATTTCCGCCAAGCTACATACCGGGCCGTGCGTCAGGGCCTGAAGAAAGCCAGAAGCATCCTTTTGGAGCCCTATTATGAATACCGCCTGGAGGTGCCGGCTGAAAATGTGGGCCGTGCGCTGTCCGATATCCAGAAAATGCATGGTACCTTTGGTCAGCCGCAGATGGAGGGAGAGACCGCTGTACTGACAGGCACTGCTCCAGTGGCCCAGATGAGGGATTACCAGATGGAGGTGGTTTCCTATACCAGAGGCATGGGGCGGCTGTTTTGTTCGTTAAAGGGCTATGAGCCTTGTGCCGACCAGGAAGCCGTCGTGGCCTACGTGGGTTATGATTCGGAACGGGATTTGGAAAATCCCACCGGGTCTGTATTCTGCGACCATGGGGCAGGATTTGTGGTAAGCTGGGATAAGGTGGAGGAATATATGCACTTGGATCCCCAGGTGGATCTGGAGCCGGAGGAGTTTTTAGAGGAAAAGCAAAATCCGTCCGGGGGAAAAAGCTTTGTCCAGGAGTCTAAGGAACGGTGGAGCAGCGAAAAGGAGCTGGAGGAGATTTTTGCCAGAACCTACGGGCCGGTAAAACGGTTTCAGGAACCGCCGGCGCGCAAGGTGACTGCGGCGTCTGCGGATGCCCGGCCATATCGTCCCCAGAAAAAGGCGGAGCCAAAGGAGTATCTTTTGGTGGACGGATATAACATTATTTTTGCCTGGGAAGAGCTGAAGGAATTGGCCCAGGTGAACATCGACGGGGCGCGTACCAAGCTGATGGATATCCTGTGTAATTATCAAGGCTATAAAAAATGTACGCTGATCTTAGTGTTTGATGCCTATAAGCTGGAAAATTATCCGGGCGAGGTGGTAAAATACCACAATATTTATGTGGTCTATACCAAGGAAGCTGAGACGGCGGACCAGTATATTGAGAAGGCGGTTCATGAGATCGGAAGGAAGTATCATGTGACTGTGGCCACTTCCGACGGTCTGGAGCAGGTGATTATCCTGGGGCAGGGCGGGCATTTGCTGTCCGCGAAAGAATTCAAAGAAGAGATCCGACTGGTCCAGGAACAGATCCGGGAGGAAGCAGGAGGAAATCATTCACCCAGGGGAAATTACCTTTTTGACAATCTTTCCCCCGATTTAGCTGATTATATGGAAGAAATCCGGCTGGGCAAAAAAGAGAGTGACAAAAATCATAGCGCTTTGGGAGACCGGAAAAAGAGTGTGGATATCTGATATAAAATTGAAGGATCCTTCATTGACAGCATTGCGACAGCACGATAGAATACTGATATGCGCCCATTTAGGCAATCCGTATGACCGTACCCTTTGGGCGATGACTCTTTAGCTCCTGTGAATGTATTCTTGGGCAGAGGAAAGAGTCTAAAACACCAGCGAAAGAGAGTCCTTAAAAATGACACTGATAGGTGAATATCTTGCATTATTGATGATTGCAATATTGACGTTGTTTTTTTATGAAAAGCGCCGGATATTGGATAACCAGACGAAGATTTACTGGGTATGTCTGGGGGCCGCCGCTGTGTCCATTATTTTAAATATCTGTTGTGTGGATACGTTGTCTATAGGCTCTTCGGTACCGCATTGGCTTCTGGTGTTGATGAACAGCGCTTATTTTTTGGTCAGTGTCTGGACTTGTACCTTTATGGCCTGGTATGTGTTTTATAAAATATTGGAGCATGTATACGAGAGAAACTGTATGTATCGCGCGATGCTGATACTGATCGCACTGAACCTGGTGTTTTTGTTTTTAATCATAGTAAATAGCAAGACGGCATGGATTTTCTGGATTGACGGGGCTGGCGGGTATCACCGGGGCGTGCTTAACAAAGCAGGGTATGGTGTGATGCTCCTTGAGATCATAGCCGGGCTGCTCTGCTATGTGAAGAATGCCGGAAGTGTGAGCCGACAGGTGGCAAAGGCGATTAAAATGATCATTGGTATGGAAATGTTTCTGCTGCTTCTTCAGCAAATGTTTCCCGATGTGATGCTCAATGGTATTTTGATGGCTTTTGCGGATATGATCTTTTTGATGCATTTCCAAAGCCAGAAGAATGGGATCGATACGGTGACTGGTCTGGGCAGCCGCATCCGCTTTTTGGACGAGGTTTCTCTGCGTCTGGGGGGTGAACAGCAGTTTCAGATTTTATTGGTTTCCTTGAAGGATTTTAATCTGATCAACCGGAAATACGGTTATGCATGGGGCAGCAATGTGCTGTACCATGTGGGAGATTATCTGGAAAGCTGGAATGTAAAAAGTGAAGTGTTTCGTTTCAGCAACGTGACCTTTGCTGTCTTCTGCCCCTATAGTTCCAAAGAACAGGCAGACCAAAACCTTGAGAGTCTCAAACAGAGATTTCAAGAAGAATGGGAGATCAACAACGAGAAGATCCGTCTGTCGGCCAGGTTTATTGAGCTGATCCATCAAAAGGAGTCTTGGCCGCCGTATGAGGTGATGGATTACCTGGAGTATATGCTGTATTATGGCAAGGAACATGACCTTGAAGAAGTGAGATTTAACCTGAGGACGCAGCAGCAGTATCTGAGGAACGTCTATTTAACCCAGGCGATCCGGTTAGCCGTTGAACGGAGGGATTTCCAGGTTTGGTACCAGCCGATTTATTGTGTGGCAGACGGAACCTTTTCTTGTGCGGAAGCATTGGTGCGGATGTACACACCGGAGGGAGAATGGATCTCTCCGTCAGAGTTCATTCCCCTTGCAGAAGGGATGGTGGAGTCTGTGAACTGGATCGTTGTGGAAAAGGTCTGTAGCTTTTTGGACCGGCATAGGGAGCTGCCGCTCAGAAATATTTCCGTAAATTTGACCTCTGAACAGATCATGGGAGATGAAT
>JBMNRL010000006.1:0-114669 GCA_050944615.1 Blautia sp.
AGACTACTACTATAATTATCATCATAATAACCTTCTGCAACATCCCAATAGTTATTGCCTAATCCTATGACAAAAGATTTTATATCATTGTAATTGCTCTGTGCAATCTTATAAGAAGCCGCTTCTTCCTTAGATAATCCATATTTCACGTTATGATATATCTTAGCAACTAATAATCCAACTAGTATTATTGTGATCACACTTATGATACTAAATATTATTGTTTTCTGCTTTTTTTCAGCTGCAGCAGCCTCTTTGCGTTGTTGCTCACGTCGGTACTCGTCTTCTTCCTGTCTTCTTTTTTTATATTTTTCGACCTCTGCTTTTACATGTTCAATCGAAAAATCTTTGAAAATTTTATCCTTTACAGCACCGCATGCATTGCACTTTGAAACATCGCCTCGATTAAGTCTTCCACAAATGCAAATCCATCCTCTTGGATGAATCGCAGGAAAACAAATAGCTTTACTATTCGTTTTACGCATGTACTCGACTGCCTCTTTTTCAAAATGATCCGTCGGAGACCATGAGGTACTGAGCACCTCAACCTCATAATCAACGATATCGCTTCCCTCCGGTACAACAATTTTTCCATTATCATATACAATTTGCGTGATTTTACTATCTAATTCCTTAATATCATAATTCTTTATATCGAATACAAATCCAGCTTTTTTCTGTGGTTTAATATTTAAATCTGCCTTTTTTATTTCCAAGACATCGTTGCCTTCAAAATCAATTTTATCGCCAAAACTATCCTTAGCACAAACCACAAAACGTATCGCTACTACAGTACCATAACTTAAGTTATCAAAAGAAATTGATAATTGCTTGTTTCCGTTCTCTGATTTTACTTCGCACTTAAAATTAGCTATGTATGCATTCAAGTCAACACTTTTTGTTTCCTTATTCATCAACTATTTCTCCTTTTTATACGCAAATACAAAACCGCCAATCAGTAATATTCCACCCAGTGTTCCAAAAATCCAAGCCTGAAGTCTAAAGTGATCAAGTTTTTGCTTATTCTCTGATGCCATATCTTTATACTCATCAGCGATCATAGTGTATGCGCCACTAAAAAGAAGACCCTCTGTCCTAGCTGAATATTTACTATTATCATATCCTTCCATACAGTCTTCATAATATTCTTTATAAAATTTATATTCAGAATTATTAATCCTAGAAAATGCACATGCAAATAATACAACGGAAGCGATTATAGCTACAATTCCAATAATTTTACAATTTATTCTATGACCACCATTTCTTACTGTAGTATAATTATTAACAGCCGATATGTTCTCCTTTTTTATTACAAAGTCACAAAACGGACATTTAGCAGCATCTCTGCTTATATCGCATCCACATTCGGGACATTTAATTTTTTCCATATTGTTTTTTTCTCCAATATTTATATTGTCCAGTAACTACTCTTCCATCATCAGGTCTTTCTGCATCTTCCGGAATAGCCCACATTCTTCCGAACTTTGCCGCTCCCTTTACTTTCTTTTCTGAGCACATTATTTGAACTGTTCTAATCGTGATATCCCATTTCTCAGCAGTTTCCTTTGTTGTCAAATATCCATTAATCATATATTTCCTCTTTAAAAAACCAAAAAGCATCATCATTCCAGATAATGACCTATTTTTAACATGGAACTGGCTTCCATTTTACAGACTCTAATAGTTTTGCGTCATAACCTTTCGACTACTTTACCATAGAATACATTTAGTATAAATGTTTGAGCGAAAATTGTCAATTTTTCTATCACCCTTTAGCAGTCAAATTAGTAGATTTTTTCAGATGCATGACTACAAAGAAAAAAGGTATTCAAAGTTTTTGATGGTACAGTTTATAAGGAAACATAATAGCTATAGTATTCTTTCCACAATGTCCATATTTTCCTGTTGAGTTATAAAATTGCTCTTTCTTATACAGTAACAAATACGTGTTCTTCATCGAAAACTGTTGTTTCGAGTAAAACCTCAAAAATCCTCTCCACTATTTCATTTTTTCTAACACAAGAGGACTTTCATACTTAGATCTTACTTCCATATCCCTTACCTAACATGGAATAGTATAGTCTTCCTGTAATAAATAGAACACAGGAACATCAATTCTTGCATTTATCTTATTACTTGAATAACCAAAATATGTTTGACATGGTGCAAAAACACGATTTACATCATCATCTGTAATTACGTGAACCTGTTTACCGTCCTTAATCATTGGACTAGTATCGCTATCAGAATAATTTCTTCTTGTAGTATAACCCGCAAATTCCTTTTGTAAAGTTCCAATAATAATTGACATTCTGCTTTGCTTTCTAAAGTAATCAAAAAACAGCTCTTAAATTAGCGCTTTCTAATATTTCCATCATGGGCATCTACTTTATTGTCCACAAAAACATTCTTTTTCCTTAAATTCCTTGTTCTCCTAGATCGCTTTTCTCACTGTATATTTTCCAAAGTGAGATATATGCATTTGTGTATTTTCTACTTTATTACTGCGAATCTAATTCTCCAGAAATTTTGATAAATCGTTGGTAAAGTAGAAGAAGGAACACAGAAAATGCCTGATTTACAGGAATTTTGACGCTTCCGGTATATGTTGTCGTGGAATACTTTGATCATTGTTGTATAACTCCTTACATGCATGTTATTGTACGGTGATAAAGTTGTGTTTATTAAATTTCTGTATATTTCAGGTTTTTTCCCTTGATTTTGTCCACGGGGTATTTCTGTGCGTTTTTTTGGACCTTTTTCTCGAGGCAGCTTTCCAGGTCGATATGATACATCTGGGCAAACCGCAGAAGAAAGAATAAGGTATCTGCCAATTCCTCTTCGATGTGCTCCTTTTTCACAGGATCATTTAGCATTTCTTTCATTTCGGCATCTGTTTTAAAACGGAAAATATCCAGCAATTCATTGGCTTCGGTAGAAATGCCGATGGCCAGGTCTTTGGGATTATGAAATTGGTCCCAGTCCCGTTCTTCGCAGAAATCCTGCACTTTTTGAATCATTTTGTCCAATGATATGGTATTCAATCCAATCCTTCCTTCCTTAATGCATCGCATCCTTCAGCACTTTTCTCAATTCTTCATCACAGGCATAGATATATAAACCATTGACGCCGCGGGTCATCAGAACCCGTACTTCGTGCTGGATTAAAGTTTCTCCGAATTTTTTCTTAGTGCCGTCGGACAAGGTACGGTTTCTGGTCGCTTTTGTATTGAAGCTCGCAGCTGAGTCAAAAACAATTTTTCCATCGCGGTATTTTACAGATGGACCGAGGATCACTCCGGCATAGTTTAAGTCAAAGCCTTGGATGGTGAAGGTCGATCCTATTTCGTCAATGGTTTGAGGTTGCTCCGCCCAGGATAAAGTCTTGTTTTTACGCCGTGTTTTCGGATCTAAATCTCTATCCAGTTCACGATTCCACGGTTTGTGCCAGTCACCGATCAGCACTTCCCAATATTTCAGCATCCTGGACTTCATAGATGAATTTTTCCGGTACTCCCAATCGTATGTGGCAACGATTCTGGAAAGCTCGTGTTCTTCTTCACTTGCTCTTTTTTTGATTGCAGTCTCTAGGTCAGCGGGGCATTCAAATATTTTTACTTCATATCCGGTGCTGTCAGAGGGGATTTTTGATACTTTCTTATTCTTAGTAAAATCATCTATCCACGCAATCGTTTCGGGTGACGCGGCCATTCGCATCTGATTTGTCAATTGAAAATAGTTTCCACTTTCTTTGGCGGCATTTCTAAAGTGGTCTAAAATCTGTGCTTCCCAATATTGTTCTGTCGTCAGGATCTGATTTTCATCAAACATGACGACTGTGACCCGGGCCCTTTTGAGAATGTCTGCCAACTGATTGCTGCCCTGATAAGACTGCTTGCCCTGGGTCAGCAGCAGGTGCGCCTCATCGATAAATGCTACGTCGACTGGCTCGTCAATGGAATGGTGATTGATGAAGACCGTGGGTTTGCAGACGACATCACCAAGCCCAAGTTTTTCTGCAATTTGCTTATATACGGTGATTTGTTCATCATGATTGACCAATAAACAACACGTTAGGCTATCTATCTTGTGTTCTTCTGCATTTAAATACAATTCATAAAAAGTGCTGCTGTTCAGTACGGTTTTTCCGGTGCCGGCTTCTCCATCGATAAAGATCAGCTGTTCCCGTTCGTCTTTTTTCAATGCAGAAAAGACTTTATGGACAATCGCATCTTTAATATTTTCCTGCTCCTGTGTCAGCCTGTGCAGGGGAGAAGCTTTAAATATTGCGGAATCCTTGATTGCGCTTTCTTTCGGAAATAATGAGGAATCGGCCCGCCTTAATCTGTTCCAGATGGAACGGAAGATTTCATTGGTTTCCTCGTCAGGGTAGTACCGGTTCTGTGGGTTCCCTCTTTTATTATGTAGCTTTTTTACGCGGTCAATGCTCATCATATAAAGCATCAGGCGGTTTTCGATGTCTAACGTTAAGGATTTATTGAAATGTTCATGACCGATGATGTACAGATTGGCAGAATTCTTTTTTAATTGATATTGCCAATTAGAGGCATCATCGGATTTGTCGAAATGTTGTTTGGTCCTTTGGAACACATGATTGGATTCTCCGATATACACTTCGTAAGTGTCTTTGCTTTTCCAATGATGGATGTAAACCGTGGGATAATCCAATAAGATCATTTTTTCTTTTTCAGATGAGTGGGCGGCCAACTCTTTTTGGAAGGCTTGCAGCCCCTGGAGGTTATCATCGATTTTATAAATCACAGGTTTCGTGGTTGTTCCCATAGCTATGATTAGAGGCGGCGGTCCCATGGCGGAGAGGCCTCCCTGTCCTTTCTAAAAAATGATTGCGGTCCGTCTTATGGTGCTGTGCTTTTTTTCGGCACGAACAGACCTTCCATATCCGTGCCTTCGTGCGCAAGAAGCCAAATCTTTTTGTCGATTCCTCCGGCATAACCGGTCAGACTGCCATCTGTTCCGACGACCCGGTGGCAGGGGATGATGATGGAAATGGGGTTGTGTGCTACAGCACCGCCTACCGCCTGGGCAGACATTCTTTTTTGACCGGATGTTCTGGCCAGTGCACTGGCGATTTTGCCATAGGTGGTGACTTCTCCATAGGGGATCTGGCAGAGGACCGCCCAGACCATTTGACGGAATTCACTGCCATTGGGAGCTAGTTTTAATTCGGAAATCGCTGGCTTTTTCCCTGCGAAATAGCGGTCGAGCCAGGCTTTAGTTTCTTTAAGAATGGGATAATCATCTTGTTCGGTCTGTTCATCCTCCAGAGAACCTAAATAATATTTTTGATGCTCTATCCAAAGCCCTGTAAGAGCATTGTCTTGTGCTGCCAGCAGAAGCTGTCCCACAGGGGAGGGGTATCGTGAAGTATAGATCATGTGCTTGTCCTTCCTGTTTTTAACAATCCCATTGATACTTTTTCAAATCTACGTGTTCCTCGTCTTTTAAAAAGACGCCTTCTTGTTCCAGCAGAAACTTCTGCCCGCTCCAGCCCGGAACGAGGCGGCCGGCATGATTGACCACTCTGTGACAAGGGTATTCCCCGTAATACTGTGACATATGAAGGACTTTGCCCACCAGGCGGGAATTTTTCTCTCTTCCGATGAGTCTGGCAATCTGTCCGTAGGTGGCGACTTGGCCCTCCGGGATTTCTTCCACCACGGAGAGAATTTCGTAGATCAAATTTTCATTCAGTACTTTTGGGGTCACGGGGCGCCTCCTTTTCCAGAAATCAAATTTTGTAGTTTTATTGTATATCAGAGGGAAAAATGCGTCAAGGCGGGGAAAAAATACCGCCAGCCGGAAATTGGCTGACGGTAGGAAATGCTGTGTTTGTTTAAAAAACTATTTTTCTGCCCTGTTTGATCCAATCACGATATTCTGCTGTTGCTGCGAACATGACATCACCGGCGGAGTTGATCGCTGTTTCAAAGGAATCCTGGACCACTCCAATGATAAATCCGACGCCGACTACCTGCATGGCCACATCGGCAGAAATACCAAACAAAGAGCAGGCCATCGGGATCAGCAACAGGGAACCACCGGCAACGCCGGATGCGCCGCAAGCCGCAACAGTTGCCAACAGGCTTAAGACGAGCGCTGTCGGAATATCCACGGCAATACTCATGGTGTGTGCCGCTGCCAGCGCCATCACTGTGATCGTAATGGCAGCGCCATCCATATTGATGGTTGCTCCCAGTGGAATGGAAACGGAATACATATCTTTGTCCAGGCCTAACTTTTCACAAAGCGCCATATTGATCGGAATGTTGGCTGCGCTGCTTCTGGTGAAAAAGGCGGTGACACCGCTTTCGCGCAGACAGCGGAATACCAGCGGATAGGGATTCTTATGTAGGCAGATCGCCACAATCAGTGGATCGATGATCAAAGCCATAGTCAGCATACAGCCAACCAACACGAGGAGTAATTTTCCGTAATCGGTGAAAATGCTCAATCCATTAGTGGATACGGTGGTAAATACAAGGCCCAGGATACCGAAGGGAGCCAGGTTGATAATCCAGCGTACCACATGGGAGACGCCGTTGGAAAGGTCGGAAATTACTTTTTTAGTCTCTTCGCCGGCACATGCTTTCAATGCCAGGCCTAAGATGACAGACCAGGCGAGGATTCCCACATAGT
Source organism: Blautia sp. (assembly GCA_050944615.1). Taxonomy (GTDB): domain Bacteria; phylum Bacillota; class Clostridia; order Lachnospirales; family Lachnospiraceae; genus Blautia_A. The sequence goes on from JBMNRL010000006.1 coordinate 6,682, forward strand.
TGGCGTTCATTAACGCACTGACGGGATTCGCCACGATATTTGTCAGAAGGGTCTGCATGACTTCACCGATCCCGCTTGGTGCGGATTCACTGACGGCATCTGTCAGCTTTAATGTGATCGGGAACAAAAAGCTTGCGACAACTGCAATAAGAGCTGCCAGGAAGGTGCTCAGCATGTATAGAAAGATAACGGTTCGGAACTTTTTCCCCACAGTTCCTCCAGCATTGGCCAGAGAGCTCATGACCAGAATAAATACTAATATTGGGGCTACAGCTTTCAAAGCGCCTACGAACAAGGTTCCGAGCATGCCGATGGCAGAGGCATTTGGCAAAGCCAATCCCAGGATGACGCCGATGATCAGTCCAATGAGGATCCGAAGGATCAGGCTTAGGTCATTCCATTTTTTTACTAAACTTTTCATTTTTCCTCCTACTTTCTTTGACTCGTTAATGTGATAATTATATAAAATCCAATGAATGTTGTCAATTTTTTGTATCAATTTTTGGGATTTTTTTCATGTATCAAAGAGTAATTTTTCCGGGAGAGATTGCATTTGAAAAAAGGGGGGAATATAATGGACGTAACTTACAGTGTGTAAAAAGCAGCTGCCGGATCGGCGGAAGGAGACGGATGAAATGATTATTAAAAACGGACGGGTATTTGGGGAAAATGGCCTTTTTGAGACCAGGGACATTTATGTGGAGGATCATAAAATTGTGGCGGCACTGGACGAGGTAAAAGATCAGCACATCGTTGACGCGTCTGGGTATCTGGTAATTCCTGGACTGGTGGATATCCACAGTCATGGCGCATACGGACATGATTTTTCTGATGCGGATGTGGAGGGATTGAAGGCAATATTGAGATTTGAAAAGTCCAGGGGGATTACCTCTTATTGTCCGACGTCTATGACACTGCCGTCAGAGCTGCTTCTTAAGATCTTTGCCACAGTCAAAGAGGCGGGCAATGATGAGGATATGGCGAAAATTGTGGGAATCAATATGGAAGGACCATTCCTTGATGTGGATAAAAAGGGTGCCCATGTGGCAGAGTATCTCGTGCAGCCGGATGTGGAGATGTTCAGAGCCTGCAATGCGGCCAGCGGAAATAGAATCAAGCTGGTGACTCTCGCCCCGAACGTGCCGGGAGCTATGGAATTTATTGAAGCGGTGAAGGATGAGGTGACAGTATCCATCGGCCATACTTCAGCGGATTATGACACGGCTTCAGCGGCGATGGAGGCAGGGGCGCATCATGTGACACATTTATACAATGCTATGCCGCCGTTTGCCCACAGGGATCCGGGCGTGATCGGGGCAGCAGCGGATGATGAGAAGTGTATGGTGGAGCTGATCAGCGACGGCTATCATATCCATCCAAGCGTGGTGCGGTCCACGTTCCGGCTATTTGGCAGTGAGCGGGTGATCCTGATCAGTGATTCCATGATGGCGACTGGAATGGAAAATGGAGAATATGAGCTTGGCGGGCAGAAGGTGATCATGAAGGACTGCAGGGCAACTCTGGAGGATGGGACCTTGGCCGGATCTGCGACAGATCTGTTCGGCTGTATGAAGAAGGCTATTTCTGTGGGTGTACCCGCAGAGGAGGCGGTTTTTGCAGTCACGAGAAATCCAGCAGTGAGCATTGGCATTTATGACCGGGTGGGCTCCATCACCCCGGGAAAAGATGCGGATTTGCTGTTGCTGGACGATAATTGGGACTTGGTGAAGGTGCTTTTCTGAACCCGATGGGAGGATTAAAAAATAAGTAATGAAATAGTTGGAAAAATTCATGGTTTCTTAAGAAAAGGCCATTGTATTTTGGGAATAACTAGTGTATGCTAAAAAGGATAAAAATAGTTTTATATTATAGTAGATCAGGTTGTTTTTGATAAAGAATAGCTGATAAGAGGGAAGAGGAACTTACAAAAGTATGGACAAGCGAGTATTACGCGAGAGGATGCGCCGGAAGCGGCGGCAGCTGATGATTCGTAAGATCATGCGGCTGGTGACCATGGCAGTTGCGGCTGTGTTATTGGTGGTTTTAGTATTCAAAGGAATTATAGGGCCGGCGGTTCATAAGCTTGGAAGCGGCGGTGATACGCCGAAGACAGTAGAAGCCCAGGCACAGCCTCAGGCGGTGGATACGACGGCGGCTGTGCGGATGCCCATACGCGGATCGAACGATGCGGCTAAGGTTTCTGCCAAGACGGTGGGGTGGCAGCAGGATTCTGTGGGCACCTGGTATCAGAATGCGGATGGTTCCTACTATTCCAATGGACTTCAGGAAATCGACGGCAAGACCTATTATTTTGATGAAAACGGATATCTGGCCAACGGCTGGGTGACCATCGACGGTAAGGACAGCTGGTTTAATGACGATGGAACGCTGGATGCCACGAAGACGCGTCCGATGGTAGCGCTCACCTTTGATGATGGTCCGGGAGAGCGTACCGGTGAATTGTTGGATTGTTTGGAGAAGTATGATGCACACGCCACGTTCTTTATGCAGGGCGTGAACCTGGAAAAATATGCGGATCAGAATATTCCGAAGAGGATGTATGAGATTGGTTGTGAGTTAGGCAACCATTCCTATGATCATGCGAATATGAAAGAAGTTTCATCAGAGCAGGTGCAGACAGAATTTGCCAAGGTGGATGAACTGGTAAAAGCCAGTGCCGGTGTGGAGACAACCGTGGTTCGTTTCCCGTATGGTTCTTATAATGAGACCGTTTTAAGCATTGTGAATAAACCGAGTTTCATGTGGGACATCGATACGTTGGATTGGAGCACCCATGACGCGGATAACACCTACAAAGTGGTTATGGACAATGTATCGGACGGCGATATCATCCTGATGCATGACATACATACGGAATCTGTGGATGCGGCTTTGCGGCTGATCCCGGATCTGATCGATGCCGGATATAAGCTGGTGACAGTTTCCGAAATGGCGGAGGCAAAGGGCGTACAGCTTAAGAACGACAGCTCTTATACAGACTTCCTCCCGGCGACGGTGGAACAGCTGATTGCAAATCAAGGAGAATCCGGCAACACCGAAGGAGAATTCATTGACAATTACAGCGGTGATAGCAGCGAAGGGGATTTTGACAGCGGTGAGGACGACGACGGTGATTTTGAAGAATATGAAGAATAACGTTGGATGAGCATAAGATAAAGGTGCAAAACCCTGTGGTTTGGCACCTTTTCTATTACAAGGGAAGGTCTTTCTTCGTTGACGTGTGTGGCGGGGATTGGTATAATATATGAAATAGCATTAGGAGGATGAAAACGTGACAAAATGGTATGAAAGCGCTGTATTTTACCATATGTATCCCTTGGGGATGACAGGGGCGCCGAAACGGAATGAAAATACAGAAGTGGACCATCGTTTTCCCAAGTTGGAGCAGTGGCTGCCCTATCTGGTGGAATTAGGGTGTACTGCAATTTATATTGGCCCGTTGTTTGAATCCACATCCCATGGATATGACACCAAAGATTACCGGTTAGTGGACAGACGTCTGGGAGACAATGCGGATTTTAAAGCGTTTGTGAAGAAGGCCCATGAGCATCAGATCAGAATTGTGGTGGACGGGGTCTTTAATCATACAGGAAGAGAATTTTTTGCATTTCGGGATATTCAGGAGAAGAAAGAACAGTCCCCGTATTGCAGCTGGTATAAAGGTATTAATTTTGGCTGGGATAATCCCTATCATGACGGATTTGGATATGAGGCCTGGCGGAATTGTTATGAATTGGTGAATCTGAATTTTTATGAACCCGCGGTGCGGGAATATTTGCTGGATGTGATCCGGTTCTGGGTGGATGAGTTTGATATTGATGGAATCCGCCTGGATTGTGCGGACTGTCTGGATTTTTCCTTTATGGAGGATATCCGCCGGGTGACATCAGAGAAAAAAGCAGATTTTTGGCTGATGGGTGAGGTCATCCATGGAGATTACAGCCGTTATATCAATGAACGCATGCTGGACAGCGTGACAAATTATGAACTGCATAAGGGGTTGTATTCCGGACATAATGATCATAATTATTTTGAAATTGCCCATACCATCCGCAGGCAGTTTGACGGGAATGGCGGGATTTACCGCGGACTTCGGCTGTATTCCTTTGTGGATAATCACGATGTGGACCGCTTGGCCAGCAAATTAAAGGAACCGGGACACCTTTTTCCCGTCTATACGCTTTTATATACGCTGCCAGGCATCCCTTCTTTGTACTATGGTTCTGAGTGGGGAATCGAAGGCAGGAAAGAGGGACCAAACGATGACTTCCTTAGACCTGAGGTAGATTTGGAGGAAGCTTTGAAGGCACCGGCAAATCCACTGCTTTTGGAGTGGGTGAAGGAGCTGGGCAGGATTCATAGAGAGCATCCGGCCTGTGTGAACGGGCAATACAGGGAGCTGGCTCTCACCAACCGCCAGTACGCATTCGCCAGACTTTTGGAGGAGGATGGAATCCTTACGGTCGTTAATAATGATGAGCAGGAGGCGTCCGTCCGGGTTCCCGTGCCTGTGGAGGGAAAAGAGTATACGGATGAGGTCACGGGAGAGGTCCTTGTACCTGAGGATGGCTGCCTGCAGATTCAGCTGCCGCCATGCGGAAGCCGGATCTTATCTATAAGATAGAGAGGAAGGTATTTATGGGAGAGAAGCTGAAGATAACGGAACTGGACCAATATCTGTTTGGACAGGGGACGCATTATGATATTTACCGGAAGCTGGGAGCGCATCCCACAAAGGTGGGGAGGCGAAGTGGTGTCTATTTTGCAGTTTGGGCGCCCAATGCCAAATATATCTCTGTGGTGGGGGAATTTAATGAATGGGATGTGGATGCCCATCCGATGAAAAAAGTGGGACCCATCGGTATTTATGAGGCCTTTGTGCCAAAGGCAGAGGAAGGCCAGTTATATAAATTTTATATCATCGGACCAGATGGGACGGCTTATTATAAGGCCGATCCCTATGCCAATGCGGCGGAGCTGCGGCCGGGGAATGCCTCTAAGATCGCTGACATCAGTAAATATAGCTGGGGCGATAAGGTTTGGATGAAAAAGAGGCTGGAATTTGATGAGAAGACCTCTCCCATGGCGATTTATGAGGTCCATCCCGGTTCCTGGAGAAAACATCCCTGCAAGCCGGACGATGAAGACGGATTTTATAATTACAGGGAGCTGGCGCCGGCTCTGGCCGATTACGTAAAACGTATGGGATATACCCATGTGGAGCTGATGGGGATTGCAGAGCATCCTTTTGATGGCTCCTGGGGATATCAGGTGACCGGATATTATGCGCCGACTGCGCGTTATGGTTCTCCTGCAGACTTTAAATATCTGGTGGATTATCTCCACAAAAATAAGATCGGCGTGATCCTGGACTGGGTACCGGCCCATTTCCCTAAGGATGCCCATGGATTGGCAAACTTTGATGGTACGCCGCTTTATGAGCACGGAGATCCCAGGATGGGGGAACATCCGGACTGGGGCACTAAGATTTTTAACTATGGACGCAATGAAGTGAAGAATTTCCTGATCGCCAATGCTCTTTTCTGGGTGGAGGAATATCATGTGGACGGCCTGCGTGTAGATGCGGTGGCATCTATGCTCTATTTGGATTACGGCAAACAGGATGGCCAGTGGGTGCCGAACAAATATGGCGGCAACCAAAATTTGGAAGCAATTGAATTCTTTAAGCATTTAAATACAGTCGTTTTGGGGCGCAATCATGGAGCTGTGATGATTGCGGAGGAATCAACTGCTTGGCCGAAGGTGACCGGCAAAGCGGAGGATGATGGACTTGGTTTTTCGCTGAAGTGGAACATGGGGTGGATGAATGATTTCCTGGAATATATGAAATTGGATCCATATTTCCGGAAATACAATCATCATAAAATGACTTTTTCCATGACCTATGCTTACAGTGAAAGATATATTCTGGTTTTGTCCCACGATGAGGTGGTGCATCTGAAATGTTCTATGGTGAATAAGATGCCCGGCGATCTGGAGGACAAATTCAGAAACCTAAAGGCGGGTTATGCGTATATGATCGGCCACCCGGGGAAAAAGCTTCTGTTTATGGGACAGGATTTCGGACAGCTCCAGGAATGGAGCGAGGCCAGAGAGCTGGACTGGTATCTCTTGAGGGAACAAAACCATCAGGATTTACAGAATTTTGTCGGCAATCTGCTGAAGCTGTACCGGAAATATCCTGCCTTATATGCGGCAGATAATGATCCCCAGGGATTTGAGTGGATCAATGCCAACGACGGGAACAGAAGTATTTTCAGCTTTGTGCGGAAATCCCCCACTAAGCGGAACAATCTGCTGTTTGTGATCAACTTTACGCCGGTGGACCGTCCCGAATATCACGTGGGCGTGCCGAAGAAAAAGCAGTACAAATTAATATTTACCAATGAGGGGCCTGTGGAACCGGTAGTTTATACGGCAGAGAAGAAAGAATATGACAATCGTCCGTATTCTGTCGCTTATCCGTTGCCGGCATATGGAGTAGCAGTTTTCCAATATTAAGGAATGGGCAGGAAGTGCACCATTTATTGGTAAAAGTGCTGAATATGGAATTTTTAACAAAAATAGCTTTACATTTTTGTTAAAAATGTTATAATGGCCTTGTCATTGAAAGGGAAACATTTTGTTTTGGATGAAAGGAGAAGGAAAATGAAGGTAACAAATATCAAGGATCCAGAAAAGTTCTTCAAAGTGATCGATGAATGCAAGGGAAGAGTAGAATTGGTGACTGGTGAAGGTGACAGACTGAATCTGAAATCTAAACTTTCTCAGTATGTATCTTTAGCGAATATTTTCTCTAATGGCGAGATTCCAGAGCTGGAAATCGTAGCATACGAAAGAGAAGATATCGATAAACTGATGACATTCATGATCAACGGCTAATGATTTGATACAGAAATAGATAGGTGACAGGCAGCGGTACATTATGTGCCGCTGCTTTCATTTACCCGCGAAGACTCGCGGAAAAGCTTGGCGGAAGTTTCCACTTGTGATATAATGAGAACACTTGACGAGGGCAAGCCGGCAGGCGAAGGACGAGTCTAGTGAGACATATACCTGGACACTTAATAAGCAGGGCGAATTTAGTGACCATGGTATAATGAGAACACTTGACGAGATCAAGCCGGCAGGCGAAGGACGAGTCGACGGTTCCGCAAAGCGGTGCTATAAGAGTGAAAAAAATGGATAGAATATACCGGAGTATATTCGCTGCATAAATGATATTACAGAGCCAGGGATTCTATGAATTGCTGGTCTGTCTTTGTGAAAGGAAGGTTTGACATGACAAAAATTGATATCATTTCCGGTTTCCTGGGAGCCGGAAAGACCACGCTCATCAAGAAGCTTTTAAAAGAAGGCTTGAATCAGGAGCAGGTAGTCCTCATCGAAAATGAATTTGGAGAGATCGGTATTGACGGCGGTTTCTTAAAGGAAGCAGGCATTGAAATCCGGGAGATGAATTCCGGGTGCATTTGCTGCTCTCTGGTGGGGGATTTTGGAAAAGCACTGAAAGAAGTGATCGAGACTTATCATCCGGATCGGATCCTCATTGAGCCATCAGGTGTGGGCAAGCTTTCTGATGTGATGAAGGCTGTGTTGGACGTAAAGGATGAGGCCGATATTGTATTGAACAGCTATACCACTATGGTAGATGCGAAAAAATGTAACATGTATATGCGCAACTTTGGAGAGTTCTTTAATAATCAGGTCGAGTACGCAGGAGCGATTATTTTGAGCCGTACTGACATAGTGGATGAGAAAAAGGCGGAGGAATGCATGGAGATTCTCCGGGGGATCAATAAAAAGGCGGCGATTATCACTACGCCTATCGATAAATTGGATGGCACTAAGATTTTAGAGGTGATGGAACACCCGGGTTCTTTAGAAGAAGAGCTTCTGGCGGAAGAGGTCTGCCCGGAATGCGGCCATATCCACGAACATGGCCATGAGCATCACCATGATCATGAATGTTGCGGCCATGACCACGAAGGTCATGAGCATCATCACGACCATGAATGCTGTGAGCACGACCACGAAGGTCATGAGCATTATCACGACCATGAATGCTGTGAACACGACCACGAAGGTCATGAGCATCATCACGACCATGAATGCTGTGGCCATGACCACGGACATCATCACCATCACGCGGACGAAGTCTTTACCAGCTGGGGACGGGAAACGGTGAAAAAATACCAGCGTGCCAAGGTAGAAGAGATTTTGGACAAGCTGTCCGATTCTGAGGACTATGGTGTTATCCTGCGGGCGAAGGGAATGCTTCCGGCGGAAGATGGCACCTGGACCTATTTTGATATGGTGCCGGGCGAGGTACAGGTAAGAGACGGAAATCCGGAATATACCGGACGTATCTGTGTCATCGGTTCCAAGCTTCAGGAAGATAAGATCGCTCAGTTGTTTGGGTTATAATTTCAGAAAGGAGATTGTCATGGAAGAGATTCGGGTTCCTGTATATCTGATGACAGGATTTTTAGAAAGCGGTAAGACCTCTTTTTTGAATTTTACCATTGCACAGGATTATTTCTATATTGACGGCACCACGCTTTTGATTCTCTGCGAGGAAGGGGAGGAGGAATATGATCCTCAGATCCTCAAAGCCAGCCATACGGTCGTGGAGATTATTGAGAAGGAAGAAGATCTAACCACGGAGCGTCTCAGTGCGATGGAGGTGCTTTACCAACCGGAACGTGTTATTGTGGAATATAATGGAATGTGGCTGGTGAGCAAGCTGGAGCAGATGCAGCTTCCGGAAGGCTGGGGAATTGAACAGCATATCACTACAGTGGATGCCAGCACATTCCCTATGTATTTGAACAATATGAAGTCCCAGTTTATGGACATGGTGAGAAATGCCGATATGGTGGTGTTTAACCGGTGCAAGCAGGGAGATCCGTTGGCTTCTTACCGCAGAGGCATTAAAGTGGCCAACCAGAAGGTACAGATTATTTTTGAAGACGAAGAAGGGGAGATTGACGACATTTTTGATGGGGAAATGCCCTTTGATATGAATGCGCCGATCATCGATATCGCCCCGGAGGATTATGGCATCTGGTTTGTGGATGCGATGGATCACCCGGATCATTATGAAGGTAAGACGGTGCGTTTTCAGGGACGTGTATTAAAGCCCAGACCGATTTCTTCCCAATGCTTTATTCCGGGCAGGACAGCGATGACCTGCTGTGCGGATGATACCACCTTTATCGGTTTTATCTGTAAGAGCGCCGATACCCCTAAGTTTTCTAAGGGCGACTGGGTAGAGGTGACGGCAAAAATCGCGGTGGAAAATCAATCTGCCTACCGAGGCTATGGTCCGGTGCTGTATGCGGAAAAGGTGACTGCCTGCGAGCCGCTGCCGGAGGAAATGGTGTATTTTAATTAGTAAAAGGGCAGCTAGGAAGAGTAGGAATTGTTTCAAGGAAAGAGGATGTTATGTATTTGATCGCAGGATTAGGAAATCCGGGGCGCCAGTATGAAAAAACCCGGCATAATATGGGATTTGATGTAATAGATGAATTAATAGAGGAAAACCGTGTGCCCCAGACCGGTGTAAAGTTTGACGCGATGTACGGGAAAGGTATCATTGGCGGAGAGAAGGCCATACTAATGAAGCCGCTGTCCTTCATGAATTTGAGCGGAAGTCCCATACGTTCCATGGCAGATTACTTTAAAATTGATCCGGAGCAGGAGATCGTGGTCATTTATGATGACATCGATCTGGAGCCGGGACAGATCCGGATCCGGAAGCAGGGAAGTGCCGGAGGGCACAACGGAATGAAGGATATCATCGCCAAGCTGGGAACACAGAAATTCATCCGGGTTAAGGTGGGGGTGGGAGCCAAGCCGAAAGGATGGGATCTGGCAGACTATGTGCTCAGCCGTTTTGATACCGAGGAACGAAAAATTGTGGATGCGTCCGTTAAACGGGCGGCTGAGGCGGTGAAGATGATTCTGTCAGAGGGTGTAGATGCGGCGATGAACGCTTATAACCGAAAAGTGGAGACCGATAACCAGGACAAGGAGTAGCAGCATGCAGGCATTTGTGAAACCTCTGAAGGAATTGGCCGAATATGAGGAAATCTGCAGGAGTTTAAAAAAGAATCAAGGGATCTTACAAGTATCCGGCTGCATGGAATCCCAGAAAGCCCATTTAATCAGCGGGCTTTCCGGGTTTTTTCCATGCCGTTTTATTGTGGCGGAGGATGAACAGAAAGCGAAGGAACTCTACGAGGACTGTCGTTTTTATGATAAAAATGCTTATTATTATCCGCCGAAGGATTTGCTTTTCTTTCAGGCGGATATCCACGGGAATTTGCTGATCAAGCAGCGGATGCGGGTGATCAAAGCGCTTTTGGAGCAGTCGGAAATCACAGTTGTGACTACCATAGATGGCTGTATGGATTACTTGCTTCCCCTGCAGAAGGTAGCGGCCAGTCTGTTGCGTCTGAAAAATGACAGTGAGCTGGATCTGGAAAAATTGAAAAAGGATTTGGTGGCCTTGGGCTACGAGCGGGTGGCACAGGTGGAGCAGTCGGGACAATTTTCCGTGCGCGGCGGCATTGTGGATATTTTTGACCTGACCCAGGAAAATCCTTGGAGGATCGAGCTGTGGGGCGAAGAGGTGGATTCCATCCGTACCTTTGATGTGGAAAGCCAGCGGTCCCTGGAGAATCTGGAGGATATTGTAATCTATCCGGCAGCGGAAGGATGGGCAGAAAAAGGGGCGGTTTCCTTTTTGGAGTATTTTCCGCCGGCCCAGACCGTTTTCTTCCTAAATGAACCCAATCGTCTGACAGAGCAGGGGCTTGCGGTACAGGAAGAATTTGAAAACAGTCTGAAAAACAGAGCGGAAAAAGGACAACAGCAGCTTCCGGCGAATCTGCTGTGCAGCTATGCCAACGTCCAGAAGCTGTTTGAAAAAAGAAATTGTGTAGCTTTGTGTACGATTGAAGCTGGCAGGAACGATTGGAAATTCCGGGATAAGTTTGATCTTACGGTGAAATCGGTCAGCTCTTATAATAACAGCTTTGAGCTCTTGCTGAAGGATCTAAAAGCCTGGAAAAAGGAAGGCTACCGTGTGACGCTGCTTTCCGGTTCCAGGACCAGGGCACAGCGGCTTGCCATGGATCTGCAGCAGGAGGGGCTGAACAGTTTTTACAGCCAGGATTTTGACCGGGAAATCCAGCCTGGTGAGATTATGGTGGTCTACGGCCATGCCAAACGGGGATTTGAGTATCCGCTGATTAAATTTGTGCTGATTACAGAATCTGATATTTTTGGCCAGGAGCAGCATAAAAGACGTAAAAAGAAGACCTACAGCGGCCAGAAAATCCGGGATTTTGCAGAGCTTAGCATCGGTGATTATGTGGTCCATGAAAACCACGGCCTGGGTGTATACCGGGGCATCGAAAAGGTGGAAGTGGATAAGGTCATTAAAGACTATATTAAGATCGAGTACCGGGGTGGGAGTAACCTCTATATTCTGGCGACGCAGCTGGATATGCTGCAGAAATATGCGGGAGCGGACGCTAAGAAGCCGAAGCTGAACCGGCTGGGCGGCCAGGAATGGCACCGGACCAAGAGTAAGGTCAAGGGAGCGGTACAGAATATTGCTAAGGACCTGGTGGAGCTTTATGCCGTCCGGCAGGAAAAGGATGGATATGCATATGGCCAGGACACCGTTTGGCAGAAGGAATTTGAAGAGATGTTTCCTTATGAGGAGACCGAGGACCAATTGTTGGCCATCGAAGATACAAAACGGGATATGGAGAGCCATAAGATTATGGACCGTCTGATCTGCGGGGATGTGGGGTACGGCAAGACAGAGATTGCTATTCGCGCGGCATTTAAGGCGATACAGGAGGGCAAGCAGGTAGTTTATCTGGTGCCGACAACGATATTGGCTCAGCAGCATTACAATACTTTTGCACAGAGGATGAAGGAGTTTCCAGTCCGTGTGGATCTGCTCTGCCGTTTCCGGACGGCAGCCCAGCAGAAGAAAACAGTGGAAGACCTGCAAAAAGGCTGGGTGGATGTGGTGATCGGCACTCACCGGGTTCTGTCCGCGGATGTGAAATTTAAGGATCTGGGACTTTTGATCATTGATGAGGAACAGCGTTTTGGAGTGGCTCATAAGGAGAAGATCAAAAAGCTTAAAAAAAATGTGGATGTGCTCACACTGACGGCCACTCCTATTCCCAGGACACTGCATATGAGTCTGATTGGCATCCGGGATATGAGCGTGCTGGAGGTGGCTCCCATGGATCGTGTGCCCATACAGACTTACGTGATGGAATTTGATGAGGAGACGGTGCGGGAGGCGATCACCAGGGAGCTGCACCGCGGTGGTCAGGTGTATTATGTTTATAACCGGGTCAATGATATCGCTGATATCTGTGGGCGGATCGCGAAGCTGGTGCCAGATGCCCATGTTTCATATGCGCATGGACAGATGCGGGAGCATCAGCTGGAAAAGATCATGTTTGATTTCATCAACGGGGATATTGATGTGCTGGTGACCACCACCATCATTGAGACCGGTCTGGACATTTCTAATGCCAACACGATGATCATCCATGATGCAGACCGTTACGGACTGTCTCAGCTGTATCAGCTGCGGGGACGTATTGGCAGGTCTAACCGGACGGCCTATGCGTTTTTGATGTACCGCAGGAATATACTCCTTAAAGAGACTGCGGAAAAAAGGCTGGCGGCCATCCGGGAATTTACCGATCTGGGCAGCGGATTTAAAATTGCGATGCGGGATTTGGAAATTCGCGGTGCTGGTAATTTGCTGGGTGCGGAGCAGCATGGACATATGGAGGCGGTGGGATACGATCTGTATTGCAAAATGCTGGGCGAAGCCGTGAAGGAGGCCAAGGGGATCCATACGAAGGAATCCTTTGAAACCACCATGGATTTGGATATGGATGCGTTTATTCCGGATTCTTATGTGCCCAATGAATTCCAGAAGCTGGATGTGTATAAGCGCATTGCGGGCATTGAAAACCAGGAAGAGTATGAGGATATGCTCGAGGAGCTGATGGACCGTTTTGGAGAACCGCCCAAAGCGGTGCTCAATCTTTTGACCATTGCAAGAATCAAGGCGCTGGCCCACGATGCTTATATGACAGAAGTAAAGCAGCAGGGCGCCGAGGTTCGTCTGACCATGTACGAAAGAGCGAAAATCGATCCGTCCGGGATTGCGCCGCTTATTGGACTTTATCCAGGCAGGCTGCAGTTTAAGGCGGTGGAACGGCCTTATTTCCTCTTTGAGACGGCATCGAAGCCGGTGGAGGAGATCACAGGGCTGTTGGAACAGATCAAAGTATTGGCAGAAGAGTAAAAATGTTGGGTGAATTTTTGGAAAAATGTGAAATATCCCTGAAATTTGCGGGATAGCCTTGCCCTGTGGGAAAAAAACGTATATACTCAAAAGGTGAGATTTCATATAAGGTAGGAGGAAAACATGAAAAAGTACGTAAAGAAGTTGGCTGCCTGTGTCATTATGGGGACTTTAAGCTTGTCCTTGCTGGCCGGCTGCGGTAAAAAAATAGACAAGGAAGCCGTAGTTGCTACGGTAGACGGGGAAAAGGTCCCCATGGGAGTGGTGAGCTTTTTAGCACGTTATCAGCAGGTTAAGGTGGGCAGCATGTACACCGGAATGCTGGGATACAGCAGCAATGATTTCTGGGATAATGTGGAGGATGAAGAAAGCGGAGAGACCTATGGCGATACTACCGTTAAGGATGTGGCTGAGCAGGTAGCGCAGATGTATGTCCTGCGGGCAAAGGCTCCGGAATACAACGTGACGGTTACCGATGAGGAAAAACAGAAAATCAAAGATGCGGCTGCCGCATTTGTGGAAGCCAATGGGGATGAGATCCTGGAGAAAATCGGAACCTCACAGGAAGACATTGAGACCTTTTTGGAGCTGTCTACGTATCAGAAAAAAATCCATGACGAGATCGTTAAGGATGTAGATACCAATGTGACGGATGAGGAAGCCCAGCAGACCACGATCACTTATTCCAAGGTGTCCTATGAAGCGGATGCGGACGATGAGACCAAGAATGCGCAGAAGGAAAAAGCGCAGCAAATCTTGGATGAAGTGCTGGCTACGGCCGATGCGGATATGAAGGAAATCGCCCAGGGCGTGGATGAAGAGACGAAGACCATAAACATTCATTTTTCCACGAATGATCCGGAAGATGATACCGTGGATGAAATTTTGAGAAATGCGGTGAACGGCCTCAAGGATGGGGAAGTAAATTCCTCATTAATAGAAGGCGAGGATTGTTACTATGTGGTGCGTCTGGACAAGACCTTTGACCAGGAAGCTACCGAGACGAAGAAGAAATCCATTGTCAATGATAGAGAACAAGAACTCTATGATGAGACCACACAGAAATGGTTTGATGCAGCCAGCATAGAAGAGGATGAGAAAGTCCTCAAGACACTGAAGATTACAGCTAAGGATGCATATGAGGAAAAACGGGCAGGAACCACGGCGGAAGAAGAAGCTGCTCCTGTAGAGACAGAGACGCCAAGCCAGGAGGAAACCGAAGGAGCACAGGAAACTCCACAGGAGACACCGGCTGAGGAGGCTGCGGAATAAATAAGAAACCAAGGATCCCTTGGGAAGACGGCAGAAGCCGCTTTCCCGAGGGGTTTTTATTTCATAGGCAATTGCGTCCTATGAAATAAAAAGCACTCCGTGCGGGAACGCACTGCGGCAGCTACTCTTTCTTTTTTAGTCTTTGGTCATCCGCCATTCCAGCAAGGCGGAGGGGACGGGCCAGTTTTGGTTTAGCACCGTTTCGAATTCTCGGGGATCCAAGGGGGACGGACCGGAACCAATTTCTATGGTGACAGAGGGGATGCCAAGCGTTTCCATGGCCCAATCCTTGTATCCGCCAGCAGCTAGGGAACGGCCAGTGATGATAGGATAGCCGGTGACGGATGAAATTTTTTCAGCAATTAGCCGGCTGCTTTCAATGATGTCTTCTCTGGTGCCATATTTGTAATAGATTTCTGAGCCGGATTCATGATAGCTGACGGTGGCGCAAAAGGGGTAGGATAGGGTGTAGGAAGCCAGGGCACGGGTTTCTGCTGCACTCAGAGGATAGGGGCCTTTGTATTCTTGGTCGGAAGGTCTTGGGGGGCTGTTCAGGTACTCCCAGCGGGCAGGAAAATTTCGGTTCAGATCCACGCCCTGTCCGTTGGCTTTCCAGCGTCTGGCATATTGTCGGGGAGAGGGGCGGGCAGCCTCTTGACACTCCAGATAAAGAGGAATCAACGGAGCGGGCAGGCATTCCCTCTGGCTGATCCGGACGCCGTCAGGATTTATCATGGGCAGCAGGTGAAAGCATACAGAAGATAGGAGGAAGGGAAAGCCTTTTTTTAAGGACAAGATGGAATGCGCCAGGGCCATGATCAGACGTGAGGTCATGTATTCCCGCCCGTGCATGGCACCCTGGATGAGAAAATGATGCCTGCTGTGGGGATTTCCCAGCAAAAGTGAGTAAATAGGCCGTCCGCTTTCGCTGGCTCCGATGGTTTCCAGATGGCAGGACGAACCAAAGAGACGGGGGAACCCGGTTAAATCCTGGGTCATTTGTTCATAGGTATAAGGATGAATCCGGGAGAAAATCTGCATGGACCAAGGCCTCCTTTTTTCTACTATCCTATGAATAGTAGAAAGAAAATTTGCCTGGTATTATTGGGGACAAAGGGAGGTGCCCCATGCTGCTCCTGCAATAGATGCAAGCGCTTCTCTGGGAATCCCCCTTTTGACACATAAAAAACACCCGGGAGTTGCAGCCCGGGTGTTTGATAAATCTCCATGGGAAGGAGAAAATCTAGGGGAGTTTTTTCATGAATATTAATAGTTCTCGACTTTTCTCTCAAAATATGCTCTGGGGTGTGCACATACCGGACATACTTCCGGAGCTTCCTCTGCTTCATGCACATAACCACAGTTTCTGCATTTCCAGCCTAAAGGCGCATCGCCTTTGAAGGTCTTGTCCGCTTGATAGGACTCTAACAATTTTTTGTAGCGTCTTTCGTGAGCAGCTTCCACTTTAGCAACGCCTTCAAATTTGACAGCCAGCTCTTCAAAGCCTTCTTCTCTGGCTTCTCTAGCCATACGTGCATACATATCGGTCCACTCAAAATTCTCACCGGCAGCGGCATCCTCTAAATTTGCAGCGATATCGCTGATGCCGTGGAATTCCTTAAACCACATTTTCGCATGTTCCTTTTCCTGGTCAGCGGTCTCTAAATACAGAGCAGCCAGTTGTTCGTAACCTGCTTTTTTTGCAGCAGACGCATAGTAGGTATATTTATTCCTTGCCTGAGATTCTCCGGCAAATGCATCCATAAGGTTCTTTTCTGTTTTTGTTCCTGCGTATTTTGACATATGTATACCCTCCTGATCAATGATCGTTAAAATTGCTGCCAACCCTCAAATTCCGCTGTTGATTGAAAGAAAGGGGACCTAAACGGTGGTTTGGTCCCCGCCTTTCAAAAAGCTTTTTGAGAAACTACCTTTTGTTTTTGGATACGGCTTAGCCGAAGTATCTCTTTAACAGGCCTTCAAATGCTTTGCCGTGACGAGCCTCGTCTCTTGCCATCTCATGAACGGTGTCATGGATTGCATCCAGATTAGCCGCTTTGGCACGTTTTGCCAGGTCAAATTTACCAGCGGTAGCGCCGTTTTCAGCATCTACTCTCATTTCCAGGTTCTTCTTGGTGCTGTCAGTAACGACTTCACCTAATAATTCAGCAAATTTTGCTGCATGTTCTGCTTCTTCATAAGCAGCCTTCTCCCAGTATAAACCGATCTCAGGATATCCTTCTCTGTGGGCAACTCTTGCCATTGCCAGGTACATACCTACCTCAGAGCATTCACCTTCGAAGTTTGCTCTTAAATCTGCCAGGATATCTTCGCTGACACCTTTAGCAACGCCTACCACATGTTCTGCAGCCCAGGTCTTCTCGCCTTCCTGCTTTGTGAATTTGTCAGCCGGAGCTTTACAGATAGGACATGCCTCCGGTGCAGAATCTCCTTCATGAACATAGCCACATACATTACATACCCATTTTGCCATTTTACATTACTCCTTTTCTTTAATATATTAGTTTTCTTAGTTGTTTGATTTGTTCTGACATTTTTTAGATCAGAGAGGGTATTCTCTGCTTTTAATAATAGTAATTGTTACTGATTTAAACTTAACACATTTGCTCTGGATTGTCAACTGGTTTTTTTGATTTTTTTATCTTGTGCACAATCTTCACAGAGCCCATAAAAGTAAGTGGTATAGCCGTCGATTTCACCTTGAAAGTTTTTAGCAGCAACATCCTTAATATAGTCAATTGCTTCCATATCCAGGTCAATTACCTTATGACAGCCGCGGCAGATAAAGTGATTATGAGGGGCTGTATTGCCGTCAAATCTATCGGCACCGCCGTCGGTGGTAATTCTGGTGATTTCTCCAAGGTCAGCCAGTAAGGAGAGATTCCGGTAGACAGTGCCCAAGCTGATGTTGGGATAAATCAAGCGGATATTCTCGTATACGGTATCTGCCGTTGGATGATCACATCGGGACTGCATAAATTCTTTGATGGATTCACGCTGACGACTATATTTTAACGTCCTCATCCCTCGCCTCCTCTCAATAACAGTAATTGTTACTGATATAAACATACTACAAGGGAATGCGTTTGTCAATAGAAAATGGACAAAAAAGTATAAATTTTTACACGCTATTTTATAATCTTGATTTTGCCGATCAACGGAAGTGGTTTTGCCTGTCCGGAGCAGACCTGGACGATCCCCATAATTGCAAGACAGAGAAATAAAAGTTCCAAAGCCCCGAGGAAAAAGGAGGCGATTTTAAAGCCGAAAAGCAGAAAGCTGGCAGAGCCTAATGCGGACAGGCTCTTACGGATCAGTGTATAGATGCATTCGGCAATGAACAGTACCAGCCCTTGGTTAGCATGATATCGGGTATAGGGAGAGTTACGCACCAGAAAAAGCGGAATGAGGACGGCAGCTCCGATGTAGGAGAGCGCTGCCATTACCTTATTGCGCTGGATGTCATCGTTGGAAAAAGGAGTGTCCTCCCGGTTAGTATAGCTTTCATGATTGACCGCATCCTGAAAATAGTTTCTTCCCTTTTGGGTATAATCATTTTTAAGCGGCGTGCCGCATTCCGGGCAGTAATTGATTCCGTCCGGGCAGTTTGTGCCGCAGTTCGTACATTTTGCCATAATTGAGATCTCCTTTGTCTTAATGGCTTTATTATAAGGTTTTCCGAGGCATTTGTAAATGTTGGGGCTATTTACAAACAATATAAATTATGCTAATCTTTTACTAATGCGTAGAATGATCAAATTTATATAGAAGAAACGGAGACAGGAACATGGAAAAGCAAAAATATTATATCACAACGGCCATCGCCTATACTTCAGGAAAACCGCATATTGGCAATACCTATGAGGCGGTATTGGCGGATGCTATTGCCCGGTTCAAGAGAGCGCAGGGCTACGATGTATTTTTCCAGACCGGCACAGATGAGCATGGGCAGAAGATCGAGCTGAAGGCCCAGGAAGCCGGTGTAACCCCCAAAGAATTTGTAGACGGCGTATCCTCCCAAATCCGGGAGATCTGGGATCTGATGAACACTTCTTATGATAAGTTTATCCGAACCACAGATGATTACCACGAAAAACAGGTGCAGAAGATTTTTAAGAAGCTGTATGACCAGGGAGATATCTACAAAGGATATTATGAAGGGATGTATTGTACGCCCTGCGAGTCCTTTTTTACAGAGTCCCAATTGGTGGACGGCAAGTGTCCGGACTGTGGACGTCCAGTGACGCCTGCGAAGGAAGAAGCGTATTTCTTTAAGATGAGTAAATATGCGGACCGGCTGATTGAGCATATTAACAGCCATCCGGAATTTATCCAGCCGGTATCCCGAAAAAATGAAATGATGAACAATTTCCTCCTGCCGGGACTTCAGGACCTGTGTGTGTCCAGGACCTCATTTAAATGGGGAGTTCCGGTGGATTTTGACCCCAAGCACGTGGTATATGTATGGCTGGATGCGCTGACGAACTATATTACAGGCATCGGCTATGACTGCGATGGGGAAAACGGGGAGATGTTTAATAAAAACTGGCCGGCAGACCTGCATCTGATCGGGAAGGACATCATCCGTTTCCA
The DNA here is from genome assembly GCA_050944615.1 of Blautia sp. Classification (GTDB taxonomy): domain Bacteria; phylum Bacillota; class Clostridia; order Lachnospirales; family Lachnospiraceae; genus Blautia_A. The sequence goes on from JBMNRL010000006.1 coordinate 25,970, forward strand.
TACGATTTACTGGCCGATCTTTTTGATGGCACTGGATCTGCCGCTTCCGAAACAGATTTTCGGTCATCCGTGGCTGCTCCAGGGCGATGGGAAAATGAGCAAATCCAAGGGCAACGTGCTCTATGCGGATGAGCTGGTGGATTTCTTCGGTGTAGATGCAGTCCGCTATTTCGTACTGCATGAGATGCCATTTGAAAATGACGGCGTGATTACCTGGGAGCTGATGGTGGAACGGATGAATTCTGAATTGGCCAATACCCTGGGCAATCTGGTGAACCGGACCATTTCCATGTCCAATAAATATTTTGGCGGCGTGGTGACAGATGCTGGATGCAGTGAAGCGGTGGATGACGATTTGAAAACATTTGTGCTGGGCACGAAGGCGAAGGCAGAGGAGAAAATGAAAGATTTGCGTGTGGCGGATGCCATGACAGAGATCTTCAATTTGTTTAAACGCTGCAATAAATATATTGATGAGACAATGCCTTGGGTGCTGGCGAAAGATGAGCAGAAAAAGGACCGGCTGGCTACTGTTCTTTACAATTTGGTGGAAAGCATCTGCATCGGGGCAACTTTGTTAGAGGCCTTTATGCCGGACACCACGAAACGGATCTTAGAACAGCTGCATGCAGAGCCGAGAACCTTTGAGGAGCTGGATCGCTTCGGACGTTATCCTTCCGGAAACCGCGTGACAGAAAAACCTGAGATCCTCTTTGCCAGGTTAGATGTGAAAGAGGTGCTGGAGAAAGTGGAGAAGCTGCATCCACCGGTGGAAGAAGCGCCTCAGGAGGAAGAGGACAAAGGCATAGAGATCGAAGCAAAACCGGAAGTGACCTTTGATGACTTTATGAAGATGCAATTTCAGGTGGGAGAGGTCATTGCTTGTGAGGAAGTGAAAAAATCCAAAAAGCTTCTGTGCTCCCAGGTGAAAATTGGAAGTCAGGTACGGCAGATTGTATCCGGCATCAAGTCTAACTATTCTCCGGAAGAGATGGTTGGCAAGAAGGTTATGGTACTGACCAATTTAAAACCAGCAAAGCTGGCGGGATTGATATCTGAAGGCATGATCCTCTGTGCAGAGGATGAGCAGGGACATCTGGCTCTGGTAGTTCCAGAGAAGGATATGCCGGCTGGCGCAGAGATTTGCTGATAAAAAATAAAAATAGGAATGATTACAGACCATAGGACGGCAGTGTCCTATGGTCTTTTTTCATTGTATAGGAAAGTTCTTCGAATTTCCTATACAATAAAAAAGCACTCCGTGCAGGATCGCACTGCGGCGGAAGGGATGAATGTCGCTTATGCGACCCGCCGCAGGCGGAGAATCCTGCGAGCAGGATTCTTTCTTGTACTTGCCCACTTTGTTTCTGCTATTTCGTCAAAATCCGTGCAAAAGTGTGCTTAAAAGAACAACTTGGTCTCGAATATTTTCCAAAATTTTCAGATTTCTACTTTTTGGCTTTACTTTTAATACGTACTTATGAAAAACAAGGAGGAATTACTATGGAGATCAAAGGAATTATTCAAAGGCTGGGAATTTTTCAAAAGCACTTGGGGTACCGGTATTTGTGTTATGGACTAAAGCTTGCCTTGGGAAATGAGGACTATCTTCTGCTGTTAACAAAAGCGTTGTATCCAGACATCGCACTCCGTTTTCATACAACCGCGAATTGCGTTGAACATAACATCAGAAATGCCATTCAGACAGCCTGGCGCAAGAAGCAGACAAAGGACCGTTTGGAGGAGATGGCAGGTTACAAGCTTGTAAAATGTCCATCTAATGGCGAGGTTTTCTGTATATTAGTGAGCTATTGCCAAAGGCTCGGCATTGAATCCAAAAAGGAAGACTGGGAGGAAAATAATGATGAAAAAATGGGAAATTACTAAAAAACTCTTGACACTTTTGGCTTTGCTGTGTATGATGTGCTAGAGTAAGAGGGAGTAGCTGGCACCTGAGTGTTTGCGGTATTGTCATCCCGGTGAATGAGTAATTCATCCGTACCGTAATGAAATAGCGAGACTTTTATTGTACCTTTGTTGTACAATAAAAGTCTCTTTTTGTTTGTATCTAAGATTCAGGCCAACTTTAACACCCGAAGATATGAATGAAAAATAGAATGGCAGAAGGAGAGGACAAGACTGGATGATGAATTTTTATAATCAGACAGAAGAAGAGGTCCGGAATAGTCTAAATGGTTCGTTGGAACCCTTAAATGACGGTCTGGTGGAGGATCATCAGCAACAGTATGGACCCAATGAGTTGTCGGAGGGAAAGAAAAAAAGTATTTTACAGGTATTTGCCGAACAATTCAAGGATTTTCTAGTTATGATCCTGATCGTGGCAGCAGTGGTGTCGCTGTTTTTGGGAGAGCGTGAGAGTGCCATCGTTATTTTGACAGTAATTGTGATCAATGCCATTTTGGGCACAGTGCAGACAGTAAAGGCAGAACAGTCTTTGAACAGTTTGAAAAAGCTCTCCGCACCCAATGCGAAGGTGCTTCGGGGCGGCATAGTAGTATCCATTCCCTGCCGGGAGGTGACCGTGGGAGATGAGGTCTGTCTGGATGCGGGTGATTCGATACCGGCCGATGGCAGAGTGATTGAAAGTGCCAGTCTGAAGGTGGATGAAAGCGCTCTGACAGGCGAAAGCGTGAGCGTGGAAAAGACGGAAATGGCGTTAGAAGGAGAGCTGCCTTTGGGGGACCGCAGCAACATGGTTCATTCCGGGAGCTTTGTTACATATGGAAGAGGCCGCTTTCTGGTTACCAGTGTGGGCATGGAGACAGAGGTAGGAAAAATTGCCAGCCTGCTGAAGAGCACTTCGGAGAAGAAGACACCACTGCAGGTGAATTTGGACCAGTTTGGACGGAAGCTGTCTTTGGTTATTCTGTTTTTCTGTGCGCTGCTGTTTGGCGTACAGGTGCTCCGGGGCGGTTCTGTGGCGGACGCTTTTTTGTTCGCGGTGGCGTTGGCGGTAGCTGCGATTCCGGAGGCTTTAAGCTCCATTGTCACCATTGTGCTGGCTTTCGGCACCCAGAAGATGGCCAAGGAGGGCGCGATCATCCGAAAACTGCAGGCCGTGGAAGGCTTGGGCAGCGTTTCCGTCATTTGTTCGGATAAAACCGGAACTTTGACACAAAATAAAATGACAGTGGAACACTATTATGTGGAAGGCCAATGTGTGCCGGCTTCTGAAATCGATCCGGAGAATCCTTACCATAAAGATATGATGCGGCTGACAATCCTCTGCAATGACTCCATCAATGAGAATGGGGAGGAGATCGGAGACCCGACGGAGACGGCGCTGATCAATATCACAGACCGCCTGGGAATTCCGGCGGCGAGAGTGCGGAACGCATATCCAAGGCTGAGTGAGCTGCCCTTTGATAGCGGCCGGAAGCTGATGTCCACCTTTCATAAGCTTAGAGATGGGTATACCATGGTGACCAAAGGGGCGATGGATGTACTTATGGACCGGACAACTTCGATACAAAGAGACGGAGAAGCCGTTCCCATTACAGAAGCGGATAAGAAAGAGATCGCCAGAAGAAACCAGGAATTTTCCGAACAGGGCCTGCGTGTGCTGGGTGTGGCTTATAAGCGCTTTGCGATGGGACACAGCCTGACGCTGGAGGATGAGCAGGATCTGACGTTTTTGGGGCTTGTGACCATGATGGACCCGCCCAGGCAGGAGAGCGCCCAGGCGGTGCAGGAGTGTATCCGCGCAGGGATCCGTCCGATTATGATCACTGGTGATCATAAAATCACAGCGGCGGCCATCGCTAAGAAGATCGGCATTCTGGAGGATTTGTCCGAAGCCTGCGAGGGTGCCGAGGTGGAGCATATGACCGATGAAGAGCTTAGGGCATTTGTGCCGAAGATCTCTGTCTATGCCAGAGTTTCGCCGGAGCATAAGCTCCGTATTGTGAAGGCTTGGCAGGATCGGCAGAATATCGTCTGTATGACCGGAGACGGGGTCAATGATGCGCCGGCGTTGAAGCAGGCGGATATCGGCGTGGCTATGGGCATCACGGGAAGTGAAGTTTCCAAGGATGCGGCGGCAATGGTCTTGACAGATGATAATTTTGCCACTATTGTAAAAGCAGTGGAAAATGGACGAAATGTGTATGGTAATATAAAAAATGCGATCCAATTTTTGCTGTCCGGCAATTTTGGGGGCATTTTGGTGGTGCTGTTTGCCTCTCTTCTCGGCCTGCCAGTGCCTTTTGCCGCCGTTCATCTGCTGTTCATCAATCTTCTTACGGACAGCCTTCCAGCCATCGCTTTGGGGCTGGAGCCTCACCGCAGGGAGGTGATGGAGGAAAAGCCCAGACCGATGAATGAATCTATTTTGACCAAGCCGTTTTTGCTCAGCATCGGCACCGAGGGCTTTGTGATCGGACTTATGACCTTGATCGCTTTTCTGATCGGATACCGGGGAGGAAATACGCTGCTGGCCAGTACGATGGCTTTTGGGACCCTTTGCCTGTCCCGTCTGGTTCATGGTTATAATTGTAAGTCAAAATGGCCGATATGGTTCCGGAAGGGATTTTTTAATAATAAGTACATGCAAGGCGCTTTTGCCGCAGGATTTTTGCTGATCACCGCAGTGCTGATGGTACCTGCGCTGCATAGCTTTTTCCAGGTACAGACGCTGGCGTGGACACAGCTTTTGACGGTGTATGGTTTGGCGCTGGTGAATCTGCCGGTGGTGCAATTGCTGAAAAGGTTTCGAAAATAAAAGACGTAGGGTCCAAATAACAAGGAGGGACAGTTATGAGAGAGTATCTGTCAGATACGAAGGAAGTGCTGAAGGAATGGAATACCGGTGAAGACGGGCTTTCTTCCCAGGAGGCGGCCGGAAGGCTAGAAAAATATGGAAAAAATAAGCTCAAGGAAGGCAAGAAGGCATCGTTATTTCAGCGTTTTCTGAAAGAATTGGCCAATCCCATGATCATTGTATTGATCGTGGCCGCGCTGGTTTCCGGCATTACGGCTGTCTATGCGGGGGAATCCTTTGCGGACGTGATCATCATTATGGCAGTGGTCATTATCAACGCAGTACTGGGTGTCTTCCAGGAAAGTAAAGCGGAAAAGGCCATCGAGGCGCTTCAGGAGATCACAGCGGCTACGTCAAAGGTATTGCGTGACGGCAGCATGACGGAGATGAAAAGTGAAGAGCTGGTGCCTGGTGACGTGGTCGTATTGGAAGCGGGGGATGCGGTCCCGGCCGATGCCCGGATCATTGAGAGCGCCAGCCTGAAGGTGGAAGAGGCGGCTTTGACTGGGGAATCGGTTCCGGTGGATAAAGTGTGTGACAGGCTGTCTTTGGGAGCGGAGAAGGATGTACCGCTAGGCGACCGTAAAAATATGCTCTATATGGGCAGCACGGTCGTCTATGGCCGCGGCCGGGCTGTGGTGACGGGCACAGGCATGAATACGGAGATGGGCAAGATTGCCGATGTGCTGGCCAATGCCAAGGATGAGGACACTCCACTGCAGAGAAAATTAAGCCAGCTGAGCAAAATTTTAAGCATATTGGTGCTTGGCATCTGTGCGGTGATTTTTATGGTGAATCTAATGCGCATGTATCCCAATATTTCCGGGGAAGGCCTCTTGGATACCTTTATGGTGGCGGTGAGTCTGGCGGTGGCAGCGATTCCTGAGGGTCTGGCTGCGGTGGTCACCATCGTGCTGTCCATCGGCGTCACCAACATGTCTAAGCGTAGTGCAGTCATTCGTAAGCTGACAGCGGTGGAGACCTTGGGCTGCACCCAGATCATTTGTTCCGATAAGACAGGAACCCTGACCCAGAATAAAATGACCGTGGTGAAGACGGTGGGAGAGGATACCGCGCTTTTGGCCCGTGCGATGGCCCTGTGCAGTGATTCTGAGCTGGGAGAAGATGGGCAGGCGGTGGGAGAACCCACAGAGTGCGCGCTGGTTAATTTTGCTTCCAAAGAAGGGTTTCCGAAGGATCAGCTGAAAGCAAAATTCCCCAGAATTGGAGAAGCTCCTTTTGACTCTGTAAGAAAAATGATGACTACGGTGCACCGGGCAGAAAACCAGGAGATCCTCCAGTATACCAAGGGTGCGCCGGATGAGGTGCTCAAGTGCTGTACCCACGTGTTGGCGGATGGTAAGGCAGTGCCTATGAGCGATGAACAGAGAAATAGAATCCTGGCAGAGAATAAAGGAATGGCAGATCAGGCGCTTCGGGTGCTGTGCGCGGCCCAGAGAATTTGGGAGAAGGAGCCAGATTCCTATGCCCCGGAAGCATTGGAACAGGGGCTTTGCTATGTGGGGCTGACGGGGATGATCGACCCGGTGAGGCCGGAGGTTATGGCAGCGATAGAAGAGTGCCGGCAGGCGGGAATCCGTCCGATTATGATTACTGGGGACCACAGGGATACGGCGGCTGCCATTGCCATGGAGCTGGGTATCATAGAGAGCCAGGAACAGGCAGTCACCGGCAGTCTGTTGGATGAAATGTCAGAGGAAGATCTGGACAACAGCATTGAAAAATATTCCGTCTATGCCAGGGTACAGCCGGAGCATAAGGTGCGTATCGTAAAAGCATGGAAGAAAAAAGGGAAAATCACGGCCATGACCGGCGACGGTGTCAATGATGCGCCATCCATCAAGAGTGCGGATATCGGTGTGGGCATGGGCATTACCGGTACGGATGTGACGAAAAATGTGGCGGATATGGTTTTGGCGGATGACAACTTTGCCACCATCGTATCTGCGGTGGAGGAGGGCCGCCGGATTTATGACAATATCCGGAAGTCTATCCAATTTCTGCTGGCTTCTAACCTGGCAGAGGTTCTGGCAATCTTCTTTGCCACATTGCTGGGCTTTACCGTTTTGAAGCCGGTGCACCTTCTGTGGATCAACCTGATCACGGACTGCTTCCCGGCGCTGGCCCTTGGGATGGAGAAGGCGGAGCCGGATATCATGAAACGCGCTCCCAGAGATGCAAAAGAGGGCGTCTTTGCAGGCGGCATGGGTGTGGATATCGCAATCCAGGGCGTCATCGTGACGATCATTACGCTGCTGTCCTATTTTATCGGTCATTATATAGAAGCCGGCCGGTGGGAGATCGTGAACAGCCCCGACGGAATGAGTATGGCGTTCTTGACGCTGTCTATGATTGAGATTTGTCACTCCTTTAATATGCGTTCTCGAAGAAAATCTGTATTTACGTTAAAGACGGAAAATGTATTTTTATGGGGCGCCATGGCATTGTCCCTGGTCCTGACCACGGCGGTGATCTATGTGCCGTTTTTGGCCAATGCGTTTGGTTTTGAGCATATTTCATTGATGGAATACGGTGTGGCTTTGCTGCTGGCAGTGACCATCATTCCGATCGTGGAGCTGATCAAGGCGATTCAACGTAAGATGGGAAGAGAATAAATAAGATGTTGATGACGGAAGGGAGTCTTGGGACTTTCTTCCGTCTTTAGTTGACGCTTTCGCGGAAAGCTACTATAATAAAATATTATAAGGTAAATACAAAAATTTTGGTGGCCAAAAGGCCGGCTGCACTGCCGGCAGCCGCAAGGAGCAAATATGATGGATTCCTATGGGAGAAATATAGATTATCTGCGGATTTCTGTGACAGACCGCTGCAATCTGCGCTGCGTCTATTGTATGCCAAAGACCGGAGTGGAGCAGGTGGATCATAGTCTAATCTTAAGCCATGAAGAAATTCTTATGGTCTGTGAGGTCATGGCCGGGCTGGGAATTTCTAAGATTAAGATCACCGGAGGCGAGCCTTTGGTGCGGCGCCATCTGCCCGAAATTATCCGCGATATTAAGAAAGTGCCAGGCATTTCCTGCGTGACTATGACCACCAATGGGGTGGCATTGGCGGGACAGATGGAGGCGCTTGTCAAAGCTGGATTGGACGGGTTGAATATCAGCCTGGATGCGCTGGATCCGCTAACCTATAAGAAGATCACCAGACGGGATGCTTTTACGGAGACCATGGCAGGGATCAAGAAGGCGTTGGAGTTCCCCCAGATTGCCTTAAAAATTAATTGTGTGCCTCTGGGAAAAGAGGGACAGGATCTGTGTCAAATGGCTAAGCTGGCCAAGGATCATCCCGTGCATGTGCGCTTTATTGAAATGATGCCCATCGGTTTGGGAGAGCAGTTCACCTGTATGCCGGAGGACGAGATCCGCACGCTTTTGGAAGCGCAGTTTGGTCCCCTGGTGCCTTATGAAGGCGTGTTGGGGCCCGGGCCCGGGCATTATGTTACAGTGGAGGGATTTCAGGGGAAAATTGGTTTTATCAGCGCCATCAGCCATAAATTCTGCACCTCCTGCAACCGGATCCGGCTCACTTCCCAGGGGTATTTGAAAACCTGTCTCCAGTATGCGGCAGGCTGCGACCTGAGACAGATCCTAAGGAGCGGAAAAAGCAAAGAAGCACAGAGAAGGGCGCTGGAGGCGGCCATTTTACAGGCTGTGGCAGAAAAGCCGGTGAGCCATGCGTTCCGGACGCCGAAGGGGTTAGATCAGACAGAGACCATGTGCATGTCACAGATTGGAGGATGAGAAGATGAAACGAGTGGCGATCCTGACATCCAGCGATTCCGGATACCGGGGAGAGCGGGAGGATTTAAGCGGCCCGGCGATCCGGGAGATTGTGGAGCAGAATGGATATCAGACGGTGTCCATGGAGGTGCTGCCAGATGACCGTTACCAGCTCTCTGTCCGTATGCGGGAAATCGCAGACCGGGGAGAGGCGGATTTGATTTTGACCACCGGAGGGACTGGATTTTCTGATAGGGATTGTATGCCGGAGGCCACGGCAGACGTGGTGGAACGATTGGTTCCGGGGATTCCGGAGGCGATGCGGGCGTATAGCCTGCAGTTTACTAAACGGGCTATGCTCAGCCGCGCAGCGGCGGGAATCCGGGGCAAGACGCTGATCGTCAATCTGCCCGGAAGTCCGAAGGCGGTGAGGGAATGTCTGGAATATATCATTGATACGTTAGAACATGGGTTGGAGATTTTGCAGGGGGAGGCCGGCAACTGCGCCCGGTGACGGGCTTTCGGTGCGCATTCCTTTTGTAAAAATGGAGGAATTATGGGAAAAGTCATAGCGGTATGCAGAAGTGAGAAAAAAGGGACTGAGAAAAGGAATGTGCGGGAAGCAGATTTCATTGAGGACTGGGGAATGGAAGGGGACGCCCACGCGGGAAAATGGCACCGCCAGGTGAGCCTTCTGTCCCAGGAAAAGATCGATGCGTTCCGGGCCAAAGGTGCCCAAGTGGAGGACGGCGCCTTCGGGGAAAACCTGGTGGTACAAGGCATTGATTTTGCCTCTCTGCCGGTGGGAACCCGGTTTCTCTGCCGTGATGTGATCCTGGAGCTGACCCAGATCGGCAAGGAATGTCACAGCGGCTGTGAGATTTTCAAACGGATGGGCGAGTGTATCATGCCCCGGGAGGGCGTCTTCACCCGGGTGATCCGCGGCGGCCACATCTGCCAGGGGGATGAGATGACGATTTTGCCCATGGAAGCCGGAAATGTGGAGACTAAGAAAGAAACGAGGGACCCAGAATGATTTTTGAAACACATGCACATTATGATGACGAAGCCTTTGCGCAGGATCGGGAGATTCTCTTGGAGGGGATGCGGGAACATGGGATCGAGACAGTGATCAATGTCTGTGCCGAAGCGGACCGGATCGGGGATACGGTGGCTTTGATGGAACGTTATCCTTTCGTCTATGGTGCTGTGGGCGTACATCCCGATGATGCGGGGAAAATGGATGAGGAGATCCTAAAGAGGATCCAAAGCCTCTGCCGGCATGAAAAAACAGTGGCTGTGGGAGAGATCGGTCTAGACTATTATTGGGATAAGGAAAACCATCAGGTGCAGAAGGAATGGTTTGAAAGGCAGATGGAGGTTGCCAGGGAAGAGAAGCTTCCTTTTATCATCCACAGCCGGGATGCCGCCAATGACACGCTGCAGATGATGAAGGCTCTTCATGCCAAAGAGATGTCTGGCGGGGTGATCCACTGTTTTTCCTATGGAAAAGAGCTTGCCCGGGAATATTTGAATATGGGGCTTTATATCGGAATCGGCGGCGTGGTCACTTTCAAAAATGCGAGAAAATTGAAAGAAGTGGCGGCCTATGCACCGCTGGAGCAGATCCTCCTGGAAACGGACAGCCCTTATCTGGCGCCAGCGCCCAACCGGGGAAAACGGAATTCTTCCTGGAATCTTCCGTACATCGCCCAGGAGATCGCAGAAATCAAGGGGATTTCCGCAGAAGAGGTGGAAGCTGTGACCAGGGACAACGCCAGAAAGTTATTTTATAAGGTAAAATGAGGACTTTGGGCCATAAAATTGACGGATACAAAAAAAGAAGCATTGTGTTTCCACGAGGGAAAACAATGCTTCTTTTTCCTATATTTATAAAAAGTATTTATTCGTAGGAACTTTCTTCAGAGCCGCTGTCGGAGCCATCATCGTAGCCATCAACGGAACCGTCGTCATAACCGCTGTCAGAGCCGTCATCGTAGCCATCGCCGGAACCGTCATCATAACCGCTGTCGGAGCCGTCGTCGTAGCCATCGCCGGAACCGTCATCATAACCGCTGTCAGAGCCGTCGTCGTATCCATCGTCAGAGCCGTTATCAGAATCATTATCCAAATCGCCGGTGGAATCGGCGCTTCCCGTTGTGCCTGTCTCGGCATGGGTCTTGGTCTGGAACAGACTCTGCAGACTGGCTATGGTAAATTCATCTTCGATCATATCATGAATGCTGTGGTTTTCGGCCAGCTCATCGGTATATTGGCTGAGCATATAGACTTCATAGATATTTTCATCATAGTTATAATGCATGACCATGGGTTCCAGGGAGCTTGCAGTGATCCGGATAGTAACTGTTCCGTTGGTGGTGGAGACACTGCCTTGGGCACCAGTGCTGTCTGGTGTTTGGGAAGCATCTGGCTGTGTGGAGGGGGTTACGCTGGCATCCCCGGCAGGGGTCGTGCTGGCTGGCGTCACAGTCGGTGTCATGCTGGCATCCGGTTCTGTGGCCGGTGTCACACTGGTATCCGGCGCTGCTGTCGGTGTTAAACTATCACCTGAAGCAGGGGTGGCAGTGGGAGTGGTGTTCGGGTCTAAGGTATCGGCGGCAGAGCTGGCGCCTGCGGCAACCGTCTTCTCAATGGTAAATTTGGCCATGCCCTCTAAAAGTCTTGGAATCTCGCCCTGCGTGGAAACAAAATTCCCCAGAGAATAATAAACCAGCATGGAATTGCCGGAGGCATCGGTCAGGGTTTCAAAGGGCTGCACCTGTCTGGGGTTGACCCCGATGGTGACCTGCACGCCCTGGCTGAGGAAAAAGCTGGCCCATTGCTTCTGGGTATCGGACACCTCGGAGGAATCGTCGTCGCCCCAGTTGGCATAGACGATGATGCAGTCGCTCTCTGCCTTTGCCTTTGCAATATCGGCGCTGACCTTAGTCTTTTCCAGCTGGTCGATCATATAAGTCTCATCATCCTCCAGCTGTGCGGTGTAGGAGGAGCCGGTGTAATCCAACAGAGCCACCTTGATATTGTTCACATCCACCACCGTAATGGTGCCGGCATCCGTTTCGGAAGGGTGGATTCCTAAAATATGTACATCCGGATGAGCGGTATTCCAGTAATTCAAGGTTTCTGTGATCATAGAAGAGCCGAAGTCGTCCATGTGGTCGCTGGCGCAGGCAATTCCGTCAAAGCCTGCATTGACGAGAGCGTCTCCCACTGCGGTAGGGGAAGCAAAGGTGTCTTCGCCGCTGTAGGAATCGGGGTCCTCCGTAAAGACGGTCTCCTGGTTGACCAGTGCAAAATCTGCGCCGGAAATTTCAGATTGGATCTTGCTGTAAATAGGATCAAAATTATAGCTGTCAGTTTCTTCATTATAACCGGAAGAAATCAAGGAGCTGCTGAAACGGTTGTCGCCCACGGCCACAAAAGAGGCGGTGTACACTTCCGGAGCTGCCTGGGCTGCCTGGTCCTGCTCTTCTAGCTGCTTCTCCTGCTTCGCTTTTTCTTTCTTGGGGGTCTGGATGAAAATCTTGTCCATCTGACCGAGAAAGAGGCAGAGTACCAGCATGGTGATTACAGATACGATCAGGCTGATGCGGGATTTATATTTTTCTGTGAAATTCAACGGTGTGTTGATATCAGGTCGTTTCATATTGGATTATCCTCGTTTTCTCAAAAAAACCGAAGTCGTTTGTTCGTTTTGCATTCTTATGATGCCATGGCTGCCAGTGATACCGTTTGGCTGGCTCAGTGCCTGGGCATAAGAGCTTAAAATCTTGTACGGCGCCTTTGACGGGTACTTGCTAAGTGCTCTCATTATAACAAAACTGCTCTTGGTTTACAAGGTTTATGTATTTTGTGCAAATAATACTTTGAAAATCAAACTAAGTGGTGTATAATCGAAAGTAAAGATATCATGCCTGTTTTGTGCGGTCCGAGATTGGAAAAAGGGAGGATCCTATGAGCCATTACGATACATTTAATGATGTGCTGGTGAATTTATTCCGTGAGATTCAAGACATCGAAGAAAAGGCGCTGACGGCGTCAGAATTCAAGGATATTTCTGGGAATGACATGCATATCCTGGAGGCCATCGGCAACCAGGAACCCCGGAATATGTCCTCAGTGGCTGCCAGCTTAAACGTAACGGTGGGAACACTTACGATTGCGGTGAACAATCTGGTCAAAAAAGGATATGTCACCCGGCAGAGGAGTGATACGGACCGGCGTGTGGTGCTGCTGTCGCTGTCCGAAAAAGGGCTGGCTGCTTTTTTGCATCACCAGCGGTTTCATGAAGAGATGGTCCAGGCGTTAGTGGCGGACATGGATCCGGAGGAAATCCAGGCGTTGGAGCGGGCTCTTAGAAAGCTGCGCTGTTTTTTCCGAAATAGATAAAGCCCCGGATAGGGGCTTTATTCGGCGATATATTTTTTCAGGACGGGGAACTGGACCGGCCCGATTTTTAATACTTTCTCGTGAAATTTGGGGAGCTGGAAATCAGCCCCTTCTTTCTTTTCCATTTCTGTTTTCAGATCCAGGAAATTCAGATATCCCAAATAGTATTTCAAATAGTTTCCCGGTGTTTCCACAATGTATTGATAAATTTCAGACAGGACAGAGCTTTCCTTGATGCCGAAGCCGGAGAGAAATTGTCCGGCCTGGGACAGCGTCCAGCCGTAGTAATGGATCCCGATGTCCATGAGAGAATAGAGGCAGAGATTTAAGGAGCGGTTTAGCCAATTCAGCCGTGCCAGGCCGGCATCCAGGCCGGAATAGCCATAGGCGTAAGATTCCACATAGGTGGCCCAGCCTTCTACGTAGCCGCCAAAGCTCAGAAGATGGCGGATATTTTGGGAGTCGCACCGGGAAAAATAGTTGGTCTGGTAGAGATGCCCGGGAAAGCCTTCATGTGCCAGGGTAGTAAAAAGCTCCAGGTTGCTGGGCTTGTTGGAACGGTTAATATAGATGGTGTTGGGAGAATTGGTGTCCATGGGCGGAGTCAGATAAAATGCGGGACTTGAGAATTCTTCCAGGGATTTATGGACATACTTAACCTCATAAGGAATATCTGTCAGGGCAGGGAAATCGGTCCTGCATTTTTCCTGAAGAAGCGTTAAGGCATCGGAGGGCGCAAAATCCGGGATGTCTTTTTCGTATTGTCCGAGAAGGGCTGGGTTGGCGGTGAGCAGCTGCACCATTTCCTGGGAGTCGGAGGAAAGCTGTTTTAATAGGCGCTCCCTGGCTTCATCCACGGTGGTATAGACACCGGACTGGCTGTGGAGCAGATATTCGTAATATTCCCGTCCGTGGTCAAAATAGCAGAGGCCATAGGGGTTTTTTCCGCGGCCCCGAAGGGCCTCTAAACCATTCATCAGCTTTTGATAGGCAGGGAATACATGCTGGTTCAGTACTTTATCATGGACAGATCTGTATTTTTGGAGTTTTTCTTCCGGAAAGCTGGTAAAGGCTTTGAGTTTATCCTGGAAAATTTCAGTCAAATAGCTGTCTTTTGCCGTGGTGAGAAAGGAGCTGCATTGGTCTAAGATCCGGTCCAGGGTAGCGTCACTCATAAAGAAACCGGCTTCAGCCTTTTTTTCCTCAAAGGACAGGATGCTGTCAAAATATGGGCCAATGCAGGTGAGAAGCTGCAGATAATCCAGGATATCCTGCTCATCGTAGAAGGTGTATTCGGCCAGAAGGACGGGGAGCTGCGCCTGGATCCCAAGACTTGGGCCGAGGGGCTCTTCCAGCAGATAGTTATCGCCTAAGGAAAGTTCTGTCTTGAAATAGAGAAGGAGCATGTCATAGGTCTGGCGGTTGGCCAGAGAAAGCTTTTGGTACGGAAATTTTTTTAAGGTGTTTATGTATTGTGTGAGCGTTTTCTGAGCCTGTTTCGGATCCGCATCCGCAGAACCTAAGGTGATGGAAGTGGGACGGATCCCATAGTCTTCCGGGTGGGCAATGGTGTAATGCAGATTCAATGTGTTTCCGGAGACCTCCTGAAGAAAAAATTTCTCCGTAAAGGATTCGAAACGGGCATCCGCAGAAAAGATGTGACGGGTAAGAAAGCCGGCTCCGAGCCCCAAAAAAAGAGCCAGCAGGAGAAGCAGTGCGATCCGCAGGGGCCTGCATTTTTTTGAAACGAGCATAGGGATTCCTCTTCGTGAGTTGGACTCTTTATTATCATATTGGAAAACCGATATTTCTATGCTATGATGGGAAAAGAATAGGGACTTTTTAGTATTTTTGTATCAAAAGGCGTTAGATATTTGGAGGAAAGAATATGTACGATTTGATCATTATCGGGACCGGGCCAGCCGGTCTGTGCGCTGCAATTTATGCCCAGCGCGCGAGACTGCATACACTGCTGCTGGAAAAAAGCTTTGCAAACGGCGGCCAGATTATCAATACCTCAGAGGTGGATAATTATCCAGGGCTTCCTGGAGTCACCGGGTTGGAGCTGGCAGAAGCGATGAAGGCACATGCGGAGAAAACAGGAATACGGCCGGTCAGGGAAAATGTCAAGGAGATCCGGTCCGAGGGAAGCATCAAAAAGGTGATCACGAACAAGTCTGTCTATGAGACTAAGACGGTTTTGATCGCTGCTGGAGCCAGACACAGCCTTTTGGGCGTGCCGGGGGAAGAGGAGCTTGCCGGAGCGGGCGTTTCTTACTGTGCGACCTGTGATGGAGCGTTCTATAAGGATCAGACGGTGGCCGTGGTCGGAGGCGGCAATGTGGCGGTGGAGGATGCGATCCTGCTGGCGCGCATCTGCAAAAAGGTATATGTGATCCACCGGAGGGACGAGCTGCGGGCAGAGAGAATCCTCCAGGAGAATCTGCTGGCTATGGAAAATGTGGAAATGTGCTGGAATAGTGTGGTCGTCTCCATTGATGGAGAAGAGGAAGTGACCGGGGTGACCATTGAGAATAAAACGGACGGTTCTGTCACCAGTCTGGAAGTAAACGGGGTATTTATTGCAGTGGGAATACAGCCCAATACGGAGAGCTTTACCGGTTTGGTTGAGCAGGATGACAAAGGCTACCTGGTGGCCGGAGAAGACGGGAAGACCAGTGTCGAGGGGATCTTTGCGGCAGGAGATGTGCGGACAAAGGAAATGCGTCAGATTATTACAGCAGCTTCTGACGGCGCTAATGCTGTGCATTCCATACAGAAATATTTGCTGACACTTCCTGTCTGATAAGAGGCGGGAAGTCAGAGTGAATGAAAAATGCCTGGTTTTTTCTTGGGGTTTGTCGAAAGAAATCAAATATTGTACAATATACACAAAATTTGATAAAATTTGTATGTTGGTATAAACAATAGAAGGGAAAAGTTATCCACATTGAAAAATTTGCGAAACCTTGGAAAATGGAGTTATACACCAAGTTATACACATTATCCACACAAAAAAGGGTGATTTTAATTGATTTACATAAAATTGATAGGAACATACGTTTTGTTTATTTGTCCGAAAACCCAAAAAAGGTGGAAAAGATATTGACTTTTTTATAGTCAAAATTCGACACAATTTAGGGGGCGAAGTGAAAATTTATCTGAAAACTCACGAAATGTTGAGACGATATAGGCGCATTAACATTGCGTGAATGAGTAAAATAATGGGAACACAGGAAATAAAGAGGCCGTCTTCTGGAAGCTTTGAAAAGCTTTCAGGAGACGGCCTTATTGGTGGATAGGATTGAATGATGAACATCAATAAAGGGCCGAAATCGGCCCTTCACTGGTATTTACAAGTTACCCATGCTGACGTTTGATCACTTTCAGACGGGTAAATTCTTCACGTTCTTTTTCTTCCAGAGCATTTTGGATATCCTTGCTCAAAGTCTCGAATTTGGGAATCGTGATATTTTTGAGGGCATTGGCCCTTTTCTGGGTTTTTTTGATATTGGTGGCCAGACGAATGGCTGAGTTTTCAATCATGGATAATTCCACGGACAGCTCCTTCACATGTTCAAAGGCAGCCTTTGCCTCGTCTAAGGAGACCTTTGTGGAGTAGTAGCCATAGGTGGGGGTGGCCCCTTTTTTATCGTATTCCACCAGCGGGATCTCGGTACCCATGACGCTTCTTGTCTTGATGCGGATGGAGTTTTCGATGGGCACGGTATGGGAAACCTGCTGCACCATGGCAATTCCCATCTCCATATTCACTTTCTGCAGGGCAGCATAGGCAGTACGGAAGGTAGCGTCAATCTGATCCTGTATGTCTTTGGCCTTGTCGATGAGCTCCATCATTTCCCGGATGAGGATGTTTCGCTTTTTATCCATCAGTTCGTAACCCTGCCGGGAAAGCTTTAAGGAGTTTTTCGCCAATATCAGGTTGCCTTTGGTGGGAAATGTATTCGGATCCATAGAATCACCTGCCTTTATTTGAAGTCAAAGCGGCGGGAGTTATTCCTCCGTTGCTTTATAGTACCGATCCAGAATCTTGGTGTCGATACGGTCGAGTTCGTCTTTTGGCAGCAGGCCTAAAAGCCTCCAGCCAATGTCCAGCGTCTCTTCAATGGAACGGTTTTCGGTCTCACTCTGGCCTACAAATTCATGTTCAAAGGCGTTGCCGAAGACCAGATAGCGCTTATCCAGCGGAGACAGTTCATCCTCACCGATAACGGAAGCCAGCGCTCTTGCGTCACCCACCTTAGCATAGCAGGAGAAAAGCTGGTTGGCCAGATCCTGATGGTCTTCCCTGGTATAGCCCTTACCGATGCCGTCCTTCATCAGTCGTGACAGAGAAGGAAGCACATTGATGGGCGGATAGATGGCCTGCCCGTGAAGCTGGCGCTCCAGTACGATTTGGCCCTCGGTGATATAGCCGGTGAGGTCAGGGATCGGATGGGTGATATCGTCATTGGGCATGGTCAGGATGGGGATCTGGGTGACAGATCCGGTGCCGCCTCTGACGATGCCGGCCCGCTCATAAAGAGTGGCCAATTCACTGTACAGATAGCCGGGATAGCCTTTACGGGAGGGGATTTCCCCTTTGGAGGAGGAAACCTCACGCATGGCCTCACAGAAAGAAGTAATATCTGTGAGGATGACCAGGATGTGCATACCCTGTTCAAAAGCCAGATATTCCGCGGCAGTGAGAGCGATTTTCGGAGTCAGCAGACGTTCTACCACTGGGTCATTAGCCAGGTTAAGGTACATGACCACATGATCGGAAACTCCGCTTTCTTCAAAGGTGCGGCGGAAGAATTCCGCCACATCATATTTGACGCCCATGGCGGCGAATACGATAGCAAATTTTTCATCGGAATTGCTGCCCAGGGAAGCCTGCTGTACAATCTGGGCGGCTAATTTATCATGAGGCAGACCGTTTCCGGAAAAGATGGGCAGCTTCTGCCCACGGATCAGTGTGGTCAGCCCGTCAATGGCGGAGATACCGGTATTGATATAGTTACGGGGATATTCCCTGGACACGGGATTCAGAGGAAGCCCGTTAATATTCAAGGAGACCTCCGGTGTGATCTCTCCCAGCCCGTCAATGGGCTGCCCGATGCCGTTAAAGGTACGGCCCAGGATCTCAGTGGACAGCGCCACTTCCATGGGCCGGCCGGTGAGGTGGGTGTGGGTATTTTCCAGAGACATGTTTTCTGTTCCTTCAAATACCTGGATCACAGCTTTGTCTTCATATATTTCCACGATACGGCCGAGCTTCTGGGTGCCATCGTCCATTTTGAACTCTACGATTTCTTCATAGGCGGCATCCCGGATGCCTTCCAGCACAGCCAGAGGGCCGTTTATTTCGCTTAAGCCTAAATATTCAATTGACATAAACTTTCCTCCTTAACCGTTTTTCTCTAAAACGTTGTCATAGAATTGGTCGATTCCTGTGCGGTAGTCCTGGAATTTGTCCAGCTGGTCGTTGGGCACATCGTATTTGATGGAAATGATCCGTTCAAAAATATTGTCTTCTTTCAGTACGGACATAGGCATTCCCATGTTGATCAGGGCCTTGGCTTTTTCATATAAGTATAAGATGATTTCCATCATCTGGAATTGTTTTTCCATGGGGACACAGGTATCCTCGTCATGGAAGGCATTTTGCTGCAGGAAGCCAAGGCGGATGACCCGGGCCACCTCCAGCACCAGCTTTTGGTCGTCTGGGAGCACGTCGCTTCCGATAAGCTTAACGATTTCCATCAGAGAGCTTTCCTGGTTCAAAATGGCCATGATCTGGTTCCGGTCGGCGACAAATTTGGGAGAGACATTCTGGCGGTACCAAGGCGCCAGGTCTTCCAGATATTCGCTGTAGCTGGTGAGCCAGTGGATGGCCGGGAAATGGCGGGCATAAGCCAGAGCTTTGTCAAGCCCCCAGAAGCAGCGGACAAAACGCTTGGTATTCTGGGTCACGGGCTCGGAGAAGTCACCGCCTTGGGGGGATACGGCGCCGATGATGGATACAGAGCCTTCGGTGCCGTTTAAATTCTGCATCATGCCGGCACGCTCATAGAAAGCGGACAGCTTGGATGCCAAATAGGCCGGAAAACCTTCCTCGGCAGGCATCTCTTCCAGACGTCCGGACAGCTCACGCAGGGCTTCTGCCCACCGGGAGGTGGAGTCTGCCATGATTGCCACATCGTAGCCCATATCCCGGTAGTATTCTGCCAGCGTGACGCCGGTGTAGATGGAGGCTTCACGGGCAGCCACAGGCATGTTGGAGGTGTTGGCGATCAAGGTGGTACGGTCCATCATCAGGTTGCCGGATTTGGGGTCAACGAGCTTGCTGAAATCCTCCAGTACCTCAGTCATCTCATTGCCTCGTTCACCGCAGCCGATGTAAATGATGATATCCGCATCGGACCATTTGGCGATCTGATGCTGGGTCATGGTCTTACCGGTCCCGAAGCCGCCGGGTACGGCAGCAGTGCCGCCTTTGGCGATGGGGAACAAGGTATCCAGGATTCTCTGTCCGGTGACCAGCGGAATGCTGGCTGGGAATCGTTTGTAAGTGGGGCGGGGAACACGGATCGGCCATTTCTGGGCCAGTTTTAATTCTTTTTCCTCTCCGTCCCTGGTTTTTATTACGGCGATGGTATCCAGGATGGTGTATTGCCCATCGGGAACCACGCTCACAACGGTACCTTCCATAGTGGGCGGTACCATGGATTTGTGAAGAATGGATTTTGTTTCAGGCACCTCAGCAATGATCGTGCCCGGATGTACCTCTTCGCCTTTGGCAATAGTCATATGAACATCCCATTTTTTCTGGGTATCCAGAGAGTTCACATTGACACCTCTGGAGATGTATTTGCCGGAGGCTTTGGCGATTTCCTCCAGCGGACGCTGGATGCCGTCAAAGATATTGTGTATGATGCCGGGGCCCAGCAATACGGAGATAGCATCGCCGGTGGCGGTGACGGTCTCCCCGGGTTTTAAGCCGGTGGTCTCTTCGTAGACCTGAATGGTGGTCATGTCTTTTTTTAGGGAAATGACTTCACCGACCAGGTTTTCCTTGCCCACATAGACCATTTCAGACATTTTAAAGCCGGTATTTCCCTTCAGATAAATTACGGGTCCGTTGACGCCGTAGATCGTTCCGGTTCGTTTATTCATGATGCAGCCCTCCGTCAAAGGTGAAATCCCTTCTCAAGGCAATGAAGGAATCCAGGAAGGAATAATCGATCAGAATATTTTTTCCTGGAATGACTGCCTTGATGCCGCCCATGAACGGTTCGCCGGCAACTTCGATGGGAAGTCCGGTGGAAGCGGTCAGGGAATGGATCCTGGATTCGTCGGCAGGGGTCACGTAGATGCGGATTTCCTCACCGGCGGCCAACTCGCTTGCGGCCAGGATCTTATCGGTCAGATATTTTTCGTATTCAGGAGAAGCCATAAACGCTTCCAGTTTATCTTTGACTTCTACAAATAATTTATCCTTCAATTCAGTCTGTCTTTTGGTCCAGTCTCTTTTGATGATCAGCTGCTGGGAAGACAGCGCTTTGTTCACTTCCCGTTTGGCATGATCAACTTCAGCTTTGATATCCTGCTCCGCCTGGCTGCGTTTTTCCTGTTTATGGGATTCAAACTGCTGTGTCAGGATCTGCTGATGTTTTTCCAGCATTTCGTCCGCCTCTTTTTGGGCTTCCCCCACAGCGACGTCATAAAAATGCTGCAATTTTTCTTCCACTGTCATTTGGTTCACCTACCTATAGTTTTAGTCCGATGGCTTCGTTTACATAGGATGTTATAAAATCAGGTTTCCGGCCGGTCCCATGGCGGTCTGGTATCTCAATGATCAACGGGGTTTTGTGATGGAGCTTCACCTCGTCCACCAGTTCCGGAAATTCCCGGCCGAATTTTTCCGTAAGCAGGAGAATGCCGATGTCTTTATCTGCGAAAGCATGTTCCAGGGCTTCCCGCAGCTCTTCCCGCTCGTGTACCACAACACCTTCCACTCCTGCCAGGCGCATGCCGGTGTAAGTGTCGATGTTGTCACTGATTAAGTACATTTTCATAAGATCCCCACCTTTTTATTAAAGCTGACCTAAGATCATGAAGGAAATGATCAGTCCGTAGAGGGCAATACCTTCTGCCATAGCTACGAAGATCATGGATTTACCAAATAAAGAACCGTCCTCGCTGATAGCTCCCAAGGCTGCGCTGGCAGAGCTGGCAACGGCGATACCGGAACCGATACCGGATAAACCGGTAACCAGAGCGGCACCCAGGTATCCAAGTCCTGTGGCCAGTCCGGCGGAAGAGTCAGCCGCCGCTTTCACAGTAACGGTGCCGGAGAAGGCGACGATGGTGCCCACTAACAGGAGGCCGAAGAAGCAAAAGCAATTGGCAGCCAATGACTTTTTGTAACGTTTTTTGTTCTTCTCTCCCAGAAAGAATACACCAAATGGAATGATGATGCTAAGGACCAAAGCGATGGCGGTTGTAATTTGAATAAGTGTTGTCATAATAAAAATCCTCCTTGAAATTTAAATAGATTACCGGATATCTTTTCCAGGCTGTTTGGTGAGGAACGGGCGGAACTCCCGGCCGTTGCCTTTGTAAAAGCGGCTGAACATCTCATAGTATTCCAGACGCAGGACTTGGATGCCCACGATCAGGCCTTCCATGCCGCATACAAAAATGTTTCCTAAAATCACTACCAGCCAGTTGATGTGGCTGCCTGAAGTGGCTCCGGCCAGCATCAGCACCACTTCCATCATGGCCGCATGGCTGACTGCGAAAGCTCCCATACGGACAAAGGACAGGGTGTTGGAAAGATAGCTGAGCATGACTTCAAATAATTCAAAAAAGCTCTGTACAAAAAACATGCCTTTGCTGCCTTCGATGATCGGTTTTTTCTTCAATACCAAGTGAGTCAGAGGCTCCTTGAGCATGATGATAATTAAAGGCAGGACGAACATCACCACTAACACTGCAGTAGCGGGAAGGGTATGTCCGGTCATGTACAGGACGATGGTCACCACTAGGGCGAGATAGAAGACAAATCCTGCGACAGCATTTTGGTCAAACCATTTGTTCTCGGTGTCATGTGCCCGGAAGGCATTGATGATATGGAAGATCATCGTGACCAGGATCAGGAACATGCCGAAGGCAATGGCTACGACGAAAACGGTGTTCATCGTGCCAATAAAGGGCAGGGTGATCATCGCTGTCTTAGGCTTGAGCCATAAGGCGGGGATGATTTCTTCGAATCCGAAGAAGCTGCCGTATAAGAATCCAAAAATAGTGGAGAAGATTCCGGCCAGGCTGATGATCGCAGCCAGAGTCACATGCTTAAAGCGGTACAGCAGTGCGCCTCCGATGACCAGGCAAAGTCCCTGGCCCACGTCCCCGAACATGGTGCCGAAAATGAAGGCATAGGTCAGTGCGACGAACCAAGTAGGGTCCATTTCGTTGTAGGCCGGCAGGCCGTACATGCGGATGAACATCTCAAATGGCTGGATCAGCTTGGGATTCTTCAATTTTGTGGGAGCCTTTTTTGTCGGCTCGTGATCTTCAATAATACACAAAAGCTCATCGTCATTTTCAATATCCCGCTGGAATTTCTTCGTGTCTTCTTCGGACATCCAGCCGCAGAGGATATAGAAAACATCCTTTTTGCCATGGGTGCAGGCGGCCACCTTACGCACGTCAAAATTGCTGGAGAGCATTTCCAGAGTGTGCTTGGCGGACACGATTTTTTCCACATGGGCTTTCAGGTAATTGTCCTGCTCCATCTTCTGGGCATTGATTTCTTTTTGGAGCCGGTCAAATTCACTGCTCAGTTCCGAATAAGCCTCCGAAGCCGTGCCATTGTAATCATCGGGCACATAAATACGTTCGAAATGCATGGACGAGAACACAGCATCAATCTTATGGATCAGGGATTTGGGAGCGAAATAGACGCCCCAGACATATTCATCATCCGTATGGCATTGATAGAATACGGTATCCAGATTTTCATAGACATATTTGTCAAATTTGTTAAAATATTCCTTCTCAATGCGTCCGAAACGGTAATGGACAAATTGAAAGTGGAGGATCGAAGATAGGTTATAATCCAGCTCTCGGAAAGGCTGGATGATCTTCATGGACTCCACAATCTTTTCACGCTGGGCTTCCAAGTCGGTGAGGACTGTCTGATATTCAGAGATTTTCTTGTCTATGGTATGGGTGAGATCCAGGGCTTTTTCCACAGAAAGCTCTGTGGACGGCCATCTGTCCGGATGTTCAAGCATATCGTAGTATTGGTTAATGCGGTTCAGATCGTCGCGGTAAGGATTGATCTCAAAATAAGGGGTCAGATTCTGTACCGTAGTCAGTTCAGAAAGAGCATTTTCCAGGTGAATCTCATATTTGGATAAATAGGTATTCACCACTCTGTCAATATCTCCTTTTGGCCCAGTGATGGTCAAAAATTTCATTTTTACAATCACGTTGCTACCTCCGGGATTTAATTCTTGCGGATATAATTCATAGTTTCTTCAAAAGGTACGCCGTAGCGGACACATTCAATGGCAATGGTCAGGCGCGCTACCTCGTGTTCCTTGTGGTATAGATAAGAATAGATCGTTGCCACGGAATACGGATTGCGGGAGGCTTCCTTTTCCAGAACCGTACGCAGAAGATAAGTATAAAATTCTTCCAGATGCACGGCGGGCAGTTCTTTAAACCGGGAACCATAGTAGGTCCGGTCTACAATCTGCTGGAACTCCTCTGCGCTGGCAGATTCCACCATGGCGTGAATCTCTTCTTTTTTGAGCTTGTGCTCTACAGGAATGAGCAGGGCATAGATGTCCGCTGCATCCATGTGGTAATATTTTTTGGAACGATAGATCCACTGCATATTCAGCATGTCAAATTTGCCTCCGTAGGCTTTGGTGATCTCCTGTAGATCCTTGCCTTTGAAGAGCTTTTCTTTGACCTTCCAGATATGGCTGAAATAATACAGATCCAAAGCCATACCATAGTCGAATAATGTGAAGTGTTCGCTTCCGTGCACCTTGGACAAGGGCGTGTAAAATTCGCTTCCTTCCGTGGCCTGGATCAGTTCATCCAAGGTCGTGCATTCCTCCAGCCGGTCCACGTCTAATTTGGAGTGACGGCGGAAAAATTCGCGGTATTGGGAGATGTCCAGATCCACGCCCCTGCGGTCAAAAATAGTCCGGAGACATTCTTTTACCGCCCGGATCTCATATCTTGTGGAATAGAGATCCAAAAAGGTGCGCTGCTCCATATTGGCGAAATGATAGATTTTAGTAAAATCCTGAAAAATTGATTTTTGCAGCAGCTTTTCCACCTGTCCCCGGTGCAGGTTTCCTTCATCAAGATCCGCCCAGATCTCTTTGTATTCGGGCGTCTTTTTCAGATAGGCGACAATTTGGGGGACATTTTCCAAGGCAGCAATTTCCTCAAACTGCACATCCGTGGTCAGTTTGCTTTGCATGGCTCGGATCTTAGTGGATAAACCGCTGTAGGAAAGGATATTTCCCATGTGGTCACTTCCTCTTTAACCTTCTAATATTTTATGATAGATTTCCTGCACCAGCCGGTCATGATTTTGTGCGTAATAGGCATCCAGAGAAGCAAATGTTTCTTCTGTCTCCTTGCGCAGCTTTGACAATTCTTTGTCCTTATCTTTCTCCAGCTGGCTGCGGATTTCGGATACCTTTTTCGCCGTCTGGGCGTCTATTTGTCCATCGAATTGCCGACATTGTTCTTCCATTTGCTGAGTCAGCTCCTGCTTTTTATTGGCGGCCTGCTCCATAATGTAGTTGGCGGTGGTTTCAATCTCCGATAGTTTATTCAGAACCTGTTCCATAAACAACCTCCTGATTCCAATATTATGTCCTATCATACACCCATTCTTACAATTTTACCAACAGAAAATTGATATTTTTCCGGAATTCATGTAAAATGTACGGATGGAAAAATAATGCAGTGCGCACAGGAGTGTAAATATTATGAGATTACGCAATATACCAGAGGCAAAAAAGGCTATTTTGAATAGTCCTTATGTGATCCAAAAACCAGAGGAAAAAAAGGGAAGCTGGGATGGTGTCTTTCCGGAAAAAAAGCCCCTGCATATGGAAGTCGGCATGGGAAAGGGCAGGTTTTTGATGGATATGGCAAGGTTGCATCCAGATATCAATTATCTGGGGGTGGAAATGTATGACAGCGTTTTGTACCGGGCCATCCAAAAGATGGAGGAACAGGAGGCACTTCCCAATCTGCTTTTTTTATGCGTGGATGCCAGGCTCTTGCCAGATCTGTTCGGCAAAGGTGAGATCGACCGGATCTATCTGAATTTTTCGGATCCGTGGCCCAAGGCCAGACATGCCAAGAGACGTCTGACTTCCGGGGAATTTCTGGAACGGTATGCAGCTATTTTGCTGCCGGGCTGTCTGCTGGAATTTAAGACAGACAACCGGGAGCTTTTTGAGTTTTCTTTGGAGGAAATACGTCAGTCCGAGACCTTTTCTCTGGTTTCTTTTACTTATGATCTGCATCGGGATGAGGTGCTTTGTGCAGGCAATGTGATGACGGAGTATGAAGAGAAATTTTCTGCCATGGGGAATCCGATTTATAAGCTGACGGCGAGCCGCAACTGAATGAGGAACCTTTGGGGACCTGGGGGCATAGGATAGAAAAAAAGGATGTGGTTCCATGACGAAAAAAAGGGGACTTCCATCAAAATTTGCCCAGGTGGGCTACGACCATAAAAAAATGGACCAGCATTTGCTGAAAGTCAAGAGCTCGACGGAGGAGCTGCAAGTGATTTTGGAGCACCTCAACATAGGAAAAAAGAAAAAATAAAATTTCTGCAAAATTTTGTAAAACTTTCTCTTGACTTTTGGTAGCAGGTTCGATTATAATGTACCTTGCGTTGAGGAAAACAAAAGAAAACAAGCGCCTTTAGCTCAGTTGGTAGAGCAGTAGACTCTTAATCTATTTGTCCAGGGTTCGAGTCCCTGAAGGCGCACTAAAAAGCACTGTTTTTGCAGACATGATCGCTGCGGGGATGGTGTTTTTTATGTGTTTGGAAGACTCTTTTTTTGTCCTAAAAAATATTCTTGACAAACCTCTTTTTGTTGGCTACAATCTACATACTATCATCAGCAGATGATGTTCCCGTGCCAAATTCTAAACGGCACGAGCCGGCGGCGCTTCTTATGCCCGCACATTTCCGCAGCATTTCGCTGCACCGTTTCCAACCAGTTTTATGATTAAAAAAGGAGAATATGCGATGAAA
Organism: Blautia sp.; assembly: GCA_050944615.1. Taxonomy (GTDB): domain Bacteria; phylum Bacillota; class Clostridia; order Lachnospirales; family Lachnospiraceae; genus Blautia_A. The sequence continues at coordinate 52,239 of JBMNRL010000006.1, forward strand.
AACACATGCAGAAGGGCAGTGGTTTATTTGCTGTGCCTGGCTTTGCTGTTGTCTGTGCCCTTAGGTAAGATGGGCGGCGGGCTGCTCACGGCCAGAGGCGCCACATTGCCTATTTCCCGCATACGCGCGGATCAGATCCTGGATGCCAGATATCAATGGCAGGCCAGATTTCTCACAGGTAAGACCAAGGCCAGAGAGGAAAACTGTGACAATGTATATCTGGAGCAGTTTTTAAAGGGCCCCAGAGGGGACTGGGGCAGTCAGGCGACTGCCGGGGTGGCTAGCCTTCCACAGGGGGATGGGACCTATGCGGAGGCGGAGGCTCCGGGTTGTTATTATTCCAATGTGGGCACCATAGCAGAGGCGGACGGCACTTTGCGGGTCATGGATATGAAGCTGAGTGTGACCGCTTCCTATGGAGGGAAGAACCGGTACGATTACCGCACCCCAAGCCTTACAACCACCAATCCTCAGATGCAGCCCTCGGGCAGCACCTTAAGCCAGGTGACCTATTCCTGGGACCAAGGGATGGGCAGGCCCTGCGTTTCTTTTTTAAAAAACAGCATCGGCCTGCGCATTTACTGTGTGGACAGCGTGGATGTGACGATTACCTATTATGACCATCAGACAGGCTGTCCCCTGGCGGTGAGCGGGCATGGTACCTTAAGCGATATTGACGGGCAGCAGGCGGTGGGATTTCCGGAAGGCTGCCATATCCGTCAGGTTTATCTTTTAGAGGAATCTGCAGGGCATTTGTCCATCGGAGACGGGACCGTGGAATCTGGGACAGAATCCCTGCCTTCCGACAGCAGACGGGGGGACCTCACTTATCTGTTTGAAAATACCAGCTCGGTGACCATTCATTTCAGCTACCAAAAGGCGCTGGAGACGATGACGGCCAACTATGAAAAGGCGCTTTCCCAGGCCGGAGGGGACAAGCAGAAGCTGGCGGACAAGATGAAGAAGATCTATTACGGCAGCAACGGGGAGACGCTGATGCCGGATTATGCCGGGGAAGAGTGGGTAACCTCTCATGCTGCTTTTTCCTACACCTCGAAGGTGGTAGGGCGGTTTGTGGAAGAGCCTTCGAAATTGCTGGAAAAAAGGATCGGAGACCGGAGCTGCGCCTGGGAGGAAGCCGAAGCGGCGTCTAGGGAGACACCCTATTGGATGAAAGAGGATACGCCGTTTGATTATCTGGTCCGTTACTCGCTGCGCCCCAGCGTGCTTAAGGAATTTACCTTGATAGATACGCTGCCTGCTGGGCTTTTGGCAGATAATATCCATGATGTGACCATTTCAGATAAGAACGGCAAGGAGGTCACAGGCTCCTTTGACGTGTCGGTGGAGGACGGCCGGAAGATCGTCTGCCGGGCCGCACCGGAGATGATGGAAGAGGCTTATTTTTCGGATCATCAAATCTATACCTTTCGTTTTACGGTCAGCCGTGATCCGGGGCTCATACCTCCTTTGGAGGCTGACAATTTTACTTTTCTTTTGCCAAATCAGGCATCGTTACGCATTCGTTATGAAATTCCCACAGGAGAGACAGAGGAACAGACCTATCACAGCAATGAGGTATTTGCAGGAGGCCGCATTGTACCTGTTCTTTTGGTGGAAAAAAGGGCTTCCCGCTATGAATGGAAGACGGGGGAAACCGTGGATTACACCGTAAAGGTTACCCAGACGAAACAAGGAGCCTGGGCGCAGGGCCTTGTCATAACCGACACGGATATTCCAAAAGAATTGAAGCTTCTGGATGGATTTTCCGTGGAGGAAGGGAAGCCTACGGAGCATTTTGTCATAGCCAGAGAGGGGGGAAACGGCTGGAAATGTACGGGCCCTCTTTTGAAATACGATGAATCGGTGGTCATCCGTTTCCGGTGTCTGGCTACGGAAGAAGCCAATGGCGGGGAGTGGCAGAATTACGTCTGTGCCAGCTCACAAAATTATGTGGATGAGAAGACGGGAGAGGCTTTGCCGCCGGTCCGGGCCAGAGAAGAAATCTGGGTGAACAGTCCACGGCTGACAGTGGACAAAGCGGCAGGTCATTTTGAGTGGCAGGTAGGGGAAGAAGTGGAATATACGGCGGTGATATCCAATCAGACCCCTGGATCGCTGGCCCGTAATGTGGTGATTTCCGACGAAGCCCTTCCAGAAGGGGTCAGGCTTTTGGGCGGCGCCCAAGGAATTCGGGTGGACGGATTGCCGGAGACGGTGGGGATTCCTAAGAGGGATGAAATGCCGGGCATCAATCTGGACCAGAAGGAACCCGTGGAAGCACAGGTGAGGGCAGATGAAAACGGTTGGCGGATGGAACTAAATTATCTGCCGGGAGCCACGGTGCTGACGGTTCATTTTTGCTGCAAGATAGAAGGAGATCCTTCTGCGGCGGAACCGGAGGGCTTCCAAGCGCCGGCTAACGGCAGGAGGGCGGTGAACAAAATAGCGGTTTCTGCAGAAAATGCCGATCCCCTGGAAGCTGAGGATACGGAGGATATCTATGTGAATTCCGCCTGCCTGTATGTGGATAAGACGGCAGATCATTATGAATGGCAGGCCGGAGAGGAGGTTCTTTATACGGTAACGGTGGAAAACACGTACCCGGGGACTATTGCCAGAAACCTGGAGGTCCATGATCTAAAGCTTCCAGAAGGGCTGATCCTGGCGGCCGGAGAGGATTCCCTGGCGGTGGAGGACATACCAAAGACCGTATCCCAGCCGGTAAAAAGCACGGATGGATCTGAAGCATGGGAAGAGAAAGAGGTTTTCTATCAGTTGGAAAGCATGGGCAGCGGCTGGCGGTTGACGGTCAGTGATCTGCCAAGCGAGGTGCCCATCCGGATCACTTTCCGATGTCTAGCAGAAGAGACAGCGAACGGGAGGGAAGCCGTGAATGCGGCAGCGGCCAGGGCGGATAACGGAGCCCTGGTCCAAGACGATGCCAGAGTCTATATCAATACAGCTGTGCTTTCGCTGGAAAAAAGTGTGATCAATGCCTATGCATCCGGCGGGGAACAGGAGAAAGAAGATGGCAGGCTGCCGGAGGAATTTAGGGTAGGAGAAGAGGTCTGCTATCAGGTGAGGGTAGAAAATATCTATCCTGGCACCATCGCCAGGGAGCTGATTGTGGAAGATAGTAAGCTTCCTTCTTATCTGCGGTTGTGCGCGCTTGAGAAGATTCAGGTGGAAGGTGTGCCTTCTGTCATCCAGAATCCGGTCCTAATCACAGAGGACGTGCCCAACCAGATGAATCCTCAATACTATCAGGAGACAGAAGAAAAAGAGGTGGTTACGGAACTCGTTGAACAGGAAGGAGGCTGGAGGCTGCGCATCAGTGATCTGCCTGCCCATCTGCCTGTGGTCATCACATACCGCTGTCTGGTGGAGGAGGAAGCCAACGGCAAGGTGATTGTCAACCATGCCAAGGCTTTTGCTAAAAATGGAAAAACGGTGTCGGATACAGAGAAGATCTGGGTGAATACGCCGAAACTGGCGGTGACCAAACATTCGGATAAAGAAGCCTACCTATTGGGGGACACCCAGACGTATACCATCGGTGTGACACAAAAAGCCAGAGGCTGTGTGGCGAGAAGCGTCATTATAGAGGATACCATTTTAACAGAAGGAGTGAAGCTGTCTAAGGGCAGTATTGTGTTTGTGGACCAGGATCACATGGTGGCAGAGGCGGATATGGCCATTCATGAGCAGGCGTTTGCGGTGTCCACAGGGAGGAACCTGGTCTGCCCGAAGGGATACTTTATGTGGGATGGATCAGAAGGAAAGGAATATGAAATGGAAGCATGGAATCCACTGGAGTTGGAGCGGGAGACGGAACTATCCGTGGAATACGAGGCGGAGGTGACAGATATTCAACTGGCAGGACAGAATGTGGAAAATATGGCCAGAGCCATCAGCATGGAGGGATATCCAGCGCAGACAGAAGCTAAGACACAGGTGCTGGCCCCGGAGCTTCGCATTGAGAAAGAAAGCGATAAGAGGGAATACCGGCTGGGAGAGGTGGCGTATTTTCATATCCGCGTGGAACAGCTCCGGGAACAGGCGGTAGCCAGAAATGTCCAGATTTCCGATACTTGGGATGCACCGGAGATGACTCTTTTTGAGGACACCATTTTGGCTGCAAAGGACGGAAAAAAGCTGGAAAGTGTTCAGATCCGACGGACGGAAGATGGATTTGCGGTGGATACCGGGACAGATTTGGGGGATACGGGGCATTTGGACCTCTATTATCAATTGGTGGCAGAGGATATGCGTTTAGTCGGTCAGGAGATCAAAAATACGTCATCGGCGTGGGCAGAATATACCGCAGAGGTTTCCCAGGAGGCGGTGATTCAAGTGACGGACCCGGATCCAGCGCTGAAAATAGAGAAGACTTCTGATCAGGAACAGTACCAACCGGGTGAGACCGGACATTATCAGGTGAAGGTCACCCAGGAAAGGCCGGAGGCCGTGGCTAGAAATGTGATTATCACGGATGAAATTTCCTCAGAGGGTGCCAGGATTCTGCCGGAGACGCTGGTGATCAAAAATCATCTGGGAACGGTGGTCTCTTGGGCAGAGACGGAATATTTCTATGGGAAGGGGGACGATGAAGTGACGGGGTATACGATCTATACAGGCAGGGACCTAGCGTGGCAGACATATTTTACGGTAGAATATGACGTGGCATTTTCCGGGGGAAACACCGCCAGAGAAATACAAAATACTGCCAGAGCCACTGCCGACCGCTTGTCCGCTCCTAAGCAGGGAAGTCCTAAGCCAGCGGTTTTGGACGGTGTGGAGGTGACAAAATCCAGTGATGTGCCGTGCGGCAGTCTGGTGAAAAAAGGAGACCGGATCACTTACCGGCTTCTGGTGGAAAACACATCCCGGGAAAAAAGTCCGAATGTGTTGATCAAGGATACCATACCGGCACACACAAATCTGACAAAAACGGCGCTGGAAGGGGAAGGGGCCGTGCGCGGACGTCAAATGATGATAGAAGGAAATCCCTGCATTGTTTTTTATCTGCCAAAATTGGAACCGGGAGAGCGCCGGGAGGTGGGATTTCAGGTGGAAGCAGGAGAAATGGAGAAACACGACTGGATCGTAAATACAGCGCAGGTGCGCCTTACGAAAGCGAAGGAAAAAGATGTGACAGAGGATACCTGCCGAAGTGGAAATTTCCATTATACCAATGAAACGGTGCATTTTGTGGATAGTTTATGGGTGAGTGCCGTTCGTATTGTGGATATCTTACCCAAACTGTCAGTGACGCCTGCAAATCCTACCGGATCAGAGACACCGGACGCAGAGGGGAATAAGGATGGGAAGGTGCCTGGCAAGGGGCATGACCCAATACCGTCCCAAGAGCTTCCGGAAAATAAGAGCGGGTATTCGTCCCAGGGGACTGCCGGTGTTTCCACCGGTGATGATACACCGGTGTGGTGGTATGCGGGTGCGGCAGCCATGGGAGGAACTTTGGCGGCAATCATGCTATTGTGGAAAAAACGCCGCCGGTAAATTGGCTATTTTTTACATTTTGTGCATCCGGCGCAAGAGCTGCAGCCACAGCTGCCCAGCCCTTCCCGCCGGATACGGCGGATCCTGCGAAAGATCACAAACCCTGAATAGAGCAGAATTCCGCCAAGGAGCAAGAAAGTTGTCATTTAGAACAGACCTCCGATCTGATAGACGAAAAATGCGGCGATCCATGCCAGTGTTAATTGGAAGAGGGCACAGAAACCGGTCCATTTCCAGCTGTGTGATTCCCGTTTGATGGTAGCTAAGGTGGCGACACAGGGGATATATAGGAGGCAGAAAGTCATCATTGCATAGGCATTTAACGGCCCAAAGCCATTTTGTCCCAGAAGGTCGGCCAAGGTAGCCATACCTGCCACGGAGGTGATGTTGCTGACGCCAAAGAGGACGGAGCAGCTGGAGACCACCACTTCTTTGGCGGAAATGCCGGCAATTAAGGCAACCACGATCTGCCAGTAGCCAAGGCCCAGAGGCTTGAATACGGGAACGATAAACCGTCCAATGGCAGATCCGAAGCTCTGGGTAATATCTGTGACATAACCGTTGGGGCCGAAATTCAGAATCCCCCACATGATGATGGAAGCGATGAAAATGGTGGTTCCGGCTTTGGTCAGATAGTCTTTGATTTTTTCCCAGACATAAATGGCCACGGTGCGGGCACTGGGTGCTTTATACTCGGGGAGCTCAATGAGCAGGTTATAGGAAGCCTTGCGGCGGTCGAGCAGATGGAGCACGAAAGCGACTAAAATTGCCACTAAAAGGCCCAGGACATACATGGAATAGGCGGCCAGCATGGCATTTTTGGCGAAAAACATCTGTGAAAACAGCACATAAATGGGGAGCCTTGCGCTGCAGGACATAAATGGTGTGATCAGCATCGTTTTGAAACGGTCTCTTTTATCTTCTAAGGCCCGTGAAGCCATGATGGCCGGAACAGTACAGCCAAAGCCTAAGATCATGGGGATGAAGGCGCGTCCGGAAAGGCCTAATTTACTCATAATATTGTCCATCACATAAGCAGCTCTGGACATATAGCCACTGTCCTCTAAGAAGGCAAGAGCCAGAAAGAGGATGAAAATATTGGGCAGAAAGGTGAGGATACCGCCCACTCCGGAAATGATGCCGTCCACCACCAGAGAGATGAGCATGGCATTTACATGGCCGTGTTCCAGCCCGCTTCGGACGGTTCCAGAGAACCATTCCAGGAAGATGCTCATATATTCCTTCAGGAAATCGCCCAGAGTGAAGGTAAGCAAAAAGACAACCGCCATGATTCCCAGGAAGATGGGGAAGCCCAGCCAGCGGTGGGTCAAAAAGGCATCGATCTTATCGGTGCGGGCTTCCTTGTCTTCCTTATTTACCAATACTTCGTGAATAATTTCTTCAATAAAATCATACTTTTGATTAATGATCTCTTCTTCACAGCTTCCAATCAGGGAAGAATCTATCTCGCAGGGATATTTGGACACGATGGCAGTATCCCCCTCCAGGATTTTCAGTGCATGCCATCGGTGATTGGAAAGGCCAGGATATTTGGTTTTCAAGGCTGCCTTAATGGTATCAATCTTATCTTCGATAGCATCGCTGTAAACCATGGCGAATTCTTTGTGGTGGTCATGGATGTGTTGTGTGCGCTCCGGATGATGGTGGATCATTGGGGTCCGTTCGGAGGTGTCCTTGTGGTGCACCACGGCGTGCATCAGGATATCCAGTCCCTTGCGTTTTCTGGCACTGACTGGGATTACAGGGATACCTAGCATTTCCGGCAGACGGTGCAGGTCGATTTCCATGCCCCTTTTTTCTACGATGTCCATCATGTTCAAAGCCAGAACGACCGGTTTACCAAGCTCGATGAGCTGCAGGGCCAGATAGAGATTGCGCTCTAAGGCGGAAGCATCAGCTACGTCCACAATGACGTCGACCTCATCGCTGAGTATGTATTCCCGGGCAACCTGTTCTTCCATAGTATAGGAAGTTAAGCTGTAGGTACCCGGCAGATCCACCAATTTGATCGGGTGGTTTTGGAATGTGGTGGAGCCCTCTACCTTTTCCACAGTGACGCCTGGCCAGTTGGCTACCTTAAGGTTGGCTCCGGTGTAAGCGTTGAACAGCGTCGTTTTGCCGCAGTTAGGATTGCCGATGAAGCCAACACGGATTAGATTGTTATCTGAATTCATTGGGCGGAGGCCTCCTCTACTACGATATTGTCGGCAATACTTCTGCCGATGGCGAACCGGGTGCCTCTTAGCTTCATGATCAATGCCCCATGGCGTTTTTTATTCATGATTGTGATACGGGCGCCGCCAGTGAGTCCCAAGGCTTCCAGCCGCCGCTCTGTCTGCAGAGGCAGATGGATGTGTTTTACTTTATAAATGTGGTGAAGCTCCCCTTGATTTAATGTCATATGCATCTCCATTCTGCCGGAAATATCCGGCATATATTTTGTTTGATAGGAGGATTCTTCAAACAATCCTGTCAAACAAAAAAGTACTCTGTATGGGTTTGTGCTGTAGAAAAATGGAATTACGCCGCCCATCCGGACGCTTATTGGCCCCAAAAGGGATTCAGAATTATTTTATCGAATACCATGGAAAAAAGCAAGCAAAGGACTTGACTGTGTGGTAATAATTGCAGAAAGTAATTAAAAATGCCAAGATTTTTTTAAAATAGAGGACATATTTCGTGGATATTTCTATTGATTTTCTCAATGAAAAGAATAGAATAAAAGAATCATTAGCACGTGTTTCAAGGGAGATGGTTTGGGACAAGTGCATTTTTATTTGGCAGGAAAAGGAGGGAGAAAAAACGGGTGATTTATCGAGCAGACTGATGGAGGAACTCAATTGCAAGACAGTCTTTACCATTCCTATAGGCAAGGGGATTCCGGTGTTGGAGTCTGTGGTGGTGACTTGGATCATCATGGCGGCTTTGATTTTGGTTTCTATTATTCTTACCAGGAACCTAAGAGTAGAGAATGTCAGTAAAAGGCAGTTGGTCCTGGAAGCAGGGATAGGTTTCCTGCAGAATTTTTTCAATGATATCCTGGGTGAGGAAGGAAAGCGGTATGCCCCGTATCTGATCACGGTGGTAATTTATATCGGACTCGCAAATATCATTGGTATTTTTGGTTTTACTCCGCCTACCAAAGATATGAATATGACGGCGGCTTTGGCGATCATGAGCATTGTGCTCATTGAATATGCCGGATTTCACAAAAAAGGGACGAAAGGATGGATGAAAAGCTTTGCAGAGCCGGTTCCGGTAATGCTTCCTATCAACATCCTGGAAATATTTATCCGTCCCGTATCTTTATGTATGCGTCTGTTTGGCAACGTGTTGGGGTCTTTTGTAGTCATGGAACTATTAAAGATCGTACTTCCAGTTCTTCTGCCAATTCCCTTCAGCTTATATTTTGATTTGTTTGACGGGTTTATTCAGGCATATGTATTTGTATTTTTAACTGCGTTATTCATTAAAGAAGCTATAGAATAATCTAAAAATCAGGAGGAATTTATTATGTCATCATTAATCGCACTTGGAGCAGCAGTTGCAGTATTAACAGGTATCGGAGCAGGCATCGGGATTGGCATTGCCACTTCTAAAGCAGTAGAGGCGATTGCAAGACAGCCAGAGGCAGAGAGTAAGATCAGCAAGGCATTGCTTTTGGGATGTGCACTGGCGGAAGCAACCGCGATTTATGGTTTCGTCATCGGACTATTGATCATCTTATTCCTGGGATAATTTCAAAGAAAGGCAGGTGGGTAAGGTGCTCAATATCGGATGGAGCCTTGTCTTTAATATTATCAATTTAATCGTTCTCTATCTGGCGATGAAGAAATTCCTTATCGGCCCGGTGACTAGGATTATGGAACAGCGCAGGCAGATGATCGAAGGCGGCCTGGCAAATGCCAGGGAAAAAGAAAAAGAAGCCGGCGCGCTAAAAGAGCAGTATGAAGCTGCCCTAGGTTCTGCCAAGGAAGAGTCCAGGCAGATTTTAGAGGAATCCAGAAAGACCGCGAAGGAAGAGGAAGAGCGGATTCTAAGGGAGGCAAATGAGAAGGCCAGAGACCTCATGGAGAAAAATCAAAAAAACCTGGAGCTTCAAAAAGAGCAGATGCTTGGGGAAATGCAGTCCCAGGTTGCACAGCTTGCGATAGCAGCGGCTGGAAAGGTCTTGGGAGCCAAGGCCGGAGCAGAACAGGATTTGCATTTATATGACCAATTTCTGAGCAAAGCAGGTGACGCCTATGACACAGACAGCCTTTAATTATGCTCAGGCGCTCTACGCTCTTTCCGTGCCGGAAGAGGTCGTCTTGTCCGCCTGGGAAAGCGTGAATAACTGCAGCGAGCTGGAAGCTGTTCTGGGAAATCCTCTGGTTTCTTCCAGAGAAAAGGCTGCGGTGATTGAAAGGGTCTTTCCAAAGGAAATACATAATTTTATGAAAGTTATCTGCGAAAAGGGAAAGGTTTCCCTGTGCCGAGAAATCTTTGGAGCCTATGAGACTTACCGGAAGAAGCAGGAGGGCAAGCTGGATGCGGTCTTGTACTATGTGACAGAGCCAAAGGAAGAACAGCTTGCCAGAATCCGTGATTTCTTAAAAGAAGAATCCGGAGCTTCTAAGGTGGAGCTTTCTCTGGAACACGTACCTGCTCTCGGCGGCGGTTTTATTTTGCGGGCCGGGGACAGGGAATACGATTGGAGTTTGAAGGGACGGCTGAACAATCTGGCACAGCAGTTGATTCGGAGGTGAATAGATGAGTGCAGTGAATGCGGATGAGATAATATCCATTTTAAAAGAAGAGATAGAAAATTATGATCAGATCAGCCAGGAGCAGGAAGTGGGAAGCGTTCTCTGGGTAGGGGACGGCATCGCTACTGTTTATGGAATCGATCATGCGATGTACGGCGAGATCGTCACCTTTGAGACTGGCTTAAAGGGAATGGTGCAGGACATCAGGAGCAACAGCGTAGGCGTTATTTTGTTCGGAAAGGATACAGAGATCCAGGAAGGAACAAAGGTAGCCAGGACGAAGAAACGGGCAGGAATCCCGGTGGGAGAGGCCTTTGTCGGCCGTATCATTGATGCTTTGGGTGCGCCCATTGACGGGAAGGGGGACATCAAGGCGGATGGCTATCGGCCCATTGAGCAGGAGGCCCCTGGAATCATTGACAGGAAGTCCGTAAGCGAACCGCTGGAGACAGGCATTTTGTCCATTGATACGATGTTCCCCATCGGCCGCGGCCAGAGGGAGCTGATCATTGGTGACCGTCAGACTGGAAAGACATCCATTGCTGTGGATACTATTTTGAATCAAAAGGGCAAGGATGTGAAATGTATTTATGTGGCCATCGGCCAGAAGGCATCCTCTATTGCAAAGCTGGTAAATACTCTGGAAAAACAAGGGGCTATGGAATATACGACAGTGGTGTGTGCCACAGCCAGCGATTGCGCACCTCTCCAGTATATTGCGCCATATTCCGGAACTGCCCTGGCAGAATATTTCATGTATCAGGGAAAAGATGTGCTGATCGTCTATGATGATCTGTCAAAGCATGCGGTGGCTTACCGTGCGTTGTCCCTGCTTCTGGGGCGTTCTCCCGGACGTGAGGCATATCCCGGCGATGTATTTTATCTTCACTCCCGTCTGCTGGAGCGGTCCAGCCGGCTTAGTGAGGAGAAGGGCGGGGGCTCTATCACAGCCCTTCCAATTATTGAGACACAGGCGGGCGATGTGTCTGCCTATATTCCTACAAATGTGATCTCTATTACCGACGGTCAGATTTTCCTGGAAAGTGATTTGTTCTTTGCAGGTATGCGCCCGGCGGTGAACGTGGGTCTTTCCGTGTCCCGTGTGGGCGGAGCGGCTCAGACGAAGGCGATGAAAAAAGCGTCCGGCAGCATTCGTATTGATTTGGCGCAGTACCGGGAGATGGAGGTATTTACCCAGTTCAGCTCCGATCTGGACAGCGCCACCAAGGCACAGCTAAAATACGGAAAATGCCTGATGGAGCTGCTCAAGCAGCCGCTGTGCCATCCGCTTTCCATGCACCAGCAGGTGATCACACTATGTGCGGCCACCCATAAGGTGATGGTGGATATGGATGTAAAGGAGTTGAAGAAATTCCAGATGGATATGCTGGAGTTTTTTGATACGGCGCATCCTGAGATCGCCAAAGAATTGGAAGAGACCAAGGTGCTTTCCGATGAGCTGGCCCAAAAGATCGTGAAAACGGCGGAGGAATTCCGGGACAGCAGGAAATAGGAGATAGGAGGCAGCTATGGCAAATGCAAGAGAAATCCAGGTGCGCATGAAGAGCATCAAGGATACCATGAAGATCACCAATGCCATGTATATGATATCTTCTTCAAAAATGAAAAGAGCGAAAAAGATTTTGGAGGATACAGAGCCTTATTTTTATTCCATTCAATCCACGATCAGTCGTATCCTGCGGCATGTTCCGGATATGGAGCATATTTATTTTGACGAACGGCTCCAGATTCCGGAGGAAGAACGCAAAATTGGCTATATTGTAGTCACCGCAGATAAAGGCCTGGCTGGAGGCTATAATCACAGCGTGATGAAAATGGCGGAAGAGGAGCTGCGAAAGCCTGGATATAAGAAGTTGTTTGTGCTTGGAATGCTGGGCCGCCAGTATTTTTCCAAAAAACAGGTGAATCTGGACACCAGCTTCCGGTATACCGTCCAGCATCCTACCATACACAGGGCCAGATTGATTTCCAGAGAGATGCTGAAGGAATTCCAGGACGGTGAGCTGGACGAGATTTATATTATTTATACCCAGATGATCAACGCAGTGCAGACAGAGGCCACCATGGCACAGCTTCTGCCTCTGAAAAAGGGAAATTTTTCGACTGTAGATATTCCCCTGGATGTGCACCGGGAAGAAATCCTTCTGGCTCCTTCCGGGGAAGAATTGATGGACAGCATTGTTCCTAATTATTTGGTCGGGCTGATTTATGGGTGTCTGGTGGAATCCTATGCCAGCGAGCACAATTCCAGGATGCTGGCGATGCAGGCCTCTACCAAAAGTGCCGGCGAAATGCTGAAATCTTTGTCCATTGAATATAACCGCGCCAGACAGGCGGCGATTACCCAGGAGATCACCGAAGTAATCAGCGGAGCCAGAGCGCAAAAAGGAAGTGATTGACATGAATAAAGGAAAAATTGTACAGGTGATGGGGCCTGTTGTAGATGTGGCATTTGAAGAGGGTCAGGCTCTTCCCCATATTAAGGATGCGCTCACCGTGGAAATGGAAGGCAGGACGTATCTGATGGAGGTGGCCCAGGAAACAGGAAATCATGTGGTGCGCTGCATTATGATTAATTCCAGCGAGGGGCTGCACCGGGATATGGAAGTGACTGCCACGGGGAAAGGAATTCAAGTCCCGGTGGGAAAAAAGACGCTGGGACGCCTGTTTAATGTAACGGGGCAGACCATAGACGGTGAAGAATCCCTGGAAGGTGAGGAACACTGGGACATTCACCGGGAACCGCCGAGCTTTGAAGAACAAAGTCCGGTGGTGGAGATTCTGGAAACCGGGATCAAGGTCATCGACTTACTGGCACCTTATGCCAAAGGTGGCAAGATCGGTCTTTTTGGCGGTGCCGGTGTGGGCAAGACGGTATTGATCCAGGAGCTGATTCAGAATATCGCTACAGAGCACGGGGGATATTCCATTTTTACAGGTGTGGGCGAGCGTTCCCGGGAGGGAAATGATCTCTGGAGCGAAATGAAGGCATCTGGTGTGCTGGAAAAAACGGCTCTGGTATTCGGACAGATGAATGAACCGCCGGGAGCCCGTATGCGTGTGGCAGAGACCGGACTGACCATGGCGGAATATTTCCGGGATCAGGAGCATCAGGACGTGCTTTTGTTTATTGACAATATTTTCCGTTTTGTTCAGGCAGGTTCTGAGGTGTCTGCTCTGCTGGGACGTATGCCGTCTGCCGTCGGGTATCAGCCTACGCTGGCAACGGAGATGGGTGAGCTGCAGGAGCGGATCGCTTCTACAAAAAATGGTTCCGTCACTTCTGTTCAGGCAGTATATGTGCCGGCAGATGACTTGACAGATCCGGCTCCGGCTACGACCTTTGCGCACTTGGATGCCACCACGGTGTTGTCCAGAAAGATTGTGGAGCAGGGAATCTATCCGGCTGTGGACCCGCTGGAATCCACCTCCAGGATTTTGGAAGCGGATGTGGTAGGGGAAGAGCATTATGAGACAGCCAGAAGGGTGCAGGAGATTCTGCAGAAATATAAGGAGCTGCAAGATATCATTGCTATTTTGGGAATGGAAGAGCTTTCCGATGAAGACAAAAATACGGTATACCGTGCAAGAAAGATCCAACGGTTCTTATCCCAGCCGTTTCATGTGGCGGAGACATTTACCGGAGTTCCGGGGAAATATGTTCCCCTGAAGGATACCATTCGTGGTTTTCAGATGATCATCAATGGAGAAATGGATGAATATCCGGAATCCGCATTTTTCAATGTGGGAAGCATTGAGGATGTGATAGAGAAGGCAAAGGCTGAGGCTGAGGCATAAAGGAGCGGTGCTTATGAATGATACGTTTGGGCTGGAGATTATTGCCAGTGATAAGAGCTTTTATAGAGGCCGCGGGAGGATCATCGTATTTCCGGCACCGGATGGCGAACAGGCAGTGCTGGCCCATCATCAGGATATGATTATGGCCATCGTTCCGGGGATCCTTCGTTTTGAGACCGAAAATGGTGAAAAACGGGAGGCTGCGGTAAGCTCCGGTTTTGCGGAGGTCATCAATAACCGTGTGAAGGTGATGGTGCTCACGGCGGAACGGCCGGAGGATATTGACGTGCTGCGTGCGAAGGAAGCCAGAGAGCGGGCCCAGGAACAGCTTCGTCAGGCCAAGAGCATTCAAGAATATAATGCGAGTCAGCTGGCGCTGGCCAGGGCTATGTCCAGGCTGCGTGTGACCAGAAAACAAGACGTTTAGAATTTTTTTATTCCCCGGGAATCCGTGCCTATTGTAGGCGGGCGGCTTCCCGGGGCTTTTTATATTTGAGAGGATTCGGGTGTCAAAAGGAGGACAATATCTGCTCGGCCCCTCTTTTGCCCGATGAATCTTTGATAGGAAAGCTCTCTAAGTGATCCTATGAAACTATAAAAGCACTGTGTGCGGAATTTTACTGCGTAAATCCTCTTAAATTATCCGGAATTTTTTTATTACAGATGGAATCCGTGAGGCAAGAGCTCTTCCAACCGGTATACTTCCAACGCATCAGGGGAAGTGCCCACAATGATCTGGAATTCTTTGGGACTGCAAAATTCAGCCATGACCTGCCGACAGACGCCGCAGGGATACGCAGAAGAGATGACCTCGCCATCCGTGGATGCGCCTGCGATGGCAATGGCGGTAAATGCCCGTTTTCCCCTGGCTATTGCACTGAAGATGGCGCAGCGTTCGGCGCAGACCGTCGGACCATAGGCTGCATTTTCAATGTTGCACCCATGGAAGATTTCCCCATCCTCTGTTAGAAGTGCGGCACCTACGGCAAAGTGAGAGTAGGGGCAGTAGGAGCGTTCTCTGGCTTTGAGGGCTTCTTGAAATAGTTCGCTGTCAGAAATCATAAATACCTCCTGTCAATCAATTTATTTTTGGGCGATCAGACCGCGGATGGCCTGGATCGCGACTTCAATGGTTCCTTCGGTATCGTGGACAACCGGATTGTCTAATCCGGCCTTTTCCCGTTCCTGATTGGCGATGGCCAGGAATACAGAGCCAACTTTTACCCGGAGATATCCGCCGACGATGAAAAGTGCGGCGGACTCCATTTCCGATGCCAGACATCCCATGCGCAGCCAGGCTTCCCATTTATTTGTCAGCTCATAGCCGACTGGCTTGGTTTCGGGGGAATGCTGGCCGAAAAAGGAATCTTTACACTGTACTACGCCCACATGGTAGGGTTTGCCCAAGACCTGGGCGCCGGAGACGAGGGCATTTACAATGCTGTAGTCGGCCACCGCTGGATATTCTATGGGAGCATATTCCTTACTGGTGCCCTCCATTCGTACAGCCCCCGTGGCGATCACGATGTCGCCGCTTTTTACGTTGAGGTCCATACCGCCGCAGGTGCCTACGCGGATGAAGGTGTCCGCACCCACCTGTACCAGCTCCTCCATGGCGATGGCTGCAGACGGGCCTCCAATACCGGTGGAGGTGACGCTGACCTTTTCGCCGTCCAGATAGCCGGTATAGGTGACATATTCACGGCTGTCAGCGATCAGCCGGGGCTCGTCAAAATGGCGGGCAATTTTTTCACAGCGTTTGGGGTCTCCGGGAAGGATCACGTATTTTCCCACATCGCCCTTTTTCAGTTGTGTATGATATTGGTATCCTGGTTCTGCGTATTTCATAGCGAGGATGCTCCTTTCATGAGGATTTGAATGTGCTTGTTATTTTGGCGGCCGTTTTTGTCTTATCTTTGGCATATGTTGAAAACTTATTTTTTAATAGGAAAGTTCTTTGAACGATCCTATCAAATAAAAAGCACTCCGTGCGGGATTGCGCTGCGCCGGAATGGAAAAATACAGCACAAGCGGCCCGCCGCAGGATTCTTTTTGTATTATTATATCACAGATTGTTCAAAGGACGGGGCGGAAATAGCAGTTGCACGGGATTTTTCTTTGAGCTATACTGAGGAAAATGAAAAAATTCGAGGTGTGTATGTTGATGACGGAAAAACTATATTATAGAGATGTTTACCAAAAGGAATTTACGGCTACAGTATTGGAGTGCCGGGAGGCAAAGAGCGGATACCGGGTTATTTTGGATGCTACTGCATTTTATCCGGAGGGAGGCGGGCAACCCTATGATACCGGGACGTTAGGCGGTGTCCATGTGTTAGAAGTCCATGAAAAAGAAGGAGAAATTCTTCATTATACAGATGCGCCGCTGGAGGCGGGAACGCAGGCAGAGGGAAGAATTGATTGGAACCGTCGTTTTGACTTGATGCAGCAGCATTCTGGCGAGCATATCGTCAGTGGGCTGATCCGTGAGGCGTTTGGCTATGACAATGTTGGGTTCCATATGGGCAGTGATGTGATTACGATTGATTTCAATGGCGAAATTACTACGGAGGATTTGAAGGCGGTCGAAGAACGGGCAAACGAAAAAATATGGAAGAATCGGGAGACGAAAATCTGGTATCCTTCTTCTGAGGAATTGGAGAAATTGCCCTATCGCAGCAAAAAGGAATTGACCGGGGAAGTTCGGATTGTGGAATTTCCCGGGGCGGATGTGTGTGCCTGCTGCGGCCTCCATGTGACCCGCGCTGGCGAAATTGGAATGATAAAGCTGCTGTCTGTGGAGAAATTCCGGGAGGGTGTCCGCATGGAAATGGTAAGCGGCGGCCGTGCACTTTCTTATCTGAATATGGTAAGAGAGCAGAATCAGAAGATTTCTGTGATGTTGTCCGCGAAGCCTGGGGCGACTGCCGGCGCGGTAGAGCGGCTGGCAGCGGAAAACTTCCGTCTGAAGGGACGGTGCATGGCTATGGAGGAACAGTTGTTTGCCGGAAAGGCTCGGGAATATGAAGGCAGTGGAAATGTTCTGCTGTTTGAGTGCGGATTGGAGTCAGATAGTGTGCGAAAGCTGGCTGTAGCTGTGATGGAAACCTGCGGTGGCCGGTGTGCAGTATTTTCTGAAAATGAAGATGGGTCTTTTAAGTATGCCGTGGGAGAGAAGGATGGAGATTTGCGCCTGCTGGTTAAGGCGATGAATCAAACGCTTTGCGGCAGAGGCGGCGGAAAACCGTTTTTTGCCCAGGGCTCTGTAAAAGCATCTGAGGAAGAAATCCGAAAATTTTTCGAAGAAATGGCGTTTTAATTGGTAAGGAAAGTGCAATGGCCCAAAGGAGAGTATCGTGCGGTATATCCGTATAGACACATATCTTAATTGGTATGGGAAGCGCCATTGCTTGGGAGACAGTGACTGCGCGTGAGGACGGGAGGAGCAAGAGAATGTTTGGAGAATGTCACGCACATATATTTATGAATGGAACAGATTATTGGCAGGCGGTCAGGACGCACCGCGAACAGCCGGACCAGGCGGTTATTCGCAGCTATCTGGAGCGTTACCAGGAATGTGGGATTACATATATCAGGGATGGCGGGGATCATTACGGTGCTTCTGTATATGCCCGGGAAATTGCACCTGAATATGGAATTGTATACCGCACGCCAGTATTTGGCATCTATAAAAAGGGGCATTATGGGAAAATTGTCGGCCGGGGATTTGACAATATGCGGGAATACCGGGATCTGGTGGATCAAGCGGCGGCCCAAAAAGCAGATTTCATTAAAATTATGACTACGGGGCTGTTAGACTTTGAACATCAGGGCAAAGTGACTGGAACGGCTCTGGAACCGGCAGAGGTCAAAGAAATGATAGATATCGCTCATGATAAGGGAATGCCAGTAATGTCCCATACCAACGGTGCGGCTGCGGCTGCAGCGGCGATAGAGGCTGGCGTGGACAGTCTGGAGCACGGAAATTATATGGAAGATGAAACGATCCATATGTTGGCCGAGAGCGCTACCGTATGGGTGCCTACGGTGGTCACGGTAAAAAATCTCATTGGGGATGGCAGATATGAAGATGAGGTCCTGGTTCCCATTTGGGAAAAGACGGCCCATAACCTGCAGCTGGCCTTCCGGCTCCGTGCCCATGTGGCTTTGGGCAGTGATGCCGGAGCCTACCGGGTTCTCCACGGTCAAGGGGTAATAGATGAATATGAAGCATATTGCCAGGTTCTTGGAAAATCTCCGGAGGTAGAGGAATGGCTGCAGGATGGGGAGAAACGGATTAGGGAGAAGTTTTAATTGAGGGGATTCTCCAGGATGATTGGAGGGTAATAAGGACGGTTTCGACTTAAACCCCTCTTTTGACATCCGAATCCTGTGTGAAAGAATTTTCCTTGATTCTATGACCGTCCTTGTGACCGGGATAGAAATTAAAGACGTCATGATATCTCTCCCATTCTTCGAAGTTTTCAGAAGGCCGGTACATAAGGCCGGTGCACTCCGTGGAGGCATTGGTATCGAGATAGTTGTCATAATGGATTTCGTAAGGATTTGATTCGTTTTTTTCAGATGTGTCTTTTTTCAATGTCGCATCCTCCTTTTTTCTCAGTATGTGGAGGACTGCGGCATTTTATGCATGTCTAAGCTTTTATTGAAATTCTGTCATGTGCTTCCGGTACCACAGAGCGAGCATAGTACGCTGGCATTTGGCATTTTTCCGTTGTTCGATGCCGATGGTTTTGAAAAAAGATTTCCATAGTGGGATATAGGGATCCGAAGTCTTGGAGGCTTCTTCCATCTGGTCAAATTCTTGCTGCGTCAAGGGAGTCAGATAATAATCCTCATCTTTCGGATGGACAGCGGCGATCAAACGGTTTTTATCGGCAATAATAAAGGATTCGGAGGGCATGCGGTCCACGAAGTTGGGAGCCAGAATCGTCAGAACATCGCATTTTGGTTCAATCACAGCAAAATAGACTGCCGGCGGAATATATGCAAAACGCGTAAATTCCCGGAAAAAATGTGCTTCATTTTGTACTTTACGGTTCAATTCAAATAGGGCAGATACAGCCGGTTCTCCTAGCATATCCACGGCTTTGGGCCCAAAGTGAAAGCCATAGATGAGAAAACGGTAAATGATATCTAATTTGTCTTCACAAAAGGACAGTGAAGCTGCATAAACGCAGCGGTAAGCATGGGGAGATATCTTGTGCTGAATGGAACGCACCACCTTTTTGACCTTTTCTGTATCCGGCTCCACGTGCCGGTATTCGGCAAACAGCTCAGGCTCTGTAACAGGTTCCAGCTGCAGCTTAAGGTTGGCATGTCCTGCCCGGGAAGCCCAGGCATCATAAATGCAGGTCATCATGGCTTCAAAGGTATCTTTGCAGGTAAAAATAACCATATCTGCCTCCTATAGTTGTCCGCTTGCGGATTTGCAGGTGTCTTCTATCGTGGGGGATGCTGCCAAATTCATATCATCAAATAGGGAAAGCTGGCGGTAAGTATTGGGATGCCCCAATTCCCAGGTGGTCCGGGAATCTTCTCCGGTCAGCTGACGGGTGAGAAAATCCTCTTCAATATTAATATGATACATCATTTTTCCACGGCAGGTGAGAAAGTATTTGGCTCGCTTGAGCACGACGCCGATTTTTTTTAAGGCAGGAAAATCCAGGGAGCCGCCTTGGCGGGCCTTGACAATGCGCAGCGCGCTTTTTACCCCGATGCCGGGCACCTTTAGAAGGGTTTCGTATGAAGCCGTGTTGACTTCTACGGGAAATATCTCCAGATGCCGTAAGGCCCAGTCGCATTTGGGATCCAAAAGTACATTGAAGTTTGGACGGTTGGGGCTGAGCAATTCCTCTGCCCGGAAGCCATAAAACCTAAGCAGCCAGTCCGCTTGATAGAGGCGGTGTTCCCGCAGCAGTGGTGTCGGGGTATCTAAAGCAGGAAGGACGGAATCCTCATTCAGTGGAACATAGGCGGAGAAGAACACCCGCTTTAGATCAAACTGCTGATAAAGGGCCTGGGTGGTAGTCAGCAGCTGATAGTCATTCTCCGGTGTGGCGCCAATGATCATCTGGGTGCTCTGCCCGGCAGGCACAAAGGATTCCGCCGGCGAAGGGGAGCTGCCGGCTCTGGATAGCTGATGCTGTTCCAGGCGGGAATCTGGGGAAGCTTGAAAAATGCTGCCGGGCAGATGGGCATTGATCTGGTGCCGTTCCATGCGGGCGGATTTGCCGATAGAAAGCCGGTAATCAGTGATGCCTCCCTGGATCTGGCGGATGGGAGCCAGGATAGCGGAGTGGCTCTTTCCCGGAGCCAGCTTTTCCAGGCTCTCTTTGGTGGGGAGCTCCATATTCACGCTCATGCGGTCCGCCAGATATCCCATCTGCCGGATGATCTCCGGATCAGCTCCTGGAATGGCTTTCACATGGATATATCCACGGAAACGGTATTGGGTCCGCAGCAGATAAATGGACTGATACATCTGCTCCATCGTATACGATGGATTGCGCACCACACCGGAGCTTAAGAATAGCCCTTCGATATAATTGCGCTTATAAAATTCCACGGTAAGCTCACACACCTCCTGGGGAGTGAAGGTGGCTCTGGGCTGGTCATTGGATCGGCGGTTCAGGCAGTATTTGCAGTCATAGATGCATTCATTGCTAAGAAGAACCTTGAGCAGTGAAATGCATCTGCCGTCGGAGGCAAAGCTATGGCAGATACCGGCGGCACAGGCGTTGCCCAGACTGCCTTTTTCACCGCGGCGGTCGGCACCGCTGGAGGTGCAGGCAACATCATATTTGGCTGCATCTGCCAGAATGGTTAATTTTTCTTCTAATGTTGGGGTATGTTGAAATGTGATTGATTCCAAAAAGCTGCACCTCCTGATCGAACATATGTTCTGAACATAATATAACACAGTGGGAGGCGCATTGCAACCCGAAAATTAGATTTTTAGATTTATTTTTTCGAACAGACGGTTGGCCAGAAACTTGTGGCCCAGGGAGGTAAGATGGATGCCGTCAGGGCTGATTTGGCGGATTCCGTTTTCTTCAGCAAGTGTTAAAAGCGGTTCCCATAGAGGTAGAAATTCTAGTTGGTGTTTATCTGCAATATCCCGGATCCGGCGGGAGAGTTCAGCCGTCTGGGGAAACCAGGACTTAAATTCTGCCGGAAAGGGGAAGAGGAAAGGCTCTAACAAAAGGATTCTTGTGTGACCATAGCAGTTTAGAAGCGCAAGCAGTTTTTCGTAAGTTATGGAAAATTCTTCGGACATTTCCGCCTTTTGCTGTGGAGTGCGATTCGTACTTTCCATCATTCCCACATCATTAATGCCGATGAGGAGAGTGATCACATCGGGGCAGAAATGGCAGTATTCCCGTTCCATTTGTTCCAATACCCGTTTTACAGTAAAACCATCCACGCCACGGTTTCGTATCTGCCATGTTGCACCGAGTTTTTCTGACAGATAGGATACGTACCCTTCTCCCAGTGGCTTGTTTCCAAAAAGGCGGTTAGCATCGGTGATACTGTCTCCTAAACATAGAAGCTGTTTCATTTTTCCCCTCGCTTATCTAAGACCAGATACTATTGGTTATAGTGATCTTCCCTACAAAAATCAATTGTGTCCTTTTTATTGTAAACAAAATCTGAAAAAAGTAAAGAAATGTAAGCAACTGTTTAGAGGGCTTTTCTATTTCTGTCAAATAAAAAAGGAGCTGCGGTGGGGCAGCTCCTGAAATAAAGGGAGGTATGAAGGGGGAGTATGTTACTCAATAGGGATATAGGTTGGTTTTTCTTCGATGTTTTTAGGCGCTTCTTTCGGTACGCGCAGGCGAAGAATTCCATTTTGGAAACCAGCGCGGATATCTTCCTGGCGAAGCTGTTCGCCTACATAAAAGCTGCGCTTGCAGGTTCCGGTGAAACGTTCTCTGCGGATATAGCGTCCTTCTTTGTCTTTGTCATCGGCGTTTTCATTATGTGTAGCTGTGATGGTAAGATAACCATCTTTTAATTGGGCCTGTACATCTTCTTTTTGGTAACCTGGCAGTTCGATGTCTAAAAGGTAGCAGTCTTCTTTTTCCTGGATATCAGTCTTCATCAAAGAAGACTGGGTTCTGTCATAATTGGTGGAAAAGAAAGGATCTCTGAAGAAATCATCAAACAAATCAAATCCGTAGTTATTTTTTCTTGTTAACATCATATGTCATTCCTCCTTGAGAATTTGTTTTCTATTTGTTATATCTGCACTATAACACTTACTGTTAGCACTGTCAATAGATGAGTGCTAATTTATTTGTGAAAAAATTGTGAACTTAGGATGGGGTGCTTTATTGTTTTTTTAGAAATTTTTGCCATAGAATGGTGGACAAATTTCAAATGAACAGATATAATGATATCCATATAAAACATCTATTTTATTTTCTGCCGGTTCCGGCAAATGAATTCCTAATATGAAATAATTGAATGAGGTGATTCTATGGATGCTAAGAGCTATTTGGCGCTTTTTTTGGCAATCGCTGCAGTTTGCATGGACTTAGTCTCGGAAAAAATCGATAACCGGTTAATTCTCTGTGGCTGGCTTCTGGGATTGGGATACCAATTAGGAACCAGTCAGCTTCAGGGTCTTATGGAATTTCTGGCAGGGGCAGTTTTGCCAGTATTTCTGTTGGCGGTTCTCTTCTGGTTCCGAATGCTGGGGCCGGGCGATATTAAGCTGCTATCTGTGCTTGGCGGGCTTCTGGGAAGCCAAGCGGTGTTATTTTGTATCTTTTATTCGTTTCTATTTGGAGCTATTTTATCAGCTGCATTTCTTGTGGCCTGTGGCAATCTTGTTCAGCGTCTGAATTATTTTTCCCATTATATTTACAACTACATCCAAACAAAAAAGCGGGTGCCCTACTATTTGCCGGGGAGTCGTTTGGAAAATATACATTTTACGGTCCCAGTGCTGATGGGAGTCATGCTCTATGCAGGAGGTTTCTATTGAGAAGACATATTTTTGCAGTATGTGATTTAGAAGAAGCATACGCCTGTAATTTTATGGAATACCTGAACCAAAAGAAAAATATTCCTTTTGAAATTCACGCGTTTACCAGTGCGGAACATCTTTTGGAATTTGCCGGTACTTGTCCGATAGAAATATTGCTGATTTCAGATAAGGCAATGTGCCCGGAGATTCAGGAGCTGCATGTGGGACAGCTTATCATTTTGTCAGAGGGGGTGCATCACCCGGATCTGGACCAGTATCCCAGTGTGTATAAATACCAGTCCTCGGATGCCGTCATCCGTGAGGTGATGAGCTGCTACGGAGAAGAGCAAAGAAATCATGAACCGTTGACTTCCTGGAAGCGCTCTATGGACATTATTGGAATTTATTCTCCATTGGGACGGGTCCTTAAGACCTCCTTTGCGCTGACGTTGGGACAGTTGATAGCCAGAGATAAGGCGGTGCTTTATATTAACCTGGAGGAATATTCTGGATTTGAGTATTGGATGGGACAGTCTTACGAGCGGAATTTAAGTGACCTGATCTATTATATCCGTCAGTCTAATTCCAATCTGATTCATAAGATCAACGGAATGGTTCAGACGATCAATAATATGGATTATCTGCCGCCTGCCCTGTCTTTTGCAGATGTCCGTGGAGTGACTTTTGAGGAGTGGAGTCAACTGCTGGAAATTCTCTATCTTCAAAGCTCCTATGAGGTGGTCATCTTAGATCTGGGGGACGGGGTGGATGAGCTGTTTGCCCTTTTGGACCGCTGTACGAGAATTTATATGCCAGTGCGGCAGGATAAGCTTTCCCAGGGAAAGATTGCCCAGTTTGAAAACCTTCTGCGGTTGTGGGATTGTGTTCCTGTGCTGGAAAAAATAGAGAAGCTAAGGCTGCCTTACCATAATGCCTCCGGGGATGGCGCTGAATATGTAGACCAGCTGATCTGGAGTGAGCTGGGAGATTTTACCAGGGGGCTTTTGCGGAAGGGCGGAAAATGAAAAAGGAAGAGTATGCGGCTTGGCGCGGGGAGCTGATGGAACGGCTGGAGCTAGAAGCTGAGGTGGAAGATGATAAGATCCTGGAGCTGATCGATGAATTGATTATAGAAAGGGGACGTGCTGCAGGGCTTACGCTGGACCAGAAGTCTCATCTGCGTCAAGAATTGTTCTATTCGGTCCGAAAGCTGGACGTGCTGCAGGAATTACTGGAGGATGATACAGTTACGGAAATTATGGTAAATGGTCCGGAGAAGATTTTTCTGGAACGGCAGGGAAAGCTTGCACTTTGGGAAAAAACATTTTCATCCGGAGAAAAGTTAGAGGACGTGATCCAGCAGATTGTAGGAAGGTGCAATCGGGTAGTCAATGAGGCTTCTCCCATTGTAGATGCCAGACTCAAAACAGGCGAGCGGGTCAATGTGGTGCTCCCGCCTATTGCCTTGGATGGTCCGGTACTCACGATCCGTCGTTTCCCCAAAGAACCATTAACCATGGAAAAACTGGTTCGGATGAACAGCCTTACCGAAGAATGTGCGCAGTTTATGGAAAAGCTAGTAAAGGCCCGGTATTCTTTGGTAATTGGTGGAGGCACCGGCAGCGGAAAGACTACATTTTTGGGTGCTTTATCAGGATTTATTCCCAGCGAAGAGCGGATCATTACCATTGAAGACAATGCGGAGCTGCAGCTTCCTGGCCTGCCTAATCTGGTGCGTATGGAGGCCAGACAGGCGAATCTGGAGGGGAAGGCGGTGGTGACTATTCGGGATCTGATCCGGACGGCGCTTCGTATGAGACCTAACAGAATTATTGTGGGGGAAGTCCGGGGTGGAGAATTGTTCGATGCGTTGACTGCATTTAACAGCGGCCATGATGGCAGCATGTTAACAGCCCATGCGAACAGCCCCAAGGATATGCTCAGCCGTTTGGAAACAATGGTGCTTATGGGAATGGAGCTGCCGTTGGATGCTATCCGCAGACAGATCAGTGCGGGAATCGATGTGTTGATTCATCTGGGCAGAATGCCTGACGGCAGCCGTAAACTTATGGAAATATCAGAGGTATTAGGTTATGAAAAAGGGGAATTCCGGCTGCAGCCATTGTTTGTCCGGAACCAGCAAAAGCTTATGAGAGTCAATTCGTTATCTCACAAAAAAGCAGGGGTGGAATTATGAGAAAACATAAAAATACGATTAAAGTGGATTATAGTTCTTATCAATTTTCAAAAAAGGAGGTTCTTAGCTATTTTCTGCAGAGTGTGGGAATCTGCTGGCTGCTTAACCGGTTGTTTTATCAGTCTGTGTGGGCCTATCTTTTTATGCTGCCGGTTCCTTTTTTGTTCTTTCAATGGAAACGCCGTCAGAAAATAAAGGATAGGAGGAGGGTGCTCCACTATCAGTTTAAGGATGCCTTGTCATCTCTTTGTGTGGCTGTGCAGGCGGGATATTCCATGGAAAATGCAGTGTCAGCCTGTGCCAGGGATATGGAAAAGCTGTATGGCAGGGAGGGGTATATTGTAATGGAATTTTGTTATATGGAAAGCCAGCTAAAGGTCAGCGTTCCGGTGGAACAGTTGTTTCTGGACCTGGGAGAACGATCCGGGATCGAGGATGTGGAAAGCTTTGCGGCAATATTTTCTTCGGCCAAAAGAACCGGAGGAAACATGGGAGCGGTCTTGCAAAAGACAGCCCGTATGATCGGCGAGAAGATTGATGTGAAAAAAGAAATCCAGGCGACACTGGCGGCAAAAAAGTCAGAACAGTTCATAATGAGTATGATGCCCTTTGCTATTATCCTATATATGCAGGTGACATCTCCTGGTTTTTTGCAGATTTTATATGGCAACGCATTTGGCGCTGCAGCTATGACCATCTGCCTGGGGATTTACTTTCTTGCTTTTTGGCTGGGACAGAAGATCATCAATATTGAGGTGTAATAAATGAAGATACATGTGTTATTGCTAATGATTTTTCCGCTTCTTTGGGTTGCCAGAAGGGCTGGATGGATCCCTCGTGAATTTTTGAATGCAAAAGAAAATCGAAGGGCAATTCTGATCCTGCTGGTTGGAAATTTGATGGGGTGTATGCTTACCATAGTGCAGAATCAGAATTTGACGCTGGGGGAGGGAAGTTATTTTATGAAACCAAAGCCCGGCGAAGGATATCAGGAAGAAAGTCTGGAGGTCTTACTGGAGGACGGAAGAAGCTGTGAAATGGCGTTGGAGATTCCAGAGCAGGAGGGAGAGGTCAAAGAGACACCTTTGCCGGAGAAAAAGCCGGATCTTCAGGAAGAAATTCTGACGGAGATTGTGAGGTTCAATGAAGAGATTCAGGACCAGCAAAAGTACTATCTGCCGGATACCTATGCCGGAAAACGGTTGGATTGGAGCCGGAAAAAAGATACTGCCGGCATCCTTTTAGCGATGCTTTCTCTGGTGGCAGCCGTATTTGCTATAGCGGCCAAAAGGAAAGAGGAGCAGGAAAAGGAACAAAAACGCCGCAGCCAAATGCTTTTGGATTATCCGGGACTGGTGATGAAGCTTACCTTATTGATAGAGGCAGGAATGCCCGTGCGGCGGGCTTTTCAGAAAATAGCCCGAGACTATAAGAAAAGAAAACATTTGCAGGGCAGAAGGTTTGCTTATGAGGAGCTGACAGCATCTGCCCTGGAGATGGACAATGGAATTTCAGAAGGAGAAGCGTATCTGCGGTTTGGCGAACGATGTGGGGAAGTACATTATAAGACGCTGGCCACTTTATTGGCCCAAAATCTCAAAAAAGGGAATCAGGGGCTTTTACAGATGCTGGAACAGGAATCTGTGACTGCCTGGGAAGATAGGAAACGTAAAGCGAGGGTATTAAGTGAGGCAGCGGCAACAAAGCTGTTGGTTCCTATGGTCATGATGCTTATTATCGTCATCGCCATACTGATGATACCGGCTTTTCTTTCCTTTCAAAACTGATTCCAGGAAAGGAGGTGGAGATATGGATACGCTATGGGCTTTTTGGGAAGAGGAGGATGCCATAGGTGTAGTGGAGATTATCTTGATCTTAGTGGTGCTCATAGGTCTGGTCATCATATTTAAAGAGCAGTTGGTGAGCCTGGTCAAGAGCATTTTATCGAAGATCACCAAACAGAGTAATTCTATTTAATTCCCAATGGAGGAAAGGAGGTGTATCTCTTGAAAAAAGGAAGTATTACGGTATTCCTCGCATTTATCTTAAGTCTGTTGACGGCATTGGTCTGTACACAGCTTTCGTCCGTAAAACAGGCGGCTTCCAGAGCCCAGATTGCAGGTGCAGCGGATATTGGGCTATACTCCCTGTTTGCGCAATATGATAAAGATCTGCTGGAGCAATTTGAAATTTTCGGCCTGGATGGCTGCTTTGGAGGCGAAGCCTTGGATTTGGGTAAAGTCTATGACGTGATCGGGAGGTATATGGAACCGGTGCTTGAACAGAATTTTACAGAATTAAAACTGAAAGGCGGCGGTTTTACCGGATATGAACTTGCCACTGATGATGGTGGCTTACCTTTTTACCATCAAGCGGCAGAGGCGGAAAAGTTTTTGCTGGGTGAACAAGGGATACAGCTTCTCCTCTCAAAAACAGAGGAACAAAAGGAACATGCAGTTTGGCAGGAAAGGATGCAGGAGGATAAAGAACGGGAAGAAATTCTCCAGCAATATGACCGGGAGATAGAGGCTGATAAAGAGAATGCACAGGGGCCAGAAGGTTTTCAGACGGAGATTCAGGAGCAGCCGACGCCGGTGCCGGTGGAAAATCCCATCGAAGTAATCCGGAGAATCCAGAAAATGGGGCTTTTAGAGCTTGTGTTACAAAATTCCCGCGAGGTATCCACCAAAGAAGCAGACACAAAAACCTTTGTTTCCAAACGGAAATGTGAGGTGGGAATGTCTATGGAGACTGCACCTATAAAGGTGGGCGGGACCGAGGATTTTCTTTATCAGGAGTATATACTGAGTAAGTGCGGAAATTATTTAAGTCCAGGCGAAGGCAGTTTGTCCTATCAGGCAGAGTATATCCTATATGGAAAGGACTCTGACATCTCAAATCTGAAAAAAACGGTCAATCGTCTGCTGCTGCTTCGGGAAGGGGCAAATCTGATTCATCTATATAGTGATCCCGGGAAGTATGGACAGGCTTCTACGCTGGCTGCGACTATTGCAGCTTCCTTGCTGCTTCCGGCAGCAGAACCGGTCATTTGTCTGGCTGTTTTGTCGTGCTGGGCGTTTGGTGAAAGTATTTTGGATGTGCGGCAGCTGATGGCAGGGGGAAAGGTAGCTTTTGTAAAGGATCCTGAGAGTTGGCAGCTTTCACTGGAAAATCTTCCTAAGCTGCTGGAACGGCTGGATGAAGACCGAAGGAACCAGAAAGATGGCTTGGGGTATAAAGACTATCTCAGAATTTTGCTTTTTATGACAGGAAGGGAACAAAAGATCAGCCGGGGAATGGACATGGTGGAAGTAGGAATGCGTGCTTTCAAAAACCGGAAAAGTTTTCGTCTGGATGGTTGTATTTTGGCGGCTGAGGTAACGGCGGATGTGGAGGCCGGCGGGGAAAAAATTTATCAAATAACGCGTTCGTATGGTTACGGGCAGGATTAGAACAAAAAAGGGAGGTGTGTGCAGATGCTTTTCCAGAAGCTAAAACAAAAAATAAAATTAAATAAAATCTCTCTTCCGAAGAGTACCCGCTCTATTCCCCCGGTAGATAAGTGCTGTGCTTTTGGAAAAGTGTCTGCACATGCCTCCCTAAAAGGAAGCCTGACGGTGGAGTGTGCAGGGATTCTGCCGCTGTTTTTCCTGGCGATGGTAACGCTGATTGGATTTATGCAGATCTATCAGCTTCAGACAGAGCAATTGCTTTCTCTATGTGAGAAAACGAAGCAGGCGGGAATCTACGCTTATGCTGTCAAGGACGGGCCGGCAGAGATCACACTTCCGGCGGTACGGACATATGAAAGTCCTGTGGGGGTGCTGCCCTTGCCAAAGGTTTGGCTGAAAAATCAAGTGACCGTTCATGCCTGGGTGGGATATCAGGGGGAGGATGATTCTCAAGGGGAAGAGGCAGAGGAAATGGTATATGTCACTGCATCCGGAGAGGTTTATCATACAGATATTTCGTGCCGCCATTTAAAGGTTGGCATCAAGCAGGTGACGGTGGGGCAGGCGGAGAAACTCCGGAACCGGTATGGAGAAAAATACTACCGCTGTGAACGGTGCGGCAAAGCGGATGGAACGGCAGGAAATGTCTACATTACAGATACCGGTAATCGTTTTCACTGCAGCCAAGAGTGCAGCGGTCTCAAACGGACGATACGGTTGGTGAAACGGTCACAGGTATCCCAATATGCCCAGTGCAAAAGCTGCAGCGGACATAGCTAGCAGGAGGATTTATGTGTACTTTGGTGAAAATTTGGATTTTGGGAGCTTTGTCAGTGATGTCCTGGGAAGACCTCCATACTCAGTGGATTTCCGGCAGATGGCTAGGATTGTTTGGAATTATGGGGCTTCCTGTATTTTTCCTGCGTTTGATGACGGAAGGAAGGGGATGTTTTGTATCGCTGATACCGGGACTGTTGTTTGTAGTTATCAGCGCGGGAACGAGAGAAAGTCTGGGAGCAGGCGATGCAGCGGCGGTTCTGGAGCTGGGATTATTTTTAACCATTGAGGCTTTGTGTCTGCTGTTGGCAGTCAGCATGACACTGATCATGATTTGGGCTGGGATTTTATGGATCAAAGAACCAAATAGAAGGAAAGCATTCCCGATGATTCCCTTTCTGTTGGCAGGCTATGTGGGAGGAATGTATTTATGGGAGATTGGATGAAATATAGGAAGAGATCCTTGTGGAAGGGGAGTTTTACTGTGGAGCTGGCGCTTTTAATGCCATTGATTCTTTTGGTGGTACTGGGAATTTTATCGTTAAGCTTCTTTATGCATCATAAGGTTTGGCTTACCGCTGCCGCTTATGAATCTGCCGGAATGGGAGCTTCTTTAGAAGAAAGACAGGAAACGGCGGGAGTTACTGCTGCAAAACTTCGTGCGGAGGAACGGTATCGCGATTATTTTGAATGTGACCCGGGAACAAATTTGAAGGTTTCTAAAAATGGAGAAATACTTCAAGTGTGTTATACGGGAAAGGTGCAGTCTGTTTACGGCGGCCTTTTATGGCGGATTGAAGCAAAAGGAAAATGCCGCATTTGGCGTCCGGCGGCATTTATCCGGAAGGTACGTCTGGCAGAAAAGGCTGGAAGTGCTTTGGAGGGACATTAAAATGCGGGCGGAATATAAGAGGGATGTTAACCATAGTTATCTGGTTATGGACAGCGAAGCGGAGCAGGATATTGCTTCTTACAGGATCCGGATGCTTTTGGGAAATTCGATTTCAACGTTTCTTTCATGTACAGTGAAGGGGTTGAATGGAAATACTTTGTTTTATTATGATATTTCCGGAGAGCAGTCAATTTCTGCCCTATATGAGAGACAAAAGATGGGGCTTCAGGAATTGCAGACGATATTCAAAGGGATTGTGGAAGGATTTGGACAGACTGAGGAGTATCTTTTGGAACCGGATGATTTGGTTCTTCTTCCGGAATATATGTATTTAAATGGGGAAAAAGGACAATTGCAGCTGTGCTATCTGCCGGGTTATCAGAAGGATATACGGCAACAGTTTTGCTCATTTTCTGAGTATGTTCTTCCAAAGATTGACCATAAAGACAGTCAGGCGGTATCCTTAGGATATGCCATTTACCGGCTGGCGCTGGAGGAGGGTGTGCAGGCGGATAAGATGAAAGAAGAGCTTTACCAAGTGCGGGAGCATATGCCTAATCCAACAGAAAGGGTGACTGCCGAAGCTGATAAAATGTGGAAAGAGCATCAAAAGAGAGAGGAGGAAATACTTCGTCGGGAAGCGATGAACGCTTTTTTCGGAGAAGATGAGCCGGAAGAAAAAATGGCTTTTGATGGGGCCAGATGGGCAGCGGTTGGTATCGGGATACTGGGAAGTGTTGGCATCGGCGCTGGGGTCTGGTTGGGCATTTTGCCTTGGGGAGTGGCGGTTCTTTTTTGGATAGTGGCGTTGGTTGTTTGGGGAGTTGGGATGTTAGTTTGGAAGAATTTTTCTAAAAAGCAAAAGGAAATTGGAAATCCGGTCACACAGCAGGAAGTGTTGTGGGAAGAGGAAGCAAAGGAGTGGAAAGATATGGGGGATGAGAAAAACAGGCAGACCGTTCATACGGATACGAAACCGGAGGAGACAACCGTTTTGTATCAGGCAGAACAACCGGCTGTCAGTTCTTTGGTCAGTAAAATACCGGGACAATTTCCAACGATTTTTTTGGAAAAGGAGATGATCGTGGTAGGTAAACTGCCAAAGGCAGCAGATGTGATTCTGGAAACGTCTACTATCAGCCGGGTACATGCACGCATCTGTGAAAGAGAAGGAGAATACTATTTATCCGATTTAAATTCCAGAAATGGGACCTGTGTGAACGGAAAAATACTCCAGGGAGAAGAGGAATATCTGTTAAAAAATCATGATGAGGTTAGTTTTGCGGATGTGCAATATATTTTTATGAAATAAAAGATTCTTTAAAATGTCAGTATGGCCTATATTATTATTCACAACTATGGTAAAATCTGGTACAATATTATACAATTAACAGGAATTCAATGTTCGTGGGAATCTTCCCAGAAAACAGGAATGCATGGAATGGTAGAAAGAGGTGCCGGACTGCCGATGGAAACGTTTCGTAAAGCGCCGGTCAATAATACATTGATCGTGTTGAATATTATAGTATTTGTGTTGACAGAGATCACAGGCGGTAGCCAGGATACCAATAATATGCTGTCTTGGGGTGCAATGTATGTACCTTTTATCATAGAAAAACAGGAATATTATCGTGTGCTTACGAGCATATTTCTGCATTTTGGAATGGCGCATTTGGCAAATAATATGTTAGTCCAATTTGTTCTAGGAGATTATCTGGAACGATCTATAGGGAAAATAAAGTACCTGTTTTTGTACTTGCTGGGCGGAGTCGGAGGTAACCTGATCTCCGGCTATCTGGAGCTGCAAAGTGGATCTTTTGCCGTATCTGTGGGCGCATCCGGAGCAGTCTTCGCTGTTATGGGCGGATTGATTTCTGTGGTGCTTATCAACCGTGGCCATTTGGAGGATCTGACGACCAAAAAGCTTTTGGTAATGGCTGGATTTTCTCTTTATTTTGGATTTACCAGCACTGGCGTGGACAATGCGGCCCATATAGGAGGGCTGCTCTGTGGATTTGTTTTTGCGCTGTTATTTTATCGGCGGAAGAAACATTCCTGCCTGGAATTATAATCCTTCTTCAGGTATTGGAAAGCATAGCGTGAAGGCTGTCATCTGTGGGAGAGATTCGACAGATATCTGACCTTTGTGAGCTTCCACAATGTTTTTGGTGATAGCCAGGCCGAGGCCGGTTCCGCTAGTTTTGTGTGTAATAAAAGGATCGAATAGAGTGTCTAGGTACTCTTCTGGTATGCCGCATCCATTGTCCGTGATCCGTAGAAAGAGACGGGGACCTTCGGTATACGCTTCTATCTGTATTTTTCCAGGACCGTCAATGGCTTCTTGGCTGTTTCGGATAAGATTGAGAAGCGCTTGACGCAGCTTAATTTCATCAATCTCCAGCATTGGAAGAGGATGGCGGAGCCGGCATTCTAATTCAATATCCAGATACGTAAGTGTAGGCCGGACAGAGGCAGCGACTTTTTCCAAAAACGCATCCATATAAACTGGCGAGAGATTAAGCTTATAGGAGTTGTTATAAGAGGACAGCTCATCCAAAAGTGCTTTCAGGTAGTCCATATTATCCATAATGTCGTCCCAGTACTCACATTCCGTAACCTCAGGCTTCTTTTCTGAAAGAAGCTGCAGAAAACTGTTGATTAATGTAACCGGATTGCGGATCTCGTGGGAAATTTTGGATAACATAAATTGATGTTCTTGTTTTAATTGTTTGATTTTTGTTTCTATTTCATTCATAATATCACCCAGGAAAGTGTAACATCAGCATGAAGAAATGGCAAATGAAATCGTTTTGCAAATTTCGACAAAATGCGACAAAATATAAGAATTGGAGGAAGAGGAGATGGAGGATTGTATTTTTTGTAAGATTGCAAACGGTGAGATACCGGCGGCGACCCTTTATGAAGATGACGATTTTCGGGTCATTTTAGACTTAGGGCCGGCCAGCAAGGGACATGCACTGATTCTGCCGAAAGTGCATGCAGCCAATATTTATGAGCTGCCGGATGAGATCGCTGCGAAAGCATTTGTATTGGCAAAGAAGATGGCTTCTAAACTGAAAGACGCATTACAATGTGACGGATTTAATGTACTGCAGAACAATGGGACCGTGGCAGGTCAAACAGTATTTCATTTTCACATGCATTTGATTCCAAGATATGAGGGCGATAAAGTGGGACTTACATGGGCGCCGGGCAAGCTGACGGATGCTGATAAAGAAGAGATTCTAGAAAAGCTGACTGCTGACTTTAGGAGATAAGAGGATTCTACCAATGATGAATTATGCGAAATATGTAAAAATCTATAAAGCATATTGTAGATTATCAATGAAAATTGCTTATGACATTATAAGGGACAAGGATTTGGCAGAAGATATCTGCCAAGAAGTGTTCATAAAGCTATATCAGAATTTTGATGATGCGGATGAGAATCTGATTAAGGCTTGGATTGTACTGAATACAAAACGGAAAGCCATTGATTATTACAGAAAACTGGTTTCTAACCGTGAGGTTTGTGCAGTGGAAGAAAATCTTGTGGTGAAGACAAGCACTTATGGAATTCCGGAAGACTGCCTGGATCAGATGAATAGGGCGGAATTGAGCCGGCTTGTCTTTCAAAGATTGAAAGAGAAAAATCCCATGTGGTATGACTTGTTGGTGAGAGTTGCCGTAGAAAAGGAGAATCCAGAAACAGTGGCTAAGGAATATGGAATCACGGTAATGAATATGCGTACCAAGATTCACAGAGCCAGAGTCTGGATTCGGGAAGAGTTTGGCGCAGATTATGAGGATTTGAAATAACGGTTAGTGGCCAGCACATTCCTCAATGAGGGTTACAATATGGTCAATGGAATCAATATGCTTACTGCCTATCATGGCATCGATATAAGACTGACGGTTGGCATATAATTCTTTGATGGAGTTGAGAAGAGTTTTTTCAGTAATTTCTTCTTCCTCTAAGACCATGCTGTAGCCCTGGCGTTCAAAGGAACGGGCATTGAGGATCTGGTCGCCCCGGCTCGCTTTTGCAGAAAGCGGAATGAGCAGGTTGGGTTTGTGCAAGGAGCTGATTTCACAGATTGCGTTTGCTCCTGCTCTGGATACGACGATATCAGCCAGTGCAAATAAATCAGCCAGTTCTTTTTTGATATATTCATATTGAACATATCCTGGAACATTTGTCAGGCTTTCATCCAATTTATCTTTTCCGCAGAGATGGATGACCTGAAATTCCTTTAACAGTTCAGGCAGGATTTTACGAATATTCACATTGATGGAGGCCGCGCCTAAGCTGCCGCCGATAATCAGGATTACGGGCTTATTGTCCTGGAAACCGCAGAATTTTAGCGCGCTTTCCCGGTCACCAGCCATCAGCTCCTGCCGGATCGGTGTTCCGGTGAGGACTGCCTTATCTGCAGGAAGATGCTCCATAGTTTCTGGGAAATTGCAGCATATCTTTGTTGCATAGGGAATGCACAGACGATTGGCCAGACCTGGAGTCATATCTGACTCATGAATGATAGCAGGGATCTTTAGACTTTTGGAGGCAATGACAACAGGGACAGTGACAAAGCCGCCCTTAGAGAAGATCACATCTGGCTTTAAATCTTTGAGCAGGGATTTGGATTGTCCATATCCCTTAATTACCTTAAATGGGTCTGAAAAGTTTTTTAAATCAAAATATCGGCGAAGTTTACCGGAAGAGATCCCGTAATAAGGGATTTCCATTTCTTCAATTAGTTTTTTTTCAATTCCGTCATATGAGCCAATATAGGAGATCTGATAGCCCAGCTTCCGAAGACGGGGAATGAGCGCTATATTGGGGGTGACATGGCCGGCTGTACCACCGCCGGTTAATACAATGTGTTTCATGAGAGCGTCCCTCCTGTTAAATAATTTCCTTATTTAAGATACTATGAACCCATAAAAAAGAATTGTCAAGGAAAGATAAAAGATCATGGATAAAATGAGTGGAAAAGTAGATGAAAATTTAAAAATGGACGACTGGATCAAGGAAGAGTATTTGGAAGAGGCCAGGCTGATTGAAGAGGCAGTACTGGAAAAGGACGATGTGCTTTCAGATGATGAGATTGATGTGGATGCTTCCTTTGAACGGTTGATGTTTAAAATGAAGGCCAGAGGAATCTATCCAGAGGATGGTCCCGAGGCGGATGAAAATGTCATACCAAAGACAGCGCCAGAAACAGAATCTGTGCCGATGGAGATACACTCTGAGGCACCGGAAACTGAGATCAAAAATGATAAGAAGATTATTGAGATTCCAGAGCCAATTCCTGAGGGAGTGGCAGAAGAAGGAAAAGAGACTGGTAAGAAGGCCAATAAAGGGTTGCGTCGTGTTATGCGTGGCTTTGCCAAGGTTGCCGTTGTTGTGCTGGTCGCGGGCGGGTGTATATTCGGTGCTAGTATGACAAGTGAAGCAAATCGAAATTATGTAATTGATAGTTTTTTGATGTTGGTTGGTAAAGATGTTCAGGTTAATGTAGTAAGTGTTAAAGATCGGGATGTAAGTAGCATTGACGAGACAGATGCCATTAGAACTATAGAAGATACATTAGGTGTAAGTGTACCAAATTTTATGTATCGACCGTTTGACTTTAATTTTAGTAGTTATTCTATGGATGAGGCTAACTTTCTTGTAAATATGAATTATACGTATGAAAATAAATGGAATATTACCTTAAGTATTTTAAGAGCTACAGATGATATAGCGAATAGCTTAGCGTTTCATGGTGAATTGATTGCAACGATTCCCATAATGTGTGATGAGAAAATTAAAGTTGAAGTCTATAAAATTCAGGAGTCATCTGATAAAAGAGCCAGTTATTTGGCGAAATGGAATGATGAAGATGTATATTATCAACTGAGCGGAAAGCTGAAAGAGGGGGAGCTCTTACAAATGCTGGAACAAATGGAAATTTGAATGTAATTTTTGCTTTAGAGTTACGTATTGATATATGTAATGTAGGACAAAAAAGGAAAGGAGATAGGATGACGAAACATAGGAGCTTAAAAAAAAGGTGGATACCGTTGGTCGTTACGGCATTGGTTGTTGGCATGGCTCAACAGGTGCCTGTGATGGCCAGCAATATTTGGGATGATGTTATATGGGAGGACTTGGAGTCTCAAAACATAGATGGTGATTATGCAGAAGACATTCAATATAGTAAGACAAGAGGAAACCATCTGAATTTTGGACGGACTACTATTACTAAAAAGTCTTCTACGAATGTAGCATTATCCGGATCTACGATAGCTCATCATACCTGTGATACGTTGTATCTGTATCTCTATTTGGAACAAGAGGTGAATGGTTCTTATGGTACTTATAAGTATTGGCGTTATACTGGTAATAACTTGTATGATCTAACAAGAAGTGTATCAGTGATAGTACCTAGCGGATATAACTATCGGGTACGCGGATACCATGCAGCAGAAGATGACGGCAATAAAGAATCACGCACTTCATTAACCAATGGAATTTACGTTGGTTAAATTTTAGCAGTAATACCTAAATTGGTAAATACCATCTATTATTATATCTTACGTCTAAGAGTGATTAAACGCGATTACGTTCTTTCTCTGATCGCAAATTGAGCAAAAGATTTAAAAAGTACAACTGAATAAAGAGAAAATAGTAACTAAAAAACAAAAGATAAATTCCTGTAAAAAAGTTATTTAGAAATATTGTCTTACATTACAACCAACAGGGATTTATCTGAAACCATTGCGGGATACCGCAAACGTACATCACAATTCTTTACAAAATGGGAAACGGATGCCAATGGCCCTTTGGCATCCGCTTCTCATAACAAAGCTTTTTCATTTCTTGAGGAATATTCTTTCCGTTGTATATCCTATTTTTGAATATCATGATATTCGAATAATAATTCCACTGGAATATCCAAGGCATCTGCAATGTCAAATAATTTGGCCAAGGATACAGATGCGTTGCCGCCAGGTGCTTCAATATTGCTGATATGTGTCCGGCTCAGACCGGCTGCTTCTGCCAATTGAAGCTGGTTCATCCCACGGAGCTTCCGGTATCTTGCGATATTTAAGCCAAGCTGTTTAAAACGGTCTTGATGTTTCGTTTCCATGGATAGCTCCTCCTTTCTTTATGTTACTATTAAGTGTATGAAATTTTTCATAAAATAGAAACAAACTGATAGTGAGCATTTGCAAATATAAAAGATGCGCAATCTCTGAAATGGTTTGTGGAGTAAAATAATAAACAAATAAAGTTATTACGTAATTATTACAAAATTACGTTAAAACTATTGCCTTTTTTAAAAAACATGTTATAATGTACAAGTACTAAGAAAAGATGAGGTGTAATTTATGAATAGAAAGAGATTGTTATCCTGGTTACTGGCAGGGATTTTATGCATCAGCCTGACAGTGCCGGCATCGGCTACAAGCGTGGATGAGAAGATTGCGGATGTACAGTCTGAGAAGCAGGAGACACAGTCTGATCTGGAAGCGGCAGAGAATAAGATAGATTCTTTGGAAGCGAGCAAGCGGGAGCTGGAAGTTTATGTGAATGAACTGAACGCTGAGTATGTACAGCTGAGCCAGCAGGTAGAGGAATTGGATCAGAAAGCCCAGGATAAACAAAAAGAGCTGAAAGAGACCAAGAAAAAGCTGAAAGCGGCCAAGGAAAAGGCAGAAGAGCAATATGAAGGCATGAAGAGCCGCATCTCCTATATGTATGAAAAGGGAAGCCATTCTTATCTGGATGTTTTGTGGTCATCAGACAGCTTTGCGGAAATGATCAGCCGGGCGGAGAATATCCGTCAGATCTCTGATTATGACAAGAAGATGTTGGATGAATACGAAGCTACACAGAAGAAGATAGAAGAACACAAAGAGCAGGTGGTGGCAGAACAGCAAGAAATCGAGAACCTGCAAAAGGAAAGCCAGGAAAAGCAGCAGGAAGTGCAGACGTTGGTGGATTCCACCAATGACAACATCACTGCTTATGCCCAGGAAATCATGGATAATCAGGCACAAGCGCAGGCCCTGGTAGATGAGCTTACAAGTCAGGAAGTAAACCTGAATGAATTGTTACAGGCACAGGCTGCAGAAAAAGAGGCAGCAAAGGCCGCGGAGGAAGCTGCCGCAGAACAAGAAGCACAGGAGACTCAGGATCAAGGATCTTCAGATGCCAGCGGGGAAAATGACACTGGGGATACGGCGGAGGCAGAACAGCCGGAAGAAGAAGCTGATTCATCTGAGGACAGCAGCGCAGAGACACCATCCGAGGACGCTGGCACCAATACGGATTCTGAGGATTCTTCCAGTGCGGATTCCGGAGCCAGCAGTGGTCAGGGCACCTATTTAGGAAACTTTAAGCTGACGGCATATTGTAACTGTGCAATTTGTTGTGGAACAGCGGGCAATCAGACTGCCAGCGGGACTTGGCCGGTGGCTGGAAGGACTGTGGCTATGGCAGGTGTTCCTTTTGGAACGCAGTTGTTGATTAATGGCAATGTCTATACGGTGGAAGATTTAGGTACACCTTACGGACATGTAGATATTTTCTTTAGCTCACATTCAGAGGCACTGAGCTTTGGTCTCCAGTATGCAGATGTTTATCGTCTGAACTAATGAGCAGCCAGCGCATCAGCCCCAAGGTAAATCAGGGAGTATTTTATATAACAGTCATCCGTATGGGTGGCTGTTTTTTGTTGTATAAGATAGTCTTTCGAGCTTTCTGATTCAACAAAAAGCCCTCCGGGCAGGATCGCACTGTGGCGGAAGGGAAGAATATTGCGAATGCGACCCGCCGTAGGCGGAGAATCCTGTTCGTAGGATTCTTTCTTGAGAAAAATTTGGAGGTACCCGATTCTGGGAAGATATGGTATACTTTAGCAGTCGCCATGTTTTAGTGGGCACTGTAATAAAGGGTGTTTAAGTGAGGTTATTTAGTAGGAACGATAGGCGTCGTATCACGGGGGCGTTATAATACGGGATGTCTAAATGGATATATTTAAACAGATGAGTAAGCACCGGCGACCAGAGGCCATTATGATATTGGGCCGAAAGAATATGTTTTAGCGGATAGCTTATTGCTTGGAGGATGTTATCAATGATAGAGATTTTGACAAGGGCGCTTTCCTTCATGGGGATCATAGCGCTGGTGTACATATTTAAAAAAGTACATATACTGAGGAGCGAGGATTTTCGGGTGTTGTCTACGCTGATCGCGAAGCTGACACTTCCATGTGCGATTATAGTAAACTTCAGCAAGAGACCTTTAGACACTTCACTATTTTTTCTCATCGTGCTTGGGTTTGCCGGTACCATTTTGATGATTGGCTGGGGATATCTGATGGGGCGGAAAAAGTCATCCCAGGAGCAGGCGTTTTTGATGATCAATCATTCCGGCTATAATATCGGGACTTTTGCAATTCCGTACCTGCAGAGCTTTGTGGGACCGGCTGGTGTGGTATATGCCAGCATGTTTGATATTGGAAATTCTGTTTTGTGCACTGGTGGTACGTATACTTTAGCTTCCGGTGTTTTGGATAAGAAAGAGAAAACTTCTTTTTTTGGTATGCTGAAGAAGGCGGTGATGTCATCCGTTCCCCTTTGCACCTATTTAGTGATGATCGCGCTGGGACTGCTGCATTTAAAGCTGCCGCAAGGGATTTTGACGTTTACAGGAATCATTGCGGATTCCAATGGCTTTTTGGCCATGGCTATGCTGGGCTTGGGCCTAGAATTGAATTTTAACCGTGAACATATGGCCATTATTGGAAAAATCATGGCAGCCCGTTACGGATTTGCCTTGTTGTTTGCCGGTTTGGCGTTTTTCCTGTTGCCGTTTCCCTATGAGGTGAGAAAGACGCTGGTGATCCTCTTTTTTGCGCCGCTGGCTTCATTTGATACTATTTTTACTGAGAAATGCAATCTGGATGTGGGATTGGCCAGTGAAATCAATTCCATCAGTATTATCATTAGCTTGTTCCTCATGACTGGCCTACTGATGGTATTGTGACATTGTCAGTGGAATGGGACTTTAGCAGATACGGCGCCGTAAGATCCCATACTGTAAGGCTATACGGATATGAGCTACCCGTAAGGACGAACATTAGTAGGTGCGGAAAGCGCCGATGCCGCTATGATACGGATACCCCAGGGGGCGGAAATCAAAGATGATTAAGGACCAGCAGCCATTAAGCCGCTGGTCTTTTTTGCTGCTCGTGAAGCTTTCTGTGGGGAAGCGCAATGTGTCGATCATACATGATTGAGTGTGTAAAATAGAAACCATTGATTGGGGGCGCAACGGTTTGCACATTCGCAAAAAATGGCCAATCATATATAGTCCGCAAAAAAATGCCTAGAAACCAGGGAAAAAACGGGAATTATGGGAGAAAAATACGAAAATATTAAGAATGTATTTCACAAAAATTACACAATTACCATGTATTCTATAAGATAGTTAAATTTTATATAAGGCGGGAATGTATGAAAAAAAGCATTGGTTTATTAATTGGAATCATAATAGGACTGCAGGTCTCATTAACCGCAGCTTTTGCCGCTTCGCTTCCCAAACCGGCGATCAAATCCCAGGCCGCTGCGGTCATAGACGAAGAGACCGGCGAAATATTGTTTGAAAAAAATGGAACGGTGCAATGCTATCCTGCCAGCATCACGAAACTGCTGACTGCGCTGGTGGTAGCGGAGAAATGTGATCTGGCGGAAACTGTGATTTTTTCCCACGATGCGATTTATGATGTGGAAGCAGGGAGCGGGAATCCGATTCAACTGGAGGCCGGAGACAAGCTGACGGTAGAGGAGTGTCTGTATGCCATGATTTTAGAATCCTCCAATCAGGCCGCAAATGCGTTGGCGGAGCATGTGGCTGGGAGCTTGGATGCTTTTGCAATTTATATGGATACGAAGCTGGATGAGCTGGGCTGCAAAAACAGCACGTTTGTGAACCCATCCGGATTGAACGACACCGACCAGTTGACCACGGCAGAGGATATGGCTTTGATTGCTAAGGCGGCCTTTGAAAATGAAACAGTCCGTACTGTATGTCAGGCAAAGACTTACCAGCTGCCGAAAACTTTGAATAATCCCAGCGGTTATGAGCTTCATATGGAACATCAGCTTCTCAATGATGATCCCCGTTATCAATACCCCTATGCGAAAGCGGGTAAGACGGGATATACTTCAGCTGCCGGAAATACTTTAGTGACCAGCGCCAAAAAGGATGGACATGAGCTGATCGCTGTGGTGCTCAAAAGTGAACAGACGCATTATGAGGATACGATTCGGTTGTTTCAATATGGGTTTCAATATTTAGAACAGCAGGAAAGCCAGATGGCAACAGCGGCGGCTGGCCGTGAGAAGAAAGTGGCGGCAGTGCAGGAGCCTATCCTTGATCCGGAAGTGGACGAGTCAGTACAACCGGACGAGTCTGCGGGGATAGGATGGGCGGCCAAAGGGGCGCTCCTTGTGCTGGGCCTTTTATGCCTATACGGTGTATATGCGTATGTAAAGATCAGTAGGAACAGGAAACGAAGAATCCGTGCCAGAAAAAACAGAAATGCAAGAGAGGCTCTCCAGAAGAGTACGGGCAAAAACAGGCATATACGCAGCCAGGCGTTGCGGACGGATTGACCGGGTGGAGAGGTTTTCAGGTCTATTGCTACCATTATCATAAGATACTCCCTGTGAGTGGACAAATTTTTGTTCATTTGCAGGGAGCTTTTTGTATGTGCAAATGTGGAAAATTATAGCTTTTGGTCATTATCATTTGGAAGATATCGGCAGATATCCTGGATTTCGCAATGGAAGCTACGGCAGAGATTATTGATCGTAGTCGTGTTTATGGGCTTATTTTTGCGTAGCTTGTCTATAGTTGCGCTTGATAAATGATGCTTGTTTATGAGTGTGTATGTAGATTCTGATGATTCCCGTATGGTATTCCAAAAGGGAGTATATTCTATCATAGGAATAAAAACCTCCTGTATATTTATAGAATATTATTCAGTCCTTTTCTTGACTATAGTCGTTAAAATGACTATAATTGTAGAAAAAGAGAGGGGGAATTAGGTCATATTGTATAAAAATGTGCAATTGTACAAGTGGATACAAAAAAGTATGGCCAATCATTTTGAAAAAGTACGAAAGAAAAAAGTTTGAGGGAGAAGAGAAACTATAGCTATGATCAAATGTCCGAATTGTGGAAAAGAATTAGTGAGAAAGCATCAAAATGTATTTATTACGGTATGAGCTTAAAATACGGGGATTACAGAGTCTGTAGTGAGTGCGGCAAAGAAATAGAGGCATCAGCAGACATATGTCCGTATTGTGGGTGTCCTGCCGAACCCAAAAGAAAAAGGCGAGGTTTAAAATATGCGATAATTGCGTTGGTCGTATTGGCTGTCGGCGGCGTAGGTTTTAAAATTGCGAATGAGAAAATATTAAAACCAATGAAGAAGTACAATGTAGCTGCCCAAATCTTGAAAAATGGAAAATATGAAAAAGCGCAGAAAGCATTTGAAGAGCTTGATGGTTTTGGGGATTCAGAGAAAAAATGGAAGGGTGTGATTACCTAAAAGCTGTGGAATTAATGGAAAGTGGAAATTTCGATGGCGCGATCAATGGGTTTGAAAAAACAATTAATTTCAAAGATTCTGGAGATGAGATTAACGAGTGCTATTATCAATGGGGAGAAAAAACAGCTAAGGTGGGCAATTTGCTGGAGGCTTCGTCCTATTATGAAAAATGTTTGGATTTTGAGGACTCAAAAGAAAAATACAGCGATTGCATTTACCAATATGCAGCAAAGTTGGTAACAGATTCTTATGATTATGCTAAGGCATCGGAATACCTTTCCAAAATTGATTACAAAGACAGTAAAGAATTGGCGGAAAAAATATGAAGGCTTTTCAACCACCAGATTCTGTGATGATAGATTTTACTGGTATTCTGAAGAGTATGCAATCATGTTTGAACAAAATTTGCAAAGCTTAGCGCCGAATTATACCCTAGAGTGTGAAGAAGAGGTGGGGGATAGGCAGACTATTTGTATTTATGATAATAATATGCCAACGGATTTGTGTATTATTTTATCAGGCGTAGATGGCAAAGGCAGTTTTGAACAAATTTTGTTGAATGGAAATGTGAATAATTCCGATATGGCGTATTTTATGGTAGTTGCGGTTTGTACGGCCAGAGGAGATGCCAATATGGACACTGGAAAGGAAATCTCTCAAAAGTTACTGGCTTTGAATCCGGAAGGCAGTATGTCTCAGGATGGCCTGCATTATTCATTTAAGAATGAGAGTGGTGATTTGACGATCGAAATTAAGTCAGAAAGTTTTAATGTTTGATAGTAAGCAGGGAACCATGTAAACGGTTTCTAAATGCTCACAATAATAAAAGGTGTGGAGGAATACAAATGAAAAAGAAAAGTATGTTGATGTTGTTGGCGGTATCCATGATGTTGGGGACAACTGCCTGCAGTGGAGTTGCACAGGAGGATTATGACAAAGTGCAGGAGAGCCTGGCGGCTGTGGAAAAGGAAAAGAGTGAATTAATTTCTCAAAAAGATGATCTGCAAAAGCAGTACGATGAATTGGATGCAAATTATACGGAACTGGATACTAAGTATGAGGATCTTCAGACGGAATATAAAAGCTATAAGAAAGAAATGAAGCCTTTTGAAGAAATGTCCAAAGCGGAGGCGGAATAGAAGAAGGCGGAGGCAGAAGCAGCGGCAGTGGAGAAGGAGAATCAAAAGGCAGCAAAGGAAGCAGTTGAAAAAGTATGGGATTTTGCCAATGGAACCCTGCAGGCAGGAGCTACAAGAGAAATGTATAATGCCGCGGCGGAAAAAGTCAGCGCGCTTACAGATGAAGCGCAGAAAACGGCCTTGATGGAAGCAGTCAATGCTTCCAATGCGGTGCTCACGGCTCAGGAGGAGGCAGCAGCGGCAGAAGAGGCAGCAGGATATGAAACAGGAATTACATACGAGCAGCTGGCCAGAACCCCAGATGAATTTAAAGGGAAAAAAGTCAAATTCTATGGAAAAGTTCTACAGGTGATCGAGGGGGATGCCACCGTGCAGTTAAGATTGGCTGCAAATGATAATTATGATACCGTTTTGTATTTAAATTATGACAAATCAATTGTGAGCTCCAGAGTTCTGGAAGATGATCATATTACAATTTACGGTGTATCTTTGGGAACAATTACATACCAGTCTACTATGGGTGGAGATATTACGATTCCTGCAGTGAATGTGGAAAAAATTGATCAGTAACGGAAGTTGCTGCCTTTAAGGACAATAGAAAATCTAAGGGCTTTTATAAGGGCCGTCGCACTAGGTAATGAGTGCGGCGGTTCTTTTTAATTTCATCAGAAAGGTCTCCGAACATTCCGATAAAATTAAAAAGCACTTCGTGCAGGATTCTTTCTAATCCATAAAATTTTAGTGGCAGAATCAGCAGAAAAAAACGGAGTGACACGAAAACGATTAAGTG
Source organism: Blautia sp. (assembly GCA_050944615.1). GTDB lineage: Bacteria > Bacillota > Clostridia > Lachnospirales > Lachnospiraceae > Blautia_A. The sequence goes on from JBMNRL010000006.1 coordinate 97,203, forward strand.
AAGAGCAAGGACGGATGAAAATTGAAAAAAATAACGATCAAAGATGTGGCCGGGGCGGCCGGAGATACACTTCAAAAGATTCGGGATCAATGGGGGCTGGCGTATCCGTTTGAATCAGAAAAAGCTTCTGAGGTGGAGCTCAGAAGCTTTTAGGGAAAATTCGTTATTCTTTTATTTCTCTGGTCCGATCGCGGATATAGAGCAGCTTGGCATATTCAATAAGGTCTAGTTGAGAATTATAAGAGAGCTTCTGAAATGCGGTATTTAGGGATTGCTTAAGCTCTTCCTCTGCTTTTTGAGGAGACCGTTTTTGAAATGCGGGAATGTTATAGGTATGGTTGCCGGTAATGAGGTAATCTACGCTGACATTAAAAAATTCTGCTAATTTTAAGAGTTTTTCATAATCAGGCTGTTTGTTCTTGGTTTCATATCCTGCAATGGTGGGACGGGATACATTTAAATATTTTGCCAATTCATCCTGTGTTACATTGCGGGATAGACGCAGCTCGCGTAATACTTTTGAAAATGTCATTTCACACCTCCTTTTCCAATAGCTGTTAAATATATTTTAATGTTTATAGGAAGGAAAAGGAACAAAAGTGTCGTAAATCAACTAAAAATGTCTAAAAGGCACGAGGCGTGTCTTATAGAAACAAACGGGAGGGATTCCAAGAATCCTTCCCGTTTGTGATGTGCAGGATGCTGTGTTTTTCATACGGTCAGTTAGCTCCGAAAATTTTTTTGTTGCACAAAAAAACACCGGATTCTTGAAATCCGGTGTTTTAGGCATATGCCCCTGCCAAGGAGTCGAAGCGACAAGATTCGAACTTGCGACCTCTGCGTCCCGAACGCAGCGCTCTACCAAACTGAGCCACGCTTCGATATCGGATGCCCGATAGCAATAGTTATTATATGGTCTTTATAGGGATTTGTCAATACAAAGTTTTGTTCTAGGATAAAAAATTATACATATATTTTAGGGAACCAGAATCTATATAGGAGGCTGCCATTGTCATCATATCGAAGATTTGTCGCTTATGTATATGAATATCATGGAGAGCAGAAAAAGGGGAATAGAGGTTTTGTCAAGGTTGAGTCCAGAAATGGAAACTGTGTGATCGATGTCCATTTGCACTGCCCGAATCTGGCACCGGACCAGGACTGCAGCATTTATGGTTTTGTCCGGAAAAACCAGGATCTGCATGGAATTGAGTTGGGCAGATGCAAGACGGCGCCGGGAAAGATTGAATGCCGGCTGAATACGAGGGCAGACAGCCTGAACGGGCAGCCGGTCCGGCTGGATGATCTGGGCGGGATGGTCTTTTTGCTGGATGGAGGCGGATTTTATGGAACCCAGTGGGATGATGCGCCTATTTCTCCGATGGCCTTTAAGCTGCCGAAGAAAGAAGTAAAACCTGAAAGGCCGGTTAGAGATGCGGCGCCACAGAAAGAGCCGGTGGACATAGAACATCCAAGGACGGATGCGGCAGGTGAAAACATAGAAAGCCCTAAGGCGGGGGAAAGAGCGGAAAACATGGAAGGCATGCAGCCAATGCCGCGGGAGAATATGGAGGCCCCCAGAGAAGAAATATCCGAGGAATCCGGGGGAGAGCGTGAAACCGGGGAAGCAGATGTGGAAGCGCCGGATGGAAAATCCATGAGGGCGGCGGAATCTGATGTTTTTCAAACAGAAGAAGCTGACGGGGAGATAGCAGAGGCTGAGGCTGCGGATCCAGCGGAGGGGGCTGGCATTTCTATGGAAGACGCAGTGCGGACTGCTGACAATGAAGATGCGGGCGCGGCTTGGGAGATGCAGAAGGAGTCCACACAGGGAGAACCGCAACAGGAAGAAGCAATGCCAGAGGATTCTGTGCAGGAAGAGGCGGTATGGGAGGAGACAAAGCAGGAGGCCGCCGGGCCGGTGGAGGCACTACCGGAGGATTCTGTATGGAATGAGGCCGTGCAGGAGGAATCAGAACCGGAAGAAGCTGTTTGGGGAGAATCCGTGCAGGAAGAGGCAGAACCGGGAGATTTCGAAGCATCTGAGGTGATGTCAGAGGAATCGGAACCAGAAAAGACCTTGCAGGAGGCTGCATCAGAAGAAATTCGGGAAGAATTTATGACGGAGGAGTCAGTGGAAGCGGATGCCATGCCGGCAGGGACGGTTCCAAGGGAAGCCATGCCGGAAGAAATTGCACGGGAGAGGTTTGGGCCCGAGGGGGCAGTACCGGAGGAAAATAGGCAAAGCCCAAACCGGCCGCTTAGAGAGCCCACGCTGGCGGAGCCGGGGCGAAGGATGGACCGGGAGAGCGGTTCCCAGGAGTTTTGGCCCTTTGAAGATGGAGAGATCATTGAGTGCAGAAAAATCGAGCCGCAGGAATTTCGCTTTTTCCAGAGACGGGATTGGCCGTTAAAAAATAACCGTTTTCTGCTTCATGGCTTTTACCAATTCGGGTATTTGCTGATAGGCAAGCTCCGGAGTACCAATCAATATATCCTGGGCGTGCCCGGTGTCTACGATCAGCAGGAGCGCTTCATGGCCAATATGTTTGGTTTTCCCCACTTTAAGACCAGCCGCCTGCCGGAGTTTTCCAGAGTGGCCGGAGGAAAAGGGGGATTTTGGTACCGGTTAATCAATACCCCGAATTTCCACCAGGGGAATCGTCGTTAGAAGCAGCTGCTGAAATTGGGCCAGCTCTTCTGCGGTGAAGCTGGAGAAGCCAGGTGTGATGACACCGGGAGCGCTTTTGTAGGCCTGCAGGAAATAGGCTTTGGCTCCGGCAATCCATTTGCCGATGGAAATAAAATCGTCCCTGCTGTGCAGCTCCTTGACTACGGTGGTGCGGAATTCATAGCCGATGCCGGAGGCCATCAGATATTCCACGGAAGCTTCGATGGCCGAGAGATCCGGATAACGGATGCCGCAGACCTTGGAATAGTTTTCCTTGGAAGACTTGATGTCCATGGCGACCATATCGATGAGCCCTTCTTTGTGCAGGCGTTGGAGCACTTCCGGCCGTGAACCGTTGGTATCCAGCTTAATAGCATAGCCAAAGGAGCGTATGTGCTCCAGCAATGCCGGCAATTCTTTATGTAAGGTGGGTTCTCCGCCGGTGACGCAGATCCCCTGGAGGATATTTTGGCGTTTCTTAAGAAATGTGGTGAATTCTTCCGGGGGGATGGCCGGTTCGCTGCCTGGAGAAAGGACTAAGGGGCCATTGTGGCAGAATGGACAGCGGTAGTTGCAGCCGTCCAGGAAGACGGTGGCCGCAACCTTTCCTGGATAGTCCAGCAGTGTTGTTTTATTGAGACCGCATATTTTCATGGGAGCTCCTCCTGTTTGTTTGGTTTCTGTTGTCATTTTAGGCCCCTTTCGTTGATTTTGCAAGGTGAATCGGCTATAATGCGAAGGAAGATAGGATGGTGAAGATGGCATGATGGACCAGGAAAAATTCATGAAGGAAGCGATAAAACAAGCGGAGAAGGCATATGCGCTGGATGAGGTGCCCATCGGGTGCGTCATCGTCTGCCAGGGAAAAATCATCGCCAGAGGATATAACCGCAGGAATACGGACAAAAATACCTTGTCCCACGCGGAGCTCAATGCGATCCGTAAGGCCAGCAAAAAGCTGGGGGACTGGCGGCTGGAGGGGTGTACGATGTACGTGACGCTGGAGCCTTGCCAGATGTGCGCCGGCGCTTTGGTCCAGTCTAGGATCGACGAAGTGGTCATCGGCAGTATGAACGCCAAAGCGGGCTGCGCCGGTTCTGTGCTGAATCTGCTGGAAATGGACGGATTTAACCATAAGGTGCGCGTGGTGCGCGGCGTTTTGGAGGATGAGTGCTCCGCCATGCTTTCTGGCTTTTTTAAGGAGCTCAGGGAGAAGAAAAAAGAGCAGAAGAAGGCAAAGACAGCAGCAAAAAGGGATGATGCCATATGACATCATCCCTAAATTTATTTGATAGGAAATTCCCATCGGGCCTAGGACCTGAAGTGGACCTGCCCACGTTATTTTCTCTTTTTTTCCGCGCGCCGCACCTCGGAATGCTACCATGGACGTTACCTCTACAGTTAACTCGGCCCAGGCACCCTTACGGCACACAAGAGGTTCTGCTTAGTGCTGCTACATTCCTGTCCTGACACGGTTCACAGATTCCTGTTGCGTAAGACCCAGACGTCAGCGCCACTTATAAAGGGCAGCTCCACGAATAACAAGCCTCAGATTGGCATCACCCCTGCTGTAGCGGATTGCAGGTTCAGGGCACCGCTATCTCCCCGGCTGCGCGGACCTTTAGTATACTATGTTTTGCTGGGGTTGTCAATGACACGGCGTATTTCTTGTTGAGATAATGGCAAATATATTATATAATGAAACATATTCCATAATGAGTTTGGAAAATGCAAGATGGAACTGAACAAACCGGATTCGGGCATTACAATGAGAGCCTAGAAGGGCAGTGTCTGCTGGCACTTTTGGGCCCGGATCTCCAATGAAATAGGAAGGGCGGGATGTAAAATGATAAAAAGAATCGGATTGTTGACCAGCGGGGGTGACTGCCAGGCGTTGAATGCCACAATGAGAGGCGTAGTAAAAGGCCTGACCAACAGCCTGGATGAATTGGAAGTCTATGGCTTTGACGATGGTTATAAGGGATTGATTTACGGAAAATACCGCATGCTCACATCCAGGGATTTTTCAGGGATCCTGACCCAAGGCGGAACGATTCTGGGCACCTCCAGACAGCCGTTTAAGCTGATGCGCGTGCCGGACGAGAAGGGCTTGGACAAAGTGGAAGCCATGAAGCAGACTTATTATAAGCTGTGTCTGGACTGCCTGGTGATTCTGGGAGGCAACGGGACCCAGAAAACAGCCAACCTCCTGAGGGAAGAGGGCTTGAATATCATCCACCTTCCGAAGACCATCGATAACGATATCTGGGGGACAGATATGACCTTCGGATTCCAAAGCGCGGTAAATATCGCCACCGATGCCATTGACTGCATTCATACGACAGCGGCGTCCCACGGCCGGGTATTTATTGTGGAGGTCATGGGACATAAGGTAGGAAGCCTGACGCTGCATGCCGGGCTTGCGGGCGGCGCGGACATCATTTTGATCCCGGAGATCCCTTATGACATCAAGAAGGTAGTGGCAGCCATTGATAAGAGGAGCAAGGCCGGCAAGCGTTTTACGATCCTGGCGGTGGCAGAGGGAGCGATTTCCCAAGAGGATGCCAAGCTTTCCAAGAAGGATCTGAAGAAGAAGCTGGAGGAGAGAGCGAAGAAATATCCTTCTGTTTCTTATGAAATCGCAGACCGGATCCAGAAGGCCACAGGAAATGAGGTGCGCATTACCGTGCCGGGCCATACGCAGAGAGGCGGAAGCCCCTGCGCTTATGACCGTGTGCTTTCCACCAGAATCGGCGCAGGCGCTGCGGAGGCGATCCTGGACGAGCAATATGGCATTATGATCGGCATCGTCAACGGACGGATCAAGAGAGTGCCATTGGAGGAGTGCGCTGGTAAATTAAAGATGGTTTCTCCTAAAGACCAGACCGTAAAGGCTGCCAAACAGATTGGCATAAGCTTTGGAGACTAATTTGAACAGATAGGAGTAATTCCATGGGCTATACTGCTCTATACAGAAAGTTCCGCCCGGACAATTTTTCCGACGTAAAAGGGCAGGAACATATCGTGACTACGTTAACGAACCAAATAAAGGCGAACCGTATCGGACATGCATATCTGTTCTGCGGCACCAGGGGCACCGGCAAGACGACGGTGGCAAAGATCCTGGCCAAGGCCGTGAATTGTGAGCATCCCGTGGACGGAAGCCCATGTAATGAGTGCCCCACCTGTAAAGCGATACAGGCGGGGACTTCTATGAATGTCATAGAAATCGATGCGGCATCCAACAATGGCGTGGATAATATCCGTGAAATCCGGGAGGAGGTAGCCTATCGTCCGACCCAGGGGCGGTATAAGGTGTATATCATCGATGAGGTGCACATGCTGTCCACCGGGGCGTTCAACGCGCTTTTGAAGACATTGGAGGAGCCGCCGTCCTATGTGATTTTCATTTTGGCTACCACGGAGGTGCACAAAATTCCAATTACCATTCTGTCCAGGTGCCAGCGGTACGATTTTCACCGAATCACCATCGATACCATCGCGGCCAGGCTCGAGGAGCTGAACCGGGCTGAGGGCGTAGAGGCTGAAGAACGGGCAGTGCGTTATGTGGCGAAGGCGGCGGACGGTTCCATGCGTGACGCGCTGAGTCTTTTGGATCAATGTATTGCCTTTTATCTGGGGGAAAAGCTGACCTATGACAAGGTGCTGGATGTGCTGGGGGCGGTGGATACGGAAGTGTTCAGCCGCATGCTGCGGCAGATCCTGGATGGAAATGTCACGCAGGTCATTCGCGAATTAGAGGATCTGGTGGTAAAGGGCCGTGAGCTGACACAATTTGTTTCTGATTTTACCTGGTATCTCAGAAATCTTCTGTTGGTCAAGACTTCAGAAGATCCTGCGGAGGCCATTGATGTATCTTCTGAAGGTCTAAAGGCCATGGAAGAAGAAGCTAGGATGACGGATGTGGAGACACTGATGCGCTATATCCGCATTTTTTCAGAGCTATCCAACCAAATCCGGTATTCTACGCAGAAGCGGGTGATGGTGGAAATCGCATTGATTAAGCTTTGCCGTCCGGCCATGGAGACGAACCTAGATTCCGTGCTGGACCGGATCCGTGTCCTGGAGAAAAAAATCGAGGAGCGGTCGGTTTCTGCCCCGATTATAGTTGCAAATACAGCGCCAGTTGAGGTAGAATCGGAAGTGGTGCAAAAAGAAGCGCCCAAACCAGCGAAAGCAGCGCCGGAGGATCTGCAGAAGATCGTAGCGAATTGGCGGGGGATCGCAGGCGGCGCCAGCGGCATTTTTAAACAGATGCTTCTGGGCGCCGTTCCCAAATACAACGGGCAGACCGGAGAACCGGTGTTGTATGTGGAGTTCCAAAACTTTTTGGCACAGCCATATGTGGAGGATCCAGCCTATGCGCAGGAGTTAAAGGAGCTGATCGCTGGCAGACTGGGTTTAGAGACTGAGGTTAAGATGCTTATGGCTGATGGCGGCCAGCAGCAGGGCTTGGCCCAGGTCACTGTGGATGAAGCCTTACGGGAAAATATCCATATGGACATTGAAGTGGAGGAATTTTCTGATGAGGAAGGAGAATGAATTTCTCCGGCCGATGGCTGCATACCATAGCAATAACAGGATAGATTGATGCAAGGAGGATAGGAGCATGGCAAAAAGAGGTGGATTTCCAGGCGGAATGGGAATGCCGGGAAACATGAACAATCTCATGAAACAGGCGCAGAAGATGCAGAAGCAGATGGAGGAGAACCAGAAAGCTCTGGAAGAGAAAGAATTTACCGCTGCTTCCGGCGGAGGTGCCGTAGAAGTGACCATTACCGGTAAAAAAGAAGTGGTGAAGGTGAAGCTGTCAGAAGAGGTAGTGGATCCGGATGATATTGAAATGTTAGAGGATTTGATCATGGCGGCCACAAATGAAGCGCTGCGCAAAATGGAAGCAGAGACCACAGCGGCTATGTCTAAATTGACCGGAGGGTTGGGCGGCGGATTTCCTTTTTAGGAGACGGGAGTCTGACAGAGATCCCTGGCCCTTAGAGAGGGGCCGCCTGGGAGCGTCCAAATAGTTATGAAACGAGACGGATAAGGAGAATGACGTAAGTTGGAATACTATAGCAGTCATATCAGCAAACTGATCGAGCAGCTTTCCAGTCTGCCCGGGATCGGAGCAAAATCTGCCCAGCGCCTGGCTTTTTATATTGTAAATATGCCTAAGGACCAGGTGGAACAACTCACAGGAGCGATATCCGATGCCCGGGATAAGGTGCAGTATTGCAAATGCTGTTACACCTTGACAGACCAGGTATTGTGTCCCATTTGCGGGAATCCTGCCAGGGATCATCATACGATCATGGTGGTGGAGAACACCAGGGATCTGGCTGCCTATGAGAAGACAGGAAAATACGAAGGCGTATATCATGTGCTCCATGGCGCCATTTCCCCGATGCTCGGGATCGGACCGGATGACATCAGGCTGAAGGAGCTGATGCAGCGCTTGCAGCAAGATGTGAAGGAAGTGATCATTGCCACGAATTCCAGTCTGGAAGGGGAGACCACAGCCATGTACATCAGTAAACTGATCAAACCCACAGGAATCCGGGTCAGCCGTATTGCCAGCGGCGTACCGGTGGGGGGCGATTTGGAATATATCGATGAGGTAACTCTGCTCCGCGCTTTGGAGGGAAGAGTAGATTTATGAGACAAAAGAAAGTGACTTCCATGGATGTGGCCAGGGTGTCAGGTGTTTCACAGGCTACGGTCTCCATGATTCTGAATAAGAAATATAATGTTTCTTTTTCTAAGGAGACGGTGGAAAAGGTGGAACAGACTGCTAAAGAGCTGGGATATCAGCCGCCCGGCCGCAGGAAGAAGAAAAATGACGGCGTAGGAAAAATGATCGTGGTCATCTGTCCCACCTTGACCAGTCCATATTATGTGATGCTCTTGCAGGGGATCGAAGGAGTGGCCAAGGAGAAGGGATATGGCGTATTTGTCTGTAATACCCAGAGGGATATGCGGCAGGAAGAGACTTATCTCCGGATGATACGTTCCATTCATCCCAAAGGGATCATTTACACGTGCAACCCCAGTCCGGAGCTTCAAAAAGAGGTGGAGGACATGGCGGGGCAGGTTCCTGTAGTCATCATCAGCAATAAGGAGAAGACGACAACCGTGGATGCCATTAACCAGGACAATACGAAGGTAGGCGCTTTGATGGCCAGGCATCTTCTGGAACTGGGGCATCAGGATGTGGCGTTTATTTCTCCGCCTTTGACCAAAAGACAGTGGCAGAGGACGAAACGGGTGGAAGGCTTTCTGCAGGAATTTGAGGCCAGGGGACTGAAGGAGCATGTGATTATTAAAGCAGCAGATCCGGCTATGGATGCGGTGATCCCCAGATCGGATTCGGAATATAAGATGGGATATCAGCTGACAAGGGAGCTGCTCTCGGAGGGCAGGCGCTTTACAGCGATCGCCGGACAAAATGACATGATGGCGTTTGGAGCCATGGATGCGGTCCTGGAAGCAAAACTCAAGATACCTCAAGACATTTCCGTTATCGGCTGTGACAATATTTTCTATTCCAGCATACATAAGGTGGCGCTGACGACTATCGAACATTTTGTGTTGTCCAAGGGCAGGGATGCCTTTGACATTATCCTTCGGAAAATTGATTCCATGGACAGTCCTTATTCGGACATGCAGCCGATCAGTCTTTACAATGTGGAGTATGCGCCGCGGCTGATCGTGAGGAAGACCACAGGCTATGCCAACAGCGGCAAAAGAAAATAAAATAAATATATTGTGGGAAATTATTAATAATAAACTGTGAAGAGTTTGACGATTTTTTAGGGAATAAATGGATTTTATGCACCAATTTTCCCCAAAAAGCAGAAAAATATAATTAATAAAATACAGATTATTAATCTGTAAAATTATTAATAAATGACAGCTGTGTTGACCGGAAAGAAAAACGTAATATAATGGAGATAACAATAAATAGAATGTTTTTCAATGGGAGGAAAAGAGTTATGAGATTTTTTATTGACACAGCAAATGTAGACGAGATCCGCAAAGCCAATGATATGGGAATCATCTGTGGTGTGACCACAAACCCGTCCTTGATCGCTAAGGAGGGCAGGGATTTCAACCAGGTGATCCAGGAAATCGCCAGCATTGTGGATGGACCGATCAGCGGTGAGGTGAAAGCGACAACTACCGATGCAGAAGGAATGATCGCAGAGGGCCGTGAAATCGCTAAGATTCATCCAAACATGGTAGTGAAGATCCCAATGACTGGAGAAGGTTTGAAGGCGACTAAGGTTCTTAGCAGCGAGGGCATCAAGACAAATGTTACCTTAGTGTTCAGTGCAAACCAGGCGCTTTTAGCTGCAAGAGCAGGCGCTACTTATGTATCTCCGTTCCTGGGAAGACTGGACGATATTTCTGTGGATGGTGTGCAGCTCATTGAGACGATCGCAGCAATGTTTGCAGCAGCAGGCTTGGATACGCAGATCATTGCAGCCAGCGTTCGTCATCCGATCCATGTGACAGATTGTGCTCTGGCAGGCGCTGATATTGCGACAGTACCTTACGGTGTATTGGAAAAAATGCTTCACCATCCGCTGACAGATGCTGGAATTGAGAAATTCCAGAAGGATTATGAGGCAGTATTCGGTAAATAATAAAGATTGTCTTACATAAAAAATAAAAAAGGTGGAAAGAAACATGAACAAACTGGAACTTCAGAAAACTGCGAACGAGATCCGCAAAGGAATCGTTACGGCAGTGCATGCGGCTAAGGCAGGCCATCCCGGCGGATCCTTGTCAGCAACCGAAGTGTTTACCTATCTGTATTTCGAAGAGATGAATATCGATCCGAAGGATCCGAAGAAGCCAGACAGAGACCGTTTTGTCCTGTCTAAGGGACATACTGCTCCGGGCCTGTATTCCACTCTGGCAAACAGAGGCTTTTTCCCCGTGGAGGATTTAAAGACACTCCGTCATCTGGGCTCTTATCTTCAGGGACATCCGGATATGAAGCACATCCCGGGCGTGGATATGAGCAGTGGTTCTTTAGGACAAGGGATATCCGCAGCGGTAGGCATGGCGCTTTCTGCAAAGATCAGCAATGAAGATTACCGTGTCTATACGTTGCTGGGAGACGGCGAAATCCAGGAGGGACAGGTTTGGGAGGCTTCTATGTTTGCAGGCCACCGCAAATTGGACAACCTGGTTGTCATCGTGGATAACAATGGATTGCAGATTGATGGTAAGATCACGGATGTATGCTCTCCTTATCCCATTGATAAAAAATTCGAGGCATTTAATTTCCATGTGATCAACGTGGAGGATGGCAATGATTTTGACCAGCTTCATGCGGCATTTGAAGAGGCGAAGACGGTCAAAGGCATGCCCACGGCTATCATCATGAAGACATTAAAAGGAAAGGGCGTATCCTTCATGGAAGGGCAGGCATCCTGGCATGGAAAGGCTCCCAATGATGAAGAGTATGCCATTGCAATGGCAGATTTAGAAAAGGTAGGTGAAGCATTATGTCAGAAGTAAAGAAGATAGCGACCAGAGAAAGCTACGGCAAGGCATTGGTAGAACTGGGTAAAGAACATGAGGATCTGGTTGTTCTGGACGCTGACTTGGCAGAAGCTACCAAGACCGGAATGTTTAAGAAGGAATTTCCGGAGAGACATATCGACTGCGGAATCGCAGAATGCAATATGGCAGGCATTGGTGCCGGTTTGGCAGCTGCTGGAAAGGTGCCGTTTATCAGCAGCTTTGCCATGTTCGCTTCCGGACGCGCTTTTGAGCAGATCCGCAATTCCATCGCCTATCCGCATCTCAATGTGAAAATCGGCGCTACACATGGTGGCATTTCTGTAGGTGAGGACGGTGCCACCCATCAGTGCAACGAGGATTTTGCTCTGATGAGAAGTGTTCCGGGAATGACGGTGGTATCCCCTTCTGATGATGTGGAGGCAAGGGCGGCTGTGCGCGCGGCTTATGAACACGATGGCCCTGTCTATCTTCGCTTCGGGCGTCTGGCCGTACCAGTAATTAATGACCGTCCCGATTATCAGTTTGAGCTTGGCAAGGGAATTGTACTGAAGGAAGGCAAGGATGTGACCATCATTGCGACCGGCCTGTGTGTAAGCTCTGCGTTGGAAGCGGCAGAAATGCTGGCAAAGGACGGCGTGGATGCGCAGGTGATTAATATCCATACGATCAAACCGTTGGATGAAGCACTTGTGGTGGAAGCGGCCAAGAAAACCGGCAAAGTGGTGACAGTGGAAGAGCATTCTATCATCGGCGGGCTGGGAAGTGCGGTATGCGAGTGCTTGTCTGAAAAATATCCGGTTCCTGTTTACCGCATTGGTGTCCGGGATGTCTTCGGTGAGTCCGGTGCGGCTGTGGAGCTTTTGAAGAAATACAAGCTGGATGGAAATGGCGTTTACAAACAAGTAAAAGCCTTTATGTAAGCTATGAGATGGATTCGTATACAATCACGGGACGAAATGAATTTGACCAGCAGTGATGATGAATTTTATTCCTACATCCGGGATATCGTCCACCATCCGGTGGTTCTTCAGATGAAGAAATATCCGCATCATGGGAAGACCAGCTGCTATCAGCATTGTTTGAATGTTTCTTATTATAATTACCGTATCTGCAAGTTTCTGGGGTGGGATGCCCGGTCCGCAGCCCGGGCTGGTATGCTTCATGATCTGTTTTTGTATGATTGGCATACCCATGCCGGAGAGACTGGAAACCATTTCCATGGATTGACCCATCCTTGGGATGCTTTGCAGAATGCCAGGAAATATTTCCCCATTAATGATCTGGAACGGGAAATGATCCTGAAGCATATGTGGCCGCTGACGGTGGTGCCGCCCGGCCGCAAGGAAGCGTTTATCATCTGTATTACGGACAAATACTGCGGTTCCTGCGAGAAAGCAAAGGAATGGAAGCAGAATAAATTCCGGCTGCGTTATCCGTGGTTTATGCGCCTTCTCAAAAAAGTATTTGGCAATGAATATCATTACAAGGATTATCAGATCTCCTCAGAGGAGGCAGCGGAGGTGGCTGAATTTGTCACACTGCGCAAACGTCCTTCGGACAAGTGGCGGAAAGGGGACGGCAAGCGGGTCAGACGCTGGAAGTAAGACCGGTAAGCCAGCAGAATCCCATCTGTGATAGCATCCGCCATGGATATGACTGTATGGAGCCGGGTGTTCTGCAGGGCAAAATGCTCCAGCACGCCAGCCTGGCTGACGATCCCGGTAATGAAGATATCTCCCGTGGGAGGGAGGCTTTTATGCACACCTGCACCTGGGTACAATCTACCGTTTCCGACGGTGATGTATCCCAGGTGCTTTTTTGTGCCCAGGGATGCATCGATGGCAATGATAAGCGGCTGGATATGGTTTTGATGTATGGTTTTGATGGTAGCATTTAAATTTAAGGCGTGAACCGGAGCTTCCAGCGTGCCGTATAAAAAGGTGCCGGGGAGATCATAGCCGGAGAGTTTATGGCCGATGAAAGGGCCCAGGGAATCTCCGGTAATACGGTCACTGCCGATACATAAAAAGACTAGCTCCGTCCAAGGCTGTAAATGGCGCTGAATACATTTTTTTAGGCATTGTCCGATCTCTCGGCTGCAGTCCTCGTCTTGTCCGTCAATATAAAAAGTCATGTGAAAACCTCGTATTTTCTCTCTTGTCTTCATCATATCCGTATTTTATAAAAATATACCTTGATCGGTGCGGCTGGCGTCAGGGTTTTTAAAGGCATTATCATGCAGGATGTAAGGAAAGTGTATCAAAACACCACGATTCAAAGGGGGCTGTCGTGTGGGCTGCTTGCAGAGCATGGCCCTTGAAAATCGGGGAAAGTGTCATGCTCCAAAGGCTGCGGGGAATCTTTGCATACTTTGTAAGTGGAAAGAAAAAGTGCGGAAGTTTTGTCGCCAAATATTTTTTACGGGGCCTTAGAATTTGATAAAATCCGCAGTCTGGCTATGCTATCCTCCTGATAAGAAGGGGTGATAGGAATATGATAGAAGTGATTTATAAAGAGGAGAAAAAAGTGGCTGCCGGAAATGAAGAGTTTTTTCGGATTCCGAAAAATATCCGGCAGATCGGCGAAACAAAAGGGGAGCACAAAATCTACATTGAGGATTATGCCAACACGTTTTTGGAGAAATTGGCAGCGGACGGAAGAAAAGAAGGGAAAACGGCAATTTTATTGGGAAGGATCAATTGGCAGGAAGGGATTTCTTATGTCTTTATCCGGGGGGCACTGCTGGTGGAAAATATGGATGCAGCGCCGGAAAAAGTGGCCTTTACCGATGAAATTTGGACATGGATTGAGGAAAAACAAAAACAGTATTTTCCTGCGTGGGATGTGGTGGGATGGTTTTTTACCATGCCGGACCTGCCTATGGCAGTCAGCGACAGCTTTCAGAGGGCCCATCTCAATTACTTTGGGGGGAATGACAAGGTCTTTTTCATGAAAGACCCCACAGAGCAGGAGGAGTCCTTTTTCCTCTATGACAATGGCCATATGGCTCCTCAATCCGGATATTATATATATTATGAAAAAAATAAAGAAATGCAGGAGTACATGATATCGGTCTTTGGGGAAGAGACGGTGGATGGGAAAGGGGCTGCAGAGGATCAGGCAGTGGCTAGCTTCCGAAAAATCATCGCCAGTAAAAAGGAGAAAAAGGAAGAGGAAAAGGAGAAAAAGTCTCCGGTTTTTATGTATGCGGCCAGTGCATGTCTGGCGCTCACTGTGATGGCGGTGGGTGTGAACTTTATCAATAATTATCAAAAAATGCAGGATGTGACGGAAAATGTACAGCAGGCGGCGGGGACTGCACAAGGGACGAAGGCACCTTCTGCGGAAGAGGACATGTTAAAGGGTGCGGGGAAGGAAGAGCTCAAGACGGATGATTCTGTCACCCAAAAGCTGCAGCAGGAAAACCAAGAACCAGAGGATCAAAAGTCGGATACGAAGGAACCGGAAGCTTCGCCTGTCCAGGAAAGTGCGGTGACCGACCCCAAGGATGGAGAAAATGCACAGGATAAACAGGAGAATCAAGCGCTTACAAAGAAAAAGGCAAGCGAAGACAAGACGCCTGCCCCTACTCAGGCGGTGACAGAAGAACCATTGCCTACGGAAACTCCGGCAGAGAGCGAAGCGACAATGGGGAATTCTGTTCACGATTCCTATACCATCCAGTATGGGGATTCGCTGTATAAGATCAGTACGCAGCGGTATGGGACGATGGACATGATTCCTGAAATCTGTAAGTTGAATGGGATCTCCAGTGATGATATTATATATCCGGGACAAAAAATTTTACTCCCGTAAAAGAGTGTGATATAATGAGAACACTTAGTGAGTGCGAGCCAGAGGCGAAGCACGAGGTTAGTGAGACATATACCTGGACACTTAATGAGCAGAAAGGCGAATTTAGTGACCACGGTATCATGAGAACACTTAGTGAGTGTGAGCCAGAGGCGAAGCACGAGGTTAATAGCGAAAGTACAATTAGATAAGGGGTTAAAATAAGAGCATGGCAAAAATGTTTAAGAAGAAAAAAAGAAAAAAACGGCTTCCGGCTTCCGGTGCTATGCAGACCCGAGGGGCAGCGGCACAGGGTGGAAATGAACTGGAAGATTACAAAGCCAGAATCGCTTATTATAGAAAAAGAAATATAATCCGCGCGTTGATCGCGGTGGGAGCGGTGGCGCTTATCGCTTTTCTTGTAGTGTTTGTTATCCAGAAAAGAAGCTATCACAGTTATAAAGTAATAGCGACCAGCGATCAGGAAGATACCGTTTCCACAAAGTACACAGAATTGGACGGAAAGCTTTTCAAATATAGCGGACAGGGTGCCTCTTTGGTGAGCAAGGAGCAGGAGACATTGTGGAACGTTGCCTATGATGAGATGCAGAATCCAACCACGGACAAGTGCGGCGAAACGATCGTGGTATATGATCAGGGCAACACAACGATGGCCATATTTAATGAAGAAGGACAGCTGGGAAGCGTACAGACAAGCCTTAATATTGTGAAAGCCAGAGTGGCCAGGCAAGGCGTGGTGGCCGCAATATTGGACGGTGGCGATGATACATGGATCAATTTTTATGCGGCTGACGGCAGCTTGATTGCGGAAAACCAGACCCGGGTGGACGATCCTGGCTATCCGCTGGACATTTCTGTTTCTGAGGACGGAATGATGATCATGGTAACTTACCAATTTGTGGACGGGGGTAAGACCACCAGCTATGTGGCGTTCTACAATTTTGGAACAGTGGGGCAGAACCAGATCGACAATATTGTCAGCGGCTATAAATATGAAGGTGTTGTGATTCCCCAGGTGGCATATCTGAAGGATGATATCGCGGTGGCATTCCGGGATGACGGATTTACGTTGTTCAAAGGCAAACAGGTGCCCAAAGAAGGCAACACGGTCAAGGTGGAGAAGGAAATTGTCAGTGCGTTCTATGATGAAGATATGGTGGGACTTGTTTTCAAAAATGACAATAAGGAAAGCAAGGATAAACAATATGTGATGAACGTATATGGAACTAATGGCAACCTGAAATTTAAGAAGGAATTCAGTATTCCTTATACAAATATCAAGGTGAGCGGGGGCCAGGTAGTCATGAATAACAGCTCACAGGTCTGCGTGATTAGTGGCAGCGGTGTGGAAAAATTCAACGGCACCATTGACGAAGGCAGCATCAGCGATTTCTTTAAATTAGGAATGAACCGTTATATGCTGGTTTTGGACAACGGCTTAAGTACGATAAAATTTAAATGATGGAGCATATTATGAATTTGGACTTTAATTGGCTTGCAGTTGCTACCATTGGCGTACTCCTGATTTCCTGTATTGTCGGTTATCGAAAGGGTTTCATCAAAGAAGTCGTTTCGACGTTTTTTGTAGTTCTGGCTTTGATGCTGGTTTGGGTGATCAATCCTTATGTCAATCAGTTTCTCATGGAGAAGACTCCTGTTTATGAAACGCTGCAGGGCAAATGTCAGGAAGCTTTGAAGGATCAGATGATTGCAGAGGATGCATCCAGGGAAGCGCAGGGGAATTATATTGAGGAGCTTCCGCTTCCAGAGTTTCTTAAAAATGGAATGATAGAAAATAACAATTCAGAAGTGTATCAATTCTTAGCGGTTGATACATTTTCTGATTATTTGGCCGGTTATCTGGCAAAAATCCTGACCAGTGGCATCGGTTTTTTAGTATCATATCTTCTGGCTACGATTCTGATCCGAATCGTAGTCTATACCCTGGATTTGATTGCCAGACTTCCGGTGCTTCGGGGGCTCAACCGGTTTGCCGGTATTTTTATTGGGGCAATACGGGGGCTGATCTTCGTATGGATTGCGTTTTTGGTCATTACCATCTGCTGGAATACTCCTTTGGGGCGTGAATGCATACAGATGATTGAAGGGGATCGGTTCCTTAGTTTTCTATATGAAAAGAACATTTTCGTGGATGTTTTTATGAGCATTTTTTATGGCAAATAAAAGATGGAAAATTTTATAATAAAATGTTAAAAAAGGTGTTGACATTCACGAAATGACATGGTATGCTATTTAAGCTTCGTCAGTGAGGAACACAAGAAACGCGACAGAAAAGGGCGAAGAAACGAACATTGATAACTGAACAGTGAAACACATGAACTCGAAAATTCTTTACATTTAACGAACGGTTCGGTTGAATTGCCATAGAGTGCGCAGCACGAAATGAGCAAGACGCCGCTTCTATTGACA
>JBMNRL010000007.1:0-108724 GCA_050944615.1 Blautia sp.
GGAATCCCACCGCCTTTTCTTCTCCATATTTTGCAACGGCTGCTTCCACTGCTTCACAAGCCTCTGCGTACATGGTATCGTTTCCGTTAAATACGATATCAAATAATAGCACTGTTATACCTCCTATCAATTAATGACAATCGATTTTTTCTTTTATTGTTCTGATCTCTTCCGTTACGGTCTTGCTGAAATCATAAGGGGATTTCCCCTGCCTGTCAGCATCCATAACTTCCGTATTATAGTGAATGATTCCCAACAGATCTTCTGCGGGGATTTTGGCTTTGATAAATTCCTCATCCTTTTCATCACGTACTTTATTCGCCACAACCTTGACCTGACCCACACCCAGATCTGATGCCAAGCGCTTCACATTCTTGTAAGTCTGCACGCTTCTCGCTCCAGGCTCGATGACTACGATAAAAGCATCTACACTTTCCGTCGTCCCTCTGCCCAGATGTTCCAGGCCGGCTTCCATATCCAGGATCACAACGTCATCCCGGTGAAGAACCAGGTTGTTGATGATTCTCTTGAGCATCACATGTTCCGGGCAGACACATCCGCCGCCGCCGGTTTCCACCGTACCCAGCACCAACAGCTTCACGCCGTTGCATGTCTTCCCATATGCATCCGGGATATCATCTACCTTGGGATTGAGTTTATAAAACTGGTTATCGGCGCTGGCTCCGGTGCGTTCCTCTACCAGCTTGCGCATTCTGGAAATCGGTACAATGGCATCCAGCGTCTCCTCGTCGAATCCCAGGGCCAGCCCCAGGTTCGCATCCGGATCCACATCCGCTGCCAGAACCTTACGTCCTTCATCTGCATACATGCGGGCCAAAGTTGCCGCAAATGTCGTCTTGCCTACGCCGCCTTTTCCTGTTACTGCAATTTTCATGATCTCGTCGTCCTTCCGCTGTGATTACGCTGTGATTACTTAATGAGCACTTGTGTGCGAATTTAGTAAGAACGCACACCTGGACACTTTATGAGCACCTCGTGCGAATTTAGTGACCACGGTGCTTCCGCCTCGATTACTTAATGAGCACTTGTGTGCGAATTTAGTAAGAACGCGCACCTGGACACTTTATGAGCACCTCGTGCGAATTTAGTGACCACGGTGCTTCCGCCCCGATTACTTCAATGAGTGCACCACAGGAATCTTCTGCAAAGATCACATTAGATTCCAAGTGCTGTTCTCTTCTCTTCGATCCTTTCGATCATCATGTCACCTAATTTATCGATGTCATGCTCCACTGTGTAGCAAGCCTCTACCCAGTCTCTTAAGCCGCCTTTTAACAGTCCGTCTACTTCTGAAGAACCGTAAGCATATGGCTCAACGCCCAGATAGGTATCAATACCGGTACCCACTACGTAGTTACCGATGGAAACTGCTTTTTCAGACATCCACTCAGGAGCACATCCTACCAGCGGGATCTGAGAAATATTCCATCCGGAATCTTTTGCGATCCTTGCTGCCAGAACCATCATACGGGAAATATCCACGCAGGAACCCATATGCAGTACTGGAGGAATGTCGGCCAGCTCACATACACGTTTTAGGCCAGCGCCACAAAGGTCTTTGGCTCTCTTGTCCATCAAACCAGCTTTTGCAGCTGCCTGTGCAGAACATCCAGAAACAACCAGAATGATATCATTTGCGATCAGTTTCTTCATCAGCTCGATATGAGCAGCATCCGGACGGATCTTCGGGTTGTTACATCCAACCATAGCAACTGCACCGCGCAGTACACCGGATTTTACACAATCTACTAATGGCATCATGGTTCCTGTAATGTCCACGTGGCTGTTGGTTACGCCGTCCAGTTTCTTCTCGATCTGCTCTACAGAGAAACCAACGACAGCTTTTTGTTTCATCTGTGGAATATGTACTAATTCTGGCTTTCTATTCTTAAAGTTGTCGATTGCCAATTTTACGATAGCTTTTGCATTTTCTCCTGCGGTCTTAGCATTGAAGCGGATGAAATCGGAATCCGGCATCTGTGCAATCGGAGAAGTGGTGATGAATTTTGTATGGAAACATTTGCTCAGAGGTCCAAGTGCCGGGAAGATACACTGTACGTCTACGACGATAGCCTCACAGGCACCTGTAAGCACTACGTTCTCCTGCTGCAGGAAGTTACCTGCCATCGGAATACCGCGGCGCATAGCAACCTCGTTGGAAGTACAGCAGACACCGGATACGGTGATTCCCTGTGCGCCAACAGATTTTGCATAATCGATCATCTCTTTGCTGTCTGCGTATTCACAGATCATCTCTGACAGAGACGGATCATGTCCATGAACGATGATGTTAACATTTTCTTCCACCATAACGCCCAGGTTCGCTTCGGTCTCCACTTCTCTAGGAGTTCCGAACAATACATCTGAGAATTCTGTTCCCATCATGGAACCGCCCCAGCCGTCGCAAAGGCCAGCTCTGATAGACTGACGGATCAGCGCTTCCGGTTTGGAAGAACATCCCATATGAGTCATATGCATAGAGCAGGAAACCTCACGGTCGATGGCGCGCGGAAGCACTTCTTCTCTCTTCCAGATCTCCTGGGTATGCTCCGGTGCACGTTTTGTAAATGTCAGGTTGCCGAAAGGCTTACCATATTCCATCAGGCCGACTTCAGCAACTTCATGTGCTACATCATAGATATCTCTGCCGTCGAATTCCACACCGAATTCCTCTGCCAGTCTTTTCAGTTTCTCCGGATCTTTTACTTTGTAATTGCCGTCTGCAGCTGACTCATACAACGTATGTGCGATCTCACGTCCGTGATCGGAGTGAGTAGCTGCACCGCCTGCGGTAAAACGAAGATAGTTTCTTCCTACAATACCGTGTACATCACATCCGCAGATACCTCTTGGTGCTTTCGGAGTAATACGGCACGGACCCATGGAACAGATCCTGCAGCATACACCAGATTCGCCGAATTTACAGTGAGGAGTCTGCTGTTTTACTCGCATCTGCCAGGAATCAGCACCTACTTTAGCGCCCGTCTCCAACAGACGGTTAGTCGCCGCTTCAAATTCCTCTACTGTAGTTAGTTTGAATTCACTCATTATAGACCTCCTTTAAATTTGTTTGCTATAAAATATGTAATAAATGAATCAACATATCTAACTCTTTTTCTCTTGGGGAGATACATCCCATCCCTCCCCATAGGTTCCTATTTCGTGAAAGCTTCCCCTTCCCGCAATACGGAAAGGGGAGCCGATTAAATACCCAGCTTGTCCACAATATCCCTCAGCGCTTTTTTCACCGGGGAATCCTCCGGAAGCTGTATCATAGGCTTACCGTCACAGTCATATTGATAGACTGTATCGTCCTGGGGTACTACCCCGAGGAGCGTAAGCCCCTGTCTTTCGATTTCTTCTTTGGTGCCTTCATTGAGCACTCCGCCCGGAGCCCGGTTGATGATCAATCCGACCTTCTGCGGATGCATTTCACACTCTTCGATTAACTTGGCGATCCGGCCCACCGCCTGAACGCCTCTTCTGGAGCAGTCACTCACTAGAATCGCCGTCTGCATGCTCGGCAGCACTCCCCGGCTGATATGCTCCATACCCGCCTCATTATCCACCACAATAAATGGGTAATTGTTCTGGTATTTAGCCAGCTGCGCCTGCAACAGGCCGTTCACGTAGCAGTAACAGCCTTTGCCCTGCGTCCTCCCCATCACCAGCAGATCAAAATCATCGTCCTCGATCAACGCAGAATTAAACTTAAATTCTGCATAATCCGCCTTTGACATTCCGGACGGGATCGGGCTGTCTTTTGCCATTTCCGCATGGGCAATCTCTTCTCTGACATCCCCCAGCGTCATCTCAACTTCCACTCCCAAAACTTCATTCAGGTTAGAGTTCGCATCGGCGTCCACCGCCAGGATGGGTCCCTTTCCTTTTTCCCCCAGATATTGGATCAACAATCCTGTAAGAGTTGTCTTACCTACGCCGCCTTTACCCGCGACAGCAATTACATGTGCCATAAACCGGGCACCTCCTAGTCTATACTTTTGGTCTTATTTTGAATTAAACAAGTGTACGGATGCCGGAAGCATCATTGATGTCGGATACATCCTTTCCATTTGTTCAGTGCATACATATCGATGCCGTTTACGCCGAAAGCGCGGTACTCATCCATCTGGTTGATGGTGTATTCGGTTCCGGCTTTCTTGAAGTCTGCTTTTTTCTGATCCACAGCAGTATCAAACGGCTGGCGATCTCAGACTCTAAGCTGTGGCAGAAACTATGGCCTTCCCAAAAACCGGCAACTGCGATTTCAATCTTATCGCCGAATTCTTTGCGGACATAAGCCGCCAGGTCTGCTAAAGCAGCTCCTCTTTCATATGTTCTAACATTTTTTTGCGTCATCACCCCCTGCATCCACACATTTATTATTTTGTTATATATTTCTATAAGGCGATGCCGCCTTTTAGATCACCCTCATACCGATCAGGCACCACAGTCCACCTTAACGATGCTGTTCGCCAGATCTACCATCAAAAGCTTCCCTTCCACAACCTTCTCATCACCCATAATGTCACGGATAACCAATTTGTCTCCGTCCACATCGATCCGGCTGACATTTTTGAAGATCACAGAATCGTCGCTGCTCTTATAAACAGTTGCAAGACACATCTTATTCGCCCTCCTTTAACTGTTCCTTTACCAAAGTAAGCGCCAGTCCCAGACGCATATTCCCCTTCTGGAAGTCGGAAACGCCTTCCATAATCGTCTTGGCGGCTGTATCCATTCCTAATTTATTCAGGTTCTCTGCCATCTGTTCCAGCTCTGCCGCATGGTGTTCATTATGCTGCAGCATATAAGTCAACAACGCAACGGTCTCATTCTTACAGCCCTGTTCTCCTTCACAGGAACCACAGTGCTCATGAGAATGATCATGGTCATGATGATGACCGCACCCATGCTCATGTTCATGGGAATGAGGCATTACATTGCCATTTTCATCCTTAATCAAATGCATTGGTTTGCTCCTTTCCACAAAAACACCGCCCGCATGTATCTCCTGTACTGCCATTTCGGCCTTGGGAATCCCCCGGCAAGCGCGCGCGTAATCTTACATATACCCAGCTTTTTCCTCTGCCCGGCATACTTATGATAATATTTTGTCAATTTACGTTCATTATACAACGTTTTGCCGTTTATATCAAGGAATACTTCTTTAATTTTTCCTAAAAATCCGTGTTTTTTACCTAATTTTTGTATAAATTTTAGTACATTGTTCATGCTCTTAACGACCCTGATATTTAATTAACGTCTTAAAGCGTTTGACATTTATTTCTCAATCACGAATTCACACTTTTTTCTTATATATGTCTTCTTTCATTCTCATTTTTATGCTATACTTTTTATATCTGTGAAAATAGACAGATGATGCGAGGAGGAATTTCTATGTTAGGTACATCTGCGCCATTGAACACAAATGAAAATATGCCATTATTAGGATTAGGTGTATATAAAGCTACCGGCGAAAATGAAGTGGAAAATGCCATTGCAGCTGCAGTTTCCTGCGGCTATCGCCTCATTGATACGGCATCCGTATATACGAACGAAGACGGAGTAGGAAGAGGAATCGCCCGCTGCGGCATTCCCAGGGAAGAACTGTTCATCACCACTAAAATCTGGAACAACGCCCAGCGTCTGGGTGACGTGGAAGGCGCCTTCAACCGGAGCCTGGACCGCCTGAAACTGGATTACGTGGATCTCTATCTGATCCATTGGCCAGTGCCGGGCTGTTACTTAAGCACCTGGAAGGAATTGGAAAAGATCTATGCTTCCGGCAGGGCAAAATCCATTGGCGTCAGCAACTTTGAACCGCGTCATTTTGAGGAGCTGGCTAAAGTCTCCGATCTGGTGCCGGCAGTGAACCAGATTGAATTCCATCCCTATTATTATCAGAAGGAAACACTGGAATACTGCCAGTCCAAGGGAATTCAGGTACAGGCCTATGCGCCTTTGGCAAGAGGCGCTTATCTGGACAATGATATCATGTGCGTGCTGGCCACCAAATATGGCAAGACACCTGCACAGATCGGCCTGCGCTGGTCCCTTCAGAAGGGAGTAGCGGTCATCCCCAAATCTTCACAGGCAGACCGCATTAAGAGCAATGGAGAGATCTTCGATTTTGAGATCGAACCGGAAGATATTGCCATCATTGACCAGCTGAACCAGAATTTCCGCAGTGCGAACATCCCTGAGGATTTAAGGGATATTCCGTTTTAAGAGGCTTCGCCCGGACCACAACACAAAAAAGAGCACGGTTTCCATTTTTGAGGAAGCAGTGCTCTTTTCTATTCTCATTCATTTTTCAAAAACGCAGGTATTGTCTACCCGCATTTTAAACATGTACTTTTCTTTCATTCTTCCCAAGGAAGCGCCGGGGATTCAATCTTTTTGTCCCTGACCATCAGATCCTGTACGGCATCTGCCGCATTTTTATTTTCGAACAGCACCTGGTTGACTTCCTGGATGATTGGCATCTCCACCTGGTATTTCTCTGCCAGGCCTTTGGCCGCCTTGGCAGAATAGACACCCTCCACCACCATTTTCACTTCATCCATGGCTTCCTGCATCGTATAGCCCCGACCCATCAGATACCCGGCCTTACGGTTCCGGCTGTGAACGCTGGCGCAGGTGACGATCAGGTCTCCGATGCCGGACAGCCCGTAAAAGGTCTCCGGCTTCGCCCCCATCTTCGTGCCCAGTCTGGCAATCTCTGCGATTCCGCGGGTGATCAGGGCTGCCTTTGTATTATCTCCATAGCCTAAGCCGTCTGCTGTCCCGGCCGCCAATGCGATCACGTTTTTCAGAGCGGCTCCCAGCTCCACACCCAGGATATCCGGCGTTGTATACACACGGAACACCGGGCTCATAAAGAGGCCTTGGATATATTCTGCCGTATGGCGTGTCCGCGCGCTGACCACGCAAGTGGTGGGAAGTCCTCTGCCCACTTCCTCCGCATGGCTGGGACCGGACAGCACAGCCACATCTGCCTGAGGAATCTCCTCTTCAATGATCTCACTTAAAGTCATAAAGGTACCTTCTTCGATCCCCTTTGCCACATTGACGATCTTCTGCCCGTCTCTTACAAAGGGCGCCATCTGATGCGCCGTGCTTCTGGTAAAAGGAGAAGGCACTGCAAGCACTGCCAGGTCCGGCCCCTGCAGAGCACCTTCCAAATCCACCGTGATCTTCATATCCGCCGGAAGCTTCACACCTGGAAGTTTGGAAGCATGCTCTCTTTTTTCGTTCAGCATCTTCACCTCGTCTTCCAGAGCAGACCAAAGTACCACCTCATGGCCGTTATTGTATAGCAGCAGTGCCAAAGCGGTTCCCCAGCTTCCAGCACCCAGTACGCTGATTGTTGCCATAGACTCACCTCATTCTTTATCTTATATTTTATTTCTTACCAACCTTACTCAAATACAGCTTGTTCTCCGTTCCCCGTTTTAACCGGTCGATGTTCTCCCTGTGCCGGTAAATGGCCAGTGCTGTCATTAAAAGCATCACAATATCCATCTCCGTCTGATGCCCTTTGGACATCCCATAATAGCCCAGACCGCCGAAGACGAGCATGCCGACAAATGCAGTCACATACCCGCTGATTGAGCTCAGGGAAACATAGTGAGTGGCAAGGAAAACTGACAGAAACACCACCGCACAGATGGGAAGCAGACGCCAGTCAACCGCGATGAGCATTCCCACGGAGGCCGCAATTCCTTTGCCGCCGTGAAACTTCAGATAAAACGGAAAATTGTGTCCCAAAATACAGCCAAACGCGGCATACAGCCCCAGAAGAGGCATCATGTCCTGGTGGGAATTCCCATACAAAACCCTGGCGATCAACACCGCCAGCACACATTTCAGGCAGTCTCCAAGAAGCGTGATGGCACCCGCCTTTTTGCCCAGCGTCCGCAGCGCATTCGTGGTACCCGCATTTCCACTGCCATGTTCCCGGATATCGATCTGATGCATCCTTCCATAAATGTAAGAGGTCTGAAAAAGACCGCACACATAACCAACCACCAAGCATATCAGCCGTTCCATTATTTCTCGCCCCGCTCCCGTACAATAAATTTCAAAGAAGTACCCCGGAAGCCGAACGCATCCCGGATACGGTTCTCAATATACCGCACATATGAAAAGTGCACCAGCTCTTTGCTGTTGACAAACAGCACAAACGTAGGCGGACGGACCGCCACCTGAGTCATATAGAAAATCTTCAGACGTTTTCCTTTGTCAGACGGCGGTTGCTGCAGTGCCACCGCTTCCGTCAGAATCTCATTGAGCACGCCCGTCTGGATGCGCAGCGTCTGGTTCTCAATGACCATATCCAAAATCTCAAAAAGCTTCGGGATTCGCTGCCCTGTCTTGGCGGATAAGAACAAAAGCTCCGCATATGGCATATAAGCCAAGACTTCCCGGATACGGTTCGTATATTTATAAATGGTCTTGTCATCCTTTTCCACGGCATCCCATTTGTTCACCGCAATGATCACGCCCTTGCCTCTCTCATGAGCAATCCCGGCAATTTTGGCATCCTGCTCCGTGACGCCTTCCACTGCATCGATCACCACAACCACCACATGGGCACGTTCCACCGCAGTAACCGTACGGATGACGCTGTACCGTTCAATGTCTTCCCGCACCTTTCCCTTGCGCCGGAGTCCGGCAGTGTCGATAAACACATAATCCCTGCCCTTCCAGGTCACCTTGGTATCGATGGCATCCCTGGTGGTCCCCGCCACATCAGAAACGATCACCCGCTCTTCTCCCAGCAGTTTATTGATCAATGAGGATTTTCCCACATTTGGTTTGCCCACGATAGCGATATGGGGGATCTCATCCTCCTCCTGTTCTTCACATTCCTCCGGGAAATGTTTCACCACCTCGTCCAGCATATCCCCAAGGCCCAGCCTCGAAGCCGCGGACACAGGAATTGGTTCCCCGATGCCCAGATTATAGAATTCGTAGACATCCACCATAAATTTTTCAAAGCTGTCCACCTTATTGACCACCAGCACCACCGGCTTCTGGCTGCGGCGCAGCATATCCGCCACCTTCGCATCAGAATCCACCAGTCCCTGCCGGACATCCGTAAGAAAGAGGATCACATCCGCCGTATCAATGGCAATCTGGGCCTGCTCCCGCATCTGGGCCAGGATCACATCGCTGCTGTCGGGCTCAATTCCCCCGGTATCAATCATGGTAAAGCTCTTATCCAGCCAGGTCACGTCCGCATAAATGCGGTCCCGGGTCACTCCGGGCGTATCTTTCACAATAGAAATATTATCGCCGGCCAACACATTAAACAGTGTGGATTTCCCCACATTCGGCCGGCCCACAATGGCTACAATCGGTTTGCTCATACATCTGTCTCCTTCTATTCCTATGGACGGTCTCTGGGCAGAGGAACGCCTCCACCAAATCGCTGCCGCAGGCATCCACGATCCGGATCTTCACGTCCAGGGCCTGCTCTAATTCTTCCACCGTCACATCATCCAAAAATATATTTTCACCGCTCCTAAGCATACTGCAGCTCAAAAGCAGCTGTTCGCCCAGGTCTTTCCCCCGGAGCTGCTCCATCAGATCCCTTCCCGTCAAAAGCCCGGAAACCGTAATTTTCTCTCCAAAGAAATGATTGGCCACCGGATAGACCTTCGCAGAAATCTCAGGATATTTATCACAGATCAGGTCTGCATACCGGCGTATAAACGGAGCCGCCAGCACACCCGTAGCGATGGAAAGCTGTCGTTGATCCTTACATGCCCGTTTTTCTTCCAACGCTTCCTTCACTTCCGCTTCCAATAACGTAAGCATACCCACGCCGTTTTCCAGCTGCGGATACCCGTCATAGAGCTCTTCTTCCGGCAATGGTTCCTCCGCCATCAAATACCATTCGTCAGAGGCATGGATAAAATGGATTCCATGCTCCGCAAAGATTTTCTCCTGCCAGCGGCGGATCTGGGCCAGCACCGCTTTCGCGTCTTCTTGTTCAAAAGGTTCCAGAGGATAAAGTCCCTCCCGGTATTTGCTAAGACCCACCGGCACCACAGATACGCTTTGCAAATAAGGCAGATATCCAGCCAGGTCACGGATGCTTTTGTCCAGCTCCTCCCCGTCATTGATCCCCTTGCATAGGACAATCTGTCCATTCATCTCGATTCCGGCCTCATAAAGCCGGTCCACCTTATCCAGGGCTTCCCCTGCAAAACGGTTGTGGAGCATCTCACAGCGGAGTTCCTTGTTCGTGGTATGAAAAGAAATATTGATAGGGGAAAGATGATAACGGATGATGCGGTCCAGATCATGGTCGCTCATGTTGGTCAGCGTCACATAATTCCCCTGCAAAAAGGACAGACGGGAATCATCATCCTTGAAATACAACGTCTTGCGCATCCCCGGCGGCATTTGATCGATAAAGCAGAAGATACATTTGTTGGAGCAGGAACGGTATTCATCCATCAGACCATTTTCAAACTCCACGCCAAGATCCTCGTCGTATTCCTTCTCCACCTCCAGAAGCCATTCTTCGCCGTCTGGCTTTCCTATCAGTATTTCCACATATTCTTCATTCATCAAATAGTGATAATCAAAAATATCCTCCACCGGGGTATCATTGACTGCCAGCAGACAATCGCCGGCGGCAATTCCCATCTCTTCCCCGATGCTCCCGGGCTGTACAAATTTTACGATATGTTTGTGATCCTTCATCATTTTCTCTCCCGAGTTCTCTCAAATCTCCCCAGAACTTCTCCAATTCTATCCTATCATAACAATTCTCCCGCTAAAAAGCAATAAATTCCTTGACTGGTACCGGAACAAAATGATATAACCATATAGTAAGGCGCGTATGCTTGTACGAAACAGCTCCATGTCTTACACAGCTTTCACAGAATTCGTTAGCAAATAAAAATACTGAAGAAAATAACGTATGGAGGTTTATTATGCCTAATATCGAATTACTGGAAAAATCAATTCCCGTGGCTCCAATCAAACTCTTAGCTTTAGAAGGCTGCAAAGATCTGGCCAAGGAAGTGGACCGGCATCTGGTGACTTTCCGTAAGGAACTGGCCATGCACAACAAATCCGGTCTGAACCTGCAGGGTTACTCTGAAGATTCCTTTTTAGTGGAGTGTGAATGTCCCCGCTTTGGTACCGGAGAGGGAAAAGGCTACATCAAAGAATCTGTTCGCGGATGCGATATATATATTATGGTAGATATCACCAACTACAGCGGCACTTATACCGTCTGCGGCCATGTAAACCACATGTCCCCGGACAATCACTACCAAGATCTGAAACGTATCATTTCTGCCGCCACCGGCAAAGCGCACCGGATCAACGTAATCATGCCTTTCCTCTACGAAGGCAGACAGCATAAGCGTACTTCCAGGGAATCCTTAGACTGTGCTCTCGCACTGCGTGAGTTGAGCGATATGGGCGTAGCCAACATCATCACCTTTGATGCGCATGATCCCCGGGTACAAAATGCCATTCCGTTAAAAGGCTTCGACAATTTCTTCCCTACCTACCAATTTTTAAAAGCTTTGCTAAAAAATGTTCCGGACTTCAAGCTGGATAACGATCATCTGATGGTCATCAGCCCGGATGAAGGTGCTATGTCAAGAGCCGTTTATTTTTCCAGCATCTTAGGCGTAGATATGGGTATGTTCTATAAACGCCGGGATTATTCCGTTATCATCAACGGTAAGAACCCCATTGTTGCCCATGAATTCTTAGGCGATTCCGTGGATGGCAAGGATGTGGTCATCATCGACGATATGATCTCCTCCGGCGGAAGCATGCTGGATGTGGCCAAACAGCTCAAAGAGAGAAATGCCGGCCGTGTCTTTGTATGCACCACCTATGGGTTGTTCACCGATGGATTGGATAAATTCGATGAATATTATGAAAAGGGCTACATTTACCGGGTGATCACCACTAACCTAAACTACCGCCCCAAAGAGCTTCTGGAGAGACCGTATTATATCGAAGCCAACATGAGCAAATACCTGGCCAGCATTATGGACATCATCAACCATGATGTCTCTGTGGAAAAAGTCCGCTCCAGCAATGAAAAGATCATCAAGCTCCTGGAAAAGAACGCAAAAAAGAAAAAATAATGTTTACCCATGACAAAGAGCCGTTTCTGAATCATCGTTCAGAAGCGGCTCTTTTCAGCATCAAAAACGCCCCCAGGTTCCCTCTCTTTCCCTGAGAAGCCCGGTGGGAAAACAACAGCTTTGGATTGCAGCAGGTACACAGGTTCGGAAGAGAAATGTGCTCTGGCAGGATGCCTGCCTCCAAGAAGATCTGCTCATTGGCCTTCCAAAGATTCAACTGGTACTTTCCGTTTTCCTTGGCATAATAAAGCTCCTGCCAAAGCTCTTGACGGAAGCTTTCCTGCACCTTTTGGATCACGTCCTCACTGACCTCATAACAGTCCTGACAGATGGACGGGCCGATGGCAGCCAGCACATCGGCCGGATCCGTGCCATATTCCCTGGTCATGGCTTCCACGGTCACCTTACCGATCTTCGCCACGGTTCCGCGCCAGCCGGAATGGGACAGCCCGATGGCCTTGTGCCTTGGATCCAGGAAATACAGCGGCACACAGTCCGCATAGAAAGTAGCCAATGTCAATTCCGGCACATCGGTGATCATACCATCCACATCCGTATAATCCCTGGGTCTTGTGATACCACTGCCTCTGTCTTTTTCCGTGACCACCCGGACATTTGAAGTATGGGTCTGGTCAGAGGTCACAATGCTTTCATAGGGAACCCCCACCGCATCGGCCATCCGATGGAAATTCTCCTTCACATGCGCCGGATCATCGCCTCTGGTATAGCTCAAATTCATGGATTCCCAAATCCCCCGGCTGACCCCGCCAAGCCTGGTGGAAAATCCATGAGCCACCAGCCCAGTTTCTTCAAAAGCCGGATAGGTAAGATACACCACGCCGTTTCTTTCCTTTCTCTTCATCTTTGGCAGCTCTTCGTCATGCCAGATCCACGTCTCCTGTTCCATCCTTTCCATCTCTCCTATCTAATAAAAATGGCGGGCCCGAAAGGCGTCCCTTACATGCGAAAGCTTCCCGCCGTCAATTCCCACCACGTCAAAACGGCAGGAAAGATCCATCGAATGGCATTCTGCCGCCAGATAGAAAACCGCCGCCTTTTCCAGCACTCTCTGTTTCCTGGCATCCACCGCCTCCAAAGCGCTCCCCGTGTCCGGAGAAGTCCGGTATTTCACTTCCACAAATACCAGCGTGTCCCCATCCTTGGCGACCAGATCGATCTCTCCGGCCTGGCATCGGTAATTTTTCCGCAAAATCTCATAGCCCAAGGAACGCAAATAATCCGCGGCCTTCTGTTCATAATCCGCACCCACTTTTCGTTTGTTCATAAGCATCACCCCTCCAGGGAACGCAAACGGCTGCCCGCTGTTAAATGAAATTATGGATAAAGCTCCTCCTGTGAATGGGCGTAGGGCCCAATTCCTTCAGCGCCTGGATATGTACGGAAGAACCATAGCCTTTGTTGGATGCGAAGCCATAGCCCGGATAGACCTTATCGTATTCTTCCATCCACCGGTCCCTGGTGACCTTTGCCACAATGCTGGCAGCCGCGATGGAAACGCTTTTGGCATCGCCCTTGATGATGGGAACCTGGGGAATCTCCACACCCGGGATGGTCACCGCATCATTAAGCAGTATCTGGGGCTGCACCAAAAGCTTGCTGATGGCTTCCCGCATAGCCTCGTAGGTAGCCTGCAGGATGTTGATCTCATCGATACGAGCAGGGGAGACCGCCCCTAAGCCGATGGCCACTGCCTCTCTTTGGATCACCTCATACAACTCTTCTCTTTTTTTCTCCGTCAGCTGCTTGGAATCGTTTAAATACAGGATTTGGCAATCCTTGGGCAGGATCACTGCACAGGCCACCACCGGGCCGGCCAGCGGGCCTCTGCCTACCTCATCAATACCGCATATATATCCCACATGCTCGTATTTGCGTTCGTATTGCTTCATGACTTCTGTCCGCTGCTTCTCCTTCTCCCAGGCGGTAAGCTTCTTCCTGCCCCCTGCCACCAGCTTTAGCACTCCCACTCGGGAATCCTCCTGGTACAAGGCGCACAGCCGCTTTAGCTCTTCCATAGAAGCGGCGGTAAACTCCGCTTTTATCTCTCCGATCGCTTTCATTTGTTATTCTCCTAAAAATAGCCCTTACGGCCGTTCCAACGTAATGCGGCCCAGTTTTCCGCTACGGAATTCCTCGATCAAAAGGGCCGCAGCCTTGGAATAGTCCAGCTCCTCACCCTTTCGGATGCATCCCCTGGCTCTGGCAATTCGTTCCAGCACCT
The DNA here is from genome assembly GCA_050944615.1 of Blautia sp. Lineage (GTDB taxonomy): Bacteria > Bacillota > Clostridia > Lachnospirales > Lachnospiraceae > Blautia_A. The sequence goes on from JBMNRL010000007.1 coordinate 14,398, forward strand.
CCACAGGTGTTCCTTCTTCCTCCACGCCATACCGGGCATTGAGCACTCCAGGGTAACCCTCTGTCAGCAACGCGATAAGTTTCAAAGACAGCTCATCGATATTTAAAATGTCGTCTTTAATGGAACCGATAAGCGCCAGACGCACGCCCACTTCCTGATCCTCAAATTTGGGCCACAGTATTCCCGGAGTATCCAAAAGCTCCACCTGCCGGTTTAGACGGATCCACTGCTTGCCCTTGGTCACACCCGGCTTATTGCCTGTCTTCGTGCAGGCCTTCCCCGCATACGTATTGATAAAGGTGGATTTGCCCACATTGGGGATGCCCACCACCATGGCGCGGACTGGCCGGTTCTTAATGCCCCGGCGCTTATCCCTTTCGATCTTTTCTTTACATGCTTCCAGGATCATCGGCTGGATTCCCTTGATCCCGGCTCCCGACCGGGAGTTGACCTTCACCACATAAAACCCTTTTTCTTTAAAATACTGGCTCCATGCCTCATTCAAACGGTCATCTGCCAGATCTGATTTGTTCAAAAGAATCAGCCGGGCCTTGTTCCGGCCTAATTCATCGATCTCCGGATTCCTGCTGCTAAGCGGTATCCTCGCATCCACCAATTCAATGATCAGATCGATGAGCTTGATATCTTCCTGCATCTGACGTTTTGCCTTGGTCATGTGACCTGGGTACCACTGTACGATCATAATCTTCCTCCTATAGAAAATCTGTCCTTTTTCTTTCTATTGGAGCAGAAAAAGGGAATCAGCACTTGACGGATTCCCCTTCCTGCACCCTTATCAGCTTCTCAAAAATCCCAGCTTGGACACCGGGGAAAACACAAACCAGACCTTTCCCACGATATACTTCTTCTGGACCTTTCCAATATCTCCATAACGGCTGTCCTCGCTGTTGTTGCGGTTATCCCCCAGCACAAAATATTCTCCTGACCCCAGGGAAACCGGATCGGCCGCCACACCCGCATTGCTGATGGAAGGAAAATCCTTCCCTTCCTTGTAAGTCTCGCCGTCGATAAGAATCTGGCCGTCCTTAATCTGGATCGTCTCACCCGGCATCCCGATCACACGCTTAATATGAAGGGCCGCATCCTCGTTGCCATTGGTCTTGAACACGATGATATCCCCGCGATTGGGACCGGACAGCTTATAGGCCAGCCGGTTCATAAACATCTTATCTCCTGTGGACAACGTCGGCTCCATGGAATTTTCCCGCATCGTCACAGACTGGAAAAAGAAAATAGCCACCACCGCCGCAAAAAACAATACCACCAGAATTTCAAAGACCCACAGCAATACCGGCTTTGCCTTAGAATTCCCCAGTCTCTCTTTGGCATCCTGTAATTTTTTCTTACCCATATTCTATCCCCTGTCAGCTAATCAGAGCCCGGCACCGCCAAAAGACGGCACTTTCCTATGACTCCTATTAGGAAAAACAGGGACAAATACTGTCGTATATGTCCCTGTCATCATAACTATCTTATTTTACCAGCTCTTTTACCTTCGCTGCTTTACCTACGCGCTGTCTTAAGTAGTTCAGTTTTGCACGTCTTGCTTTACCATGACGGATCACTTCTACCTGCTTCACGTGTGGGGAATGCAGTGGCCAGGTCTTCTCAACGCCGATACCGTTAGATGTCTTTCTTACGGTAAAGGTCTCTCTGGTGCTGCCGCCCTGTTTCTTCAAAACAGTTCCTTCGAAAATCTGGATTCTTTCACGGGTTCCCTCTTTGATCAGAGCGTGTACCCTTACTGTGTCACCTACGTTGAACTGCGGTACTTCTGCTTTTAACTGAGCAGCTTCGATGTTTTTGATGATTTCGTTCATGTTATCTCTCCTTTAATTTGGGATGTTCTTAATACGCATCTATGAGCTCATCTCTCTATGAGCTCCGTAACAGAGGACCATCTTATTTTCACAACACGAAGTATTATACTATAGTTCCCCAGGCATTTCAAGAATTTTTTACCGCATCTTTCATTTTTTTCACAAAATCTGCCACCACGGGCACGCTATCCCTGCCATGCTCGGCAACCAGCCGTACAATGGCAGAGCCTACGATGGCTCCATCGGACACTGCCACCATTTTTGCCGCCTGCTGGGGTGTGGAAATGCCAAAGCCTACTGCACAGGGGATATCTGTATATTTCCGGATCAGCTCCACCATCTGCCCGATGTCCGTGGTGATCTCCTTGCGTACGCCAGTTACCCCCAGTGAGGATACCACATATAAAAAACCTCTGGCCTCCCGGACGATCATGGCAATCCGTTCTTTGGACGTGGGCGCCACCAAAGATATCAGATCCACCCCATACTGCTCACAAATCCCTGAGAGCTCTTCTTTTTCTTCATATGGAAGATCCGGCACAATCAAACCCTGGATGCCGCATTCCACGCACCTGGCCATGAATTTTTCTTTGCCATAAGTAAAAATAGGATTCACATAGGTGAGGAACACCATAGGCACCGTCACGGTCCTTCTGGCTTCTTTGACCATGTCAAACAGCCGGTCCGTGGTGCAGCCCGCGCGCAGGGCCCTCTCATTTGCCTCCTGTATCACCACGCCCTCTGCCACCGGATCGGAAAACGGAAGCCCGATCTCGATGAGATCAGCGCCGGCTTTCTCCATGGCGATGAGCAGTTCCTTTGTGGTATCTAAATCCGGATCTCCACCGGTAACAAATGGTATAAACGCTTTTTTATCCTGAAAGGCATCTTGGATTCTAATCATGGATCTCTACCCCCTTATATCTGGCGATGGCCGCCACATCTTTATCTCCCCGGCCGGAAATATTCACGACGATAATCTGGTCCTTTCCCATGGTAGGAGCCAGCATTTTGGCATAAGCCACAGCATGGGCGCTCTCCACCGCCGGTATGATTCCTTCGGTCCGGGAAAGGTATTCAAAAGCTTCCACGGCCTGTGTATCCGTGATGGGAACGTATTTTGCTCTTCCTGTCTCTGCCAGCATGGCATGTTCCGGACCGATACCCGGATAATCCAAGCCGGCGGAAATGGAATACACCGGTGTGATCTGTCCATCCTTATCTTGACAGAACAGAGATTTCATCCCATGGAACACACCCACGCTGCCCTTTGCCACCGTAGCCGCATGCTGGTCGGTATCCACGCCCAGGCCTGCAGCTTCACAACCAATCAGCGCCACAGAGGGCTCCGGAATAAATTCATAAAAGGCCCCCATGGCATTGCTGCCTCCGCCCACACAGGCAATGACTGCATCGGGAAGCTTTCCTTCCTTCTCCATCAGCTGCTCTTTGATTTCCTTACTAATGACCCTTTGGAAATCCCGGACAATGGTCGGGAAGGGATGCGGGCCCATCACAGAGCCAAGCACATACAAGGTATCATCCATCCTCCCGGCCCACTCCCTCAAAGTCTCATTCACCGCATCCTTCAGGGTTTGGGTGCCGCTGGTCACCGTATGGACCTTAGCCCCCAAAAGCTCCATCCGAAACACGTTGAGCGCCTGCCGGTCCGTATCCTCTTTGCCCATGAAAATCTCGCACTCCATCCCCATCAACGCGGCCGCTGTAGCGGTAGCCACGCCGTGCTGCCCGGCTCCTGTCTCTGCTATGACTCTTGTCTTGCCCATTTTCTTTGCCAGCAGCACCTGCCCCAGCACATTGTTGATCTTATGGGATCCGGTATGGTTTAGATCCTCCCGTTTCAGATAGATCTTCGCGCCGCCCAGATCCTTGGTCATCTTCTCTGCATAATATAACAAAGAGGGACGGCCGGCATAGTTTTTGAGCAGATCAGAAAGCTCTGCCTGGAATGCCGGATCCTTACTGTAGGTATCATAGGCATCCTCCAGCTCATGGACCGCCGTCATCAGGGTTTCCGGTATATATTGACCGCCGTATTCACCAAATTTTCCTGCCTTATTCATCTTCTATTTCCTCCTTTTTTAGCTCCTGACTTCTTGCACAAACTGCCTAATCAGCATCTCTTCCTTCCATCCCCCCTGCTCTACGCCGCTGCTGACATCCACGCCATAGGGACAACACCTGTCCATCTTTGCCCGCACATTTTCCGGCCGCAGGCCGCCAGCCAGAAAAAATGGTTTTCCAAGCTTCGGAAGTATGGAAAGATCAAAATCCTCTCCGGTCCCCCCTGCCGCTCCCGGACGGAACGTATCCAGCAGCAGAAAATCACAGGGCAGCTTTTGGGCAGCTTCCACCTGCTCTTTGTTTTGTACCCGCACCGCTTTGATCACGGTCTTGCCTGTAGCTTCCTTCACCGCCCGGATCGTATCCGCATCCTCATGGCCATGAAGCTGTACCACATCGATGATCCCCCGTTTGCAGATCTCCACAATTTCTGCAAACGGAGCATCCACGAACACGCCCACGCTTTGGATTTCTGGGACCAGCGCTTTCTTCAGAATCCCAGCCTCCTCTGCCGTCACTTGCCGGCTGCTAGGTGCAAAAACAAAGCCTGCATATTCCGGCAGATACCGGTTGACCATCTCCACATCCTCTATCCTGCGAAGACCGCATATCTTAATTTTCGTCATTTTCCTCTCCCCTTAATATCCGAAGCATGTTCCGCTTATCCGGGCTGCGCATGAAGGTTTCGCCGATGAGCACGCCATTTACTCCCGCATCCTCCAGCTGACGGACATCCTCCCTGGACCTGATCCCGCTCTCTGCCACCAATGGGATCCCTTCCGGCACTATCGGCCGCAGCCGCAGCGTATTGCCGATATCCACGGTAAAATCCTTCAGATTCCTGTTATTGACGCCCAGGATCTTGGCATTGGCATCCAAAGCCCGCTCCAGCTCCCATTCATCGTGGACCTCCACCAAAGCGGACAATCCCAAACGCTGTGCCAGCTCCTGGAACCGCCGCAGCTCCTCGTCTTTTAGCACCGCCGCGATGAGCAGCACCGCATCGGCTCCCAATGTCTTGGCCTCATAGATCTGATATTCATCCACGGTAAAATCCTTCCGCAAAAGAGGAAGCGTTACTTTCCGGCGGATCTCTTGGAGGTAGTGGGCACTCCCCTGGAAAAAACGAGGCTCTGTCAGCACAGAAATCCCATCCGCTCCTGCCATCTCATATTCCCTGGCGATATCCAAATACGGAAAATCCGAAACGATCAACCCTTTGGACGGAGATGCTTTCTTCACTTCGCAGAGAAAGGACAGCGTCTCCTTTTGCAGCATCTGCAAAAATGGTTCTTCGGAGACTGTCTTCATGGAAAGCGCCTCCTTTTTCACAGCTTCCGGCGATTTTTTCTGTTTTTCCTCTTCGATCCGTATCCTTGTATATCCGACAATCTCATCTAAAATCATACCGTCCTCCTCTAAGCGGAAATCCGCCGATACTCCTTGGTCAGTCTGATAAATTCCTGCAGTTTTTCATATGCCTTACCCGTATCGATCAGCTCTTTTGCCAATGAAATGCCATCCTCTAAGGTGAGGCCGTCCTTTCCCAGATACAGGCTCATTCCTGCATTGAGAAGCACGATATCCCGTTTGGGCCCTCTTTCTTTTCCCAAGAGAATATCCTCCGTGATCCGGGCGTTATCCGCCGGCGTGCCGCCCACCAGCTCTTGAAGTGCGCACCGTTTCATCCCAAACTGCTCCGGCGTGATCCGATAATCGGTGATTTCCCCAAAGCGGATCTCATAGACATGAGTCTCCCCGGTCAAGGTGATTTCATCCAATCCGTCCGCGCCGCAGACCGCCACGCCCCGGTTCACGCCTAAATTGGCCAGCACCCGGGCCATGGGCCCTGCCAGCTTATCGTCGTAGACGCCCAAAAGCTGCATGGATGCTGCCGCCGGATTGGACAGCGGGCCTAAGATATTGAAAACGGTCCGCACGCCCAATTCTTTCCGCACCGGTGCCGCATATTTCATAGAGGAATGGTAGACCGGAGCAAAGAGAAAGCAGACATCGCTTTTTTTCAGAATTTCTTCGCTTTGCTGTGCGGTCAAATCCAGATTGGCCCCCAGCTCCTCCAGCACGTCAGCCGCGCCGCTTTGGCTGGAAACACTTCGGTTGCCATGCTTTGCCACCGGCACGCCCCCGGCTGCCACCACGAAGGCCGAGGTGGTGGAAATATTGAAGGTTCCCGCTTCATCTCCACCGGTACCCACAATGTCGATCACCTCCCGTTTTGGTTCTATCTTAATCCCCTTTTCCCTCATCACTGTTGCAAATGCTGTGATTTCATCGATCGTCTCGCCCTGCAGCCGAAGTGCGGTGAGAAAGCCGCCCATCTGCGCCTGCGTCGCAGTCCCGCTCATCATTTCCTCCATCACTGCCTTGGCCTGGTCATAGGTCAGATCCTTGCCATTAATCAACTGGTAAATCGCCTCTTTGATCATTTTTATGTCCTCCATTTTCTATCCTATCCGTGGCCTTTGCCCTGGATATTGTTGTCTATGCCAATTTACAGTTTCAAAAAATTTTTCAGCATTGCCGCGCCGTCAGGTGTCAATATGGACTCCGGATGGAACTGCACCCCATGGATGGGAAGCTCAAGATGACGAACCGCCATAATCTCTCCATCCTCTGCCCTGGCCGCAGTCCGAAGATCCTTCGGCAGGGAATCCTCCCTCGCCGCCAGGGAATGATACCGCCCCACCAGACACTTTTCTTCCAGCCCCTCAAATAGCGGATCCTTCCGGTCCAGCCGGATCCGGCACTGTTTTCCGTGCATCAGCTTCGCAGCTTTTTGTATCTTTCCGCCCAAAGCCTCACAGATGGCCTGATGTCCCAGGCAGACTCCCAGAACCGGGATTCGTATTCTCTCTTCTACGAAAGTCCGTACCAACGCCTCACAGATACCAGCTTTTGCAGGATACCCGGGCCCTGGAGAAAGAATCACATGATCGGGCGCTTTTTTTAACACCTCTTCCACTGATATCTCATCATTGCGGCAGACACAGATATCAGGGTCTAAGCATCCCAGCATTTGATAAAGGTTATACGAAAAGCTGTCATAATTATCAATGAGTAAGATCATCTATTCCACCTCCCCCGCCTGTTCCACCGCCTGCATCACAGCCATTGCTTTGTTGGCAGACTCCTCATATTCCTTCTGGGGTACACTGTCTGCCACAATACCGCCTCCGGCCTGGACATATACCCTTCCGTCCTTTTTCACTGCCATGCGGATGGCAATGCAGGTATCCATATTTCCTGTGAAGTCCACATATCCCAGAGCCCCGCCATAGATGTTCCGCGGCAGCGGCTCCAGCTCCTCGATGATCTCACAGGCACGGATTTTAGGCGCTCCTGATAAGGTACCTGCCGGAAGCACGGAAGCGATGGCATCCAAGGCATCCTTATCCGGCCGGATCTCTCCTTCCACCTGGGAGCAGATGTGCATCACTTTGGAATATTTGTGGACCATCTGGTATTTGGTCACTTCCACCGATCCGAACCGGGAAATGCGGCCCAGATCATTCCTTCCCAAATCCACCAGCATATTGTGCTCTGCCAGCTCCTTGTCATCCTTCAAAAGCTCCACTTCCAAGGCTGCATCCTCTGCCTCGTCCCTGCCCCTCGGCCTGGAACCTGCCACTGGAAAAGTGGTCAGACGTCCATTTTCCAGCCTTACCAGGGTCTCCGGGGAGGTGCTCATCAATTCCATGTCATCCATATGCAAATACACCATATAGGGAGAAGGATTCGTGGTGCGTAACACCCGGTAAGCATCCATCAAGTCCCCGGCAAAGATACAGGAAAACTGTCTGGAGATTACTGCCTGGAAAATGTCACCTTCCCGGATATATTCCTTTGTTTTTTCCACCAGCCGGCTATATTCCTCCTGACTCATATTACAGGTAAAATTTGAAGCCTTAGACCTCTCCCTGTCTTTCTGTGTCAGAGGCGTATGCAGCATCGCAGCCATTTTTTCCAGCTCTGCCTGAGCTTCCCCGTAATTCTCCAACACATCCTCTGTCTTCATATTCACCACCAACAGAATCTTCTGCCGCAGATGATCGAACGCAATCACCTTGTCAAAAAGCATCAGATCTAAATCAGGAAATTCACCTTTTTTCAAATGCAGAACCGGCTCCGCATATCCGATCATGGAATATCCGAAATATCCCACGAAGCCGCCGGTAAAGGGCGGCAGGCCCGAAAGCTTTGGGGACCGGAAATCTGTTAGGATCTTTCGCAAATACTCCATGGGATCTGCCGTCTGTACTTCCTTGATCCCGCCGTCTTCCTCTACCGTAAGCCTCTGGTCTTTGCAGCGTACCCGCATCACGGGATCGTATCCCAGGAAAGAATAGCGGCCCCATTTTTCCTGTCCCTCCATGCTTTCCAGAAGATAAAAATTCTGGTTGAATGTCTCTAATTTTTTCAGAACCCCGATGGGTGTGAGCAGATCCCCATAGATTTCCTTACACAAGGGAATCCTAGGATATTCCTGCGCCAGCTTCTGAATCTGCCTGCTGTCTAATTTCATGTGACCTCTCCTTTCTTTCCTTACTGTCAGGCGGGCTGTAAAGAATCCTGCTACGCAGGATTCTCCGCCTGCGGCGGGCCGCATACGCGGCATCCTTCCATTCCGCCGCAGTGCGATCCTGCACGGAGTGCTTTTTGTTTCATAGGAATGTTCGGAGAACTTTTCTATGAAAGAACAAAGTGGGCAAGCCCACCTCAAACTCCCCCTCCCCTCAATCTTTGAGGGGCTTGACAGCTTTGCGCGCCAGATGCACTTTCCTCTTGCATCTGTGCGCATCCTGCACGGAGTGCTTTTTTGTTGTATAGGAAATTCGAAGAACTTTCCTATACAATAAAAAAGAGCTTTCGTCTCATCGCCTTACGGCAATGGGACAAAAGCTCATAGCTCCTGCGGTACCACCCAAATTGGCTGCAAATACAGCCCGCTCTCATCACGTACTAACATACGCGCCTGGTTGATAACGGCTCAGGCTCCCGTCAGCATCTACTCCCCCAAGGTTTCAAGCTGCCCTCACAAGTCCATTCAATAAAACTACTTAGCTGCCACGTTCCCACCATCCGCGGCTCTCTGTAAACGGTTCGTCTTACCTACTCCTCTTGCTCATCGGTTTGATACACTAAAGTATTAATTTGTTAGTCATCAGTATATGCTCTAATTGGCAAATTGTCAATTAATTTTTAAAATGATCTTGCATTTTTTCTAAAACAATGTTGCCGTTCACAGGTGCCCTGTAAACGGCAACAAAACAATCGCCCATCTCGGAATCCAGGCAAAACCGCCGGATTAATAAAACTCCTCTTCCATGGCCCAAATCGCCATCTGCTGTGCGATCCATTCCCGCTCCTTGGTGGTGAGTTCTGCCCGGTCCAGCAGATCGGGCCTCCGTTTGGCGGTGCGGATGATGGACTGCTTGCGGCGCCATTTTTCCACATTGGCATGATGACCGGACAGAAGGACCTCCGGCACCTTATGCCCCTGCCACTCTTCCGGACGGCTGTACTGAGGATACTCCAGCAGATTCCCATGAAAAGATTCCCCGATGCCGGATTCCTCATTGGAGAGAACCCCGGGCACCATGCGTGAAATAGCATCCATCATCACCATTGCCGGAAGCTCTCCCCCTGTGAGCACATAGTCTCCGATGGACACATAGTCAGTGACAATTTCCTCCAGTACCCGCTCATCCACGCCCTCATAATGGCCGCAGAGAAAGACCAGATCCTCTTCCTTTGCCATCTCCTGGGCCATTTTCTGGTGAAACACCGTTCCCTGCGGGGTCAGATAGATGACTCTGGGCCTATGTCCGATCGTCTCACAGACCGCTTCATAGGCCCGGTAAATAGGTTCTGCCTGCATCACCATACCGGCGCCGCCCCCATAAGGATAATCATCCACTTTCATATGTTTGTTATTGGCATAGTCCCGGATATTGACCGCTTCCAAGGTCAGAAGGCCCTTGCTCATAGCTCTTCCGATGATGCTGGTATTCAATCCCTGTTCAATCATTTCCGGAAATAATGTCAGCACATGATAATTCATCTTTTTCGCTCCAGCCTTTCTTACAGCAGCCCATCCATCAGATGAATCCGCATTTTTTTCTCCTCCACGTCAACTGACAGCACACACTGGCGGATGGCTGGGATCAGGACCTCCCTGCCGTCCTCCATAACAATGCTGTATACATCGTTGGCTCCGGTTTCAATCACGTCTTTTAAAACGCCGAAATGGCTTCCGTCTTCCAAACAAACGTCCATGCCTATAAGATCGGCGATATAATATTCATTTTCAGCCAAAGGCTGTGCTTCCTCTCTGGGGACCCACAGACCTTTTCCCTTATATTTTTCAATGTCATTTATATTGTCAATGCCTTTGAATTTTAAAATGGCAAATTGTTTAAAATACTTCACACCGGCAATCTCCAGCCTCCGCTTTTCCCTGCCGGTATCCAAAAATACCGCTTCTAATTCTTCAAAACGGCCGGCATCATCCGTCGTGGGAAACACCTTCACTTCCCCTTTGATCCCATGCGTGGAGGAAATCACGCCAACCTGCAAAAAATCTTCCATAATCGATTCTCCCAACAGAATAATAAAGAGCCGCGCATCTCTGCGGCAGCTCTTTGGATGTCATTGTAAAATATCAACAATCACTTTTTTCGGGCTTTTACTGGAAGCGGCTTTTACCACGGTACGGATAGCTTTCGCGATCCGGCCCTGTCTGCCGATTACTTTACCCATATCGGAGGGACCAACTTTCAGCTCAACTAAAATTGCATCCTCCTTTTCCGTCTCCGTCACAACGACTTCATCCGGATTTTCCACCAGAGATTTTGCAATTACTTCTACTAATTCTTTCATTACATACCTCCCTGATTATTTTTCAATACCAGCTAATTTGAAGATCTTGCTGACAACTTCTGTAGGCTGTGCGCCTGCAGCCAGCCATTTCTTCGCTGCTTCCTCGTCTACTTTGTAAACGCTTGGATCTAAGTTCGGATCATAAGTACCGATCTCTTCGATACATTTGCCGTCTCTCTTAGAACGGGAATCAGCTACGATGATTCTATAGAAAGGTGCCTTTTTCTGGCCCATTCTTCTCAGTCTGATTTTTACTGCCATTTGTATTTCACCTCCTGTTATCAGATTCCTTGTTATCTATGTTAAAAGGGAAGCCGAAAGCCGCCTCTTTTACCACCGCGTTTTCCGCCGGCAAGTCCCGGCATCTGTTTCATCATTTTCTTGGCCTGCTCGAATTGTTTCACCATCCGGTTCACTTCGCTGATGTCCAGTCCGCAGCCTTTTGCAATCCGCTGTTTGCGGGCCACATTCAAAATGGACGGGTTTGATCTCTCCTGAGGAGTCATGGACAGGATGATGGCTTCTTTGCGGGCCATGTCCTTTTCATCGATCATCCCCTCAATGTCCTTCATCTTGCCGCCCATGCCGGGAAGCATGTTCAGGACGCTGGAAATGCCGCCCATGTTTCTCATCTGCTTCATGCTCTCCAGATAGTCGTCAAAGCCGAAGTCGGCTTTTTTGAGCTTCTGTTCCATTTCTTTGGCTTTTTCCTGGTCGATGGAAGATTCCACCTTCTCAATAAGGCTCATCACATCGCCCATGCCCAGGATTCTCGAAGCCATGCGGTCCGGATAAAATTGTTCCAGATCGGAAAGCTTCTCGCCCATTCCTGCATACAGAATCGGCTTGCCGGTCACCGCCTTAATGGATAAGGCCGCACCGCCTCTGGTATCACCGTCCAGCTTCGTTAAGATGACACCGTCAATTCCTACCTTATCGCTGAAGGTCTCCGCCACATTCACCGCATCCTGGCCTGTCATGGCATCCACCACCAAGGCGGTGGTATCCACAGATACGGCTTCTTTTATTTTCTGAAGTTCCGCCATCATATCTTCATCAATGTGAAGACGTCCGGCAGTATCGATAATGACTACATTCTGCTGGTTCTCCTTGGCATGCTCCATAGCCGCTTTGGCGATATCCACCGGGCTTTGCTTATCCCCCATGGAAAAGACCTCCACACCTTGCTTCTCCCCATTCACCTGAAGCTGTGTGATAGCTGCCGGACGGTAAACGTCACATGCCACCAGAAGGGGATTTTTGCCTTTGGATTTGAATTTGCCGGCCAACTTTGCCGCTGTGGTCGTCTTACCTGCACCCTGCAGACCCACCATCATGATAACGGTGATGTCCCTGCCCTGCTTCAGAGGGATTTCGGTCGTCTCGCTGCCCATCAGATTTACCAGCTCTTCATTGACAATCTTGATGACCATCTGGCCGGGATTGAGGCCATTCATCACATCCTGGCCCACCGCCCGATCCTGGACGGACTTCACAAATTGCTTTACGACTTTAAAATTTACGTCCGCCTCCAGCAGAGCCATCTTCACTTCCCGGAGTGCAGTTTTCACATCCGCTTCCGTCAACCTGCCCTTGCTGCGAAGGTTCTTGAATACATTTTGAAGTTTTTCCGTCAAGCTTTCAAATGCCATGTATTATAACTCCTCTAAAATCTCATTGGAAATCTCTGCAATATCGGACGCTCCATACTTTTCTGTGAGCTGGTGGATCGCATGCACCTTGCTCTTAATATGGAGGAATTTCTCCACCAGATGAAGCTTCTCTTCGTATTCCTCTAAGGTTTTGTTGCACCGCTTGATCATATCATGTACGCCCTGCCGGCTGATTCCCAGCTCCTCGGCTACCTCGCTTAAGGAGTAATCCTCCAGCACCACATTGGCATAAACCTGCTGCTGACGCTTCGTGAGCAGCTCTCCATAAAAATCAAACAGCAATGTCTGTTCTACAAATTTCTCCATCTGTTATCACCTTGGCTATCATACATGAGATTGCATCTGGTGTCAAGTGTTTTTTCTTGACAAATTTAATTTTTACCATTTTTCGGAAGAAATCAGAAGAAACCGGGATCTTCTTGCTTTTTCCCAATGATTATATTACCATAAAAATAATATGTGAAAAGGGGTAATTAAAAAGCCTGAGATATCCAAGACAGGACAAAAAGGGAGGATTTTTCATGTTTCAGATCATCATGGCGGCAATGATGCTGCCTTGCATCCTCATCGTCTATTTTATCATGAAGGATTTGGCCAAACCCAAAGGCTATGTGGTCCTGGGAGCCACGGTCAATGCTTCGATCTTATATTCTTCCTCATTGGAGGCAATCACCGCCAAATACAAACGGAACCTGAGACGGGGGCTTTGGCTTTTGCTCCTTTTGTTTGTTCCCATCTGCTTCATCCCCTCTTTTTCCATTGCTTTTACATTTTTAATGGTCTGGGTGATGGCCTCTGTGATTCTCCCCATGGTCTTTTTTGCCCAGGGAAACATTAAGATACAGGAGTTGAAGAGGGAACAAGGCTGCCGCATGGAACAGCAGTCACTATCCCCCAAGGATATGGAAACCATGGCTGCACCTGTGGCCGAAGGCCCTTCCCTATGGCTTTTCCTGCCGCCCCTCCTCTTGTGCCTCATCCCCGGAATCGGCGAATGCATTCGCTATGACCAGCTGGAGTCCCCGCCATGGCTGCTGCTTTGGGTGACGATGCTCTCATGCTGCCTGCTCTTTTTCTCCATCGCCTACTTAAGCCGGCGGACAAAAACACAGATAATCAGTACTAAGTCCTCGGTCAATTTTGATTTTGCAAAAGAAAAAAAACAGCTCTTAGGGCGCTTTTGGCTGCTTGGCACCTGGCTTCTAGCCATCTTCACTTTGTGCCTCTGGCTTCTTTATCAGTTAGATTCCAAGGGAACTGTTTTTCTTCCTTTTGTCATCCTATACAGCCTGCTGTTGCTCCTGCTGGTCTTTCGTACCTGGAAAAAGTACCGGCAGTTGTATGACAGCTTCCATGAAAAAACCATTTCCCAGCCGTTTTATCCGGAAGACAATGACAAAGGCTGGATCTGGGGGCTGTTTTATTACAACCCCAAGGACCCCCATCTGCTAGTCGAAGAGCGGGCGGGCATGGGCAATACCATCAACATGGGGCGTCCGGCAGGCAAGGTTCTCACGATCCTGCTGTCCTTATGTCTCCTCATCATTCCCGCCAGCTGCGTATTGGTCACCTTGAATGAATTCACGCCGATGCGCCTGTCCATAGAGGAACATGCGGTGACCGCCCGCCAATGGCGTCAGGAATACCGGATCCCCTTAGAGGACATCCAAAGTGTGGACCTCATCCAGGAACTGCACATCCAAAACAAGCTGAACGGTTCTGCCGTAGCCCATAAAGACAAAGGCTTGTTTCGCACGAAGGAATACGGAAGATGCCATCTGTTCCTGATCAATACGAACCAAAATTTCCTGGTTCTCACCACCGAAGAGGAGACCTATCTCTTCTGCGACCAGGAGGAGGAAAAAACTCTGCAAATTTTTGAACAATTGCAAAAGTTAATTCCGGTCTCATAAAATTCCAAAAGCCTTGACAGTTTTTTGCTGTCAAGGCTTTTATCTACTCCATAGGAGATTACGTGCTATGAAATAAAAAGCACTCCGTGCGGGATGCGCACAGATGCAAGAGGAAAGTGCATCTGGCGCGCAAAATTGTCAAGCCCCTCAAAGATTGAGGAGAGGGGGAGCATGAGGTGGGCTTGCCCACTTTGTTCTTTTTTCATCGTTCTATCATCCATGATGCCGCACCCGATAATCCTGCCAGGCTTTCTCACGATACTTACAAAGTACGCAGACGATCTCTTAGATCCTCAATATAAGTCATCTGCATTTTCTTCAGATTCATAAAGTACTTGGCGATAACACGCATCACCGGATTCTTCACATCTAGAATCTCTTCCGTAAATTCCACCTGGGTGCGGTCCCCGGGCAAACCATGAAAACAGCCCGTCCAATGACCGCTGAAGTTTTTGTTTTCTATATCAAATTCATAACGCTCGTAAGCTTCCTTCACCGTGATATCAAACTTCGTAGGGAACCCCTTCTTGGTATACTCGATAAAGCTATTGGGATCTGAAAGCACCGTAATCCTGGAAATATCACTTCTCCAGGAGCAGTCCCGCAAGTTGGTCACCACATTCCAGACTGTGACGATGTCTTTATCGAATTCCGCCGTTACCGTTGATTTGAGCATATCCATTTTCCTCCCCTGACTTTTTCTGGTTACCATTCATACCTCAAGACAAATGCCTGCCCATAGACTGCATCCGCCGGGCATTTTCCTTATTATACCATGTTTGAAAAAGGAATTCATAAACTCCGTATAAACATTATCTTAAGAAAACATATCTGAGGCTTTGTCCATGTATTCATCCATGCTGCCAGACCGGAACCCTTCCAGGTCCAAGGTCAGATACCGAAATCCCAGTTCTTTCAGTCCGCGGATTACCTCATCCCTTCTTTGAAGGACAGCATCAAAATCTTCCGGCAGCACTTCCAGCCGCACAATATCCCCGTGCACCCGGATCCGTACCTGCCCAAAGCCCAGCCGTTTCAGAAACTGTTCCCCCTCATCGATCCTGGCCAGCAGCCGGGGTTCCAGCATCGCTCCATAGGGAAGTCTGGTGGCCATACACGGGGTTGACGGCCGTTTGGCCGTGGGAATCCCAAGCTCCGCAGCAAAAGCCCGCACCTCCGCTTTCGTAAGTCCCGCCTCCGCCAGAGGGCTTTCCACTCCCAACTCCCGCACTGCCCGGATTCCCGGCCGGTATACCAGCAGATCATCACCGTTGCTCCCTTCCAGAATGCATGCGGCGCCAAGCTCTCCACACAGCTTTATAAATTCAGTAAATAACTGTTTTTTGCAGAGATAGCAGCGGTCCACCGGGTTTTTTAAAATCTCAGAATCTTTCAATTCATCCACAAAAACCACCTTGTGCTCCGCTCCCGCACGTCTGGCCACGTCTTCTGCGATCCTCCTGTCCTGTGACGGGTGCAGCACGGTATCCGCTGTCAGCGCGTAGACCTTTTTTCCATGACGTTTTGCCGCATCTACTGCCAAATACAACAACAGGCTGCTGTCCACTCCTCCGGAAAAGGCCACTGCAAAATCTTCCCTTCCATATTCATCCATCTTATCCAACAGCCATTTTCTCTTCTCTTCTGTCCTCATCTCACACTCTCCTGCAGCATTTCTCCAAATTCACATTTTCTTGTCCATACTGTAACACAATTCTCTTGCGAAATCCATGGAAACCTAGTATCATTTCAAGTAACAACGATAAGGACGCCAAAAGGAATACCTTTCCGCGGTCCTTTCATACATAACAGGAGGTTTTAACATGGAAAAATCCAAAGTATATTACACTAGCATGCGCACCAAATTAAATGACAGCCTTTTAGACAAATTAGCCCGTCTGATCAAAAAAGCCGGCATGGATGAAATCGATTTCAAAGATAAATATACTGCCATTAAGATCCATTTCGGAGAGCCCGGAAACCTGGCCTTTCTCCGCCCCAACTATGCCAAGGTCGTAGCTGACCTGGTAAAAGAAGCCGGCGGCAAACCATTTTTGACTGACTGCAACACCCTGTACGTGGGCGGCCGGAAAAATGCGCTGGATCATTTAGAGAGCGCTTACACCAACGGCTATTCTCCATTTTCCACCGGCTGCCACGTGATCATCGCCGATGGACTAAAAGGTACCGATGAGGCCTATGTCCCGGTGGAAGGCGGCGAATATGTAACAGAGGCCAAGATTGGACGCGCCATCATGGATGCGGATATCATCATTTCCCTATCCCACTTTAAAGGCCATGAGAATACCGGATTTGGCGGCGCCTTGAAGAATTTAGGCATGGGATGCGGTTCCCGGGCCGGCAAGATGGAGATGCACAGCGCAGGAAAACCGTTCGTAAATCAGGACCTCTGTATCGGCTGCGGCCAATGCCAGAAGATCTGCGCCCACGACGCCCCTATCATGGAAAATAAGAAGATCACCATTGACCAGGACAAATGTGTCGGCTGTGGACGCTGCATCGGCGTCTGTCCCAAAGATGCCGTAAGACCAGCCTCCGATGAGTCCTTCGATATTCTCAATGCCAAGATCGCCGAATACAGCAAGGCCGTTGTGGACGGCAGACCGAATTTCCACATCTGTCTGGTCATTGATGTTTCTCCTTACTGCGACTGCCATGCGGAAAACGATGCCGCCATTGTCCCGGATGTGGGCATGTTCGCCTCCTTTGATCCGGTGGCTTTGGATGTCGCCTGCGCCGACGCAGTCAATGCCCAGCCCCCCATCCCAAGCAGCATGCTGGGAGAGGCCGACCATGAAGGCCACGATCATTTCAGTGCCATCACGCCGGAGACCAACTGGAAGACCTGCATCGATCATGCGGTGAAGATTGGCCTTGGCAATTCCCAATATGAACTGATTGAAGTAAAATAAACCATAAATAATCATCGCCCGCCCAGATTCTCAGTGTCTGGGCGGGCGTTCCTATTTCTTTATTCTGAGAAAACCATTGCCTCTATCCAAACAAAGGCTCTATCTCCCCTTTGATAAGCTCTATCCTGTCCTTGGCCTTTTTTTGAAAAAGTGATGTGACAGCGACCACCATATGCTTCTCCCTGTTCACATAAATCACGTTGCCGCCATCCCCCATCGCCGCAAACCCATCTTCAGCCAGCCACCATAAATATCCGTAGGACAGCTTTTCCCGTTCCCACCAGCTTTGTTTTGCCGTACTCTCGGCTACCCACTCTTTGGAAACGATCTGTTCTCCATCCCAAACGCCATCGTCCAAATACATCTGCCCCAGCTTTGCCATGTCCACCGGAGAAAGCGTAAGTCCCCAGCCCGCATGATTCGTCCCGGCAGCATCCGCCACCCAGCCGCTGATATCTGTCGACTGATTAAAAGAGAGCTGCTCCTCCTTGGACTGGAACACCACATTGCGGACAACCGTAATGCCAAGCGGCGAGAAAAGATTCTCCGCCGCGAAATCAAATACAGACTGCCCTGTCGCTTTTATAAGGACTCCCGATAAAATGTCGGGCCCGATGAGAGGCATATACTTAAATTCTCCGATTTTCCCCCTGCCTCCCAGCAAATCCAGGGTAAACCTGACGCTGTCACCGCTGGTAAAATATTTTACATAAGGTGGAATCAAAAATTTGTAGGGAGCCGTCATCGTCAACAGATGCTTTAATGTGATTTTCTGTATGGTCTTCTCTCCCTTTTTTATGCTGTAATCGGGGAAGAAATCCAGCACTTTTTGATCCACGCTTCTGATATATCCCTTGTCCAAAGCGATTCCCACCAGCATGGAAATAATGCTTTTGGTCAAGGAATACACATGAATCCGGCTGTCGGCCGTGCATCCGTTAAAATAATGTTCATAGAATGTCCGGCCTTCCTTTCGCACCACTATGCCAGCCATATTGCTGTATTCTTCACTTATCTTCTTCTCTAACGCCTGAATTTTTTCTTGATCCATTTGATGTTTTCTCCTTACTATGATATAAGGATATCCTTAAAAGAAGCATAATGTGATTAAAAATTATTTGCAAGCACTATTTTAAAATTTCTAAGAAAGGCCCCCCTCAGGATTATCCACCTGCGGGGACGCAAAAGCGGCATGTTTTCGTTCCGCTGCAAACATCGGCCCGATTAGCGGATAAAGTAAGCTTAGTGAGCAAAAAAAGATCCGTCTCTGTGAATCTTTCACTCCACAAAGAACGGATCTTTCTCAATTCTATCTAACGCCTACAGGCTGGGACGGATCACCTTGGGACGGTAGCCGTCTTTGTCCAGTGCCTTGACAATCTGATTCTTGTGCTCTGTACCAAAAGCTTCTATGGTGATCTTCAGCTCCACTGCCGCATTCCGGTTGGTGCTCACAAACTGGTTGTGATCCAGCTTGATGACGTTGCCCCGGTTCTCTGCAATGATGGTGGCCACGCGCACAAGCTCACCTGCCTTATCTGGCATGAGAACAGACACCGTAAAGATACGGTCACGCTGGATCAGCCCATGCTGCACCACAGAGGACATGGTGATCATATCCATGTTGCCTCCGCTTAAAATGGACACTACTTTTTTCTTCTTCACATCCAGATGACGCAGAGCAGCCACAGTCAAAAGTCCTGAATTTTCCACTACCATCTTATGGTTTTCTACCATATCCAAGAAAGCCACGATGAGTTCGTCATCCTCGATGGTAATGATACTGTCAATATTCTCCTGAATATAAGGGAAGATATTCGCTCCCGGTGTCTGCACCGCGGTGCCGTCCGCAATGGTGTTGACGGTTGGAAGAGTGACCACCTCTCCCTTTTCCAGGGAAGCCTTCATACAGGCGGCTCCCGCCGGCTCCACACCGATCACCTTAATGTGCGGATTCAAAAGCTTTGCCAGGGTGGACACCCCGGTGGCCAGTCCGCCTCCTCCGATGGGCACCAGAATATAATCCACCAAAGGCAGTTCCTGTACAATCTCCATGGCAATGGTGCCCTGACCGGTAGCTACCGCCAGATCATCAAAAGGATGGATAAAGGTATAGCCCTCTTTCTCTGCCAGCTCCAATGCGTAGCTGCAGGCTTCATCGTAGACATCTCCCTGGAGGATCACCTCCGCGCCGTATGCCTTAGTACGCTCCACCTTGATCAACGGCGTAGTGGTGGGCATCACGATGATAGCCTTCACTCCGTATTTCTTTGCTGCGTAGGCCACACCCTGGGCATGGTTGCCTGCAGAAGCCGTGATGAGCCCCTTTTGCCGCTCCTCGTCGCTTAGGGTACTGATCTTGTAATAAGCGCCACGTACCTTATATGCGCCGGTCAGCTGCATATTCTCCGGCTTAAAAAACACCTTATTTCCGGTGAGTTCACTGTAATAGTCGCTGTAAACCAGCTTCGTCTTTAGTGTCACTTTCTTGACGATTTCTGAAGCTTCTTCGAATTTTTCTAATGTGAGCATCTTCCTTACCCTTATCCTTCCTGTGTGTCTCCGGGTTCTGTCATGTTGAACAATGCATTGACAAAGGACTCGGAATCAAATTTCTGCAAATCCTGGATCTGTTCCCCGACACCGATATATTTCACCGGAATGTCAAGCTCTGACTGGATCGCTACCGCGATGCCGCCTTTGGCTGTCCCATCCAGCTTTGTCAAAATAATGCCTGTGATTTTCGCCACCTCAGCAAACTGTCTGGCTTGCACCAAAGCATTCTGCCCCGTGGTCCCGTCCAATACCACCAACGTCTCCAGATAGGCATCCGGATACTCTCTTTCCAGGATCCGGTATATCTTATGGAGTTCTTCCATCAGATTCTTCTTATTGTGCAACCGGCCGGCGGTATCACAGATCAGCACATCCGCATTTCTAGCCTTGGCCGCCGCCACCGCGTCGAACACCACAGAAGCCGGATCGGCACCCTGCTGCCCGGAAATGATATCCACACCTGCGCGGTGAGCCCACTGGGTCAGCTGTTCCGTGGCCGCCGCCCGGAAGGTATCCGCTGCCGCCAGCACCACCTTTTTGCCCTGATCCTTCAAAAGCCCTGCCAGCTTGCCCACAGAGGTAGTCTTACCCACCCCGTTGACCCCGATGACCAGAATTACGGACTTACGGCTCTCAAATTCATATTCGGTGGTTCCCACTTCCATCTGCTTTTTGATGCTGTCCACCAAGAGCTTTTTGCACTCTGCCGGATCCTTGATATGCTTCTGGGCTACCTCGTTTTTCAAATTCTCAATGATGGCAGTGGTGGCATTGATCCCGATATCTCCCATGATCAACGTCTCTTCGATCTCTTCATAAAAATCTTCATCGATACTGGAAAATCCGCTGAAAATCGAATCGATCCCAGATACGATGTTGGCTCTGGTCTTGGATAGTCCATTCACCAGGCGTTTAAAAAAACCTTTCTTTTCCTCTGCCATAACTGATTCCTCCTATTTCGTCAGGTCTTTTTCCACCAAATCTACAGATACTAAGGTAGAAACACCCTTTTCCTGCATCGTGATTCCATAGAGGCGGTCCGCCGCCCGCATGGTGCCACGTCTATGAGTTATTATAATAAATTGTGTATTTTTCGTCAACTTCTGAAGATAATCTGCAAACCTTGTGACATTGGAATCATCTAATGCCGCCTCAATCTCATCCAACAGACAAAATGGTGACGGTTTCAGGTTCTGGATCGCAAAAAGCAAAGCGATGGCAGTCAGCGCTTTTTCCCCGCCGGATAACTGCATCATATTCTGCAGCTTTTTGCCCGGCGGCTGGGAGATGATCTTGATTCCCGCTTCCAGAATATCTTCATCCTCCATCAGCTCTAAGGTTCCCTTGCCTCCGCCGAAGAGATCCTTGAACGCCTTGTCAAACTCCCGCTGAATTTCATAAAATTTCTCAGAAAACTGCTTGCGCATCCCTGCATCCAATTCTTCAATGATATCCATCAGCGTTGCCTCAGCCTTCACCAGATCTTCATGCTGTCCGGATAAGAAGGTATGGCGTTCCAAAAGCTCTTTATAATCTTCAATCGCATTGACATTGACCTCCCCGAGCTTCCGGATGGAATCCTTCAACTGGGCGATCTGTTTCTTCATCAAAGCCAGGTCTGTCATCTCTTCCCGTTTCAGGGAAAGGGCGCTGTTGGGAGTGATCTCGTATTCCTCCCACATATAAGCAATCTGCTGTTCCTTATTTTCCTCAAGCTTTTCGATCTGGCTGCCCAGGCGGTAACATTCCTTATCCAGGAGATTGATCTGTCCTGACAGCTCGTCCCTCTTGTCAAAGAAGGATTTGTGGCTGACATTCATCTCTTCTTTATCTTTTTGGTAATTCTCCATCAAAGCGGCTTCCTTCACCGCCACTTCGGCCGCTGCCGCGATTGTCTTTTGGATCTCCAGAATATTATTTTCCTTCCGCTGGATCTCCTCTTGGTTCTCCCCTAAATTCCGGGAAATTTCCTCCTGTTCTACGGCATACCGTTCGATTTCCTGCTCCAAACGCTGGATATGCTCTCTTTGAAACTCTTCCTTTTGAAGCAAGCCGGCGCTTTCCATACGGATCTCTTCCAGCTCATGGCTGCAGGCCGTCTCCTCCTCCTTGTACTCGTCCAGCTCCTGCTGGCGGGTCTCAATAAAGGTCTCCAATTCCTTTTCATCCTGCTTGGAATCATCCAGTTCCTTCTGGATTTCCTTATGGTTATCGGTGATTTCCTGGATCTGTTCTTCGATTTCCTGGTTTTCCTGTCTGATCCTCTGATAACCGTCCGTAATTTCCTTCTTCTTCTCCTCCAGCTGCACCAGGTTCATCTTACTGGTATTCTGCAGGATGTACTGGGCCTGGAGCTTCTCATGCATCTCAGAAATGGTATCCCGGATCACATTTCTCTTCTTCCGGTTCTCATCGATGGACGCCTGCATCTGCTCCACTTCCGCCTTCAGACGCTTTACGCTGTCCTCCAGCTCTTCGATCTCCCGGCGTCTGCCCAGCAAGTTGCTGGTATTTTTAAAAGCACCGCCAGTCATGGAACCGCCCGGATTTAAGGATTCCCCTTCCACCGTCACCATGCGCAGAGTATGCTTGTATTTCCGTCCGATGGCGATGGCATGGTCGATATGATCTACCACCAGCGTCCGGCCCAGCAAATATTGGGCCAAATCCTCATGCTCCGCCTTCACCTTCACCAAAGTGCTGGCCAACCCAATCACGCCCGGCTCCGAAAGAGCTGCCTTTTGGGTAAACGGGCTCCGGTTCCTAATATTCGTCAGAGGCAGGAACGTGGCGCGCCCGTACCGGTTCTTCTTCAGATATTCAATCATCCGCTTGGCCGTCTGCTCATCGTCCGTGACAATGTTCTGAATACTGCCGCCTAACGCAGTCTCAATGGCCGTCTCATAATTCTTATCCACTTGGATTAAATCGGCCACTACGCCTTGGATACCAGGCACCCGGTCCTTTTGCTCCATCACCCGGCGAATACTGTTGCCGTATCCGTCATAGCGCTCTGTAAGATTGCGCAGGGATTCCAGACGGGACGCTTCCCTGTGGTACGCCGTCTGTCCCACGTCCATCTGCTCATTCTGCTTCTTGATGGTCTCCTGCAAAACTGTCACCTGGTCATCCAGCCTGCGGGTCTGTTTTTCCATATCGGAAATGACCCGTGTCACCCCGGCATATTCCTCTCTGGCCTTTTCATCCGCCTGGGCCAGCTCCGCTTCTTCACTTTTTAAATGCAGCATGCGCTTGGACAGCTCCGCTTTACGGATGTTCACCTGCTCCATCATCGCATCAAAGCGCTGCACCTTTCCCTTCGTGGTCGCACGGCTGTTGAGGATTTCGATGATTTCTCCCTTGCCGTCTTCCACCGCCTTCGTGCATTCCTCAATGGCTGCAGTGACCTGCTCCCTATGTATCTCCGCCTTTTTTTGACGGTCCTTTAGAAGGCGGATCTGTGCCTGCAGTTCTGCTTTTTCATCCCTGTGGGACTCCAGCTCCTCCTGCCGTTTGGCCAGCTCCTCTTCCACCACCTGGATGCGGGCCTGGTAATGCTCATCGCTTTGTCTGGAAGCCTTGATCTGCTCTTTGAAAAGCTCCACCTGGCTCTCCAGCTGCTGCTTACGCAGGGTGTTTTCCTGCGCCCGTTCTCTGGACGCCGTCATTTTCTCTTCCAGTTCTTCCAACGCCTGCTCCAGACGGTCGTATTCCTGCTTCGTCGTCTCAAAGCTCTCCTGCGCCTTTTCCAGCTCTTCCTGGGAAATGGACTGTTTCTCCTGCAATTCTGTCAGCTGACCGGACATGCGTTCCATGTCCAGTAAAAACATATTCACATCCAAGATCTTTAATTCTTCTTTTTTCCCAAGATAGATCTTGGCCGTCTCTGACTGCTTCTCTAACGGACCCAGCTGCCTTGTGAGTTCGCTTAAAATATCCGTAACACGGACCAGATTCTGCTTCTCTTCTTCCAGCTTCTTTAAGGCCGTATTTTTCCGCCGTTTGAATTTAACGATTCCAGCTGCCTCGTCAAACAGCTCTCGCCGCTCTTCCGGTTTGCCGCTTAAGATCTTGTCGATCTGGCCCTGGCCGATGATGGAATAGCCTTCTTTTCCAATTCCGGTATCATAGAACAATTCATTGATATCCTTCAACCGGCAGCTGCTCCCATTGATCAGATATTCGCTTTCACCAGAACGGTACAACCGCCGGGTCACCGTGACCTCTTCATATTCAATGGCCAGCTGATGATCGCTGTTGTCCAAAGTGATGGCCACAGAGGCAAAGCTCAGCGGCTTACGGTTCTCCGTTCCGGAAAAAATCACGTCCTGCATGTTGCCGCCGCGCAGCTGTTTGGCACTTTGTTCTCCTAACACCCAACGCACCGCATCGCCTACGTTGCTCTTTCCGCTGCCATTCGGCCCCACAATCCCAGTGATTCCATTGTGAAACTCAAAAACTATCTTTTGGGCAAATGATTTAAAGCCCTGCACTTCAATACTCTTTAGATACATGCTCCACCTACTGCTTCTTTAGTGTGCAGACAGCCTGATAAGCGGCCGCCTGCTCTGCTGCTTTCTTGGTATGTCCGCTTCCCACGCCCAGCCTGCGGCCGCCAATGGAAACTTCTACCGTGAAACTTTTGTTGTGATCCGGGCCAGCCTCGTCCAGCAGTTGGTAAAGGATGGGGTTGTTTCCTTTTTCCTGCACAAGTTCCTGCAAGATAGTCTTGCTATCATAAAAGAGCTGCTTATGCTCTGCATCGCTCAATACAGCTTTCAATATGAACTCTTTTGCATTAGCAAGTCCACCGTCCAGATAAATGGCACCGATCAAAGCCTCCAAACCGTCAGATACGATGGAATCACGGCTTCTTCCTCCCGTCTGTTCCTCACCTTTCCCCAGAAGAAGATACTGATCCACTCCCAGATCCCTGGCGCACATCGCCAACGTTGGTTCACATACCAGACTGGCTCTTTTTCTGGTCAATTCCCCTTCCGGCTGTTCTTTGTATTTTCCGTAGAGAAATTCACTGCTGATCAATTCCAGCACCGCATCCCCCAAGAATTCCAGCCTCTCATTGCTGCCCAGTCTTCCCTTCCTCTGTTCATTGGCATAGGAGCTGTGGCTCATAGCTTGTACCAGCAGCTGAAAATTCTGGAACTCATATCCGATTTTAAGTTCTAATTCATGCAAATCTTTCAACGTTTTTCCTCCTGATCCATGGCTGCAAAAGGATGGGGATGTTACAAATCCCTTTGCAACATCCCCTATCGTCGCAATCATCCAATCGCATTTTTTATCTGTTCTACCGCATCGCCAACGGTCACAATGCTCTCTGCCGCCTCATTGTCGATCTCTATATCAAATTCTTCTTCGATTCCCATGATGATTTGAAACACATCCAAGGAATCCGCACCCAGATCATCCACAAAGGTCGTATCTTCTGTCACCTCAGAGGCATCCACATTGAGTACATCCGCAATGATGGCTTGCAGTTTTTCCAATTCCATCGTTACCCCTCCTTATTCCGCTTTCTGATCGGCTATATGTTCCTGGATCTTTTCATTGATACCCTGCTGCTTAAACTGCACACACTGGAAAATGGCATTTTTCATCTCCACGGCCACTGCGCTGCCATGCGTCTTCACCACCAGACCCTTTAATCCCAATAGCGGCGCTCCACCGTGCTCACTGGCATCAAAAGTCTTCAGCGTCGCTTTCAAGGCCGGTTTTACCAGCAGCGCTCCGATTTTACTGCGGAAGCTGCTCATCATGCTTTCCTTAATCTTGGAGATCAGCGTGCTGCCGACTCCCTCATACAGCTTCAGGATGACATTTCCCACAAAAGCTTCACAGACAATGACGTCCGCATAGCCGTCCGGTATATCTCTGGCCTCAATGCTTCCGATAAAATTTATCCCGCTGCATTCCTTCAAAAGCGGGAAGGTCTCTTTCACCAAAGCATTGCCCTTCTCCTCCTCTGCGCCGTTATTGACAATAGCCACACGGGGATTTTTTATCCCTACCACATTCTCCATGTAAATGGAGCCCATTTTGGCAAATTGAACCAAATGAGAAGGCCTGGCATCCACATTGGCTCCGCAGTCCACCAGCAATGCCACACCGTCCTTCGTGGGAATTAACGGCGCCAGAGGCGGCCGTTCCACTCCTTTGATACGGCCCACCAACACCTGGCCGCCCACCAGCACAGCACCTGTACTGCCGGAGGATACAAAGGCATCGGCTTCCTGATTCCGTACCATAGTCAGCCCCTTCACAATGGAAGAGTCCTTTTTCTTCCGAATCGCCATCACCGGCGGCTCTGCCGTCTCAATGACCTCCCTGGCGTCCACGATCTGTATCTGCTCTTTGGGATAAGTATATTTGCTTAATTCAGATTCGATGACTTCTTTTCGTCCAGTCAGAATCACCTGGATCTCTTTGCTTTCATTTACCGCTTCAGCCGCAGCCTTCACCGGTTCCACAGGAGCATTGTCGCCTCCCATAGCATCCACTACTACTTTCACTATTTCTGACATTTGAACCCTCCTAGCATATCTATCAGTTATCATATTAAAAAAAGCGGGCAAAGTCAATACGCACCGTCAAAAAAGAAGGGCCACGCGGCCCTTCTTATCGTTCTTACCTGCAGATCCCTTCCTGTATTTATTTCCAGATCGGTCCATACATCATCAGGATCTTATTCAATTGATTGTCTGTCACTTTGTTGAAAGCTTCCGTCAATGCCGCATAGGTCTTAGGCCGGCTGCTCTTTAGGGAAGCTGGATTCAAAACATAATCTCTGACAGATTCCGCAAAATATTCGGAACTATTCTGGGTGGCATATGCCTTATTCACACCCGTATATTTGGATTTTTCCTGATTATAGACCGTCACAAAGCTGCTGCTCTTATCGGCATTCCCGGCAATAAATGCTAAGAAGTGTCCTAACTCATGGTATACGGTATCATCCGCCCTCCGCAAAGTCAAGCTTTGCGTCTTCGCATCAAAATGTCCCGCATAGGATACCGAAGGATCCACGGTCACGGTAAACCCAAGCTTCTCATAAGCCGCCAATACCCGGCTGTCCATCAAAGGCGCGATCTCTTCCACGCTGATCTGGTATTTCTCAGTCCTGGAAGCACTTGCCTGAACCGTAGAATCAGAACCAGATGACGTCTTTGCGACCGTAGTCTTCTTGACAGTAGTCGTAACCGTAGTGGTCACTACCTTAACCTTGGATTTCCTCGTATACTTCTCTGATTTGGCCGTCAGCACAGTGGTCTGTGTGGTAATGGCTTCCTTCGAGGTATTCTGCTTCTTTGTCGTTGTCTTCTTAGACGTGGGCAGCTTCTTCGTATAGGTCTTCGTGGCTGCCTTGGCTAATTTCACATTTTTCTTACTCGTCTTCTTGCTCGTCTTTGTGGTCACCTTCGGCGCTGCGGCAAGCGGAGTCTCTTCCCCTTCTATTGTGACCTCCAGCACCGGATCCGTATAAGACGGAAGCTCCGGAATCTGTGTTCTGCTCTGGAAAAATCCCACACTTGCCACCGTTATCGCTAATACAACTGCAGCACAGCCTGCGGCAAATTTCCTGTTCTTCCATAAGTCCTTTATTTTTCTTATCTTCATATAACACACCCTCTCTGACAATGGCGATTCAAAACCTGCATGTAGGAATTTTACAATCTGTGAATCAAAAAACAAAAAAGTATCCTGCACAGAGTGCTTTTTATTTCATAGGACGCAATTTTCTATGAAATAAAAAAAACCGTTTATTCATATAAACGGTTACCGTGGATACGTCTGTCTTCAAAAATGACGATCCTTGTCTTGAATCACGCCATGAAATCGGAATTCAATGCGGCAACCGGCTGTCTTAGTCCTTCGACCTTAGACCCTTGGCTTTGCGTCCCCATCTTTCGATAGGTTTGCCTTTATTATAGGTTCAGCATACGCTCTTCGCGTTCACTTGTCAATAGGTATTTAACTATTTCTTTACTATTTTTATCAAATATCTTTTTCAGCTCTATTCCTCATTTTTTATGCCCTGCCGGCTGCATTTGCAGCCGGCAAAGCTCACTGCTATTCTTTTGTTTTCAAACGTTTTTTCCTGCGGTAATATACTGCAAATCCAACAAATCCTGCGCCTGCGGCCAACAGATACAGATATTTTAAGATATCTGTCTCATCGCCGGTTTTTACATTCTTTGTTGTACTGCTGGTAAAGGTCGTCTTGCCGGAGGTTCCATGGTTCCCACCCGGAGTCACCGTGCCGTTCTTTTTGTTGACATATTGAATCATCTGTCCGTTCACTTTGGCATCGCTTCCGGAAACGGAAATGCTTCCATCTTCCTTGACAGTCACCTGCACCTCTCCTCCTTTGACATACCCACTGGGGGCTGCTGTCTCTGTGAGCGTATAGGTGCCGGGTTCCAGATCCATATAATGGGCACTGGACTCTGAGGTCCATTCCTCCACATAAGATTCCCCGTCTTTTGACACAAGCTTGAACTGAGCGCCCTCCAGCGGCATTCCCGTTTCATCTACCTTCAGGATTCCCAGCTTTTTGTCCAGGGCCTTATTGGTAATCGTGATGGCGGAGGATTCTGTTTCCTTTTGTACCGTCACTTTGCCCTCGCCGGATACCTCATAAGCAAAACCGCTGCCAGAAATGACATTGCCGTCCGCATCCGTCTCAAACACATAGTAGTCCACCGGCTCATCGCCGGCTTCGCCGCCCAGCGACACCTCTACTGTCACTGTGCCGTTCTGCTTCAGCTCAACCACCGTATACGGAGATTCGCTGTAGCTTCCGTCTTCATTCTTCGTAAAGACTCCGGCATAGAACGTATCGTCCGCCGTAAATTCTTCCGTTCCTCTGAGCACCTTTTTGGTAATATCGATAAATGCTCTCTGAGAAAAACCACTCGGAATCTTGTAATACCTGTTGTTCAGGTGGACAAATCCATCCTTCTTATCTTTATTCAAATCGATGGATACAGAGTTGCCGTCTCCATCCACGGTGCAGACAAATCCGCCATTTTCCAAATCGCCTTGGAGCTCATCCATAGGAATCGGAGTTCCGTCCGCCTCCACTTCCAAAATATAATACGTCCCTGACGGTAGGTCTTTGTACACTGCCGCACCGGAGCTGCTGGAATGACGGATATTCAGACGCTTGATATAATCATCGCCATAAGGATGTTTTCCTTCCGGATCCGTGAACAGCCCCACATAGTAAGTCGCATTTTCCGCCACTAAATCCACTTCATTGAAATTGTCATCCAATACAGAAATTCTCTTATCCACGCGGATCTCTCCAGCGTCTTCCTTCTTCTTCTCATTGACAAGAGTTACCCGGGCGGTGCCATCCGCTCCCACAGTAAATTCCACAGGACTTGCCAGGAAATAGCCCTCCGGCGCACTGAGTTCCTCTAAATAGTAGGTTTTGCCCGGAGAAAGCACCCCGTATATCGTATGCGGCCTGCCATTGCTGGTCCACTGGTCTAAAATCTCTCCTGTCTGGGGATCCCTCACCGCCAGCACTGCGTCTTTTACCGCTCTTCCTTTTTCATCCACTTTCAGGATATCCACGGAGGTCCCTTTGTTCACTGCGGATACTTCCATCGTCTTTGCCACGTAGACACCGCTTGCTTTATCAAAGGAGCTTTCATCGATCACAAAGGTGAATTTTTCATTGGTGGGCAGATATCCCTCCAAAGCCTTTGTCTCTTTAAAATAGTAGGTTCCCCATTCCAGATTGGTTACCGTGATTTTACCACTGCCATTTGTCTTCATGACCGTGACCGCATTTCCGGAACCGCCTCTGTCTGCGGCATAGGTTCCATCCGCTGACTCCACAACAGGCACCAGCAGCCCGCCAGCCGTATACAGGGAGAATTCCACGCCCCGCAGCGCCTTCTTCGTATCCGCATCTGTCTTGGTCAATTCTGCCTTGCCAAAGGCTTTCTGGTTTCTAACCTTCAAAGAGTAGGAAACTGCCGTACCGGCCTTCCCGCTCATGCTGATGGTAAAATGATATTTTACCGGACTTCCTGAAGCATCTGTCTCAATCACATAACCATCTGCAGCCTTCGTCTCCACGAAATAATAATCGTTCTCCGGAAGTCCGGAAATATAGATCCTGCCAGCCCCATTGGTCACATAGGTTCCATAAAGCTGGTAAGAGGATGCGTCATTTTTCTTGGCATACATTTCAAATGTCACACCGCTTAACGGTGTCACGCCATCCTCTGCGGTTTTATTCAAAGTCACACTGCCGTTGAAGGTATTGGTAAAGGAAATCTTAGACGCTTCTTTTTCTTCCTCACCTTTCACCGTCACCAGTTTCTGGCCCACTGTAATGTGACCCTTGCCATCATCCGTCAATGTAACATAAATCTTATATAAGGTGTTATCATAGGTCACGCCGTTTGGCACTGCTTCCGGCACCACTTCCTGGATATAATAGACCAGGTCCCGGGTCTTTTGGTTATTCATATCTGCCTGGGAATAAGTAACCGGTGTAAATGCAATGGTTCCATTTTCTTTATTCGCTGCCGTCTGTAAGACATTACCAGCCTCATCTTTCAGCGTAAACGCATATCTGCCATCCAAAAGCGGTGTGCCTTTCAACACCTTTTCTGCTTCGATGTTCCACTGACCCTCGGATTTATAAGAGTTGGTAAACAATGCCCCTTCTGAAGGAAGTGCGGTACCATCTGCCAAGGTCTTCTCCGCTTTCAGCTTACCTGGATGTTCTTTGTCTTCCGTCACCACAACCTTGATCACATATTCCTTGATGCCGTCGGAGCAATATTCATACCCTTCTGGCAGTGGCGTGGGGATCTCTTCCTGGATCCGGTACCAGTAGGTGCCCATCACATCTTTCACCGGTTTGCCCGGATCTGCTTTATAATTGATGACTGGGAATGCAAAGCTTCCATTTTCGTCATTTTTCACAGGATCGCCAATCTGTACATATTCCTCCTTCTCCGGCTGTGTGGCTTTCTTTGCGCCCCACAGGGTGAAGGTGAACTGATCTTTTTGGATCGCTGTTCCTTCCAGATTTTTCGTGCCATTGAGAAGGATGGTGCCGTCCGCTTCATATAAGTTGGTCAGTGTCACTTCATTTGTATCTCTCTCAGTGTCACTATAAGGAATCACCTCCAGCACACCCTCTCCTGCATCCTTGACCTCCACATAGAGATATACAGGCTGGAAAGCATAGGTATAGCCATTTTGTTTGTAATTTTTCTCCTCTGTTGCTCCCTCAGGGATATTTTCAGTAATCTTATAAATATAATATCCGGTATCTGAGGTGTTCCCTTTCAGCTGGTAAGTGATCTCAGAAAAAGTCACATTGCCGTCAGCGTCATTTTTCACATCCGTATCACCAGTTGCTTCAAACTTCACCGCGCCTAAGTCAAATTCTGCAGAGGTCCAATCTGCCTTTGCTGCCTCCAGCCGAAAGCTGAACTGATCCGCCTCTATCTCTCTGCCTTGAAGGATTTTCTTCACTGTTGGTGTAAATGCACCTTCCGCTTTATAAGTATTATGGAAGGTGATCTCCTTTACCTCGGATTCATCCAAGCCATCGGCGCTTAGCTTCTTGATCTTCTTGTCAAATTTCAATTTACCATTTCCGCCGTCAGATACCGTCACATAAACTGCATAGCGGGAAACATCCTTCTCATACATGGCAAGCGCAGAATCCGCTTCCTCCACCACATACTTATATTCTCCCATGTCTGCGAGTTCAAAATAGTCCTTCTGGAATTGGATCTTGCCCTGATTCGTATTCTTGGCCGTGTAGGAGGTGCTTCCATCCGTTCCGTCTTCTGTCTTGAAAGCAGTCTCTGCCCAGTTGTTTTCACCGTCCTTTTTATATTTGCAGATGGTGAAATCAAACTGCTGCGTTGTCAGATTCGTGCCTATGATCTTCTTATCTGCCTCTAACTGCAGACTGCCTTTGGCCGCATAGGTATTGACGAAAGCAGTCTCTTTGCTGCCATCATAAATCTGATAATAGCCTTCGCCATCCTGTGTCAATGAACGGTCTGCATAGCTTACAGACTCAATCTTCACTGTGCCTTCGGCGTCTTTTCCTACTTTGACTTCCAACTGGAAGGATTCCTTGCCGAAGGTCACGCCGCCATTATTGGTATTGACCTCCTCCACAAGATAGGTGTAATTTTTATCCTTGTCGCTGAAACGATAGTTGATGGCAGAGAATTTGATCTCTCCATTTTTATCATTGGTTCCGGTGGCAACCACAGCATTGGAGGTTTTCTCCTTGATGGTAAATTTAAATTCACCGTTCTTTAAGCCTCTGCCCTCCAGAAGCTTCTTTGCTTTGATTTTCAGCGGCTCTTCCGTCAATCGGTTAGTAACCTTCGCCACTGCTGGTACAGAATGTTCATCTACGGTGACCTCACTGCTGTGGATCATATTCGTATCATCCGTCACCACAAAGCGGTTTCCGTTCACCACCAGATAGCCATTCTTACCTGTCAGCTTTTTGCCGGCAGCATCTGTTTCATACACCGTATATTTGCCGTAAGGCAGCCGGAAGGACAACGCATAAGCCTCTTCCGCGCTTTTCTGGATCCGGCCGTTTTGTACGGTAACCGCTCCCACTGCCTGTTGACCACTCTGAGTTACGGCGATTTTATCCTCCTGTGTATAAACCGCAAAGTAATAAGTGCCATCCGGCAGCTCCCCGTCCTTCAATGAAGCATTACCTACGGTGAACACCTTATCCACTGCCAGCTCCGCCATGGAATTTCTTACATAGAATTGAGTCTGATCCGCAGATAACAAGAAGAATTTATCATCCGTGATCTGCTCATAAGAGTAACCATCCTTATTCACCAGGAATACATAAAAAATGTTCTTCGTATAGCTGTAGCCTTCCGGCGCCTTCGTTTCCTTTACCAGATAAGGCACACCCTGGATGACATTGGGAATTTCCACGATGCCGTCCGTGTTTCCCGCAGCATTTTCATCCCGATAGACTCCGGGCATCTTCCGGTAATTGGAAACTGCAGATAGCTCCTGCCAGGTCTCCTTGCCGCTTGCCGGCTTCTTGAACTGGTAAAGCTCAAATTCCGCGCCTTTGAGCATCATATGAATATTGTCCTGGTCCACCTTCCGCAGTTTTATTTCCACCGGACCGGTACCGGAACCAGAAGCGCTTTTCACATCAATGTTGGAAGTTTCTTCCACTTCAATGATCTTCGTATCCTCATAATACAGCTCTGCCTTATTGGTCAGCGTAACCTCTGTGCCAGGAGCTGCGGTAAAGGCTGCCCGGTATTCTACTTTCAGCGGCTTATGATCCGGAAGCGTGAGAGTGAAAATACTACCCTTCGCATCGCCCAGCTGCAGATTACAGTCACCGGTAATATCCTTTTTTCCATCTCCGCTCAGATCGTAAACTTTCAAGCTGTCCGCTACCAAGGCCATGGAGGTCTCCATCGTATCCTTCAAATAGAAGGTTTCTCCCTCCGGATTGAGATCCTGCCCCTTCTCATTCACATAAATCGTATAGGTCAGAGTCTCTCCTTCCTGGTATTGACTGAGCTTATCTTCTGTAAAATAAGTCACCTGTTGTGTGGCGGAAGAAGAAGCATAGTCCACTTCGCCCAACAGAATATCGGCCTGGTTGGTATAGCTCTTCACCAGCTCTCCAATCCCGTTATCCTCTGAGATAGCATCTTCCACTTTCGTAGTCAAAACTAATGTCTTGGCTTCACTTCCCAGCTCTCCAACCGGAATGATCCAAACATTGCCGTCATGCTCACAATCCTTCAGCAAAATCTCTTTGCCATCGCAGGTGATCTTTGTCAAAGTCAGCCCCTCCGGAAGTGTTTCCTTCACAGAGACTTTGGTATTTCCCAGATTATATTTGCCCTTGTTAAGCTCTATCTTCCAGGTCAGGGTTCTGGTGTCCCGGTCATAGCCTGCGCCGGATTTTTGGATCAGCATAGAGGGCTGGTATTCTGCCTTTGCCCCCACCCATCCGGTAGACCACTGATTCACCTTCAGCTGGGCCTGGTTGATATACGTTTCTAATTCGTCCGTGTCATTTATGCCCTTGCCGAACTCTGCATAAGAATTGTAGGTGATCTTCACCGGCGCCAGTACGCTCTTCTGGAAGGTAATCTGAAAGCCCTCTTTAGATGTCTCCAAATGATAATCATCCTTAGCGAGTTCCTTTCCATTTTTATCTGTAATGGAAAGCTCCATCGTATCTTTCTCAAATTTATGGGTCTTGGCATTTCCGGCTATTGACAATTTATCTTCATAAACCGCGCCTGCTGGAATATAATTTTTCTCATTCACGTCCTGATGCGGGTAAGCATTTAAAGTGCTGGTCCACTGAATCCGATTCTTCAGCAGATCCACAGAGTTCACCTCTTTGCCAATGCTGTATACCGCATACTTCACATCCACGGTGGAAGAACCGCCGATACCTGCCCCTCCATCTTTGGAAATCAATGAAATGGTATTTTTCAGGTTCTCCTGATAGCTGCCTTTTGAGAGATTTACCTTCGTCCAATAGCCCAATTGAATATGGCACTGGCCCCTTGTTTTTCCGCTTTCGCCAGCCTTTGCCCCCATATCGATGCAAAGAGCCCCGTCCTGGTTATAATAGATACTTTCTCCCTCAGGGATCTTATCTCCTGTGGCCTTCTTAGGTGGCTGAGTCATCTTCTCCTCTGCCAGAAGCGTTCCTTTCATACTGGAAGAATAGTACTTCAACGTAATCGGATGATCCGCATCAATTTGAAACTCCTGATTCCCGCCGAGAAGATCATCTACCAAAGTATAGCCGGACAAATCCATCAACGGATTCATGTTGATGTGGACGGTATAATGAGCGTAGCCGTTTTCGTCTTTCTTCCCATCAACAAACTCATCGTACTTCTTCTCCAGCATGCTCTTGGTATACGTCACATCTTCCCAATCACTGCCTTTGGTATCATACTCCGTCGTCACCTTCGCTGTATTTCTCGCTGTAATTTTCACCTTGGAATTATTAGCACCCGGAAGATAAATCTCAGGATTTACTTTTACCTTGTATTTTAAAACTAAAACATCATTGGCTTTCAAGCCATCCTCTTGCGTCGTCCCTACAGTGACAGTTCCTTTTAAAATGCCCCCTTCTTCACCAGATGTGACTGTAATATCACTCACCTTTACATCTGACAGCTTAGAGGCGGCTTCATCGATCACCAGAACCGGCGTTCCTTCTGTACCGGAATACGGCACATAGGCGAAATAGCTCCTGGATGTTTCATCAAAATAGTCCTCTATATTTAAGGTATGAAGAGGAAGGGTATTGGTTGCAGACGCAGTGATCCTGATCTTATATTCCTGGTATTCTGCAATGGCATCCTTATTATTCCCCGCATGGATGGTTTCCCCTTTGTCTTTTATTACCTTGATTCCGGCCTGTTTTTCAATCGGCGTCTTCTTCACCGGAATCGTCAATGTTACGCCTCCGATGGTTAACGTCTCTGTCTCTGTCTGTTCTCCGGCAGCAGTAAAATTCAAGGAGCCCTCAAATTCCATCTGATAATCGGTACCCAGCTTTCCTTGCGGAAGGTTCAGATAAGAATCGTTCAGATTCACTGTAATCCGGCCGGCATCATCGATAGAAAAGGTACCCATGACTGTATTTCCGTTTTTGATGGGAATATTTTTCTGATTCGTCGCATTTTTCATGGTCTGTGGAAGCTGCAGCTCCATGGTATCTCCCGGATAGAGATATACATTCTCATCATCGAAGGGCGTATAGGGCACACGGACCTGGACACTCATTTTAATGGGTTCTTTGTCCTCAAATACATAGCCACTGTCAGCCTTCACCCAATTCCCGTTGTTGTCTTTGCGATATAAGGTGACCGCCTGCACCCAGGAGCTGGCAGGTTTCTTATCCGTCATATCATAGACGGTCATCTCCCGTTTTGCCTGGATTTTGATCGGCAAAATGGTATCCGCGGAATAATGGATGGAAGTGATCGCCCCATAGTTTTCCTCATCTATGGCAATGGATGCTCCCTCAAGCAAAGTCTCAGCAAGCTCTTCCTGTTCCCCTTTTTCCAACGTGAATACTTTTTGCTCAGAGAGCTGGCCTCTGCCTTCAAAGATCGGATTGCCGCTGCCATCGATGCTCACATCCAAAGTTTTGCCTTCTGCAAGAAATACCTCCTTGCCTTCCCCATCCACCAGCCTCATGTCATAATTCTGATAAAGGCCGGTTTCCGTGGTATAATCATATGTCTTTTTCTCCACCACGAGTCTGGCGCCTTGTGGAATTCCTTCGTCATCGTCGCTGCTGACCGTAAAAGTGATTCCATCCACTACCATTTCAGATTGATAGGCATGTTTCTCTTCTCCGGTGACCACCACAAAGGTTCCAAAGGTCTTAGCTTTGAAATCCAGAGCCAGCCCCTCGGAAGCAAACTGGGTTTTGTCAACCGTTTGAGCTGCCCACGTATCTGCTGCATCGTCATACACGAGCTGATACAGTCGTTTCACCGTGCCCGTACCCCATGGAGCCGCTCCGGCAAAGGTGATCCTGGCAGACTCATCGTTTGCCAAAGAAACCGGCGTATCGTTCTGGTTCAAGGACAGATCAAAGGCCGTATATGTCACCTTTTTCAGATCATTGACAGCCGTATCCAACGCCGCCTTATAAGTGTCCTCTTCTACCGTAGAATTGGTCACTGCCAAGGCTGCCCCTTCCGGAATCTCCGCCCTGGCCGGCGCTGTCATCTGAACAGAGAGCATATTCCCTTCGTTCACGTTCCATTCGGTTTCTAATACTGTATCTGGCATCACTTCTGCCTTCACAAAGCCAAAACAGTCACCTGCCCGCAGCTCTGTCGTTCCTGCCGGATAATCTGCTAATATAATCTGATCAATTTTGTCAATATAATAATAGGAAAAAGCCTCTGTATCTTCAGGCTCCTTGATAGCTGCTCGAAATGCTACATCCGGTGCCGGTTCTTCGCTGCCTGTGGCAGAGGTGAGTTTGAGCTCATAAAATGCTTTACCCATCTGCCTTTGGTATTTCTCTCCCAAGCTGCTGACAATTGTTTCATTCACTGCATCCTGCTGCTCTTGTGTCCAAGCAGGCTCCGTCAAAGCAACGTACCAGCCATCCAGCGGGTCTTCTCCGGTATAGGTGTATTCCAACTGACTGATATAGTCATTTCCCTCTACAGAAATAATCTCTGTGACCGGCTCCGTCGGTGCCGTATCGTCTCCACCGGCTCCTGGAGTCGCTGCATTCCCGGCGCCGTTCTGGCCCCCATTGTCTCCACCGGCTCCTGGCGTCACTGCATTCCCGGCGCCGTTCTGGCCCCCATCGTCTCCACCGGCTCCTGGAGTCACTGCATTCCCGGCACCGTTCTGACCCCCATTGTCTTCACCGGCTCCTGGCGTCACTGCATTCCCATCACCGTTCTGGCCCCCATTGTCTTCACCGGCTCCTGGCGTCACTGCATTCCCGGCGCCTTCCTGGCTCAATTCCTCTATCATAGCTGATGGCTGGCCGCTTCCGCCGTCCAAAAACGTATCCGCCTCTGAAGCATTTGCCAATACGGAACTATTGGGCGCCAGCATTGCCGCAGTCAAAGTAAACGCTAAAAACCGCTTCCATTTTTTATGTTTCCGGTTCATAATGATCCTCCTCGTCTTAAATCCATTTATTTCTAATCAATGATAATGGCTCTGTTCCCCTCTGTGATCAATTCACAGCTCAGCCTCACTTTTTTCTCACTGTACCTCGAAAAGAAATTGTCCATCAGCCTTCTGCCTACCCGTACGGCATCCTGTTCTTTACAGGCTGCCAGCAGGATCACATACTGGTTGTCACTGTATCTGGAAACCACATCTCCTACCCGCAGGTAGTTGCCAAGGACCTCCTCCAGCCGTTCCATCCCTGCCCGGATATTATGCAGTTTGCCTTCTTCTGTTTCTTTATAAAAGTTACCGGAATTCATTGTCATAAGAAGAATGTATTCCACCGTGTTGCGCTTTGTTCTCTGGGCTCTTCTAGCCTCCACTCGGAAAATTTCCCGGAATACCGCAAACTCACAGAAATAAACCCCTTCCAGATGATCCGGTTCCATCAGGTCATCTAGAATATTCTGTCCATCCAGCGTGGTATGCACATTTTTCATGGAAATCATCTCTTCATAGACACGCTTTAGCATCTCTGAAGTGCGCAGTCCCAGATGTTTCCGGAATAACTTGGTAGCTTCGTTATAATGCTTCAAAGCCAAATCCACTTTATACTGTTCCATTAGGCTTCGCATTAACCAATAATGAAAATCTTCATCCAGCTCATCTACTCGCAGCGCCGAAATACAGGTTTGCTGGATTTTGGCAAATTCTTTTTTTTCCAAATACAGTGCAATCAGCTCTCTGGCCGTGGTGAGATACAAAGACTGATACCAGGTAGACACCGGCATCAGCCAACGTTCGAAAGCCAACTCCTCCGGGATGCTGCCTCTATAAATAGAAAATGCTTCTTCATAGAGTTTTTCCTTCGCCTCCGGCTCCTGCACCAGCTTTGCCTCATTATATAATTCTTCAAATGTCTCATAATCCGAATCCACCAGTATCTGCGGATTCCACCGGTAATACCCACGGCGGGCCAATATGTATTCCTGACCGCCCAGTATCTTAAGAAGATTCCGAAGTCGATAGACCAGATTTTTCAGAGCGCCGGTAGGATTGCCGGTGTTCGGGCCGTCCCACATCGCATCAATGAGTTCCTGATGAGAAATCTCCCGGTCCCTGTATATCAAAATATACAGCAGCAATTTGACCAATTGCTGGGATCGCGCTGTCTCACTATCTATCCTGCCATTCGTATTCTCCAGGGAAAATTCCGAAAAAATCTGTAGCTTTATAAAACTGTCCATATATTCTCCATCTTCTGTAATGCAGTTTTTGCTTATTTTATGGTTTCATTTTAAGATATTTCAGTCATATAACGGTCACACGGAAATAGTTTTTCTAAAATATTCCATTTCGCAACCACCATAAAAATATACCAGAATTATAATATACAGATATTATCCGATTTGCAACTACTAATTTCCAAAGAGACCCCGCTCCAATATTTTTCTTTTCTTTTCCCGCGAATCTGCTATACTTAAACAAAGTGGAGAAGTCTGCTCTCATAACGAAAGGCAAACATCCCAGGAACATTCGAAAAAGGAGCTTTATTCATGTACACTCACGATACCTCCCATCAAAAACCGATCAATAACTGGAATGCTGCAAAAAAAAGCGGTCTGCCTTTTGCCATACTCCTACTGCTGTGCTTGTTCCTTTTTCTCGGATGCAGCCAACCAGCTCGCGGAAACTCTTCGGAAGAACCACCTGTATACTCTCCCCTAAAAGTCTTGGTCCCGGAAGCCCCGGGGAGAGAAATCCTGGGAAATGCCCCCCTGCTTCTGGACGTTTCTAACCTGAATCAAGGCTATCTGGTAGCCCAGGCTGACACCGGCATTCAAGGGCTGAATTTACAGCTTCTCGACCCTGAGCAAGTGACCTACTCCTATTTCATCCACCCTGGTGAACAGGCGGTGATTCCCCTGACCGGAGGAGAAGGCACTTACCTTGTGACCGTTTATGAACAGATCGAAGGCGACCAGTATGCCGCGCTCTACACCCAGCAGCTGGAGGTTACCTTGGAAAATAGTTTCTTACCCTATTTATATCCGAACCAATACGTAAACTTTACACCGGATTCCCAGGCCAGCAGACTCGCCTTGGAGCTTCTGCCGCAGGATGCCTCTGACATAGACGCCCTGGCCGCCATCTATGACTATGTCGTGGAAAATATCACCTATGACGAGGACAAGGCACAAACGGTGGAGGCTGGTTATCTGCCGGATGTGGATGAGACTCTCCGGACGGGCACAGGCATTTGTTTTGACTACGCGGCGCTCATGACTGCTATGCTGCGCAGCAGAGACATTCCCTGTAAGCTGCAGATCGGCTACAGCAGCAATATCAAACACGCATGGATTGATGTCTATATCCGCTCTAAGGGCTGGATCGAACAGGCCATCGCTTTTGACGGTGAACAATGGAGCCGCCTAGATCCCACCTTCGATTCCACCAGCCAGAACGATGATGCCATATTAGATTACATCGGGGACGGCAGCAATTATACGCTGCAGTTTACCCGTTAAAAAAGGAGCTTAACCTATGAACCGAACGCTCAGCAATCAGGAGTTATTTCATTTTTGTGAACAGTTTTCTATGATCTTGCGCTCTGGCATTTCCAGCGCGGAAGGATTGCATATATTATATGAAGATTCTGATTCTCCGCGCAGCCGGGAAATCCTCTTATCTCTTTCCCGGGATTTGGAGGAAAATGGCAGGCTGTCCGACACCTTTGCCCGGTCCGGCCTGTTTCCGGACCCCATGATTTCTTATACCAAGGTGGGTGAGGAAACCGGCTGTCTGGATGAAGTCATGGCCTCCCTGGCGGATCATTACGAGCAAGAAGTGGACATCTCTGCCCAGATCCGCAGTGCTGTCACCTATCCGCTGCTCATGCTGGGAATGATGGGCGCTGTCATCGTCCTTCTTTTGGTCAAGGTACTCCCTGTGTTCCAGCAGGTCTTCCGGCAGATGGGCATGGAAATGAACGGCATTTCCTCCGGACTTTTGGGCGCCGGAGAAGTTATCAGCCGCTACTCTGCTGCTTTTCTGGCCGCTGCCGCTGTCATCATAGCTGTAATCCTGTTTTTCTGTCTCACTTCCAAAGGAAAGTCATTGCTCAGAAAAGGGATTTCCCGTATTCCCGGACTTCGCCAGATTCCTCTGGCCATGGATTACGGCCGCCTCACCCACGGCATAGCGCTCGGAATCAGAAGTGGCCTGGGCCCGGAAGCCAGCCTGAAATTTGCCCAAATGCTGATAGAAGATCCCCGGATCCTGGGGCGTGCTAAGCAGGCAGACCAGCAGTTAAAAGAAGGAGAACTCTTCTCCTCGGCCATCACCAAATCCGGGCTGTTTCAGGGTCTGGAAGCGCGTATGATTTCCGTAGGCTTTCACACCGGAGCTGCCGATGAAGTGATGCTGCGCCTTACCGACCGGTACCGGGAAAGCTCTCTGGCCAGGATGGAAAAAGTCATATCCGTCATTGAACCCACTTTGGTCATTCTTCTATCCCTGCTGGTGGGATTGATTCTATTTTCTGTCATGATGCCTTTATTGGGAATTTTATCCGAAATCATAGCTTGAGGAGAACGACATGGACATTTTTGAACGCCCCTCCCAAAAAATCAAAGTTTTCTTGAAAATGCTGCTTTCCATCGGCGTTTTGCTTTTCATCTGCCTGTTCTTTTATCAAGCAGTCAGCCAAACCTCCGAAGAAACCTTGGAAAAAGAGCAAGCCACACTGGAGCAGGCTCTGCACAGAGGAGCGGTACATACCTATGCCCTGGAAGGCCGGTATCCGGAAAGTCTGGCAAAACTCATGGCAGATTATCATATCACCTATGATACGGACCGTTTTGTGGTTGAATATATTCCGGAAGGCTCCAACCTTCTGCCGCAGATCACGGTGATTCCACTCCATGGGCAGGAAGGAGGGCTTCCATGAGGCATTTCACCCGCCGGGAACATCCGATGGATTCCCTATTTTCGTTTCTGCTATTTGGCATATTTGTCCTTCTGCTTCTATTGATGATCCTCTTTTCTGCCCAGGCCTACCAGGCCTCCATGGACGGTTTGGAGGAAAATAGCAATCTTCGGACCTCTATGGCTTATTTGACCACTAAGGTCCGGCAGCATGACGAACCGGATGCGCTTTGGATCGGAACGTTGGAGGACATGGACGCCCTTTGTTTTAAGGATGTCCTTTCCGGTAAAGAATATATCACCTACATTTATCTGGACGGCATGGAATTAAAGGAATTGTTTACTGCCGCCTCCACAGTACCCTCTCCTTCCATGGGGACGGTCATTGTCGAATTGAAGGCTTTTTTGCCCCGGGAAACCGCTGACGGCTTCTGGGATATTTATATAGAAGATACTAAGGGAAATGATGGCAGTCTTCTGCTCCATCCCCAGGGTCCAACCAATACGGCCTCTTGAAAAAGAAAACAGGCCAACCATAGGGAGTAAACCTGATGAGAAAATTGACCGCACATTCCAAAACCCCTCTTTTCCTCATGGAAATGATTCTGTCCCTGCTGATTTTAGCTGTGGCTGCGGCCGCTTGCGCCCAGGTCTTCGCAGCTTCCTGGCAGGACCGCAAAAGTGCCAGGGAATGGAACCATATCCAAGAGCTTGTCATCTGCACTTCTGAGCTCTTAGAAGGAAGTGACGGAAGTCCCGATGCATTTTTAGAACATCTGCCCCAAGGGACCGCCGACGGGCAAACGCTGACCTATTGCTACGGCAAGGACTGGAACCCCTGTTCTGGCAAAGCAGCAGTCTACCAAATGGTGGTAAACCTAAATAAAAACAGACAAGAAAAGGCGATGGAGTTGTCTTTTATAAAAACGGACAACCAAGAAACGCTTTATCAAATAAACGTGCAATATCCTGTATTATTAAAAATGGAGGATTGATGGACGGTCATCCAGTCAAACAGCCGTTCTTATCGCCTTCTCCATAAAAAGGAGCCACAACCATGAAACGAAAGCCTACCCTTGTGACCCTTGGGATCACTTCGTTATTTCTGATATTTTCGATATTATGCCTGGTCATCTTATCCTTACTCACCTGGAACAGCTCCCGTCTTGATCTGCAGATGAGCCAGAAATCCATGGAACAGACAGCCGCTTACTACACAGCCAGTGCCCAGGCCTCCGGCCTTTGCCAATCCGTGGACGCCTATTTGGAAAAAAACTATCAAGACTCGCAGGATCTCCGGGAATACCAAGAATCTCTTGCCCGGATCTCCGAATTAGACAGCCGGATTATCTGGGACGACGATGAACAAGTCATCCGCTTTACGGTGCCAGTTTCTGACACCCAGGATCTACAAGTGACAGTCAAAGCCTTGTACCCGCAGCACGACAAAGATCCCTATCTGGAAATCCTCTCCTGGAAAAGCACTGCCACGGGAGAATGGACACCAGAGAAAAAACAGCCAGTATATAAAGGAGAAAACCAATGACGGATCAAATCATTCATGACTATCTCAACACCGCCGCACATAATCATGCTTCCGATATTTTCATCATTGCCGGGCGTCCCCTGTCCATGAAGATCGATGGGCTGTTGTCCAACTATGGGGAAGTGCTGATGCCGGCCCAAACGGAACAGATCATCCGGCAGATCTACCACCTGGCGGGAAACCGCAATATGGACGCCTTCTTGGAACAGGGGGACGATGACTTTTCC
Source organism: Blautia sp. (assembly GCA_050944615.1). Classification (GTDB taxonomy): domain Bacteria; phylum Bacillota; class Clostridia; order Lachnospirales; family Lachnospiraceae; genus Blautia_A. Next base: position 57,702 of record JBMNRL010000007.1, read on the forward strand.
TTCTCTATCCCTGGCTTGTCCCGGTTCCGTGTGAATACCTACCGCCAAAGAGGTTCTTTGGCTGCCGTCATCCGCGTCATCGCTTTCGAGCTTCCGAACCCTCAGGAGCTGCACATTCCAGACGATGTCATGGATGCTGCTGACTTCACAAAAGGTATGGTACTGGTCACCGGGCCGGCCGGCAGCGGAAAATCCACCACCATGGCATGTCTCATCGACCGGATCAATCATACCCGGGAAGGCCATATTATCACCTTGGAAGATCCTCTAGAGTACCTGCACCGCCACGACCGCTGTATCGTCAGCCAGAGAGAAATCTGCACCGATACCGAAAGCTACCTGGTCTCTTTGCGGGCCACTCTGCGCCAAAGCCCGGATGTGATCCTTTTAGGGGAAATGCGGGATTATGAGACGATCCAGACGGCCATGACCGCCGCCGAGACCGGCCATCTGGTCTTGTCCAGTCTCCATACCATCGGCGCTGTCAACACCATCGGCAGAATCATGGACGTTTTCGAGCCCAGCCAACAGCGCCAGATCGCCATCCAGCTTTCCATGGTCCTGCAGGCTGTCATTTCCCAGCAGTTGATCCCCGATGTGGATGGCCACAATTTCCCCGCTTTTGAAGTGATGCGCCTAACGCCCGCTATCCGCAATATGATCCGTGAAAATAAGGTCCATCAGATTGACGGCGTGATCTCCTCTTCTTCCCAGCAGCAGATGCGTTCCATGGACCAAAGTCTCCTGGAGCTTTACCAAAAAGAAATCATCACCAAAGAGACGGCTCTCAAATATGCATCCAATCCAGACATGCTTCGGAACAAACTAAAATGAAATCCGCCGGTATACCAGGTAATGGAAAATGACCACCACAATCCAGCTGGCGCCCGTGGCTACGGCAACCAGCCCCAGCCTTCTGATCATCAGATAGGACAGCGCCACCCGAATACTGTTATGCAGCACAGTACCCTACACGGGAAGCTCCTCACAATATCTGCGTGACCTCTTTTTTCATATGCAAAAAAGGTATCCTGCTCGCAGGATTCTCCGCCTGCGGCGGGCCGCATAAGCGACGTGTTCCCATTCCGCCGCAGTGCGATCCCGCACAGAGTGCTTTTATTTCATAGGACTCAATTTCCTATGAAATAACAAAACGGCCGGTTCCGCCCATCGGGCGTCACCAGCCGTTTTCTCATTGTTCTCATTCACTTTTTCATTAGTCCTGAGGAATGATTTCCTTTTTATTGTAGCTTCCGCATGCCTTGCATACTCTGTGTGGCATCATTAAAGCGCCGCATTTGCTGCATTTTACTAAGTTCGGAGCAGACATTTTCCAGTTTGCTCTTCTCTTATCTCTTCTAGCTTTGGAAGTTTTATTTTTTGGACAGATGGACATAGGTTACACCTCCTTAAATTTACTAAATATATCACGGATAGCCGCCATACGCGGATCCAGATCCTCCTCCTCACAGCCGCAGGGACCATGATTCAGATTTTTCCCGCAATGGCTGCAGATTCCCTTGCAGTCATCTCTGCACAGAACCTTCAAAGGCCACCACATCAGCACCTCATTGCAGACCAACTGGTCCACATCCAGGTCTGTACCTGTGATATAGTTACTTTCATCTAAGTCCTTTATCCTATCTTCTTCGGAGAGCTTCATATCCACCTTCCGGCGGATATCCAGCGGAAAATCCACATCTGCCTCTTCCAGACAGCGGTCACAGGGAATGGCTATCGTAAGATCCACCCTGCCTGTCAGCTCCAATACCTTGTCCCCCACATTTTCAATGCGCAGGGTAACCGGTGACTTTTTTCTTATGGGAAAAGTGCCCAGCTGAAACGCAATGGTATCCAGCCCGAAAGGAACTTCTGTCTGGAGGGTCTTTCCCTCCTGGGTCATAACATCTGATAAATGAATTAGCATAATCGTCTCCTAATCACACTTTATAAATTATACATACCGTGCCGTTATTTGTCAACGGATTTTTCATTTTCTTCCATCAAAGAACGAAAAACTTCTTTTTCCAGCGGCGGATAGTAATAGTACCCGCTCACCTGACGAAAACCCAGCTTCCGTGCAATTCTCTCCTGCTCCTCGTCCTCGATGCCCACGCACAAAACACCGATATTCAGCTCCCGGCACAGCTCCTGGAATTTCTGCAGAATCGTCTGCACCTTGGGCTCTTTTATGTGACGGGTGAGCGTATGCTTGATCTTGATCATCGTAATCCCGCACTGCAGAAATTGATAAAAAATCGGATCCAGCTCCACATCTCCCAATATCACGCCGAACCCATACTTCCGGAGCTCTTTCACCACTGCCATGAACTGCGGCTCCCTCTCCAGCCTTTCTGTCTCATTGAACTGGACGCCAATTTTTTGATTATCCAAGCCATAAACAGCAGTCACCGCTGCCAAATGGGCCGGCAAATCCTCCGTGAGATTCTCCGCATTGAAATTGAAGATGAAGAAGAGGTCCGTGCCCAGATCCAGCTCTTCTCTCAGAAAACGGCAGCCTTTTTCAAACACCTGGCAATTCAAGCGGGCTGTCATATGCTTCTTATCCATGGCAGGCAGAAACTCATCCGGACGCAGCATGCCTCTGGTGGGACTCATCCAGCGCACCAACACCTCAGCGCCAAGACAGTCTCCACACTCCAGATCCATGATCGGCTGCAGGAAAATCTGAAATTCATCATTCAACAGTCCATGAACGGCCTCATGGCCCAGTGCGAATTCCTCTATCGTCTCCCGCTCCACCAGCTCACTGTAAAAAGCCACATCCCGGAAGTGATTGGCGGCATATTCCGCTGCCACATGGCTGTATTGCAGGGAATCCGAGGGTCTCTCATCGGTGACGCCAAGCTTGTATATTCCGCAGTGAAAGCTGAGGGAATACTTTTTCTTCTTCTCTTCCACCAGACGGTAGGTTTCCTTCTTCATATCCCGGACCCGCTCTTCCAATTCCTTCTCAGATGCATACGCCAAAAACAGAATAAAATTGAATTCGCCAAACCTGGCATAGGCTTCCGTATTCCGGTTCAAAAAAGGCGCAATGGCGTCCGACTCCAGCATCAGCAGTTCGTTGGCTTCGCGGAAGCCGTACACATGGCTGATCTGATCAATGCCGCAGTCAATCTGGGCCACTGCATAGTGTTCCCGGTTCTCATTTTGGATGATTTTCGAATATTTTTCCCTCCAGGCCGTAAAATTATCCCTTCCGGTGAGTGGGTCCTCATACTCCGCCTTCCGCTTTTTCGCCACGGCCTGTTCCATCCGTCTGCCAAAATAGGCGGTCACACACCCCAGAAGGATACAAAATCCCGCCAGTAGATATACCACAGGATTCCCAGCGGGATTATCCTCCTGCTGGGCATATTCCACCAACATCCCCTGGATCTGTTCCTCTCCGGTCTTTGGCAGCGCTTCTTCCAGCCTTGCCGCCGCCTCCCCATCCATAATGGAGGTATAGGCCAGGGACACTGGGACGCTCATCCCTTCCCGTTCGTAGGAAAACAGAACCGGCCCTTGTATGAGCCCGGCTTTCTCCACTGTGTCTTCCTCCATGCCGTAGGTACATACCAGCTCCACCTGCAGATCCTCTGCCAATTCTTCCCGCCGGTCCTTAGACGAGGCATAGATATAAGACAGCCTCAATCCGGATTCTTCGGCCGCCTGCTCCAAAATTTCCGGCACGATTCCTTCATAGGTCTTTTCTGTTTTATCATAATAGAAAAAAGGATATTCATCCGGCGTACCGGCAATATATATTTCCTGCATAGTCTTCTCCTGGTTTTACTGATTCAAATTCATCTTCTGCCGTTTGATCTGTCCCCATTGATTCTTCCGTTTCCGATACCCTACAAATGCCGTCATCCTGGTAAAGGCCTGGACAAACCGCAAACAGACACTTTCCGCCACACATAAGAGTACCGCCTTAACCATATCCAAGGGCGTCAGCTTAGTGTTCTGCATATAGACTCTGGATAAGAACGAGGTCAGAGTAAGCGCCGCCCCAAAGACTGCATAGATCAAGAAAAAAAGGATCATAAACGGCACATTGATCAAATTCACGGCGAAAGCCATAATCATAGTCACAATGCCGAAAAGCTCAATAAACGGAGACAACAGCTCATAGACCAGATAATATAAAAAAGAAATAAAACTCACACATCCATAATCCTTGTTAAAAAACATTTGCCGGTGCTTGATCAGACATTGGTACAACCCCAGATACCACCTCCGGCGTTGTTTTACCAAATCTCCCATCGTGGACGGACACTGGCTCCAGCACACAGCATCTGGTGCGTATTTGATCTTATAGGGAATCTGGTTCGTGATGGAAAATACATGCATCTTGACCACTAGCTCCATATCCTCGCCCAGGCTTCCGGTATCATATCCGCCCACATTTACAGCTGCTTCCTTTTGGAAAAGGCCAAACGCGCCGGAAATGATCAGATTGCCGTTGAATTTATCCAATAAGATCCTGGAAGCCATAAAAGAACGGTCATATTCCAAAATCTGCATGCCTACCACAGCATTCCAGGGCATATGGTAATCGGTAAGCTCTCCTTTATTTAGTACCGCATAGTTGGAGATCCGCACCATACCACCCACGGCAATGACAGAGTCATCCCCGATGAGGGGACGGACAATTTTCTCCAAGGAATCCTTCTGCAGCGCACTGTCGGCGTCCATACAGATAAAATACGGATATCTGGATACATTGATTCCCATATTCAGAGCATCCGCCTTCCCGCCGTTTTCCTTGCTCACCAAAGTAATATGGATGCCGTCCACCATCGCCTCATAAATAGCTTTTTCTCTTTTACAGCGGATGCGCCTGCGGATCGGCCGTTCTACCTCTCTCATGCCGAAGGCCTCCACCAGCACCTCTGTCGTACGGTCCTTGGAACCATCATCCACCACAATGATCTCATAGAGCTTATAATCCAGCATCAGCAAAGATCTCACCGTATCCGCCACCGTCACCTCTTCGTTATAAGCCGGAACCAAGATAGAGACCGGGATATAATAGTCATGCTTCATTTCATTGTGAAAGATCCGCAGCTTATTCTGACGGTACATTTCCAATGCCCCTGCAATCACGGACACGATCAAGAAGGTGGAATATCCCAGAAGATAGATGACAAAAAACACGCCCACCACACTGTAAAACCATTTTACTGCGTCAAACATCGTATTTTCGTATCTCCATTCGTTGATTTTCTAATTGTGACTGGTTCCAGACAGCCTGCAGGATCTCTCTGGCATACCGGTCGTTGCCGTTTCGCACATCCGCTACCTGCAAAGCCGTAAAACCAAATTCATAGACCAAGGTCTCCGCACAATTCAACCGCACATACCAATTGTGGGAACGCAGGCCCTCTTTGAGACAGAGTACCGTATCCGGCCCCGGGTAGCTGCCCAAGGAAAGAGCGGCGCCGGAAGCATATTCCCAGTCAATAAACTCCTGATAATTGATAAAATTCATCAGCAATTCCTTCGCCGGTCCATAGGGATATCTGCGGAAATACCGGATGGCCTCTAAGCGCATCTCTTTATCCGTCTTTTCATCCTGCAGGATTTGGTAAAATTCTTCGTCAAACTGGCCCACCCGGAAACGGATAAACTGCATGATGGGCAGCCGCAGGGCCGGATCATAATCCAGGGACAGCTTCCATAAGGACCGGGCCAGATGAAGCAAATCCCCGCGAAAGCTTCCCAGGCCGTCCGCCAATAGCTTCCGGCTGTGCCAGATCTGCCGCTTCTCCATCAGGCGCCATACCCGCAAAAGCGCTTCTTCATTTCCCATCGCATAGAGAGCTTTCAATGCATTTTCACGGCTGTAAGCATGATCAGACACTGCCAGCTCCTCCAGCCAGTCCATCAGCACATCTTTGTTCCCCTGTCCGGTATCCAGCCCTAAATAGCTGACCATATAAGCAAAATAGGCCTGTTCCACATCATCTCTCTTCTTATAGACAGGCAGAATATCCATAAAGACATCCCGCAGGGATTCCTGATATCTACTAAGGAGCTCCTCTTGCCCCTCCATTTCCCGGTGAAGCTCCTCCATCCCCATCTGGAAGGCCCGCATGCCGCCCAGCGACCGCAGCTTTTTCTTCAAATACAGGTAGTGGACCTCTTCCACTGGATCGCCTGCTTTCAGACGGAGGACCTGTTCCAAAACCTTGGCATCCATTTCCTCACTTCTCCGGAAAATACGGCTGCTGCGGAATTTTTCTGCAAACATATAAGCTACATTGAAAAGAAGAACGGCAACACAGCTTGCCAGATAAAGATATAGCACAAACTCCGGCCGAAATGATAGTACGTGCATAGTATCCTCCTTTCTCCTAATCAAAAATAATATCTGGCGTTCCTATTTTCCTGCCCAGATCTGTTGCATCGCATAATAGGAATCCTTGAGCCGTTCATGATAGGTGGGATTGCGGCCCCAGCCTTCCAATTTGAACTCCTCCATAGGGATCCGGCCGGATGTTTCTTTCGTCCCCACTCCGGCATAGATGGACTCGATGGTCAGATTCTCAATGCCGTAATGTTCATAATAATCATCATGGATCTGCCGCTCCGAAGGATTGGAAAAATTTAGCAAAAGCCAGGGAATGCGAAGCTCCAGGGATTCTCCATCCACGATAAAATCCGCTATCGAGTTAAAATCCTCCGCCTCTGGGTTGGCATTGCCGTACAGAAGCTTGCCAGTCTCATAATAAGTCTCCCCTTCTTTGCTCATATGCCTGTAATTCTTCCGGCGGGTTCCATCTTCATAATAGGCATCTCCGGATGTTTCCATAAGCATCAGAAAAATCCTGTTGAATTTAGGCGTGTGGAGACTCGGCACTTCCAAATACGGAATGATACGGTATGCCTGTTCACTAAACATGACCTTAAACACATCATAGCGGTCCTGAACCAGTATCCGGGAATCCGCTCTACCATTTAAGACCACCACAAAATCAGCCTCACGGCCAAATTTTACATTTTCCCCCTCCATATAAGTGCTTCCGCTCTTTGGCGTGATGTCCAATGGCAGATATATTTTTTCATCCTCCAAGCGGATGCCTCCGTCTTTGTGAATCATAAAGTACAAAAATTTTTCATCGTATTTCATGGATAGGGATAAACCGTCTCCGCCATCCCACAGCACATCAGAGGGCTTCCATTCCGACACGTCCCCATCCACATAACAGACGCTTTCTTTTTCTCCTGGGTCAAAAGTCAAAAGACCGAAAAACTGCTCGTTGGATTGAAAATCGCTCCAATAGGGCGTCTTATTCAAATCTGTGTAATTCATCGTATTCCAAGTCCGCTTGAACCACTCGTCCGACCAGGAAAAGACAGCAGAGCCTGCACAGCCTGCCTCCATGATATCCTCATAACACTTTTTCAGCGCCTCCCCCTGCTCTTTCTCACTGAGTTTTCCCTGGTTCCTGCCAGTGTTTTTATCCTTTTGAGCCATCCCACGTGAAGAAGGAACCCCAAATTCAGAAATAACCACCGGCATGGTATGATGCTGGTTCACCATGGTCAAATAAGCCCGGTAGGTGTTTAAGCTTCCATCTTCCTCGGTAACCTTTGATAAATCTACTTCCTCTTTCCAGGATTCATAATAATTCAGATAATCCGGAAAATAAGGATAGATGTGATAGGAAGCAAACTGGCCAGACAGAAAATGCTCGGTGGAACGGATATGCTCCACGTCCACACAGGACCATTTATCTAAAATCCGGGGAATGATGCCCGGATACTCCAGCGGATCTGTCGTGGGCCAGTTGGAAAAGGCCATCAACTTCTGAACCTTGTATTTTCCAGTCTCATAACCGATCGCATAATCTCCCACCTGAGCCAGCATAGCCTCAAAAGGTGTGGCATCCTCGGTCGTGTACAGGTATTCTCCCTGATAAAAATTCTTGTCCTGCTGCATATGATCTGTATAAGCCACCGTTCCCGGATCCCATTCCACTCCCAGAATATAGCCGATGACCCATGGGGAAATATCCTTATCGTAGACGCCGCTGCCGGTCCCATAGCCCAAATTTAACTTCTGTCGTCCATGGATCACGTCAATCATCGTCCGGCTGTCCTTTTTCATCTGCTCCAAAAAGCTTTTGTCATAAGCATCCACATGACTGTTCAGCGTATAATCGTTCACCCACAGACCATGCAGCACATACAGAGGATTGGGATTTCCTTCATTGTATTCATATACCGCCTGGTAAAAATCATCCTGAAGGATTGTATAAATCCGGATGGTATTGGCACCCATCTCCTGGATCATTTGAAACCAGCGGAGATAGGTCTCTTTATCAATGGCATACCCTGTAGCAAATTCTCCCGGTATGCCCACACCCAGGTCTACCCCTCTGATTTCGAAGGGAGCGAACCCGGATCCTTGATCCAAAGCTATCTCTTTCCCCTTCGTCTTCACAAATGTGGTAGTTTCAGCATTCGGCCGTGTATCCACATAGACTCCCATTCTCAGAAACAATACGTCCGCCGCCACGAATAAAAAGATACACGAAAGCACAATCATGATATATTTCTTCAAAACATTCTCCGCTCCTTCAGTGGAAAGCTAATGGTTAAATTTCTTTGTCTTTGATTCATGACAATACTGCTTCAGAACCTCGATGTGCTCATCCAGCCAATGGGCATGGCCAATCAGACGGGCCTCATACTGCTCTATGGCTGCCTCATAGGAACCAATCTTCCGGTCCTCATCCGAAAGCGGATCGTATTGTGGTTCAAAGGAATACCCCCACTTTTCGAAATTCCGGTCGATTGCGCTGCCCAAGTAAGACTGCACTTCCTGGATATAAGCTTTTAGTTCGTCATCGCTTAAGATTCCCTGACGGAGGCTTTGATAGCGTTCAATCACTTTATTTACAAAAACCTCATCTAAAAACAGCTGCTTAAACCATGTGGTGCTTGGCATATGAAAGCTGGCCATGGGAAGGGCCTCCTCCTGGTAATTATCACAGCAGTTATTAAAATCCCATACTGCCAGCTTCAGCTTACCTGCCACATCCTTATAAAAATAAGTGGAATATAAACCGGCGTCAATGTTCTGAGTCAATTCATTGATCACCACATAATCCACCCAATTGTCCACGTCCACATAATTCCAATACCCCCACCGCTGAGTGTCATAGTCATAAGAATATAACGCCTTTTCAAATTTTGAGAAATCCTTTTCAATATAAGACTTCAATTCCGGCGTCAACATATCCCGTGATGGATATTTCACATCTAGCACATCTTCAGATTGATAGGTATATTTTGTGAAATTATTCAAATTCTCTTGCGGACTGCTTCCCCGGTCTGACCGGATGATATAGCTGGTCACCGGCGCGTTTTTCTTAGACTTCTCGATTTGGATCCGGCCTTCTCCTTGTCCAATTTGTTCTGTCAGCACATAAATACCCTGGTATTCCCCATTCAAAAACACTTCACAGAAGCGTACATCCGGCGCCCACTCCATGATTTCGCCTGTGAGATTATACCACATATAATTACGCATAAGCGTCTTATCCAAATACGGTCCATGGAGAACCCAGGTAGCGCTTTTTTCCATGCCCAGCACTTCCTGTCCTTTATTGTTGCCGTTTTTATCCACAAGCTTCATCAGATAACCCACTTTGTCAAAATGGCGGGAGGAATTCCCCCTTACTCGGATCCTCATAGCAGAAGCCACCGCCGCCTCATCGGACAGCGTATTGAGTCCCTCTGTCCCAGCGATGATCTTCACCTTGCCAGATGCATAAGCTTTGCCCAATAATGAGGCGCTCTGCCCTTTTCCCGGTCTTCCGGGTATGGTCTGGCCGCCTGTATCCAGGCTCACGATGGGCAGATGGGTGGAAAAGGTGTCCGCCAAAATGGACAAATTGTTATCTTCCACCTGTGTATTGTAGGACCGGTGCTGATGGATCCGTTCCTTCGGCGGATCCAGATTCCTGCCCATGAAAAGACAAAGCAGGAGGAGGCCGATGACCCCTCCTACATACCATTTTCTTCCTCTCATAGATGTCACCCGCTGATTTCATCGTTCTGGGTTACGATATTTACATATTCCACGGTATCAATGGCATACAAAAGCTCTGTGATGCTTTTTTCCTTGGTCTCCGCTTTCTTATACATGCTGCGGGAAATTTCATAGATCAATTCTATGGAGTCCCGGGTCGTGTTCTTCACCCTGAGCAGTGCCTTAGATTGATAATAGTCAAAGACAATGGCCTCCAATCTCCGCTCCATATTCCGGCTGCCCCGGATAATAAGAAGAATACGGTTGTCGTTCTTCACCCGTCCCAAAATCAGAAGAACAATAAATACCACTGCGCTGCCCACACATGCTACCAGATAGTCGCCAACGCCGCAACAGATGCCCACAATGATCGTCCAAAAAATGTAGACCGTATCCCGGGAATCCTTAATCGCCGTCCGGAAACGGACGATGGAGAGTGCACCCACCATTCCCAAAGAAAGCGCGATGTTATTGCCGATAACCGTCATCACCGTGGCTGTGAGTATGGTAAGCGTGATTAATGACACATTGAATTTTTTCGAATAAATGGATCCCGCATGGGTAAAATAATAAGATAAATAGATGACGACACCCAATAGGGCCGCGATCACGATATGTAGGAAAATTTCTTCCGTGGATAAGGAACCGGATTCTTCCAGGATGCTGTACAAATATTGTTTCATGTTCTTCTTCTCCCATACAGTTTTTCTTATCGTAGATTGTATTAAAATAAATAATGAAGACCCACAGACCGGGCTAGACAGTATTTGCTCACAGACACCGGTGTCTTCCCGCAGGCGTCCAGCAGATCCTTAATATAACTGAGCAAAAATCCATTGTATTTCACTTCCAGGACCACCAAATACGGTTCCATGACCGGATACAGATTCAATTTCTCATCGAAAATATCGTAATTTACCTCCGAAGCCCGGATCCCATGGTCAAAGGTGAGACGAATCTTATTCTCTTTGGCTACATAGGCCTTCCTCTGATATTCCACCACCGTCTTCGGCCGGTAAGCATACAGGTTCAAAATCCCATAACACTCTCTGGCAAAAGGATCCTCCACGTCAAGCAGCACAGAATAATCCCCTCTTGTCAGGCTTCTGGCCGCGTCACGCTCCAGACAGAGAGACCTTTTTTTCTGATAATCCCCCTGTTTTTGCTTCATCTCCAGCATCGCAAAATCCGCCCCCGGTGCATAAGTGCGCAGACGGATCTTGCGCCGCAGCTCATATCCCTCTTCTTTGTCGTAAAAATCCGTATCCTCCAAGGTGTCAAAATACAGACTGCGAATGGGATATCCATAAATTCCGTTATGGGCATCCGGCATCAGTACCTGCTCATACATTCCATCCAATTTCCGGAATTGCCGGTAATCCAGCAGATATTTTTTCTCCTGCCGCAGCACCTCATTCATCGCAAGCCCCCATCTTTATATCTTTTGTTTTTTATCTTAGCTTCTATTTTTTCTTCAGCCTCTATCATCTGTCCGCAAGCTCCCTCACCACATTCAAATAGTGATAGGAAAAGCCCAAATCGCTTTTGGGGAAGGCTTCCTCCAACCGTCTCCAACTGTCACGGACTGCCCCCAACCCGTCATAATAATAGGTATTATGCTCCTCCAAGCCATGATACCCGGGCTTTTGAAGCTCCGTAATATGGATCAGCCTCTTCCCATACTTTCTGGTAAGGTATTCTTCATTGCGGATCTGACCCGCTTCATCTTCTTTTTCATAATTCATCACCGCGATGGCATCACAGCCTTGGGATATGAACCGTTCCAGCTGCTCCACTCTGCCTTGGTCATCATAATAATATGGAATGCAGACAATCAGCACAAGCCCTTCATCCACGGCTTTCTCATAGGTTCGGACACAATTGGATACAAAAAGATCCATCGCCGCTTCCGTATCCATCTCCCACTCATCCGTCAGATAAGGTTCCACATCCATGACCAGCCCTTTGAGCGCCTTATTTCCCAAACGCCGGTTCCATTTGCTGACCTTTTCTACCTGGGCAAGCATGGACGCCCCATCCTCTTCCAGTCCCCAAAAACGGTCTCCAAACAGTCCATAGACCTCACTCCCAGCCGCTTTACAGCTATCGGTAAAAACCCTCAATTCTTCATCCGGGATCTCGTCCGGGATCACCTGATAGATTGCCTGGCAATCCAACCTGTCCAATAAGCCGGCCACAAGCTTTTGATTTTTCGGATGGGTATATTCCTCTTCCCAGGAAAACATGCTGATTTTTTCCACTGTTTGATCCTCTTGTGTGTGATCTGATTGTATATGGTTCCTCCAATAAAGGAAGCCGGCTGCAGCCAGAAGAACAAGCAGCAGTATTACAGCAATCCGGTATTTCTTCATTTTCTCTCCCATACTGCCCCAGCGGCTTTTGCACATTCACTGAAATACTGAAATTTTCAACTTTCCTTTTCTATTATGACACGCTTGCTCTAAATTGCAACCAACTTTTCCTAACTGCCAATAGCTATACATTTACGGAAAATGTTGGACATAATTTGTAAAAATGACCGCATAAACACCCACCAAACTTTGAATATTCAAAAAGAGTAAGAAAGAATCCTTCTCGCAGGATTCTCCGCCTGCGGCGGGCCGCATACACGGCATTCTTCCCTTCCGCCACAGTGCGATCCTGCACGGAGTGCTTTTTATTGTATAGGAAAGCTCGAAGAAATTTCCTATACAATAAAAAAGGACAGCACAGGGCTGTCCCTTTTTCTACCCGGATAACTGTTTTTTCTAGTCCTATTACCGGTACTTTTTCTTATTCGTCCTGCTTCTTACACCAAAGCCACGGTCTCGCGGCAAATAGCCAGCTCCTCATTGGTCGGGATCACTGCTACCTTAACCTTAGAATCCGCAGTAGAGATCACAATATCCTCGCCTCTCTTGCTGTTGGCTTCCTGATCCAGAGTGATTCCCAGATATCCCAGGTAAGACATTACTTTTTCACGCACGATGCATGCGTTCTCGCCAATACCTGCGGTGAAAGCAATGGCATCCACACCGTTCATTGCCGCCACATAGGAACCTACATATTTTGCTACGCGGTAGCAGAACACTTCCATCGCATTGGCTGCCAATTCATTGCCAGCATTCATACCTTCTTCCAAATCACGGAAATCACTGGAAAGCTTGGAAAGTCCCTGCACACCAGATTTCTTATTCAGGACATTCATGATGCCTGCGATATCCAGATTTTCTTTCTTAGCGATGAACTCCATGATCGCCGGATCGATGTCTCCGGAACGGGTACCCATTACCAGACCTTCCAATGGTGTCAGACCCATGCTGGTATCCACGCACTCACCGTTCTTCACTGCGCTGATGGAAGCGCCGTTGCCCAGATGACAGACAATGATCTTGGAATTGTTCAGATCCATTCCCAGGAATTCGGCCGCATGTTTGGAAACAAAGCTGTGAGAGGTTCCGTGGAAGCCATATCTTCTTACTTTGTATTTTTCATAGTATTCATATGGCAGGCCGTACAGATATGCCTTTGCCGGCATGGTCTGATGGAATGCAGTATCGAATACCGCTACCATAGGCACGTTCGGCATCAGCTCCTGGCAGGCACGGATTCCGATGAGGTTTGCCGGATTGTGAAGAGGTGCCAAATCGTTGCACTCTTCGATCGCTGCCAGCACTTCCTCGTTGATAACAACAGAAGAAGCGAATTTCTCGCCGCCATGCACCACACGGTGTCCCACTGCATTGACTTCAGCAAGGCTTGCAATGGCTCCGGTGGTAGGATTTACCAGCGCATCCAGAACCATCTGGATCGCTTCTTTATGGGTCGGCATAGCCGCTTCGGTAATTTCTTTATCGCATCCGCTTTTCTGGTAAACCAATCTTCCATCAATGCCAATTCTCTCGCAAAGTCCTTTTGCAAGAACTGCTTCGGTATCGGAATTGATTAACTGATATTTCAAAGAAGAACTTCCACAGTTGATAACCAATACATTCATGATTTTACTCTCCTAATTTACAATATTTATGTAGTCTGTTACTGCGCCTGGCACTGTACTGCGGTGATAGCTACTACACCAACGATGTCCTCGGAAGAGCATCCTCTGGATAAGTCATTCACCGGTTTTGCAATACCCTGGGTCACTGGTCCGTAAGCTTCTGCTTTGGCCAGTCTCTGTACCAGCTTGTATCCGATATTTCCGGCATCCAAATCCGGGAAAATCAATACATTTGCTTTTCCTGCCACTTCGCTGTCCGGAGCCTTGGATGCGCCTACACTAGGAACGATGGCTGCATCTAACTGGAACTCTCCGTCTAATTTCAGCTCTGGATGCTCTGCTTTGGCAATCTTCACTGCCTCTACCACTTTATCCACATCTGCATGCTTTGCGCTGCCCTTTGTGGAATGGGAAAGGAAGCCTACCACCGGCTCTTCCTGAACCAGCAGCTGGAAGGATTCTGCAGAGGACTGAGCGATTGCGGATAATTCTTCCGGAGTCGGGTTCTGGTTCAATCCAGAGTCCGCAAAAATGAAGGTTCCGTTTGCACCGTATTCACAGTTCGGAACTACCATCAGGAAGAATGCGGATACCAGCTTGGTTCCTGGTTTTGTCTTCAGTATCTGCAGGCAAGGTCTCAAGGTGTCTGCAGTGGAATGGCAAGCGCCGGATACCATACCGTCGGCATCGCCCATCTTTACCATCATTACGCCGTAATACAGGTACTGGTTCATCAGGATGTCCTTTGCCTGCTCCGGTGTCATGCCTTTTTTCTGTCTCAATTCTACTAATTTGTCAATATAAGCCGGAGTCTTGTCATATGTAGCCGGGTCCACGATAGTTGCGCCGGTGATGTCCAAACCTTCAGCGTTCTTCTTAACAGTTTCTTCGTTACCGATCAGGATAACGTCTGCGATACCCTCTTTTAAGATCATTTCTGTGGCTTCCAGAGTTCTTCTGTCTTCTGTCTCTGGCAAAACAATGACCTTCTTGTCTGCTCTTGCTCTTTCTTTGATTACGTCAATAAATCCCATGATTTTCATGACTCCTTTCGTTTTTACTCGCTTTTTTTATTATAACCCCTGTCACCTTGTATTTCAAGCATTTCAATGGTAGAATACGGGATAAGAATATGTATTTTTTGAGGTGCAATTTTATGAATGTTGTAGGAGTCATCAGTGAATATAACCCGTTCCACCAGGGACACCAATTCCATCTGGAAGAAAGCCGCCGGATCACCGAGGCCGACTATTGTATCACCGTCATGAGCGGCGACTATGTGCAGCGGGGAACTCCGGCTGTCTTAAGCAAACACAAACGGGCAGAAATGGCCTTGCTCAATGGCGCCGATCTGGTTCTGGAGCTTCCTGTCTCCTATGCCGCCGGCAGTGCCGAATACTTTGCGGGCGGCGCCGTGTCCATTCTGCAAAAATTAGGCGTGGTAACGCATCTTTCCTTCGGCAGTGAATATGGGGATCTGCAGCCCTTTCCGGCACTTGCAAAAATCCTGGATGAGGAACCTGCGCACTATCAAGATACCCTGAAAGCCGCACTCAAAGATGGGATTTCCTTTCCGGCGGCCCGCGCTATGGCACTTTCCGGTTATCTTACGGAAAATCCTCAGGTCTGCCCAATAGAAGAGGATGCCCTCCCCGACTTCCTATCCAGCCCCAACAACCTGCTGGGATTGGAATACTGCAAAGCCCTGCGCCGCCAGGGCAGCAAGATCCAGCCGGTGACCATCTCCCGCAGGGGAAAAGGGTATCATGAAACTGCCCTGGAAAAATATGCCTCTGCCACCGCCATCCGGAAAGAGCTGACAGAAGGCCCGGACTGGATTGTACTATCCGTCGTGCTGCCCAAAACCATCTACAAAATCCTACAGGAGGAATACCAAAAAACCCTGCCCATTTGCGAGGATGATTTCTCTTTGCTGCTGAAATATAAGCTGATGCAGGAATCCGCCCAATCCCTGTGCGACTATCAGGATGTCACCTCAGACTTGGCCTGCCGGATCAAAAACCGGGAAAATGAATTCCAGTCCTTCTCCCAGTTTTCCCAACTCTTAAAGACCAAGGAACTCACCCATACCCGCATCTGCCGCGCCCTGCTCCACATCCTGCTGGGCATCCATGCCCCGCAGCCCATCGCCTATGCCCGGGTCCTGGGCATGAAAAAAGAGGCCTCCCCTCTTCTTTCCCAGATCAAGGAAAAAAGCAGGATTCCTCTTTTGACAAAACTGGCGGACAGCCCTGCCCTTTTATCAGAAGAAGGCAGACAGGCCCTGGAACTGGATGTGTTCGCATCCAATCTGTACGAAAGCGTATTGTGCCATAAATTCCAAAAGGATTTCGTCCACGAATACCAAAAACCTCTGGTCATCCTTTGAGCCTTGATCTGTACCCATGCCATGGAACCTGCTTGTCTTTTCAGACAAGCAGTAGCGAAAATCCGGGGACTTCCGTCCCCATACTAGGGAACCTGCTTGTCCTTTAGACAAGCAGTAGCGAAAATCCAGGGACTCTCGTCCCCATACTAGGGAACCTGCTTGTCTTCCAGACAAGCAGTAGCGAAAATCCAGGGACTCTCGTCCCTGGATTTTCTTAATTTTTAAAGCTATGTATGGGTGCGGGGATGCGGCCGCCGCGGGCCACAAAAGCATCACAGGAGAACGGATTCACCGGCATGATGGGCGCATATCCCAGCAAGCCGCCAAACTCTACCACTTCCCCCACGCCTTTCCCGATTACAGGGATCACACGCACTGCCGTGGTCTTCTGGTTCACCATACCGATGGCTGCCTCATCGGCAATAAGGCCGGAAATCGTGCTCGCAGGCGTATCTCCTGGAATCGCAATCATATCCAGACCTACAGAGCAGACACAGGTCATCGCTTCTAATTTTTCTAAGGTCAGCGCGCCTTCGTTCACCGCATCGATCATCCCCTGGTCCTCACTGACCGGAATGAATGCGCCGCTTAAGCCGCCCACTGCAGAGGAAGCCATGACGCCGCCTTTCTTCACCTGATCGTTCAAAAGCGCCAAAGCTGCCGTTGTTCCCGGCGCGCCAACCCGCTCCAGGCCGATCTCCTGCAAAATCTCCGCCACGCTGTCTCCGATGGCTGGAGTCGGTGCCAGAGACAAATCCACGATTCCAAAAGGAACTCCCAAGCGCTTAGAAGCCTCCAAAGCCACCAGTTGTCCCACACGGGTCACCTTAAACGCTGTCTTTTTGATGGTCTCGCACAAAGTCTCAAAATCCTTGCCGCGCACACGGGTCAGAGCCGTCTTGACCACACCAGGGCCGCTGACGCCCACATTGATGATGCAGTCCGCCTCCGTCACACCGTGGAAGGCCCCTGCCATAAAAGGATTGTCATCAGGAGCATTGCAAAATACCACCAGCTTGGCACACCCCAAAGAATCCTGCTCCTTGGTGGCCTCTGCGGTAGCCAGCACCATTTCTCCCATCAGCTTCACCGCATCCATATTGATGCCTGTCTTGGTGGAACCAATGTTAACGGAGCTGCACACCCGCTCTGTCTCTGCCAATGCCTGGGGAATGGAACGCATCAGCAGCTCCTCCGCCGGGGTCATCCCCTTGGATACCAACGCCGAATACCCGCCGATAAAATTTACCCCCACTTCCTTCGCCGCCCGGTCCAGAGTCTTAGCAATCGTCACATAATCCTCCGTGCTTTTACAGGCAGCGCCGCCTACCAAAGCGATGGGGGTTACGGATATCCTCTTATTGACGATGGGAATCCCATATTCCATTTCGATTTCCTTGCCGGTAGCCACCAGATTTTTAGCCTTGCTTGTAATTTTGTCATAAATTTTTTGATTGAGCTTGTCCAGATCAGAATCGATACAATCCAAAAGGCTGATGCCCATAGTGATGGTACGCACATCCAGATTTTCCTGCTCGATCATTTTATTGGTCTCATTGACTTCATAAATATTAATCATGTTATCCTCCGCCTAAACCCTATTAGATTCTATGCATTTTATTGAAAATATCCTCGTGCTGGCAGCGGATGACCACGCCGATCTCATCACCCAGCTGATTCAGTTCATGGGACAATTCTCCGGTATCCTTGCTGCATTTGCTGGTGTCCGTCACCATCATCATGTTAAAATACCCCTGCACGATCGTCTGGGAAATATCGAGAATATTCACCTGATTGTTCGCCAAATATGTACAGACTTTTGCAATAATTCCCACCATATCGTTTCCAACAACAGTAATAATGATCTTCTTCATTTTCTTTCTCCTCCTAAACAGTGATCACTTCAGAAACGTCGTCCCTTTTTGCCACCTGGATCCAAAAGTCCTTCGAACAATACGGGTTTTCTCCCAACGTTACCTCTGAACATACAGTCTCATAAGCCAGCTCTTCATAATTATTTTCTTTGCTTAAATGGCCCAAAAGCACTGCCTTTAAATTATCATGAAGCAGTCTGCAGAGCAGCCTGCCTGCATTTTCATTGGACAGATGGCCTTGGTCTCCCAAGATCCTCTGTTTCAGATAATAAGGATAGCTCCCCACCTGGAGCATCCGGATATCATGATTCGCCTCCAAAAGCAGGGCATTCACCTTCTGCAGGTTATTGACGATATAATCGTCAAAGGTGCCCAGATCCGTGGCAATCCCCACCGCATGGTCTCCACATTCCAGACGGTACCCCACCGGCTGCGCCGCATCATGGGAAATGGAAAACGGCTTTACAGTCAAATCCTTAATCTGGAAAGGGACATCCGCGGAAATTTCCCGGAAAATCCCATCCGGCAGCCTGCCCACCTGGGACATGCCCAAGATAGCACGAATCGTGCCCGGGGTAGCATAAATGGGAATCTCATATTTTCTGGCCAGCACCCCAAGCCCCTTCATATGGTCCGAATGCTCGTGAGTCACCAAAATCCCGTCCATGTCCGCCGGGGACATCTCAATGGCACCAAGCCCGGTGGCGATACGCTTCCCGCTTATCCCCGCATCCACCAATACATGAGCATTCTCACTGCCCACGTAAATACAGTTGCCGCTGCTTCCGCTGGCTATACTGCAAAGTCTCATATGTACCGAATCCTTTCTTGAATCTGGCGGTAAGTGACCTCCAGATTCCCGTTATTCTCTATCTTATAATCACAGCGCCGTTCAAACTCCTGCTCCGTCATCTGGTTGGCAAGGATGCCGTCGATCTTCTCGTCCGAATACCCCCGTTCCTTGCTAAGACGCTGCCGGCGCACCTTTTCATCTGCATAAATATACCACACTTCGTCGCAAAGTGCATCATATTCGTCTTCCAATAGCAGGGCGGCTTCCATGACGAACAATTTAGTCCCCATCCGCTCCTGCCTGGAAATCTCATTTAAAATATAGCTTTTCACCCGGGGATGGACAATGGCGTTGAGCTTTTTCAGCATACGGTCATTGGAAAAAACAATTTTCCCCACCCGCTGCCGGTCAATGGTCCCATCCTCCTTTAAAATGCCCTTGCCAAACAAGCGGATCATCGGCTCATAGCAGCTCTCACCCGGCCGCATGAGAAGATGCCCTACTTGATCTGCCTGCATGACAAATGCATCAAATTCCCTCTGTATATATTCCAATACCGTACTTTTTCCGGCGCCCACACCGCCGGTGATCCCGATTATCTTCATCTATTTCGCCTCATACCAGTTATTTCCCGTATGCATATCCACTTCCAGCGCCACAGCCAGATGGGCGGCGTGTTTCATTTCCTCTTCCAGAATTTTGGATACCTGAGCAAGCTCTTCTTCATAAGTCTCAATGAGCAATTCATCGTGCACCTGCAGGATCAGCTTAGACCTCAAATTTTCTTCCCTCAGCCGCGTGAACACACGATTCATGGCAATCTTGATGATATCCGCTGCGGTTCCCTGGATCGGGGAATTCATGGCAATCCGTTCCCCGAAAGAGCGCTGCATGAAATTACTGGATTTCAGCTCTGGAATCGGCCGCCGTCTGCCGAACATGGTCGTCACATAGCCATCCGTCTTTCCTTTTTCCACCAATCCGTCCAAAAAGCCCTTGATCTTCGGATAAGTCTCAAAATACCGCTGGATATACTCCGCCGCCTCTTTCCGGGTGATGCTTAAATCCTGACTCAGCCCAAAGGAGCTGATGCCATAGACAATGCCGAAATTCACCGCCTTGGCATTGCGCCGCTGTAAGGATGTCACCTCGTCAAAAGGAATGTGGAACACCTGGGATGCCGTAATCCGGTGAATATCCTGCGCCTCCTTGTAAGCCTGGATCAGCTTCTCATCCCCGGACATATGGGCCAGCACCCGAAGCTCAATCTGGGAATAATCCGCATCCAGGAAAACACAGCCCTCCTTGGGCACAAATACCTTCCGGATCAACCGCCCCAGCTCCATCCGCACCGGAATATTCTGAAGGTTCGGCTCTGTGCTGCTGATCCGTCCAGTGGCCGTAATGGTCTGGTTAAAGGTGGAATGGATCCGTCCATCCGTACCGATATAGTTTGCCAGACCGTCCGCATAGGTGGATTTCAGCTTGGTAAGCTGCCTATATTCCAAAATATTCTGGATGACCGGCGCCTCCGGAGCCAGACGTTCCAGCACATCTGCAGCTGTAGAATATCCGGTCTTCGTCTTCTTGCCTCCCGGAAGCTTCATCTTCTCAAACAGGATGACGCCCAGCTGTTTGGGAGAATTGATGTTGAAGGTCTCGCCTGCCTGCTCATAAATGATTTTCTCCAGCTCCGTGATCCGCACCTGCAGCTGCTCTCCATATACCCGCAGCTCATCTTGGCGCACCAGGATTCCTTCCTGTTCCATAGAATGCAGCGTCACCACCAGCGGCATCTCAATCTCCCGGAACACAGATTCCATACCTGTCTCACGCAGCACCTTCATGAGAACCGGCGCCGCCTCAAGCGCTACATAAGCCATATAACAGGCCGCCAGCTCCACATCCCCTGGCCGTTCCTCCCATGTCTTGGACAGCGCTCCCTTCCCTAAAAGCTCCGCCTGGGAGGGCAGCATTTTCTGTAAATATTCCCCCGCAATATCATCATACGTATATGCGGACTTCAACGGGTTCAAAAGATAGGCAGCAATCCCTGCGTCAAAGGTCTCTTTGCCATCTGCAATTTCCACCACGGCCAGCAGGGATTTCACGTCCATCGCACAGATCTGGGTCTCCATTGCCAGCTTTTTTAATTTATCTCCCAAATATTCCTCAGTGAAAAATCCCTGTACCGGGAAAAACCAGGTTTCTGTTCCCAGTGACAAGCTTACACCGAGCATACGATGCGCCTGTTCCAACACCTGTACCCCAACCCGGGACAGGGCAGCCGCCCCGTTGAAAATCTCTTCTCCCTGGCTCAAATCTGTACAGGAAGAAAACGTTTTTTCTATTTCTTTCTCCTGCTGCGGCGTATCGGCAAAACGGCCCAGCAGGTTCTTAAATTCCAGCCTCCGGAAGTATTCGTAAGCCTCCGGCGTATAGAGATTTCCAAGCTTTGCGCACGCATAATCCACCTCCACCGGACAGTCTGTGCAGATCTGCGCCAGTTTTTTGCTAAGCACGGCCATATCATAATGCTCCCGCAAGGATTCCCTCGCCTTGTTAGGCTTTACCTCCTCCAGATGGGCATACGCATTTTCAATGGAACCGAATTCCACGATCAGCTTCGTAGCGGTCTTCTCTCCCACGCCGGGTATTCCCGGAATGTTGTCCGCCGTGTCTCCCATCAACGCTTTCAATTCCACAATCTGGGGTGGCGTCACCTGGTATTTCTCCAACACCTCGGCAGTATGGTAATCCTCCACCACCGTCCCCCCTCTGGAGGTCTTCGGGATGCGGATCTGAATACGGTCCGTGGCCAGCTGCAGCAGATCCCTGTCTCCGGAAAGGATTGTTACATCCATTCCTTTGGCTTCGCTCTTCTTCGCCATGGTACCCAGCAGATCATCGGCTTCGTAGCCCGCTTGGGATGCAATGCACACACCCATCGCACCCAGCACCTCCTGGATCAGCGGCACCTGCTCCCGCAGCTCCTGTGGCATGGGCTTTCTGGTCCCCTTATATTCCTGAAACATCTCATGACGGAACGTAGGCGCATGGACATCGAAGGCCACTGTCAAATAATCCGCCTTCTCCTCTTCCAATATTTTAAACATGATATTTAAAAAACCATAGACCGCTCCGGTGTGATGCCCTTCCGAATTGGTCAGGTCGGGCAGCCCATAAAAGGCCCGGTTCAAAATGCTGTGTCCATCTATCAGAAGAATTTTTTCACTCATGCTACCCTCCATGGCATATTTAGTATTCTATCTCCTCTACTATACACTATTTAGTCCCTTTTTCCAATAAAAAATACCTGCCTCCTCCGATTTTTTCACAAACCGGAAAAAGCAGGCATACAAAACTCTTATTTTTTCTTATCCTTTTGGATGACATCCTTCTGGAATTCAAAGCATTCTTTGGCGACCACATTGCTTAGAGCCAGCAGGCACAGCAGGTTCGGAATAGCCATCAGACCGTTCATCGTATCGGAAAAATCCCATACCACCTGCAGCGTCGTAGTCGCTCCCACAAAGATCACCAGGGAAAAGATCAGGCGGTACAGCTTATTGGCCCTCGTGCCGCCCATCAAATATTCCAGAGACTTTTCCCCGTAATATTCCCAGCCTAAAATGGTGGAAAAAGCAAACAATGTGATGCCGATGGTGATCACATAGCCACCCAGGCTTCCCAACGCGGAATCAAAGGCCGCAATGGTCAGAGCCGCACCCGTCACCATCTCTCCGGCGGCATCCAGACTGCCCAGCACACCGGAAGACGCGATGGCTAGCCCCGTCACGGTGCAAACCACCAAGGTATCAAAAAAGGTGCCTGTCATATTGATATATCCCTGTCTGGAAGGATGATCGGTCTTGGCTGCTGCCGCTGCAATCGGCGCAGATCCTAAGCCCGCCTCATTGGAAAACACGCCCCTGGCCACGCCCCAGCGCATGGCATCCAGCATGGAAGCCACAATGCTTCCGCCTATACCGCCAGCCACGGCCCGCACAGAAAACGCCATCCGGAAAATTTCGGCTACGCCGGAAGGTACGTTTCTAATATTAATGAAGATTACCACAACACCAGCTACAAAATAAAGCACTGCCATAAAAGGCACGATCTTTTCACAGACCTTGGCAATGCTCTTGATGCCGCCTAAAAGCACAATCAAAGCAAATATCACAAGGATAAGTCCCGTAACCCAAGCAGGGATGCCAAAGGTATTATGTATCGCTTCAGAAATGGAATTGGCCTGGGTCATATTGCCGATGCCAAAGGATGCGATCACAGCAAACAACGCGAATAAAAATGCCAGCACAGCGCCGATCCCTTTGACCACCGGGTTCAAGGTCTGAGACAGCTTCCCCTGCCCTTTCAGCTCAAAGCCATAGCGCATCGCATACATCGGGCCGCCGGCCATCTCGCCGTCCTTATTCTGTCTGCGGTATTTTACCGCCAGCACGCTCTCCGCATATTTCGTAGAAAGCCCAAACAGGGCGCTCAGCCACATCCAAACCAGGGCGCCAGCACCTCCCGTCACCATAGCCGTGGCCACGCCGACAATATTGCCGGTGCCAATGGTCGCCGCCAAAGCGGTCATCAAAGACTGAAACGGCGTAATATCCCCTTCATGCTCATTTTCCTGACTGTGGTCCGGCTTTGCGAATACGGATTTCAGCGCATAGACCAGATTCCGCCAGGGATAAAATTTCAGACGGACGGTCAGAAAAATGCCGGTGCCCACCAGCAGTACAAGCATATACGGGCCCCAGACAAAGTTGTTGACCTCTTTTAAGATTGATGTGAAATTCATAGATTACCTCCTCAAAAAAATCAGATCAAAATCCACAATGCCAATGCCGTCAACACGCAGACTATAAAACAGCATAAAAAAATACCCAGCATTTTCTTGATCCTGCGGTTTTTCACCATGAATTCCCGTTTTTTCAGATCCTGCTGGAGCAGACGGCTCATATCCATAGAGGTTCCCAATTCCTCATCCATATCCCCGTCCAAATGGGAAATGGCAGTGGACACTGTGAAATAAGTCTCTAACTCATCATAACAGGAAGAACATCCCTTCACATGAGCGATGAACTCCTCCAATTCGTCCAAGTTGAGATCATGGTCAATATATCTTTGAATCATACTCTGGGCTGTTTGACAATCCATCCTTTTCTCCTATGCATCTATAAAACTTTGGCAAAGCGTATGGTAACATTATACCACATCAAAGAAATAAAGCAAGAATTTGGCCCATTGAAAGTCGCCTTCGGCGAGGGGCCAAATTCTTTGGCTGTTTCTCTGTACTGGCCCGTGCATTTTCAGCAAGTGAAAAATGCCGGGAGTGAACAGTAACCGGCGTCTTGCTTCTTATCATATTTATGCAAAACCCTCTTACATTTGACCTTCCATTGGAGTATAATGCCTTTTATAGAAAAAGGAGCTGACACAATCATGACCACATTTACCTGTACCCACAAAGCACAATATTATGAAACCGACCAGATGGGCATCATCCATCATTCCAACTATATTCGCTGGTTTGAAGAAGCCCGCGTCTATCTGCTGGAACAGATCGGCTGCCCCTATCACCGCCTGGAGGAGGAAGGCATCTTAAGTCCGGTTCTGGAGATCACCTGCCAATACCATTCCATGGTCCATTTCGGCGATCTGGTGGACATCCGTGTCTTTGTAGAGACCTTCAACGGCATCAAGCTGTCCTTTGGCTATGAGATCCGCGACCACGAAACTGGCGAAGTCCGGACCACCGGTACCAGCCGCCACTGTTTCATGGACAAAGAAGGCAATTTGATTTCCCTGAAACGGAGTCATCCTGCTATCTACGAAACTCTGCAGCAATATAAATAAAAGATCTGGCAGCCCACGGCTGCCCAGCCATTACAAAACAGCCGCTCCCTGGCCATGTGCCGGCTTCCGGGATGCGGCTGTCTTCTTTTTTTGTTGTTTTACCGTTTTTTCAGCGTATTCAAAATCCCACGGAACAAGGATCGTGTCACCTCCCGGCCCACGCTGGAAATGGCACTGTTCACACCCTTTTGGAAGGCACTGGGATGAGCTTTGCGCTGTCGTTCCTTCCGCTCCTGTTCCCGTTCTTCTCTCTCCCGTTCCCTCTCCTCTTTTTCTTTCTGCTTCTCTCTTTCCTTTTCTTCCTTCTCCCGCTGCTTTTCCAGCTCTTTTTGCTCTTTTTCCTGCTGCTCTTTTAGCTTCGCCTCTTCCTCTGCCTTCTTCTCCTCTTCAAATTTGGCATTGAGGATTTCATAAGCGGATTCCCGGTCCACAACTTCCTGATATTTCTTATTCAAGCCACAACTAAGAATACAAGCCTGACGTTCCATCTCCGTAATGGCGCCCATCTTACTCTGGGGCGGGAGGATGTGACAGCGCTGCACCACATTGGGGCTTCCGTTGTCGTCCAGGAAAGATACCAAAGCTTCCCCGATTCCCAGCTGGGTAATGACTTCCATCACATCAAACTCCGGATTCTCCCGGAAGGACTGGGCGGCCGCCCGCACCATCTTCTGGTCCGCAGGGGTATAGGCCCTGAGCGCATGCTGAATTCGATTGCCCAGCTGCGCCAACACCCCATCAGGCACGTCAGAAGGGCTTTGGGTGATAAAATAAATACCCACACCTTTGGAACGGATCAGCTTCACCACCTGCTCAATCTTCTCCAGCAGAGCCTTGGGCGCATCGTGGAACAGCAAGTGGGCTTCATCAAAGAAAAACACCATCTTCGGTTTGTCCGCATCCCCTGCCTCCGGCATACATTCAAACAGCTCGGACATCATCCACAAAAGGAAGGTGGCATACAGCTTGGGAGAATTGATCAGCTTTGCACAGTGCAGCACGTTGATAAAGCCTTTCCCATTTTCATCGGTGCGCATCCAATCCTTGATATCCAGCGCCGGCTCCCCGAAAAACACATCGCCGCCCTCTTCCTCCAGGGAAATCAGACCTCTGGAAATGGCACCTACGCTCTGTTTGGTGATATTTCCATACTGCGTCGTGAATTCTTTGGCATTTTCACCCACATACTCCAGCATCAGCCGCAGATCCTTCATGTCCAGAATCAACCAGCCATTGTCATCTGCGATCTTGAATACGATAGACAGGATATCACTCTGGGTCTGATTCAGGTCCAAAAGCCTGGCCAGAAGGGTCGGCCCCATTTCGCTGATAGTCGTGCGCAGCGGCACGCCTCCTTCCCCGAATACATCCCAGATACAGGTGGGATAAGGCTGATAGGAAAAGCCTTCCAAGCGGTATTTTGCGATGCGCTTCTGCATATCCTCAGAATCGGTACCTGCCAGACAGCAGCCTGCCAGATCGCCCTTGACATCTGCCAGAAATACCGGTACTCCGCAGTCGCTGAAAGACTCCGCCAGCACCTTTAAGGTAATGGTCTTGCCAGTTCCAGTGGCTCCCGCGATCAATCCATGGCGGTTCGCCATCTTGGGAATGATACATATTTTATCTTCCGCTTCGTTTTCCGCCCTGGCTATCCATAACTGATTATTTTCAAACATGTGATACCCTCCCTCTTGCAAAATATATTCCTATTGTCTAATTTTACCATACAAGTCCAGTTTGCGACAATGTTTTCTTTTAAAAAACGCCAAGAGCTGACAAACTCATAAGAATTCCCATCAGGACCGGCTGATGCAGCATATAAAGCCACAGACTGTGACGGCCGCACCACTGCAGAACGGGAACCCCTTTGCCCAGCATTCTTTCCTTCCCCTGTTCCCTGCAGATGAGCCGCCACAAGAAATAACCGGCCAAAAACATGAAAAAACCAGGAATCAGAGGGACATAGTCGCTGCTGTAAAACCCTGGGAACGGAAGCCCTAAAATGGCGGTCCCATAATTCGCATACCATGCCCGGGGCAGGGAAATCACAGGTATTCCAAAAAATCCCAAATAACCGGCAGCTACATTTTTACAAAAACCGAATATTACCAGACAGACCCACAGACCAGCCCAGGGGTTCCTCTTTTCCAAAAAAGGGCGCAGCGGGATCAAAAGCATCATGGAAACCCCGATAAAATTTAGCACACCAAAAAAAATTTTCTCCTGAGGCAGGAACAAATAGGTCACCGCCGTGACCACCAGACCGCAGAAGAAGACCTCCAATCCCCTCCTTAGCTGCCTGTGTCCCAGGCTCCATGTGAAACCGGAAATCAGCACGAAAGACCAGCAAATCCCCTGCTGCCACCAGTAAACCCATCGGGAGGTAAGCCAAGGCAGCTTCCATCCCATGGTATACCTCAGATCATACAGCAGATGAAAGATGATCATATTTACCAAGGCAAATCCCCGCAACGCATCGATCAGCCCATATCTCATTTTCTTCCCTTCCATTTTTCAAAGGCTCCCTCCAAAGATATATGGATATTTTACCATAATCCTTGTATATTTCTACAAAAAAACGAAAGTTTTCAAATGTACGTTGCCAAATGCAAAAGCTTTCATATATAATAGGCTTCGGGTGCCAAAAAGAGCCGGGAAGTTCGTGTTTTCCAGCATCCAGAGCACCCACTGCAAAAGAAAACATCGTAAAAGCGATCCAATGATTTTTACATAGGAGGAAGCACAAGTGCTTACAATCAAAAATATCGTAAAAGCGGACAGCCTCCAGCAGGCATATGAGCTGAACCAGAAAGCCTCTAACCGGGTCCTGGGCGGTATGCTCTGGCTGAAGATGAGCCGCGGCTCCATCCAGACCGCTATCGACCTGTCCGGCCTAGGGCTGGACACCATCGAAGAAACTCCCGATTCCTTTTCCATCGGATGCATGGCCACCCTGCGGCAGCTGGAACAGCATCCAGGGCTGTGCCGCTATACAAACGGAGCCATGAAAGAAAGCCTGCGCTCCATCGTGGGTGTCCAATTCCGAAATATGGCCACCGTCGGAGGCAGCATTTATGGCAGATTCGGCTTTTCTGACGTACTGACCATGTTCTTATCCCTGGACACCATGGTAGAACTCTACCCTGCCGGTCTGATTTCTCTGGAAGAATTTTCTAAAATCCCACACTCCAAAAAAATGAATGATATCCTGGTCCGGCTGATTGTAAAAAAGGTGCCTCAAGCCTGTGCCTACATATCCCACCGGAATACCAGAACAGATTTTCCAGTGCTCACCTGTGCCACTTACTGCAGAGGGGGCCATGCCGGAGCAGTTATCGGCGCACGCCCCGGAAAACCAATCATCGTTCGAGATG
Organism: Blautia sp.; assembly: GCA_050944615.1. GTDB lineage: Bacteria > Bacillota > Clostridia > Lachnospirales > Lachnospiraceae > Blautia_A. The sequence goes on from JBMNRL010000007.1 coordinate 86,054, forward strand.
AGAAAAATTTGCTGGACAACTTCCAACCCGAAAATATAAAAGCATTTGCTTCCTACGTTTCCGAAGCAATATCCACCGGCTCTAATCTGCGGGCAGGTGCCAAATACAGGAAACACTTAGCAAACGTCCTGACACGCCGTGCCTTTGAAGCGCTGGCTGCGGAAGAAACCAAGGAGGGATCCCCATCATGATGCTGCAACTGACCTTAAACGGAAAACCTGTCAAAGAAGAGATCCGTCCGGACCTGCTTCTCATTGATTTTGTACGAAACCATGGATGCTACAGTGTAAAACGCGGCTGTGAAACCTCTGCCTGCGGACTATGCACCGTTTTTCTAGACAGCAAGCCGGTGCTTTCCTGCTCCATGCTCGCTGCCAGAGCCCATGGGCATTCCGTAGAAACCTTGGAGGGCCTTCAAAAAGAGGCGGCCGAATTCGGCGCCTTCATCGCCAGCCAGGGAGCGGAGCAATGCGGCTTCTGCAATCCAGGAACCATCATGAACGCCATCGCCCTTCTGCGGGAAAATCCCCATCCCACCGACGATGAAATCCGGGAATACCTGGCAGGCAACCTGTGCCGCTGCTCTGGCTATGAAGGCCAGCTGCGGGGAATCAAAGCCTTTCTGGCCAGCCGTGACCACAAGGAGGTGACCGCATGAATTATGTGAATCAGTCAATTCCAAAAACAGACGCGATGGCCTTAGTCACCGGCCAGCCTCTTTTCCTAGATGATCTGGCGTCCAAGGACTGCCTGATCGTAAAACTGCTTCGCAGCCCCCACGCCCACGCCTTAGTCAAAGAGATCAAAACAGAAAAAGCCTTAAAAGTACCTGGCATCGAAGCTATCTATACCTATAAGGATGTACCTGGCCATCGTTTCACTCTGGCCGGCCAGACTTATCCGGAACCTAGTCCCCAGGATCGGCTGATCCTGGATAAACACCTGCGCTTTGTGGGAGATCCCGTGGCGATCGTCGCCGGAACCTCAGAAAAAGCTGTGGATAAAGCGCTGAAGCAGATCCGGGTCAAATATAAGGTCCTTCCGGCACTTCTGGACTTCCATGAAGCCAAGGATCATAAGATCCTGATCCATCCGGAAGATAATTGGCATGCCCTTTCCCCGGTGGGGGCTGACAATCGGCGGAATCTATGCGCCTGTGGAACAGACAGCGCCGGAGACGTGGAACAAGTGCTCTCTCAGTGTGACGTAGTTGTCGAACAGACCTACCACACCAAAGCCAACCAGCAGGCCATGCTGGAACCTTTTTCCACCGCCTGCTTCATCGATGCCTACGGCCGTTTAAATATCTTCAGCTCCACCCAGATCGTTTTCCACGTGCGCCGGCTCATCGCCAATGCCCTGGGGATCCCCAAAACTAAGGTCCGGGTGAGCAAACCACGCATTGGCGGCGGCTTCGGTGCCAAACAGACGGCAGTTTCCGAAATTTATCCCGCCTTTGTCACTTGGATGACCAAAAAACCGTCCAAGATTATTTTCACCAGAAACGAATGCCAGACCGCCTCCTCTCCCCGCCATGAAATGGAAATGCAAGTGCGCATCGGCGCAGACAAAACTGGCAAGATCCGGGCCATCGATTTATATACCCTGTCCAATACCGGAGCCTATGGCGAACATGGACCTACAACGGTAGGTCTGTCCGGCCACAAGAGCATCTCCTTATACCGGAATCTGGACGCCTTTCGTTTTACCTATGATGTAGTCTATACAAATGTGATGTCCGCCGGCGCTTACCGCGGTTACGGCGCCACCCAGGGGATCTTTGCCGTGGAAAGCGCGGTCAATGAGCTGGCAGCCAAGCTGCATATGGATCCGGTGGCCCTCCGGGAGCAGAACATGGTAAAAGAAGGGGATATCATGCCCGCTTATTACAATGAAACCAACACCAGCTGTGCTCTGGACCGCTGTATGGCCAAAGCCAAAGAAATGATCGGATGGAATGAAAAATTCCCATGCCGGGACATGGGAAACCAAAAGGTACGAAGCGTGGGAGTTGCCATGGCCATGCAGGGCTCTGGCATTTCCGGGGTGGACGTAGGTTCCGCCTCCATCCGCCTAAATGAGGACGGCACCTATATCCTGCGCATCGGCGCTGCCGACATGGGAACCGGCTGTGATACCACGATGGTCCAAATCGCTGCCGAATGTCTGCAATGCCCGATGGAACAGATCTCGTTGTCAGCGGCAGATACCGATTCCTCTCCATACGATTCTGGCTCCTACGCCTCCAGCACTGCCTATGTCACTGGCAAAGCGGTGGAGAAAGCCTGCCAGCAATTGATCGGAAAATTTCTGGACAGAGGCGAGCAGATCCTATCCCGCCCGAAAGAAAAACTGTCCTTTGACGGACAGAGGATCTCTTATGAGCCTACCGGTGAAAACGTGGATCTTACCGAGCTTGGCCGCATGAGTGCCTGCGGAAGCCTGGATGCTTTGGAAGCCACTGTCAGCCATAGCTCTCCCAATTCACCGCCGCCGTTCATGGTCGGCATGGTGGAAATCGAAGTGGACAAAGAAACTGGCGCTTTGGAAATCCTGGATTACGTGGCAGCCGTGGATGCGGGAACTCCGCTGAATCCCAACCTGGTCCGGGTGCAGACCGAAGGAGGCATCGTCCAGGGAATCGGCATGGCACTTTACGAGGACATCCAATACAACGAAAATGGAAAGCTGTTAAATAATAGTTTTATGCAATATAAAATCCCCAGCCGTCTGGACATGGGGAAAATCCGGGTAGAACTGGAAAGCAGCTATGAGCCGAGCGGCCCCTTCGGAGCCAAGTCCATCGGAGAAATTGTCATCAATACACCGGCTCCCGCCTTGGCACATGCCGTCTATAACGCCACCGGCCTCTGGATCCGTGAGCTTCCCATCACCAGCGAAAAAATCGCTATGGGGCTTTTGGAAAAGGCAGAATAACATTTACAGTACATTCACAAAAACTTCAAAATCTTCTCATAGATTCTTCACAGGTCTTGCTTATAGTATAACTATAGAAAAAAACAAGAAGCCAACATTTTTTTCATAATAAATTTCTTTTCATACGCCGGCACAGCAACCAACTGTGCCGGCCCTCCTTCTTTTTGGAGACTTTTCTATGTTATTTTCTTTTCATTTCCCCCATGACCTCCACCAGCCTCCCAATATCAATAGGCTTGGCAATATAAGCATCCATTCCCGCCTTCGTAGCAATCTGCACATCATCCTGAAAAGCATTGGCAGTCATAGCGATGATTGGCACTGATGCCGCATCCGCACGTCCCAGACGGCGTATCCTCTCTGCCGCCTCGTATCCATCCATGACCGGCATCTGGATATCCATAAATATCATCTCAAAATAGCCGGCCGGATGCGCCGAAAAAGCCTCTACCGCTTCCGCGCCATTGGACACCGTATCGCACTCTACCCCGGCCATTTGCAGCAACGTCTCTGCAATCTCCGCATTCAGCGCATTGTCCTCTGCCAGAAGAACCTTCATTCCTTGAAAATCGGACCGTTCCAACAGCTCCTTTTCATTGGCTTCTTTTTCCGGCTCCTGTCTTTCATCCGCATATGTCAGATTCAGCTCCACAGTAAAGCAAGACCCTTTTCCTTCCTCGCTGTCGACCCTGAGCTCACCCTTCATCAGTTGTACGATGTTATAAGCGATGACCATTCCCAGACCGGTCCCTTCTGTACGTTCCACCAAATGATGATTCCCCCTGGCAAATGGTTCAAAGATCTTATTTTGGAATTCCCGGCTCATCCCAATTCCAGTGTCCCGGAAGAAAAACTGATACCGGCCGCATCCCTGCTGCAGGGACGGCTGTTCCTCCGCTTTGATCTCTACTTTGCCGCCCTCCGGCGTATATTTTACCGCATTGGACAGGATATTGAGAAATACCTTTTCCAGCTTCGTCCGGTCGCCGACCACTTCCTCGTGCCGAATGCCGCTGGTGTCCATGGATATCTCCAGTTGTTTTTCACTGCCCCTGACTTCGATCATATCCAGGGTATCCGTCAACAGCTCTTCTATGGAAAAAGCCCGCATCCGCAGCTCTTCCTTGCCGCTTTCAATCTTACTCATATCCAAGATCGCATCCGTCAGCTTTTTCAGACTCTTTCCGGCAGTGCGGATCTTCTCCAGACAGCTCTTGATACACTCCGGATCCTCCATGCTCATTTCTGCAATAGTCGTCATTCCCAAGATGGCATTTAACGGCGTTCGGATATCATGGCTCATCTTGGAAAGGAATTCGCTCTTGGCCTGATTGGCCCGTTTGGCCTCGTCATATGCCTCCATCAGGGCTTCCTTACTGCGATTCTCTTTTTCCCGCTGATCGCTCACATCCTGCGCCGCCACCAGAACGCTCCGAGGGCCGCCTTTACAGCCGGTAATATAAGCCGTGACGGAGATCCAATGACAACCATCGTGCATCATCCGCCGGTATTCTCCTCCGAAATGTTCCTGTCCTTCTTCCAGCATCTGAAGGAATTTATCCATGCTCAGATCCTCACAGAACCGCTCCTGATCCTCCGGATGAATAAAAGGACGGACCGCATCCACCGCTTCCTTGGCATCGAGCACTTCTCCCGTTTTTACGTCATATTTCTCTGGCCTATGTATATACTGGACCTTACCTGTCTCTAAATCCGTCAGCCAAATCACATAAAACAGATCCTTCAACGACATCAGCATCGTCTCATTAAATTTGGCCAGACCTTCTTTCTCCTGTTCCAGCTTCGCCAGCTTCGTAATATCCTGGTGATACCCCCGCAGACAGATTCCTTTTTTGTAATCCGCATCTAAAGTGCCTCCGCATCGGATAAACATCTCTCCTCGCTTTGGGTGCAGCCAGGAATAGCTCACCTCTCCTGCATGGCGGCAGCGAATCTCTTCTACTGCTTCATTTACTTTGGCATAGCATTCCGGAAAAATGCGTGTATACCAAACCTGGTAGCATTCCTCCGGCGTGGGCTTATGATCCAGTCCCAGCAGCTTCAGCATCGTTTTATCCGCATACATACGCGGAGCCTCTCCCGCATCAATCTCTATGACCCACAGCCCAATCTGGGCATTCGCCAACACATCTTCCATCAAAGCTCTATCACTGATTATCATTTGTCCGCCTCCATCTATACGGAAATGCTCACTTCGGTCAAAATCCCCAGTCATTCTCTATACTGCGGATCGTATTTTGACCATCTTACCATAATTCCGTGAGTGCTGTAAACAACATACATACAACAATTCCAATGACCGTAGGCAGCAGGGCGGCCAAAGCCGTCCATTTCCAGCTTCCCGTCTCTTTTTTCACGGTCAGAAGCGCGGTGGAACACGGCCAGTGCATTAACGAAAAAAGCATGGTGCTGACAGCCGTCGTCCAGGTCCAGCCATGCGCCAAAAACAGTGCCTTCATTTCTCCCAGACTGCCCAGCTCCATCAGGCTTCCCTGGGCCATATAAGCCATAATGACAATAGGAATCACAATCTCATTCGCCGGAAAACCCAAAAGAAACGCCAACAAAATGACTCCGTCCAATCCCATGAGTCTTGCAAAAGGATCTAAAAAACCGGCACAGTGCTGCAGCAGGCTTCCATCCCCCACCGTCACATTCGCCAGTATCCAGATGAGCAGCCCTGCCGGAGCCGCCACCGCAGCCGCCCTGCCCAATACGAACAACGTCCGGTCAAAAATAGAACGAACGATCACCTTTCCAACCTGCGGTCTTCGGTAAGGCGGCAATTCCAATGTGAAAGACGACGGCACTCCTTTTAAAATCGTATGAGAAAGCAATTTGGTCACCAGAAAGGTAACCCCCACTCCTAATAGAATCGTCCCGGTAAGCAAAGCGGCCGAAACAGCGGAGGAAAACACCCCGCTTTGGCTCCCCGCAAAAAACATTGTCAAAATGGCGATCAGCGTGGGGAATCGCCCATTACAAGGAACAAAATTATTGGTAAGGATCGCCAGCAGCCGCTCCCTGGGGGAATCGATGATACGGCATCCCACGATCCCTGCCGCATTGCACCCAAATCCCATGCACATGGTTAACGCTTGTTTGCCGCAGGCATGACAGCATTGAAACGGTTTATCCAGATTATAAGCGATTCTGGGAAGATAGCCCACATCCTCCAAAAGGGTAAATAACGGAAAAAAGATAGCCATCGGAGGCAGCATCACCGAAATCACCCATGCCAGCACCCGATAAACGCCTAGTACCAATGCTCCATGAAGCCAATCCGGCGCGTGAAGATACACAAACAGGTCGGTCAAACGGTCCTGGAGCCAAAATAAACCCTGGGCCAGCAGCTGAGATGGATAATTCGCCCCGGTGATCGTCAGCCAGAAAATAAATGCCAGCATCAGGATCATGACCGGATAACCGACTCGCCGGCCAGTGAGGATACGGTCGATCCTCCGGTCCGTTTCTGTATAAGTCGCATTTTCAAAAGTCACCGTATCCTTACAGATTTCTTCTGCTGCCTTTACAACTGCCGTGACTTCAAAGTCCTTCCGTCTCTCCGTATCCAGCCCCATCGCTTCCAGCCGCTGCCTCTCTTTCTCCAGCGCCTCCGCCAACTCTTCTTTTTCCAAAAATTCCGCACCGAAATATGCTTTGATCTCCTCCATCAAAGCCGTATCTGCATCCAGAAGCTTCAATGCCAGCCAACGGCTGTTTTTAGCACCGCCGGTTTCCCTTTCGATCATCGGTACCAACGCATCCAATGTTTTCTCCAGCTCGGGACAATATTGCACCTGACAAGGAGTGAAATGAATTTCTCCTTTGGCAGCCAAATCCATCACCTGCAACAGCTTTCGAAGGCTTTTCCTATTTCTGGCCACTGTCCCCACCACTGGTACGCCTAATTTTGCCGATAACTGCTTTAAATCAATATGTATTTTTTTCTTTCTTGCCTCATCCAACAGATTGACGCATACGATAACCTGGGAGGTGATCTCCATCGTCTGCAGCACAAGATTTAAATTCCGTTCCAGACATGTGGCATCACAGACTACAATCACCATATCCGGATCCCCGAAACAGATATAGTTTCTGGCCACCTCCTCTTCCGCCGAATGTGCCATCAGGGAATAGGTCCCCGGCAGATCCACCACTGTATAGATCTGATCTTTTGACATACAGCGGCCTTGCGCATTGGTCACTGTTTTCCCCGGCCAATTGCCAGTATGCTGGTTCATTCCTGTGAGCGCATTAAATACTGTACTTTTTCCCACATTTGGATTCCCCGCCAACGCTGCTGTCACAGTATTCTCTACCTGTATTTCTTTTTTTCTTCTGCTGCCTTGCGCATATTTCCCGGTGGAACGATTGGTCAAACCCATTTTTCTCCTCCTATGAGTCAAAGATTACAATATTCCGACAGTCCTCCATCCGTATCGCAATGACTGCTCCCCGTATAAAATAGGCAGACGGGTCCCCACCAGGACTCCGCCCCAGACATTCCACCTCTGTATCTGCCACCAACCCGATATCCAACAGACGCCGCCGCATACTCCCGGTACTGCACAGCTCCTTGATCCTCGCCCGTTCTCCTGGCTCTATGTCCTGCAATGTTCTGATCTGCTCCATACAATGTCCCTTCCCGTCTAAAAACATATCTATTGATATCCTATTCTGAATGCTGAAAGATGTGACAATCCTGCACGGAGTGCTTTTTGTTTCTTAGGACGCAATTTCCTATAAAAGAACAAAGTGGGCAAGCCCACCTCAAGCTCCCCCTTCCCCTCAATCTTTGAGGGGCTTGACAGCTTTGCGCGCCAGATGCACTTTCCTCTTGCATCTGTGCGCATCCTGCACGAAGTGCTTTTTATTGTATAGGAAAGCTCGAAGAACTTTCCTATACAATAAAAAAAGCAGGCCGGCAAAGGTTATCCAATAACCTTTGCCGGCCTGCTTTGAAATTACTCGGTAAACAGAAGATATTATGCAACTTTTACGTTTACTGCCTGAAGACCACGGTTTCCTTCTGCTGTATCAAAAGTAACGGACTGACCATCATCCAACGTTTTATAACCGTCCATTGCAAGACCGCTAAAATGTACGAATACATCTGCTCCGTCTTCTCCTGTGATAAATCCAAATCCTTTTTCTGCATTAAACCATTTTACTGTACCTTTATTCATGAAAGATACCTCCTAATTTTTATATAGTATTTTTCATAAATAAAAAACGCATACAGATGCACGTCAATAATTAATAGAATCATGACTTACAAATATATGCGAAATCAAAACCTTATTAAAAACACTAGATATAGATTAACATAAAAAAATAGGGAAGTCAAGGAAAATAAAATCTTTTCCTGATCCCACTTTACAGATTTCCCTGCCGGCACTGAACCGGCAGGGAGTTCTTTTATAGCAATTGAATCTGGAATGCTGTCGTCTGCGGGGGAACGCTGGCGGTCATGTAATTCGCATGGGTAATGCGGACTCTTTGGCCCCGGCGCAGCTGCTGGATGCCGATCGGCCGGCCAAAACGGTCCAAAACCCTGGTCGTATCGGTGATCAGAAACCGGATCTGCGCATTTGGGTTATTAGGATCTCCGGTAATCAATACACCGTTAAACGTATCATTAAAAGCAATCTGCCCGATCGTAACATCAGTCGGCGGACGCTGGGGCTGCCTCCGGGTAGCGACAAAAAACGCATATGCCTGAGGGGGGATGCTTCTGGTCATCCGCGAAGAAAACACCGCATCTACCCATGTATTCGGACGCAGCTGGCACAGCCCCATCCTCCGTCCGGACTGGTTCAATAGGATCGTGTATCGGTTCACATTCAGCTGTAAATTCTGGATCGTTGTGATCTGATTTCTTCTCTCGGAATAGGATATCAATATGGAACCGTTAACACGGTCAAAGCAGGTAACATCTTCCACAAAAGCATTATTGATCCGCATAGTGTTTCCCTGCCGGATGATGCTCCCTCGAACATTGTCAGCCATAACTTTCTTTCCTCTGGAAATTGGAATCTCTTTATAAGATATGACAACAGAAAACAATCCGTGTATCCAATCCTAAAACTGCTGATCCGACTGCAGCAAATCACTATATTCCGGGTGCTTTTCAAACCATTTCACTGCATAGGAGCATGTGAGGACCACTTTTTTATTTTGCTTGCGCAAATGCTCAGCCGCTGCTTCCATCATCCTGCCAGCAATTCCTTGTCCCCGGAGGGAATCATCTACAAACGTGTGATTTATATTGACCACGGATTCGCCTGCCTCCGGAAATGTCACCTCCGCAAGAACCCTGCCCCTCTCATCCATAAGGGAAATTTTATTATCTGTGTATACAAAATCCATCATTTCTGCCTCCTATATTGAATTGCAGTCATTATAGTACCTGGATCCGAAAAATGCAAGATAGGAAAAAAGTGACTGGCAGGGACGCCGGCTTCAGATGAAGATCTCATACAGTCCCAATGCGATCATCAAAAAGTTGGCCAACGGTTCGGCAGCCCGGCCTGCGAACGCGGACAGCTTCGTATGTCCGGCCCGGTTTCCAGCATAGAAAAACAACAGACTAAACAGAAAAGAACACCCGGCTGTTGGAGCTACCGTCAGACCGGTGATGCTGGCACCAATCCCTAATCCCATATTATTGACTGTCAGGGCCAGCCCAAGAAGCATGGCCTCTCTTAGACGAAGCACATGTGGGCTGTCTGCGGCAGCCTGTTTTGCAGCCCTTGGCAGGAAAAATCTGCATAAACCGACAATGCCGATGAGTATAACGATCAAACCACCTAAGGTATTTGCCGGAAATGGTGGAAGCAAAAGCAAAACACTCTTTCCAAAAAGCATGGACAGGACAGTACCTGCCAAAGAAATCAACCCTACTGTAAGATTTGCCTGCCAGGTGACCGGAGTTTTCTTAATCCCGTAAGAAAGGCCTGCCACTAAACTGTCTATATTGGAAGAAATGCCAAAAAGCAGGAACGAAAGCAAATGTAATTGCATAGATATACCTCTTCTCGACGACAAGAGTCTTTACTAGCATATTATATTGCCTGACAAGGATATGGTGCCGAAAAAAAGCACCCATCTGTTATCCCAGGGCCATAAGGCCTTAAAATAACAGACAGGTGCTCTTAACATCTAAAGTTTAGCGCTCTTCTTCCTCTTCATTTCCGATTCCTTTGGAAGCTTCTTTTTGCTGTTCATTGAACTTGTCCGCACGCATTTTCTCATAGACAGAAGCCTTCTCGAACTCGGTAGGCTGATTGATCACCACCTGCGGGAATGGAATATTGATATCGTACTTATCGAAGATCAGCTTCATCTCACGGTTCAGGTCACGCTCCAGCTGAATCCTGTCACCCTCTGCACACTGCGCCACAATACGGATATTTACACTGTTGTCCCCCAAAGACACGACGCCCTTGTAAAATGGTCCATCCTGGATGGCCGGCAGCCGGCGTTTGATATTTGGGAATTCCTTTTCCAGAATATTTTCCACGCGCTCCAGGGACTCTCCGTACTCTATGCCCACGTCACAGGCGGCAAAAGAGTACCGTTTGGTCATGTTGATAATGCCGCTCACATTGCTGTTGCTGATGATCTTGACATTCTTGCCGCCGTCCTCGATCTTCGTGGTACGTACGCCGATTTCCACTACCGTACCTCTCCAGTCTCCAATGGTAATGATATCACCTACACGGAACTCTCCCTCGAAAATGATGAACAGTCCGGCCAAAATATCAGATACCAAGGTCTTGGCACCAAGGCCGATCACCAAGGTTAAAATACCAGCAGATGCCAGCAAGGTCTTAGTATCCACTCCGAACAAAGCGAAGCAGTAATAAAGCACCGCGATGATAGACACATATTTCAGGAAGCTGATCACCAGCCGGCATACCGTCTCTCCACGCGCCCCAAATGTCTTGGACAGCATCTGCAGGATCTTTTTCAGAAGCATGGTTGCCACGCTCACCACACAGACAATAATGATGCATCCGGTGACCGCGAAGACATTCAAGCCGCGCTCCCATTTTCCATTCAAAACATACAGGAATGCAGAACCGCTGTCAAACACCCGGTCCTTGAACAGGACTGCCAGACAGATCAGCACAGCTAGTACGGACACCAGCCCTTTCAGCACTGTGGACAGCTGCTGTTCCGCCGTCTTCTCAGACCATTTCATGGAAATATTTTTCCAACGGCTGTCTGCGGATTCCGTCTTCTTCATCGTGCCGTCCGGCATCCGTACATCGATCATCCGTTTCTCATCGGATACCGCAGCTTCCTCTTCCGTTTCCGCTTTTGGCACCTTGCTAAAGGTCAGCAGAATATAAATCAACAGTAAAAACAGAAGACTCAATCCTGTGGAGGCCAAAGTCACCGGCAACCGCTCCTTACTCATTTCCTGAGCCGGAACCACCACATAGATATAATCCTGATCTGTCTCTAGAGAAGATCCAAAATATTGATCATTGCCAATGGTAATATAATCGCTGTAGCCATCCCTGAACTGATTTTCCTGCATTCCATATTCCAGAGCATTTCTTCCGATAAGCCTTTCCTTGGGATAATAAACAAAGGTCTGATCTTCCTTATCCACTGCAAAGGCAAATCCCTTGGCCCCGGCTTTAATGCCGTCCAATACCTTGGAAAGCTTTGTATTTACCAGCATATTCTCCAGTCTGGACGGACGGATGGCAATCTGTGCAAAACCGTTGGCATTTCCTTTATCATCGTACATGGACACACCGATATACTGATGATATTCGCCCAAGGTTTCATCCTCTTGCGCCTCCTGAATCAAATACTCTGCCCCATTGAGCAGTTTATGGAATTCATAAGACTGGCTTTTGGGATCATCGCTCAGCTTAAAATTCACCAAAGCGGAACTGGAGTCCACTTCTTCTCCTTTGGCATCAAACACAAATAACTCCTGAATTTCCAGGATATCCCTCAATTCTTTCAGCTTTTCTTTTACTGCCAGCGCCGGATTCTCACTGAGCACATAAGCAGCGATCTGACATTTATTCAGATACTGGGTATTATACTGTTCCGTCAAAAGCTGGATCTTGTCTTCATTTTGATTCAGTGTATTTTCTACCTCAGTGATGTGCAGGTTATTGCTCGCCGCCTGACGGGACAGGGAAAACAGCGTCTGCATATAGAAAGAAACCACTAATATGAAAATAATTCCCACAACAGTAAGGGCTGCCGTCTTGCGGCCGATAACCTTATTGTAATATACAGAGCCAAATTTCTTATAGTTCTCGGGAACGTTTCCGTTCTGTTCTTCTTCCATCCAGACAAAAATGCCGTAGGTGGCAATAATGGTCATCACTGCAAAGAACACAAACAAGATGATGCCAACCGTCACATTTCTGGATGCGGCAATCTCTTCATCCGGAACTGCACAGATGATATAGGCATCTTCCACATGGGTAATTCCGCAGTACAGCTTCTCCCCGTTTATGGTCAGCCAGGTAAAGGCGCCTTTTTCCAGATTCTCCACCGGTATGCCGGCTTCCAGCGCATCCGTGCCAATCACGGTCTCATCTGGATAATCCAGGAACGTATAGTCCCTATCGGATACCACAAAGGTATATCCCTTCTGGCCGATGGTAACATTGCCCAGAATCCGGTTCCAAGTGGTGGTATCCAAAAGCTCTTCCGCCAGCTCCGCACCATCCTGCTCGATGACGATCATCTGCTGCTCGTCGATCTTCGCTCCATAATAGCGGTTGGTATGATCTCCAAAATCCACTGCAAATGCCTCGGAAACTCCCCCTTCCGAAAACACCGTACGCAGCTGGTTATAGCGGTGATAGGTGAAATCCGCTACTGTATCCTGTGCCTTTGCCACCTGATTTCCTTCCCGGTCCAGCACTAAGACATTGGAGACCTCCAATAATTTCTGATATTCCTTCATCTTTGCATCGGTAGGTGCAAAATTTGGCAGATTCTGCGCCATAAAGGCCAAGCTGCCTGCTTTAGACTGATAAAGGGCGTCATAAGTCTTTGTCGTCTGCTTTGACTCCTCGTTTGCAGTTTCCACCAATTCATCCATCTGCTGCAGTTTCTGGTTAAGAACCTTTTTCTGGTTGTTCAGGCTCAGATCAGACTGCATCATCGTCAAAAAACCTCCCAGCAGAACCAGGCAGATGAGTCCGACTACAGCTATCCGTATACTTTTGTTTTTCAATCTCTTAGACACTGCATTCTCCTCCTAATTCCACTTATCAACCAGCTTGCCAATCGTTCCGTCATCCAGCATTTTCTGAATGGCCTCCGCCACCGGCTTACTGAGTTCAGATCCTTTTTGCGTAGCCACACCGTAGTTTTCCTGGTTTAAGGTTTCCTCCAGGAACATCCGGTCTTCGTTCATAAAAGACTGGGCAATGCTTCCATCCATACAAGCCACATCCACAATGCCCTGCTCCAGCGCGTCATTCAGTTCGCCATAGCTGTCCATACGCACATAAGTATAGCTGTTCAAAAGCGTCTGTTCCTCCATATCCGGAATCAAACCCAGCTCATTCATCTTGATTGCAAACGTCGGCGCCGTATCCGCACCGTCTAAAACACCGATCTTTTTGCCCAGCAGATCATCCATGCTATCGATCATAGAAGACTTTTCTACCATCATACGGCTGAAATCCTCATAATATGGTTCTGAAAAATCAAAATTTTCCAAACGTGTATCCGCAATGGAATAGCATGCGATCAAACAATCCACATCTCCATCCAGCAACGTCTGCTTCCGGTTATCCGGTGTTACTGTCTGAAATTCCACGTTCTCATATCCCAATTCCTCTGCCAGCTGGTACGCCAAGTCGATTTCCAGGCCATAATATTTCCCAGTGGTTTCGTTCAGATATCCAAAATTCATGATATCATCACGGACGCCTACTTTTAAAGTCCCGGATCCTTTGGAAGCGCTGCCGCAGCCGCTGATGCACAGACCGGTCAGTGCAAGAAGAATGGCCATGGATATTCCGGTTCTCATCTTTTTCATTCTTTCATCCCCCTTGGTCATTTTTGTGTATTCAAATTTCTTCTATCTCTTTCATCCACCTGTTGAAGAAGTAACGCATATAAACGAATACATACCACAGCTGCACACTATAATCTACAAAATTCGTCTAAAAAACAGCGGTACAGCAATACCGCCAATCACAATACATGCGATTGGCGGTGCTGTTATATTCCATGTTTCCTATTATCGTACGATAGAAACCTTTTTACTTCTCTGCTGCCAGAACATATTTATGTACTACAGCGGCGATCGCAGCTCCTACCAACGGAGCCAGGATAAACAGCCACAGCTGAGAAAGCGCTTGTCCGCCGGCTAAGATGGCCGGTCCAAAGCTTCTGGCCGGATTTACGGAAGTGCCGGTAAAAGGAATCCCCAGGATATGGATCAAGGTCAAAGTCAGACCGATAACTAAGCCAGCAATATTAGAAAATTCCGGTTTAGAGGTCACGCCTAAAATCAACAGCACGAATACAAATGTCAGAACCACTTCCACTAAAAACGCGATACCACAGGAAGTTCCCAATGCGCTGGCGTCACCATAGCCGTTCTGTCCCAAAGATGCTGTGCTTCCCATAAAAGCGCTTAAGATGCCGGCTCCTGCCAGACCACCTAAAAACTGTGCAACCACATAGCCGATAAAATCTTTGACTTCCATCTTACCTGCTACCAGCATACCAAAGGATACCGCCGGGTTAATATGACATCCGGAAACGTTTCCGATGGAATATGCCATAGCCACGATGGACAGGCCAAATGCAAATGCAATCAACAGCGTGGAAAATGCCAGGGGAATAGGTTCGCCTCCATTGCCCAACAGTGTGTTTGCTGCCACTGCACTGCCGCATCCGAAGATAACTAAAACAGCGGTTCCAATAAACTCTGCAACATACTTCTTCATTGTGTTTTCTCCTTTATTTTTTTATCATGTTAACGATAATTTTTAATGATTATCCTTAAATTTTATATCTGATTTTTGATTATCCGCATAAACACTATACTTTCAAGCATTTTGAAATATAGGAAAGCACTCATTTTACCACGAATTTACCACGATTGAATGAGCCTTGATATGACGTAAGAATTTGAAAAGGACACCGTATAGTTTGGTGTCCTTTTACATGAAAATCATTAGTCGCTATTGATTGTTATTATACATTTTGTTAATTGTTCTTATTTCTTTTACGTTTTTTACCGAATAAAACAGCTAATACACCGGTTGAACCAGCAAACATAGAAGTAAACAATCCTACGTTTGTCATATCACCTGTTTTTACAGGGTTCTTTTGTCCGCTAGGCTTTGTTGGAGTAGTTGGCTTGCTCGGTTTCTGTGGCTGTTGTGGACTTACAGGTTTATTTGTTGCTTTTTCTTTTACGGTAACTGTAATTGTTTTTTCAGTAATTGCACCATTTTTATCTACTACACGGAAAGTTACATGATAAGTGCCAGCCTTAGAAGTATCTACATCATTTGCAATAATGTTATCTTTTGTTAAAATAATCGTTCCGTCCTCTTTATCTGTTGCTGTCACATTTGCCAATGGATCGAACGTATCGCCTACATTCAATGTAACATCATTTGCTGAAATGATTGGAGCAGAGTTAAGGTCGCCTGTATTTTGTTTCACAGTTACAGTAATCGTTTTTTTAGCAGAAGCTCCGTTTTTATCTGTTACTTTATAAGTCACATGGTAAGTACCAGCCTTAGAAGTATCTACATCATTTGCAACAATATTATCTTTTGTCAAAGTGATAGTTCCGTCCTCTTTATCTGTTGCTGTTACATTTGCCAATGGGTCGAAAGTATCGCCTACATTCAATGTAACATCATTTGCAGAAATAGTTGGTGCTGTATTATCTTCTCCTTGTGAGTTTAACGATAATTCTACTTTTAAAACAACGTTTCCGTCTTTATAAGTACCGCAATCATACTCATAAGTAACTGGTTTTTTTACATCATCTACCGTTATAATTCCTGTATCTTTATCTAAAGTTCCATTTGCAGTAACTTTTACTTTTGAAATATCTATTCCTTGTTCAACATCTTTTTTTAAGTCGATTTTATTCCCTTTAATATCAATATAACCGTTGCCTACAAAAGCATGATTATTTTCAAGAACTTTATTCTCTCCGACATTTAACCAGTATAAATCATCGCAAATTAATTTTTTAATTTTTGTGTTTTTACTTATATCAAGACCTCTTATCCCTTGTTCAAAAATTTCACCGCAACGTAGCATTTCAAGTTCTAAATTATTGCTTAAATCTAATTTTTTAATAGTTGTATCATGACAAAAAAGGCGTGTCAGTTTTGTGTTTTTTGTTACATCTAATTCAGCTATATTTGTCATATAACATGATAGTTGTTTCAAATTAGGGTTCTTACTTATATCAAGTGTTTTTACTTTTGTATCTCCTATATCTAAAGTGACTAATTGCGGATTATGTGTGACATCAAGTTCCATTAATCCTGTATTGCTACAAGATAGTTGTTCTAAGTTAGGATTGTTTGTTACATCTAAATTGGAAATAGAGGTACTATCTGCAAATAACGTATTCAATTTTTCATTCTTAGATACATCAAGACTGTTAATTGATGTATTATCGCAAAGGAAAGCTTCCAAATTCGGATAACGTGTTAAATCAACGCTTCCTACTTTTGAAGAACGACAATCTAATCTTTTTAAAGATGAGTTTTTAACCGGACTTAAGTCTGAAACAGAAGTCGTAGAAACATCTAAAGACTGCAAATTTGTTAGATATTGAATACCCTCTAATGAAGATATCGTTTTCATACCATGTAAGTTTAAGAATTGGGCTTTTGATATTTCATCAACAGATAACACACTATCGCCGTCTTTATCAAATTCTGCAATGATTTATTCTCTAAATACTTTGTCTGGAAAATGTGTTTCATCAATAGCAATGCTTCCAGCTTTTACTTCTGTATTTTTGCTTGCTTCAACGGTCTTATCTTCGGTAACCACTTCTTTTTCTGGTGTTGCAGGTGTTTCCTGTTTTGTACTTTCTTCTTTTAAAGTTTCTGCATTTTCAGCAGTTTCTTCCTGTTCCTTGTCTGTTATATTCTCTTGTACTTCTGCGTTTTCTGTTTTCTGTTCCACAGGAACTTGCTCTGTCTTGTTTTCTTCTACAACGGCTTCCTGCACAACTTCTGTGTTTTCCTGTGCCATGACAGGAGTAGGAAGCCCTGTAAGTGCAGTTGTTGTTCCAATCATCAATGCGGAACTTACTGCAAGGACTTGTTTTTTCTTCATAGTTTGTTCACTCCTTATTTTTCATAAATTCTTTGCATAGAAAAACGCACAAACTCCCCCTTATAACTGGATAATCTGTGCGTTCTGTTTATTATTGATAGAATTGAAAAAAGGGCAGAATTTACTTGTCTGTCTGTCGCAAGCGTAACAATGTGTGAACATGACTGTCAACCCTTTCTTTCAAAAAAATTCAATCCTTGCTTCTATACAAAAAACATTATACTGGAAACAAACACCTCTTTCAATCTTTTTATGCGTGCAAGATAAAAAAATTGAGACATCACACTTTTCCTTTTTTCCTCTTGAGTACCCACAACAGAAAAGAAAAAGCCCTGTCAAGAGCTTGCCACCATTGGTGGTGCTTTGCACTCTTGATCGGGCTTTTTGTTTGCTGTATCTTCTCGCAAGAGGAAAAAGATTACTCGTCCTCATCATCAAAATGGTTATTTCTTAATACTTCCCGTAACAGTTCCATATCCTCTTTTGAGTTCGGATTTATCATTTTCACGACTTGATAAGGTGTCCTATATTTATGTCCCTCTATGCTTTCCCCAAACATATCCATACTGTATAAATCATCATAGCGGTCTAGCAATTTTTGAAACTTCAAATGCTGGATAAATTCTTTGATTGGGTAAAGGTCGGACGCTTCAATGCTTTTCCCGTTGATATAGTCTGTAATGTATTCCCGTAACTTTTCCAATTCATATTCCAGCCATTCTTCCTCGCTGTCAAAGAAGTTATCATAGTGTCCGTGTTTCAGTTCTGCATTTAGACGTTCTTCTGTTCTTAAAAACTGACAGACTTCTTTTTCAGACTGATTGACATACTTCCATTCTCCCGATAATAATTCATTCGGCGTTACGTCCAGCACTTCCATTATCTTTTCCAGCGTTTCATAAGCAGGATAGTTCAACCCTCTTTCAATCTTGGAAAGGCTCTGCATATTGATACCGATTTTGTCCGCAAGTTCCTGTTGTTTCATTCCCCTAAATTTTCTTATGGTCTGTATATTATTTCCTAAATGGCTTATTTTCATTGCACAACCCTCCATATCTCGTTATATCTTCACTGTTATAAGTCTATCATGCTTAATATGATTTGTAAAGGCAAAAAAAGATATTGACAAATAAGCATATAAGAATTACTATGCTATTGTGAGTGAATAAGTACAATAGAATGAAATACAAAAACATTCAAAAAGAAATCCCCATCTGATTAAACCCGTAGATATGAATATTGGTTGAAATGGAACTTGTTAGAAAAGGCAAAACAGGACTTGCTGACAAAGTATTTCTGACACGGTGGCGGAAGCCTCTCAGGCTTACCGCCATGACACCTTGTGTCAAGGGGAAGAAATGCTTTGTCGGCTGGCGAGCCTGCGAGCCTTGACTGTGCCCCCGTTATCTAACAGGGGGGCACTATTTCACAAAAGACAAGTCAAAAACCATACAACCCCAAACCTGTGAGTAGTAATGAGAAGTTTTAAGAAGATAGTAATTTCACATTCTTTTGAATAGTGGTTTACAGGTATTTCAAGGCTGTTGTGGGATTGGAGGAATACAATGAACAATTTAGAATTTGCACTTGAAATGAAGAACAAACGTCTTGCAAGCGGTCTTTCACAAGGAGAACTTGCAAGTCTTACCCATGTATCAAGATATAGTATCAACCGCTTTGAGAACGGAAAAGCCAACGCAAGTAAAGAAACACAGAACATTATCCTGCGTTGTCTGAATTACTATGTCTGTGATAAGCCTTTTTATCTGCTCGTTGATTATCTGTCTGTCCGTTTTCCAACGACTGACGCATTAGAAGTTATCCGAAAGGTGCTTGGCATGAAAGCGGACTATTTTATCCATTATGACTATGGGTATTATGGCTATAAGGAGCATTATGCCTACGGGGAAATCAAGGTCATGGCTTCTGATGATGAACACATGGGTGTATTTTTAGAATTAAAAGGGGCAGGCTCACGCAACATGGAATATGTCTTACAGGCACAGAACAGGGATTGGTATTCATTTTTAAACCGCTGTCTTGACTGTGGCGGTGTTATCCGACGTTTTGACTTGGCAATCAATGATATGTGCGGTCTGCTGGATATTCCCGTTTTGTCTGAAAAATACAAAAATGGCGGTGCGGATTGTCGCTGTAAAAACTATGAAAATGTACAAGGTGGAAAACTAAGCGAAAAAAAACGTAATTTAGCAAGTACCCTTTATATCGGCTCAAAGGCAAGCACAAAATATTTCTGCCTGTATGAAAAACAAAAGGAGCAGGCAACCAAAAAGAAACATACGGATATTATCAACCGTTTTGAAATTCGTCTGCGTGATAAAAAGGCAGTACAGGCAGTTGAGGAATTGTTATTGACATATAACCCTCATGGGTTGGTGTTTTACCTTATTACTGATTTTGTGCAATTTCCCGATTATCCGCTGTGGGAGATATTCATTTCCCATGACAGTTTACCTTTTGAAATGAACCCCGTACCTGTCAATATGGAACGCACTCTGCAATGGCTGGAAAGACAGGTCATGCCGTCAATCGTGATGATAGAGGAAATCGACAGGCTGACAGGCTCAAACTACATGAAAATGATTGATGAATGTACCCACCTTTCCGAAAAACAGGAAATGCTTGTAGAACAGATGTGTACGGATATAGCAGATGTAATCGAAAGTGAGGGGGTGTTTTATGAGTAATGCACAGGATATTCCCGTATGGGAAAAATATACCCTTACCATTGAAGAAGCGTCAAAGTATTTCCGTATCGGAGAAAACAAGTTAAGACGCTTGGCAGAGGAAAACAAGGGCGCTGGCTGGCTCATTATGAATGGCAACCGCATACAGATTAAACGCCGACAGTTTGAAAAGGTCATTGACAAATTGGACGCAATCTAATGCAAATGAGCCTTGTATGTGTTATGATGAATACAAGTCATATCAAGGCTCTTTCCAACAAGGAAAGGAGCAGACACCATGAAAGAAAAAAGACGGGATAGCAAAGGACGTATCCTGCATACTGGAGAGAGCCAACGAACAGACGGGAAATACTTATATAAATATGTGGACGCATTTGGAAACACAAAATATGTGTATGCTTGGAGATTGACACCCACAGACCCGACACCAAAGGGAAAACGGGAAAAACCCTCACTTCGTGAACTGGAACAGCAGATAAGACGGGATATTGAGGACGGTATCGACAGCACAGGCAAGAAAATGACGCTTTGCCAACTCTACGCCAAACAGAACACACAGAGGGCAAACGTGAAGAAGAGCACACAGAAACAACGGGAACAGCTCATGCGGTTATTGAAAGAGGACAAGTTAGGTGCTAGGAGCATTGATACGATAAAACCCTCTGACGCTAAGGAATGGGCGTTACGCATGAAAGACAAAGGCTTTTCCTATAACACCATTAACAACCATAAACGCTCGTTAAAAGCGTCATTCTATATCGCCATACAAGACGATTGTGTAAGGAAAAACCCTTTTGATTTCAAGTTAAGTGAAGTTATAGAAAATGATACCAAAGAGAAAGTCGCATTGACAGAGGAACAGGAACAAGCCCTACTCTCATTCATCAAGGCGGACAATGTGTATCACAAGTATTATGATGATGTGCTGATACTGTTAAAGACAGGACTTCGTATCTCGGAACTGTGCGGACTGACAGTAGCCGATATTGATTTCAAGAATGAAGTTGTGATTATCGACCACCAGTTATTAAAGAGCAAGGAACAGGGCTACTATATTGAAACGCCTAAGACAAAAAGCGGAGCAAGGCAAGTGCCATTAAGCAGAGAAACGATACAAGCATTTCAACGGGTTATGAAGAAACGCCCAAAGGCAGAACCATTTGTGATAGACGGACGGGGCAACTTTCTATTTGTAAATCATAAAGGCAAGCCCAAAGTTGCGATTGATTACAATATGCTTTTTGTCCGTATGGTAGAGAAATACAACAAGCACCATAAGGACAATCCCTTGCCACATATCACACCGCATACACTACGCCATACGTTCTGCACAAGGCTGGCAAGTAAGAACATGAACCCAAAAGATTTACAGTATATCATGGGACATTCAAACATCAGTATCACAATGAACTGGTATGCTCATGCGTCCATAGATACTGCAAAATCAGAGGTTCAGCGTCTAATCGCATAGAAGTATTTACCACGATTTTAACCACGCTTGATAGCGAAAATATAAGAAGATAGACCTAGATATGTGAGGTTTACCACAAAAGCAAAATGCCCGTAGAGCCTATAAAATAAGGCTTTGCGGACATTTAAGGAGATATAAAAAGATAGTCAAAAAGACATATATAATTTATTTTAACCTTATATATTTTCTCATAGATACCATTTTTTTCAATAGACTTTACCGAAATGCGTCACAATTTACCGAAATGTGTACACTCAAAAAACTTTAAGATAATTCCAAAAAATACTTGCGAACCGGCTTCAGATGTGGTAATATAACTATCGGTTCGTAAATACGCCGGCGTGTCGGAATGGCAGACGAGGCAGACTCAAAATCTGTTGTGGGCAACCACGTGCGGGTTCAAGTCCCGCTGCCGGCAGTGAAAGTCCAGTGATCTCAATGATTACTGGACTTTTTCTTTTCTTGGTAAATGGTGTCCAAAACAAAAACACTCGTTAGATTCTGAAGGATTCCAGAATCTAAAAAGCAAGTGTTTCTGCAAAAATTTTCATAAAAAGCCGCTAATACCTCTGATGGTGGGAACAGCGGCTTGAATTACTGAACGCCTTCCGGACCAATATAAGCCACAACATTTCTATGGCAGTTTTTCTCTATCCCTTCATAAGCCTCTTTTAATCTTTCATTTTCCTTTTCCAGCCACTTGATGTACCGGTAATACACACAAATTGTTACGGGCATTAAAATAGAGATCACAACAGCTCCCAAAATATATAATATTCCCATGTCCGGCGGCGGGCCAACTAAAAAACAGAATAACATCATTCCTGACATACCCAAAATCCAAACTACCATTAACATAGCACTTACTATCTTAAATACTCTTTTCATTCTATTTCACCTCGTCCCACCTCACTATATAGTGAGGTATTATATCGTCATTTTACTGGTTATACTGAAATTATACAAGATTCCGGGGTGATATTATGGTGGAAAATACTGGTAAAATTCATTTGCGCATTGAAGAAATGTTAAAAGAAAAGGAAATCAGCAAAAATCAAATATGCAAAGACCTGGAAATCCCACGCAGTAATTTTAACCGTTATTGCCGAGATGAATTCCAAAGGATTGATGTAAATCTGTTATGCAAACTTCTGGCTTACTTTCACTGCGAGCCAGGAGATTTGATTGAGCACAGAAAAGGAT
>JBMNRL010000008.1:0-103535 GCA_050944615.1 Blautia sp.
GTTCTAAGAAATACAAATTTTTGTAGTATCTTACGGTAATATATTTTTTTATTAAATGGAGTATGTTCATATTTTTGATTTGTAATATAAGAAAAATGTGACAGTCCGGCGGATAAGAAAAAATACTATTGGACAACCGTACTGATTTTTGTGGGCGTGATTGAATAGAGCGCATTTTTGATATTTAGATTGCGGGCATAAGAAATTTATTGGTAATGTGATCGTGTTTGTCCATGTTTTTAATTATAAGGAATTTGAAATTGTTTTCCAGTATAAAAAAGCGGAAGATAGTAAAATTGATCAGTATCTTAATATTGGCCAGATCAAAGCAAAAGGGTTGGTTATAACATAAGGATTTGTTGTGTTGGTGGGAAGTAATGTGTAGGATAAAGGAGAGGACAGTATGAATTTTGAAGACTTACAGGCAGCAAGAGAAAGCTGCAGAATTTATAGTGATAGAAAGGTTCCGAGGGAGACACTGACCCATTTGATTGACGTGGCGCGATTGGCTCCAAGCGGATGCAATTCACAGCCTTGGCATTTTATTGTTGTGGATGAGCCGGAGGCACATGCAAAGGTAGTAGAGGCGTTTGATGACAATGGCCTAACGGGTTGTCCGTGGGGAGCAAAAGTGCCAGCGTTTATTATCATCTGTGAGGAAGAGGGGCACTTAAAACCTGGAGTGGCAGAACATTACGGTTCCCAACATTTTGCACAGATGGATATTGGAATGGCTGCAATGGGACTGTGTTATGAAGCCACATCGTTAGGATTAGGGACCTGTATGATTGGAACCATGAGTCAGGAAAAGCTGCACCAAGCATTTGGGATTCCCAAAGAGCGTGTCGTACGTTTGATTATTGCTGTGGGTTTTCCGGCTAAAACAGGTGAACCACGTAGAAAAATAAGGAAAAATTTGGATGAAGTTTTAAGCTACAATCATTGGTAAACAAGAAGGTTGGAAGGGCATGAAGTGATATGACATCTCTTATTTGAAAACTGAAAAAATAGGATACTAATTTTGCTTATCGTCCCTAATAATCTTCAGCATAGATTTGCTTTATCTACAAATAATACCTCTAAACGTTATCAGGAGGTATTATATGAAGGCTATTGTATTTGACGGCATACAGAAGGTCGAATGCAGAAATGTGGAAGATCCAAGGATAGAAAAAGAGGACGATATTATTGTAAAAGTTACTTCCACGGCTATTTGCGGATCAGATTTACATTTAGTACATGGGCTTGTAAAGGGCATGTATGACGGGTATGTTTTGGGCCATGAAACGATGGGAATTGTTGAAGAGGTCGGAAAGGAAGTTAAAAATCTTAAGAAAGGTGACAGGGTTGTTATCCCTTTTCCTGTGGCATGCGGGCATTGCGAATTTTGCAGCAAAGGGGAATTCAGTCAGTGTGAGAATTCCAACGATTATGCGGAAGCCGGAGGATTGCTGGGCTATAGTAAATACCATGGAAATTACGCTGGAGGACAGGCAGAATATATCCGGGTTCCGTACGCCAACGTGGGACCTAAAAAGGTACCAGAGGGATTAACTGATGAACAGGTTCTGTTTGTTACAGACGTCCTGCCCACATCCTATTGGGGGACGGAAATTGCAAATGTGAAAGCTGGGGATACCGTGGTGGTGTTGGGCTGCGGCCCGATAGGATTGATGACCATTAAGTGGTGCATCCAAAAAGGGGCAGGCAGAATTATCGCAGTTGACCGTGTGGCGTATCGTTTGGCACATGCCAGAGGCTATGGTGTGGAGGCGTTAAATTTTGAAGAATATGAGCAGGTAGGAGAGCATATCAAGGAAATCACACATGGAGGAGCCCATTCTGTCATTGATTGTGTGGGATTGGATGGAAAGACTTCAGTTGTAGAAAAAATTGAAACGGCGCTCAAATTGCAAGGCGGATCCAAATCAGCGATAGAGACGGCATCCCAGTGTATCAGGAAGACCGGTACCGTAGCGTTAGTCGGGGTGTATGGCAATAAATATAACAATTTTCCCCTGGGTAACTTTTTTTCAAAAAATATCACATTAAAAATGGGTCAGTGCCCTGCAACCAGGTACGTTGATTTGATGTTACAAAAAATTCAAAAAGGCGAATTTGATGCGACAGATATAATCACTCATACGCTTTCCCTGGAAGAAGGCAGCCACGCTTATAGTATTTTTGATAAAAAAGAAGATAATTGTATTAAAGTTATTTTAAAGCCATAGTAAAAGGCGCGAAGTTGAGCTGGGCTGAAAGCTTTTGTTTAAGCTTTTGGCCCTTGTTTTATGCTTACAGAATTTGCAGGATCAAATAGAAAAGCACACTGTGCAGGATTCATTGTTATGGATTTATATAGACCGCTTTCCCAGTGGTGAGTTGGCAGCGAGCCATTCATTGCCATGCAACGGAAGATAACAATTATGTTAAGAAGGATTGGTAGAAGGATATGGATTCACGGGTTATACTGGATGTAAAGGAGTGTGATAAATATGATTTCTGTGAATTTGAATACACTGCGGAAGCAGAGGGGCTATTCCCAGGAGGAAGTAGCTGAGAAAATCGGTGTGTCCCGCCAGGCTGTAGCAAAATGGGAGAACGGTGAGACTGTCCCAGACTTGGACAATACCATAGCACTAGCTGAATTGTATGGGGTGAGTATTGATAATCTAGTGAATTACCAGGCGAAAAAGGAAGGGCTGCAGATCCCGCCGAAGGGGAAGCATGTATTTGGTTCTGTTACGGTAGGGGAGAGGGGCCAGATTGTCATTCCCAAAAAGGCAAGGGAAGTTTTTCAGATTAAACCAGGGGATAATCTTTTGGTGTTGGGAGATGAGGACCAGGGGCTTGCCATGGTGAAGACGGAAATTTTTATGGAGCTTGCCAAACAAATCTTGGAAAAAGGGGGAAGATTCGATGAAGGCAATTGAGGCGATGGGTTTGACAAAAAAGTACAGGGATGTGGCTGCTGTGGACGCTTTGAACATTTCTGTGGAACAGGGAGAGTTGTTTGCACTTCTTGGGGTCAATGGAGCAGGAAAAACGACTACCATCAAAATGCTTTCCTGCCTGATTCCGCCCACATCCGGAGACGCCTGCCTATTGGGAGACAGTGTGGTAACAGCTCCAATGAAAGTAAAAGAAAAAATCAATCTCTCGCCCCAGGAGACAGCAGTGGCTCCAAACCTGACGGCTCAGGAGAACCTGGAGTTCATTTGCGGAATTTATGGAATCGGGAAAAAAGAGGCCTCCGGGAAAGCAAAAGATATGATAATAAGATGTGGCCTTGCAAAAATCGCAGGTAAGAAGGCAAGGACACTTTCCGGAGGGTGGCAGAGACGGCTTTCTATTGCCATGTCATTGATTACAGAACCAAAGATTCTCTTTTTAGATGAACCGACACTGGGGCTTGACGTGCTGGCTAGAAGAGAGCTGTGGCAGATGATAGAGGAGTTGAAAGGGAAAGTTACGGTGGTGCTTACTACCCATTATTTAGAAGAAGCACAGAGCCTTTCTGACAGGATTGGCATTATGGCTGGGGGCAGGCTTTTTGCAGTCGGCACGGCAGAGGAATTGACGAAAATGGCCGGTGAGGAAAAATTTGAGGAGGCGTTTGTCGCGCTTTGCAGAGGAGGCAGTGTCTTATGAAAACAATGGCATTTGCATCACGTAATGCGAAGGAAATTTTAAGGGACAAGACAAATTTGGGATTCGGTATCGGATTTCCGGTGATTTTGCTCTTGTTTTTGTCTCTGATCGGGGCAAATGCACCGGTGGTTTTATTTCATGTGGATAAACTGACTCCTGGGATTGCGGTGTTTGGTATGTCCTTTCTCTCTCTATTTTCCGGTATGATTATCGCAAAAGACAGAACAAGTTCCTTTATGCTGAGGCTTTTTGCCTCCCCTATGGGGGCTTGGGAATTTCTGGCAGGGTATGCTCTGCCGCTGATTCCCATGGCAGTGGCGCAAATACTGATTTGTTTTGCCACAGCGCTGTGTCTCGGACTGTCTCCCAGCCGGAATATTCTGCTGACCGTGGTGGTTTCTGTACCGGCAGCGTTATTGTTTATTGGGATTGGCCTGTTGTGTGGCAGTGTGTTCACGGATAAACAGGTGGGAGGTGCCTGCGGTGCACTGCTTACCAACTTAAGCGCCTGGCTGTCAGGAACCTGGTTTGATCCGGCCATGGTGGGAGGGGTTTTTGGAAAACTGGCCAAGGGTTTGCCGTTTCTGCACGCAGTGAATGCGGGAAGATACGCCCTCGCAGGGGAATATGGGAAGATTATGCCGGAACTTTTATGGGTGCTGGCTTATGCAGCAGCGGTGGATGTGATTGCGGTACTGGTATTCAGGCATAAGATGAAAAAAGGATAGTATGTTCGGTGTCCTTAGAAGTCATTGATTGCCTGGAGGAGGGGGCATATGCCAAGGAAAGCAAAGCTCTAAAGGATGAAATTGTGGAAGCTGAACAGAGGTTTGGACCAAGATAGCACTTTTTATTAAGACAAATTTGTTTGGAAGCTGTTATAATAGATGAAATTAGGAGGGAGGCCATGAACGTGCATAGAAAAATAGTGAAAAAGGTGATTGACTATATTGAGGACAATTTAGAAAATGAAATTGATCTAGAAAAGATAGCAGAAAATATTGGTTATTCCAGATTTCATCTAAATCGGATTTTTACAGAAGAAACAGGTTATACGATTTACAAATATCTGCAAATGCGCAGACTTACGACTGCGGCCCAGAAGCTGGTCGATACAGAGAAACCGATTACTCAAATTGCTTATGAAGCAGGGTATCACTCACAACAGGCATTTTCACTGGCTTTTAAGCAGATTTATTTATATCCGCCTAAAACATATAGAGATATAGGTATTTTTGTACCCAGGCAAAATAAAATTTCCATGAAGTTTCATACCTATTCTGATTATGGAAAATATAAAGTTTGTATAAGAAAAATTGAGGGGACAGCAGCATGAGTACGATTCCTTATGTGATTGAGCAGACAAGCCGCGGAGAACGCAGCTATGATATTTTTTCAAGACTTTTAGCTGACCGGATTATTATTTTGGGAGAAGAAGTGAGCGATGCTTCAGCAAGTTTGATCGTAGCCCAATTACTTTTTCTGGAAGCACAAGACCCTGGTAAAGATATTCAATTATATATCAATAGTCCGGGAGGCTCTGTAACTGCTGGATTTGCAATATATGATACTATGCAGTATATCAAATGTGAAGTATCAACCATATGCGTTGGACTTGCGGCGAGTTTCGGGGCATTTCTATTAGCGGGTGGAACCAAGGGCAAAAGAATGGCGCTGCCAAATGCTGAAATTATGATACATCAGCCAGCTATGCACGGTAATGGTATTCAAGGGCCTGCCAGTGACATCAAAATTATGTCTGATTACATGCAAAACAGTAAGAAACGGTTAAATCGCATTTTAGCAGAAAATACAGGGCATACGATGGAAGAAATTGAACGAGATACAGATAGGGATCATTTTATGAGTGCGGATGAAGCCCTAAAATATGGTCTGATTGACACGATTATTTCAAAAAGATAGCAAAACCGTTCGGCTGTCATCGGGGGTGGCGGCAGCAGGAAGCAATTCCATACGAAGCACAACTATATGCAGACAATGGTTTAGAGGGCGAGAAGACAATAAATGCAGGATAATAAGCTGGGTTCAGAATCTCATTCTGTTGGGCCCTTTGCCCTATGGGACCAGGGAGGTATGGGATAGATAAAAAGTACAAGGAAGGGAATGGGTATAAGAAAAGCTGCGCTGTCAGATTTGAATACAGTGAAATATATTGCTGAGACCACAATGAATGAAATATATCCTCATTACTATCCAAAAGGGGCGGTGGGATTTTTTCTTGCACATCACAGTGAGTCCAATATTGCCTATGATATAAAAAAGAACCGGGTTTTTCTTTGTTTTGACTCTAAGCGTACGATTGTCGGCACCGTTACCATAAAGGCGAGATTCAAACTTTCAACGGAATAAAACTTCTTTGGTTCCAGCTTTCTGGTATAAACCGTTAAAAATATCAGGTATGAATTCTTCCCAAATAGATTTGATTCATAATTTTGACAATAGTTTCCTGCTAAATGGACAGCTGGAAGATGTTATAATGGTTGCCTGACCTATCCGAAGAGTACGCTAAAAGAGAGGAAATACTCTGGCATATCAGTTATAATTTAGAAATGAAAGAGCGAGAGGGGCTAAGCTATGGAATGGAATGAAAGACTGCAGATGATCTTGGACTATGTAGAGAACCATCTGCAGCGGAAACAGGAACCGGTCGATCCGAAAGAAATTTCGAAGATGGCAGGGTGCTCCTATGATTTTTTCCAAAAGGTATTTTCATACATGAATGGCATCAGTTTTTCAGAATATATCCGTTCCAGAAAACTAACGTTGGCAGGTTACGATTTAAAAAGTACCACCTCCCGGGTGATTGATATCAGTTATCAATATGGGTACGACTCTCCCACATCTTTTACCAAGGCGTTCCAGCAGTTTCATGGTATGTCACCGAAGGAAGCGCGGAACAAGGACGCAAAGCTGCGGGTAGTGCCTAAAATGCAAATTTCTGTAAAGCAGCAATACTCCTGGAGGCTGGAACATAAGCCGGCTTTTCGGCTGATGGGAAAGAGCGTCTGGTATGCCCCTGGAGAACAGCATCAAAAGGTACCGGAGTTTTGGGATGACTGTCAAAAAGATGGTACGTTTGACAAACTGGTGGCTATGGATGACAGCAGGCCGGGAGGTTTGTTTGGGGTATTTGGTTATGAGGGATCTTGTGCACAGGAATTGAAATATTCCATCATGGTAATCTCAGATGGAGACGTGGCGGAAGGATATAGTGAAATATGGATTCCCGAAGCTTTGTGGGCAGTATTCGACTGCCGAGGGGCGGTACCTGGGGCCATCCAAAACGGGTGGAAATTTCTGCAGGAGGAATGGCTTACCAAATATCCGTTTCGGCATGCAGAATGCCCGGAGCTGGAATGGTACAGCAATGGCAATCCAATGGATAAGGAGTATCTGAGCCAGATCTGGATACCCGTCATAGATCAGAAAGGTTAGTTGGAGGAATTAAGGATATGGATCAAAAGACAGCGTTTGACGATTTTGTCGCTTCCGTTCCCGCAGAGAATCGGGATTTTGTGGAGGAAGTACACAACAAGCTAATGAAACTGGGCTGCAAGATGGAAATTAAGTCAGCCAAAAGCGGTTACATGGTTTCCTATCTTTCTCATAAGAAAACAGTGGCAAACTATGTATTCCGCAAGAAGGGAATGTTTGTCCGGATTTATGGCGTTCATGTCAATGAATATGAGAACATTCTGGAAACGCTGCCGGATGAAATGATCCGGGAGATTCAGAAAGCGCCGGCATGTAAGCGTCTGGCAGATCCGGACGCCTGCAACCCCAAATGCTCTATGGGGTATGACTTTTGGTTAAAGGGCGAACATTATCAGAAATGCCGCAATCGTGCGTTTCTGTTTTTGGTCTGTCCCCAAAATAACCCAGCCATTCAATCCTTATTATTAAAAGAGGCAGAAGAGTGGGAAAAATCTAAATACTAAAATAGATTCTGCCGTTCGTAATAAAATTTACCGGATGGTAAATGGCGGGCATTACGGCCACGGGTCTCGTTATTTATGATATGCCACATAACGGTCGTGGGGCATATCAACGCCCCGGTAGTGTTTGGTCCACCGGTCTATTGCCTGCATGCCGTTTCTCAGTGCTACTTGCTTGGAAGGCATATTGGTGTCTCTGATGATGGAACAGACCTCCTTGGCGTGCAGCACTTCAAAGGCATATTTTTTGCAGGCTTTGGCGGCCTCTATGGCATAGCCGTGGTGCCAGAATGCCCGTTGGAAAAGATAGCCGATCTCCAGCACTTCTTCATTTTTCCATGGCTGCATGGTCAGTCCGCATTGGCCGATCATCTCATCAGTCTCTTTTAAAACCACAGCCCACAGGCCAAATCCCCACTTTTGATAGCGGGCTATCTGCCGGTCAAGCCATTCCTGGACTTCTGTATCATGGAAGGCGCCCTCGTAAGCATACATGGTTTCGTTGTCCTGCAGAATTTTACAAAGAGCGTCAAAATCGTTTTGGTTCATTTCCCGTAGATATAATCGTTCTGTCTCCAATATCATAGGCGTTGTTCTCCTTTACCTAATTTATTTGCGATCCAGCCATTGGGCATATAACAATGGATAACCGATATTCCTCATAAATTATAGCATAAAGTATCGTTTGAGGTGATTGCAAATGAAGAAAAGAAATGTGGAAGAGACAAAAATGTGGAAGTAAATGGGCTTATGAATGTTGTTTCCTTATTTTACCTATGCTAAAATCAGAATTGTGAACAGAAGTGTTAAGGTATTGTGGATTCAGATAGATTTCCACAGGAAGGAAGTGCATTGCTTTGAGTATTTATAAGATTACATTCAGTCCAACAGGCGGGACGCAAAGGGTTGCAGATATTTTTGCCGAAGCCTTTCAAGAACCGTCTACCTTCGTTGATTTGACGGATAGAAGTGTTCATTTTTCAGACATACCTTTCATGGAGAAAGACATTTGCGTGGTGGCTGTGCCGTCCTATGGCGGGAGAGTTCCCGAAACCGCTGCTTCAAGAATCCGACAGATGAGAGGCAGGGGGGCGAAGGCAATATTGGTTGTTGCTTATGGGAACCGGGCTTATGAGGATACATTGCTGGAACTGAAGGATTTGCTGACCGCAGGTGGTTTTCAATGTGAAGCAGGGGCTGCGGCAGTGACGGAGCATTCGATCATGCATCAGTTTGCAACAGGCCGCCCGGACCGGGAGGACTGCCAAGAGCTGGTGGAATTTGCGGAGGAGATCGTACATAGAGTGAAGGCGGAGCAAAGGCAGGCTCCTCTAAAAATTCCTGGAAATAAGCCTTATCGGAAATATGGTGGGATTCCTCTGAAACCAAAGGCTGCCAAGGAATGTATCCGGTGCGGATTATGTGCGGAAAAATGTCCGGTCGGAGCAATCTCAGAAAAGGATCCAAAAGAGACCGATAAAAAGAAATGCATTTCGTGTATGCGCTGTGTAAACATATGTCCGAAACAGGCCCGAAAGGTTAACTCAATGCTGGTTTATGCAGCCTCCCTGAAAATGAAAAAGACATGTTCAACACGTAAAAAAAATGAATGGTTTTAACAAGAAAAACACAACCGGGTGACAGAGAAATCACCCGGTTGTTGCATTTTTATTTAAAGCGTTTACAAATTCTTTTTCCGGCAGAGGGCGGTAGTAATAATAGCCCTGTATTAAATCACATTTATGTTTTCTTAAAAATTCCACTTGATCTGCAGTTTCAATGCCCTCTGCAACGGTATGAAGATGGAGCTTGTTTATCATGCCAAGGAGGCCGCTGATGATGGTTTGGGCTTTTTGCATGTCATAGGTTGCATTGAAGAAGACGGCATCCAGTTTCAGAACATCGATGGACATGTCATTGAGCATCCCCAGAGAGGAATATCCTGTGCCAAAATCATCTAAGGAACATAAAAAACCGTTTTGGTGCAGCTCTTTTACGATTCTGACCATATAATCCTTGTTTTCACAAGCCACCGTTTCGGTAAATTCTATTTCCAGCATTTGATCGGGAATGCCATAATGGTTTTTGATTTGCGTATAGCTGCTCACAAATCCCGGTGTATAAAACCGGATTTTGGATACGTTGATGGAAATGGGGACCACACTAAGTCCAGCAGCGTAGCGACCGTGCAAAAAGCGGCAGACTTCCTCAAATACATAGATATCAAGCTTGCTGATGCTGTGGTTTTTCTCAAAAATTGGAATAAAGTCTCCGGGAAGACAAAAGGTACCATCCGGGTACCGCCAGCGCACCAGGGCCTCAGCGGCACAGATTTTTTCAGTTTCCGGTGAGACTTTTGGCTGGTAATAGACAATAAACTCTTTGTTTGCCAGAGCTTCGTCCATCCGGTCTGCAATTTTTATTTCCCGGAACATCTTTTGCCGGATGCTCTCATCATAAAAAGCATAAGTTCTGTTCGGAACATTTTTCGCTGTCTTTTTCGCATAATTGGCTCGGTTGATCAAGTCAATGATTTCCAGCTGTTCGATAACGTCTTCGATACAGCAGAAGCCGCAGACGACTGTGATATCGTGATTATCCGGCAATATCTCATATTCCATGAATTTCCGGTCGGTTTCTTTCTGACGACGCAGAAGCTCGTCCTTGTCCGTATAGCAGCGCAGGGCCAGAAAACAGTCGGCCACATTGCGGGCAAAAAGTTCGTTTTCCTCCAGGGATTCGGTCATAATTTCTGCATATTTTTTCAAAACCTTATCTCCAACATCATATCCGAAGACATCGTTGATGTACTTGAAGTTTTCAAAATCCATATATTGAATTGCAAATTTTAAGTTTTTGTTATTGTTGATAATTTCTTTTGCCTGCTGTTGGAAGCGCTCTACATCAAGCGCTCCGGTCAGTTTATCGCGTCCGGCCTGTTCTGCCAGAAGCTCATTGCTTTTTCTGAGTTCAAAAAATCTCCTGACATAATATATGATTGCCAAAACCGTGATAGCAAGACAGAATATAGCTGTGATTACCAGCTGCCCCGCCAATGCCGAAGAACGTGTCCCGGAATATTCTTCAATGGTAAATACGGATTTGTTAGC
The DNA here is from genome assembly GCA_050944615.1 of Blautia sp. Taxonomy (GTDB): domain Bacteria; phylum Bacillota; class Clostridia; order Lachnospirales; family Lachnospiraceae; genus Blautia_A. The sequence goes on from JBMNRL010000008.1 coordinate 10,718, forward strand.
AAGATCAAAAAAATCCTCGCTGTATTTGAGCAGGAGCTCCTTGTCCGCGCCCTGACGGACTTTGTAAATTTCTTCTTTTATCAGGTTCCATTGGTCTTGGAGACATTCCAGCTGGCTGTTAAAATTAGTATTTGTTGTTCTTTTCAAACCATACGTGCCATCTCCGAATATAAGCTCGTCCAGAATGCCGTCGACATAGTCGATCAGTGCATCGTCAGGTTTTCCGTTGGTTTCCAATTTAATGATTCTTTGGGAGGCTCCGCGTACAATACCCACATAATTGATCAGCTTTCCATAGGTGCTGATATTTTCCATGGAATTTGCTGCTATAAAGCTCATAATCAAAATAACAGCGAACACCAGCGGGACAACAAGCTTAAACTTTTTTTTCATGGTTATACTCCATAATTACTGATTTGGAAGGTGGCAGTATGGAAAAATATGCGTGATTTATTATAGCATGAAAGGTGACAAAATGCATCTCTTATTGATGTGGTTTTCCTGCGGCTATCCGCTGTCCTTTTCGATAGTAAAAGAGCAGCGGATGTGTTATTATGAAAGAAAAATACTGGCACCATGTGTAGAGCGGGCGGCGCCCATGGAGGAAAAGATGGAAAGAATCCTGATTGTAGAAGACGAAGAAAAAATCAGAGAAGAATTGTGCATCGCTTTGGAGAAGACGGGATATTTCTGTATTCTCATTGAGTGCTTTGAAGATGTGGCCGGGCAGATTGAAGCGGCGGCGCCTGATCTGATTTTATTGGATTTAAACCTTCCCGGAAAGGACGGCTTTTTTATTTGCCGGGAAGTGAGAAAACGTATGGATACGCCAATTATTGTAGTGACCAGTTCCAACAGTGATATGGATGAGCTGATGAGTCTGAATCTGGGGGCCGATGATTTTGTCACGAAACCATACAATATGCATATTCTCCAGGCACACATAGCCACCGTGCTTCACCGTGCCTATGGCAAAAAACAGAAGCTTTTGCTGACCCATCATGGCCTTACCTTGGACGTTCTAAAAGGCAGGATTTCCTATGATGGAAAAGAGGCGGATCTTACCAAAAATGAATTGGGCATTTTAAAGCTTTTGATGGAAAATCCCGGAAATGTGATTTCCAGGACGGATATCATCTGTCAGCTCTGGGATATGGAAGAGTTTGTGGAAGAGAGCACGCTGAATGTGAATATCAACCGGCTGCGGAGAAAGCTCTCCGAGCTGGGACTTAACGATTATCTGATCACCAAACGGGGAATGGGGTATATGGTATGAAAATTTCAGAGTATATCTATGACCGCTGGGCATCCATTGGCATCGCGTTTCTGACATGTCTGGGTACAGGGGTGTTTTTGGAATTTATGGAGACGGAGCGCCCGGTGACCATAGCCGTGGAAACGGTTTTTTTGATTGGATTTTTTTGTATGCTGGCCTACGACTGTATTCGCAAGAAGCAGTATTATGACCGTCTGGAGGAGACGTGGGACGGTTTGGATGAGAAGTCGTATCTCTCGGAAATGATTGAAAAACCGGATTTTTATGATGGCAAGGTGATGTATGAGATCGTCAAAGAGAACGGAAAGTATTTGAATGATATGATTTCGGCCAAGCAGCAGGAAATGATGGAATATAAGGAATACGTTCAGACCTGGGGACACGAAATCAAGACCCCCATAGCGGTACAGGAGCTTATCATAGAGAACAACCGGAATCCGGTGATATCCAGCTTGGAGGAGGAGACCCGGAAAATAGAAGCGTATGTGGAGCAGATGCTGTATTATACCAAGAGCGGAAGCCTGGAGTCAGATTATATCATTCAGCCGGTGCAGTTGAAAAAGCTGGTGATGGAAGTGATACGGAAGAATAAAAAAATGATGGTGGGAGCAGGGGTTATGCCACGGTTGGAACATTTGGAATATGAAGTGCTGGCGGACCCGAAATGGCTGGAATTTATTCTGGGGCAGATCGTTACGAATGCAGTGAAATACCGGGAGCAAAGCCGCAGACCTTTTGTGGCATTTGGCGCCAGGGTCGAGGGGGGCATGGTGGTATTCACCGTCACGGATAATGGGATCGGTATTCCCAAGCAGGATATTACCCGGGTCTTTCAGAAGGGCTTTACCGGGGAGAACGGGAGGAAATTTAAAAAATCCACGGGTATGGGTTTATATCTGTGCAAGGATCTGTGCAGAAAAATGGAGATTCCGTTAGAGATCAGCTCCTGTCAGGGAGAGGGCACGGAGTTGGAGTTTCGTCTGAAGCGGGCAGAGGCGTCCGGGGATCGGACATAAGACAACAGAATATCATGAATCACCAAAGGAAACATAAGAATTCCGGAAACCGATACAGGCTTCCGGAATTTTTCTTTCTTGAGAAGCTTACGGCGGCAGACAGAAACATAACAAAAATGTAATGCTACTGTCATTTAAATACATAGCAGGGAATGATCTTCCGTGCTAGACTGATTTCAACAAGAACAAATACAGAAAGGATATCGGAAAATATGAATACAGTCTTAAAAGTGGAAAATCTTGAGAAATTTTATAAGAATAAAGGCAGTATCACAAAAGCAGTCAACCATATCAGCTTTGAAGTGGAGTCGGGGGAATATATCGGGATCATGGGTGCATCTGGCAGCGGCAAGACTACCCTGCTCAATTGCATTTCCACAATTGATCAAGTGACGGCAGGGCATATTTCCATCAGAGGGACGGATGTCACAAAGATGAAAGAGAAGGAGCTGGCACGCTTTCGCAGGGAGCAGTTGGGATTCATTTTTCAGGATTTTAATCTTTTGGATACCTTGACCGGACGTGATAATATTGCCCTGGCTCTGGCGATAGCCGGGGAAAAGCCGAAGGTCATCGATCAGAAGATTGAGAAAATTTCTGATGCGCTTGGGGTATCCGGGATCATCGATAAATATCCCTATGAAATGTCCGGCGGCCAGCGCCAGAGAATCGCGTGTGCCAGGGCCATTGTCACAAATCCATCCTTGATTCTTGCAGATGAGCCCACTGGAGCGTTGGATTCGAAATCAGCAGGCATGCTTCTGGAAAATATGGGGATGCTGAATGAACGCATGGGAGCGACGATTTTAATGGTGACACACGATGCATTTACCGCGAGCTACTGCCATAGGATTCTTTTTTTGAAGGACGGAAAAATATTCAATGAATTGATCCGGGGCAACGATTCCAGAAAGGAATTTTTCAACAGGATTATGCAGGTGGTTTCGATCTTGGGAGGTGACAAGAGCCATGCGGTGTAGACATAGGATTTCCAAAAAAGTATTCCGGCAGCTGGCACGTAAAAATGTGAAAAAAAGCGCGAAGGATTATTTCATTTATTTCTTCACCCTGACTTTTGCAGTCTGCCTGTTTTATACATTTAATTCCATCGGGGAACAGTTTACCGCATTCGGAATTTTGGATACCCTGAATTTTCTGTCTGCGGCACAGGGATTTATGATCGGTGTTTCACTGTTGGTATGTGCTATTGTGGGATTTTTGGTGGTGTATGCCAATCGTTTTTTAATGAGACGGCGGAAGAAGGAATTTGGCATATATTCGGTTCTCGGAATGGATAAAAGGGATATCGGAAAAATTCTGATGAAAGAGACTATTTTGATCGGTTTCGCTTCCTTAGGCTTTGGGATCCTTCTGGGAATACTGGCTTCTCAGGGGCTTACGATGATTACGGCGAAGATTGCGGGAGTCCCGGTATCAGCATATTCTTTTGTCTTTTCCATTAAGGCACTGGGAGCAGCCGTCCTTTTTTTCGGACTCACCTATTTCTGTGTGCACTTATTTAATGTGAAAGAAATGCGGAAAATGAAATTGCTGGATCTGCTTTATGCGGACAGAAAAAATGAGATGGTCAGGGAGGGGAAGAAATTTTCTGGACTGACAGGTGTTTTGGCCGTTTTGCTGATCGCAGCGGGATATTTTGTGATCATTCGCTGGTCAGACCGCAAGATGATGGAGAGCCTGGGAGCGGGAAGCCTGTTGATTGGCGCAGGGACGTTGTTTTTATTTTTATTCATAGGCAATGTGCTGATCCGGTATTTAAAGAAAAGGAAAAATTTTTATTACCGAAAACTGAATCTTTTTGCTGTCAGCCAGTTTGAAAGCCGAATGAAGAGCTCTGGGGTCGCCATAGCGGTCATCTGTATCATGATGTACATGTCCGTATCTATTATGGGAATTGGCATGGGTCTGGGCCAGAGTGCCATCAGCACGAAAGAGAAGGCGGCGCCTTTTGATGTGAGTATTAGCTTCTTTTATGATGCCAACGCCAAAAAAGAACAGGTATTACAAAAAGGGATCAAAGGATATCTGGAAGAAAAAGGGTCCGAGGTTCTGCCACAGCTAGGACCGGAGGAAGAGGTGACTTTTTATCAGTTAAAGGATCTTACGATGCGGCAGCTGCTTGGGGAGAGTGCCAGCGGTCAAAGAGAAGTGACAAAAATTTTGGATGATAGTCCGGTCTGGTACATCGGTCTGGAGGATTATAACAGAATCCGAAATCTGTTGGGTAAGGAACCGGTTACGCTGGGCGAAAATGAATATGCGTTCAATTATAATATGCCGGATGCCAAATCGGTATTGGAAATTTACCAGACACAGGAGCATCCGATAGAGATAGGCGGCGAAAAATTATGGATGAAAAATAACGGTATTTATGAGAGCACGCTGGAGAACAAAAATGTGTTGTCAGACATTGGTACCCTTATCGTACCCCAGAAGCTGACAGATGGCGGAATCCCTGTGATGAGTATTTTAAATGGTATGTTTGCTGGTGATGAGGATGCGGGAAATGCGGCATTCCAGGATGACTTTGCCAAAATAGAATATTTTGACTATAACAGCCGGCAAGACATCTATGTGGAAATCCTGTCCAATCAATTGATCGGCACTTATATCGGCAGCTATCTGGGCATTATTTTCTTAGTGACGGCATGTGCGGTGCTGGCTCTGCAGCAGCTGACGCAGACGGAGGATAACCGAAAACGATATCGTCTTCTTTACCAAATGGGAGCGGGAGAGGATGCGATGAAAAAATCGCTGCTGACGCAGATGTCCGTATGCTTTGGACTGCCCCTTGGGGTGGCAGCAGTACATGCAGGGGTGATATTGGCGGGTGTATACCGGGATATTCCGTATCTAACGGCCGGGGACGTGGCCCGGAATATCCTGCTGACAGTAGGGATTGCAGCAGTACTGTATGGAGTATATTTTATGACTACCTATTCCGGAAGCAAAAGAATCTTGAAATTATGATGAAAATAGAGGAGGAAATGAAAATGAACCGAAAGAAAATAACAGCAGCGGTTATGCTCGCGGCAGTATTGACGGGAGCGCTGGCAGGATGCGGCAAAGGGACATCCGATAACGGGAAAATGGCGGAGATATTTACAGAACTTGACACAAAGGATCTGGAAGGCAACCAGGTGACCAGCAGTATTTTTGAAGAAAAAGAATTGACAATGGTCAACACTTGGGCTACCTGGTGTGGCCCCTGTGTTTCTGAGCTGCCGGAATTAGAGGAGCTCCAGAAGGAATTACAGGTGGAAGGGACGGACGTGCAAATTGTTGGCTTGGTGATCGGTGGGGAAGGCAGCATAAAAGCAGGCTTGTCCGAGGAAGAGGTCAAAGAGGCAAAAAGTGTGCTGAAGGATACAGGCGTTACGTATCCCCAGCTTGAGGTCTCTGAGAAACTGGCAAATACAGATCTGAAAGACCTAACAGGCCTTCCCACTACTTATTTTGTGGATCAGAAAGGCCGGATGGTAGGAGAACCTTATACGGGATCCAATGATAAAGAGGAATGGAAAAAGATCGTCCACAAAAAACTGGGAGAATTGAACGATGGGAAAGTTTCTGAAAAGTAATTGCGCAGGTCTATCAATACTGGCAGCAGGAGTGCTTTTTATAGGACTGGGGATATTCAGAGGCGAAGTGGGCACAGTGCTGATGAAAGCGGTATCCATCTGCCTGGAATGCGTCGGGATTGGATAAGAGAGAGGAAGCGGAATGAGTTTTATTGATAAGCTCGGAAAAAACAGCAGATTGGCAGTCCAGATTTGTGCGGCTGCACTGACCAACGGATATATCAATGGTTACCTGCAGGGGACGATCTATAAAGGCACCGGAAAAAAATTCTGTGTGCCGGGGCTAAACTGCTATTCTTGTCCGGGAGCATTGGGCTCCTGCCCCATCGGCTCTCTGCAGGCGGTGCTTGGGAGCAGCCATTACCGGTTTTCCTTTTATATCATCGGATTTTTAATGGCAGTCGGCGCATTTTTCGGGAGGTTCATCTGCGGATGGCTCTGTCCCTTTGGGCTGGTACAGGATCTATTACATAAGATTCCGGGGGTGAAAAAGTTAAGGAAGGTACCTGGAGACAGGTATCTGAGATATTTGAAATATTTAGTGCTCCTTCTTTTTGTCATCCTCCTTCCTTCGGTCATTGTAAACGTGGCAGGAGGGGGAACCCCATGGTTTTGTAAACTCATTTGTCCGGCAGGGACGCTGATGGGTGGAATTTTGTTGACGCTCTTGAATCCTTCGCTTAGAAGCGGACTGGGTTTTTTGTTCAGCTGGAAGGTGTTGATATTGGTTCTGATTGTGCTGGCTTCTATAAAGATCTATCGGCCTTTTTGCCGGTATCTCTGTCCGCTGGGTGCGGTATACAGCGTGTTTAATCCGATAGCCTTGTACCGGTTTCAGGTGGATCAGGACCGTTGCACAAGCTGTAAGGCCTGCCAAAGAGCCTGTCCTATGGGTATTTCCGTATATGAAACACCCAACAGCACTGAATGCATCCGCTGTGGAAAGTGCTTGAAAGCATGCGGGAATCATTCCCTGACCAGCACCTTCTCCAAATATAGAGCAAAAAAACAAGAAGCCTGAGGGTATTGTTTTGTCCCCGAAAAGTAGAGGCCATATAAAAATGCCATCCGTCTGCAAATAGACGGATGGCATTTTATTATCTTTTTTTGAATTATACACCGGTTTTTGAGGAGTGTTCATGGGTTGCCCGTGATGAGCGGGCGTGATCGGCAGCAAACAGCTTTGGCATCAGATGGCGTAAAGATCTTTGCTGTGGTCTTCTCCGTAGATGCCCCATTTATCGATGGAAGCCTGGAGTTCCTTATATTCTTTTGCTTTTTCACGGAGAGGCACATCATTCATGCATGCGTCGATGGCTGCACGGAATGCTCTTGCACCGGCCTGCGGTCCCATGGGATGCGCGTGGATGCCAGCGCCTACGCCAAGAAGGATATCATTTCCGGCATCGTCCAGGAATTTGGGAACGAGCCCAGGAACAACGCCGCCGCCAACGAATGGAAGCATCGGTTTGATGTCATACATTTTCGCTTTGGCAGTGATCAAGTTGATGATGTAGTTGTCAAAGGTGTTGTCAAATTTTCCATAAGGGGGCTGGGTCAGGTAAATGTCACAGCCGGAAAGTCTGGCCAGCTTTGTCACAACTTTGGAGCTCATGCCCTGATAAGGAGAGGCGGTGAATGCTCCGTTGAAGCAAGAGTGTCCGAGGATTGGCACTGTGATTTCCGGATCTTCAGCCAATGCTCTTACTGCGGAATAGCCTACGCCGTGTACGTCCACCATAATACAATTGCCGCCGTTGTTGATCACCTTCATGGCATTTTCTTTTAATTTGGAAACATCGTCGGTAATATTGCAGGCATATAATGTAGGTTCGCCTTTGATTTCGGCGGCTCTTTTGGCAGCGTCCATGTTCGCTTTGACACGGTCCTCGATATTGTTGAAGACACGATCTCCGCCGATCAGCTCGTCGTCCTTGATCACATCCACGCCGCCGGCAGCAGCTTCATAGAACAGTTTTGCTCCTACGTCCGGGGTATAGCCGGTACAAGGCTTGATCATGTTGTTCAGCAGTGGGCGGTCATAGGCATTGAGAATCTTACGGATGCCTTCAATACCGAATTTGGGACCCTGAAAATCTTTGACGAAGCTTTCTGGGAAATCGATGTCCAGCAGTTTCAGATACGGCATGGACATGATGTTTCCTGTGATGGAAGCGATCAAAAGAGGAATATTGTTTTTGATGTTGGCTACCGGATAGCCGATTCTTAAGATATAGAAACGGAGGTCGCCGTCTGCAACATTCATATTTACATCGGTCTGGTTCTCGAAAGCAGGAACTTCATAGATGCCGATGATTTTGGAGCAGTATTTGGCACGCATTACATCGGTTTCTTCCGGGACGTCGACCCAGGAACCGGTTGTCTGCTCGATGCCGATGCTTTGGGCTTTGATGACGATTCCTTCATCCTTAGCAGCGCCCACCAGATAGGTGGCAACACATAAGTCATTCAAGTCACAGCCTTCATATAATGGGTTGAGTAATTCACTGTACATTCTGTTCTGTTTTATCATTGCTTTTCCCTCCTTGGTTTGGTTGAGTTGTTCTTGATGATGTCACTATAAACCGGGAAGAAAATTATTTCAACACTGAAAATATTTTCGTACTGGAATTTGGTCTGTTTTTTTGTTTACATTATCATAAGAAAATTAAATAATTTCAAGATTGAAAATATTTACACCATGGCAGTTAAAAACGTATAATCAAAAGAGCAGAAGCTTTTAAAAGTTTACTAAGGAGGAGATCGCAGCATGAAAATCGATAAGTATGACCAGTCCACCTTTTTGGTGTTGAAGGCAGCGTACCAATATTATATTCAGGAAAAATCTCAGAATTTGATCGCGGAGGAATTGGGGGTATCCATCACTACAGTGTCCAGGCTTTTAAAACGTGCCAAGGACGAAAAGATTATAGAATTTGTGATCCGCAATCCCTATGTGGAATGTCTGAAGCTGGAACAAGAGCTTCGCAGTACCTTCGGCCTCAAAGATGTGGTCATCGGTCCGGTGGTGGATATTACAGAAGAAAATGGGGACGATGTGGCGGTTGATGCAGAAAGCGTGAAAAAACTGGTGGCTCTGGAGGGAGCCAGATACCTGCAGAGGATCATCAAGGAAAATGATGTGCTCGGTGTGACCTGGGGAAGCACAGTATACCATATGATCAATTACCTGAATCCGGCGCAGAAGGCCAATACTTCATTTGTCACGCTGCACGGAAGCCTTAGTAATTGTGTAAACGAATGGGACGTAAGGACATTGGTCTCCAGGATGGCCAAAGCTTTTTCTGGGAATAAGCATACGCTGCTGACAGATACCTTGATGGGCTCCCCAGAGACGGTGAAAATTCTGAAGAAAGAAAAAAGCATTGCACAGGTCATGGAAATGTTTGACCGGGTCAATGTGGCGGTCAATGGCATCGGGGCGCTCTATCCGAAGACGACTTCTATTTTGGCCACACCACAATACCTGACACATCAGGAACTTCAGAAGCTACAGGAAAAGGGCGTGGTGGGAGACATCGCCCTGCGGTTCTTAAACCAAAATGGAGAGGAATGCGACACAGATCTGAAGGAGAGGACGATTTCCATTGAGCTGGAGCAGTTTCGGAGAATTCCACTGAAAATTACGTTGGCTTCTGGCGTGGAAAAGGCCCATGCGATCCGGGCTGCACTTCGCGGCGGTTTGATTGACGTGCTGATCGTGGACAGCAAGCTGGGAGAAGCTCTGTTGGATTTGGCCAGATATGGATTATAGTTTGGGAAATAACGTAAAAACAGGATGATAATATTTTCATTCACGGAGACAGGGAAAACATTTTCATACTTCGCAAAAGTTATCATCAGCGGTACAATGTAGATACATCGAGAGAAAAGTGCAGTAAATAAGCGTATGCGCAGAGGAAAAATCATTCGGATGAGAATTTTTAACAGAAAATAAGCTTTTCTAGAACGGGGCCCACAGTCTCTATTTACGTAAGAAGAATTTGGGGCTGGGCAGCTATATGATGAAAAAATATGGGAGGTATTTTTGAAATGATTATGAATTTTCTGAAAAAGATTCCAGCTGGCATGATGGTTGTTCCATTGATATTGGGGTGTTTGATCAATACGATTTTTCCCAATGCTCTGCAGATCGGAGGTATCACCACAGCCACATTTTCCAGTGCAGGCGGCTCCTGTGCTTTGGGTATCCTGTTGTTTTGCATGGGTACCAAGCTGCAGCTGCGGGAGATGCCGGCGGTTATCAAAAGGGGCGGGCTGCTTCTGGTAGCAAAGTTTGCGATTGGAGCGATCCTGGGCATCATCGTGGGCAAGGCGTTTGGCCCGGCGGGGATTCTGGGAATTTCCAGCATGGCGATCATCTGTGCGGTAACTAATAGCAACGGCAGTGTGTATTATGCGCTGATGCAGACCTACGGGGATGATGTGGACTGTGCATGCATGCCTATTTTGGCTATTAATGATGGACCGTTTCTGACTCTGGTAGCGCTGGGGGCGTCCGGGTTAGCGGATATTCCGATCATGAGCCTGGTGGCAGCGCTGGTACCTGTTCTGGCAGGTATGATTTTGGGAAATCTGGATCATAAGGTGACAGAATTTTTTGGCCCGGCCGGAGATGTGATCATTCCGATCATCGGTTTTTCCCTGGGCGCGGGGATCAATCTGACGAATATTGTCAAGGGCGGTATTTCAGGAATTGTTCTGGCAATGATCACGATTTTTGTGGGCGGTGCGTTTCTCTGTTTGTGTGACCGTCTGATCGGAAGACGGCCCGGCTATGCCGGATGGGCGGTGGCAACGACGGCGGGCAACGCAGTGGCTGTTCCAGCTGTGATCGCCACGGCGGATGCGGCCTGGGAATCCTTTGCGGCCACAGCTACGGTGCAGGTGGCAGCATCTACGGTATTGTCGGCGCTGATCGTTCCTTTTATCGTCAGTTGGTGGGCGAAAAAATTTGGGTGTCCGAAATTTCCGAAGGAATAACCGCTGTTTGATTTGCGGATAAAAGATCAATTATGGGAGGTTTTGGAAAATTGGGGAAGTTTTTAATGGTGGCAGATGATTTCACCGGAGCGGGGGATACAGGTGTACAGATGTCGAAAAACGGAATCGAAGCACATATTGCCTTCAGTACACAGAATATCGACCCGGAGAAGTCTTATGTGATCGATTCGGAATCGAGAAATATTCCGGCAGAAGAAGCTTATTGCAAGGTGAAAGCAATCTATGAAGACCTCGCAGCATATCCATATGAGCATTATTATAAGAAAATTGACTCCACGATCCGGGGCAATATCAAGGCGGAGCTGGTTGCGGCCAGAGAAGTGCTCAAGCCAGATTTGATCGTGTTCAATCCGGCTAATCCGGATTCCGGCCGGACCGTGGTGGATGGGATTTTGATGATGCACGGGGTACGGATCTGTGAAACGGAAATTATGAAAGATCCGTTGTGTCTGGTGCAGCAGGACAACTTGAAAATCATGCTGGAGGAGGAGTTGCAGGAGCCGGTGCAGTATTTTACCCTGGCGCAGGTGCGGAGCCGGGATTTCCATCTGGACGACGCGCATATTATCACCTTTGACGTGCTGGAGAACCGAGATATGGATGCGGTGGTACAGTTTGTGCTGGGACAGGGAAAGAAGGTGCTTTGGGTAGGTTCCGCCGGGCTGGCAAATTCCTTGTTTTCTGCATTGCATGTCAAATATCCGGTACTGGCAATGGTAGGCAGCATCAGTGAAACATCCAGAAAACAGGTGAGAAAAGCGGTGGAGCAGGGAGCATGGCTGATTGAAATGAATGTGGCATCTCTTCTCAAAGGCGGCACGCTGGATGGCACGGTCCGGGAAGCGGTGGAAGCTCTGCGGACAGGACGGGATGCGGTCATTGTCTCTGCCAAGGAGCACGAGGATTATCTGGACGCCGTGGACGCGGGGAAAAAGCTTGGTATGAAGCGGGGCGATGTGGCCAGGTATACGCAGGACAAGATGGGGGAGCTTTCCACCAAGATCCTCAAAGAGGCTAAGGTATGCGGCGTCTTTTTAACCGGCGGTGATACGGCCATTAGTTTTATTGAAAAAAATCATGCCTACGGTGCGAAGCTTGTGGAGGAGGTCCTGCCGGTGGTGGCGTTCATCGAAGCGGATGACGGGGATTATCCGGGCCTGCCTTTGGTAGTCAAGGGCGGTTCCATTGGCGATGAGAATGTGCTGGTGGATTCCATCCGGTATTTAAAGGAAAAAAGATAAGGGAGTGACATTATTATGAGTTTTATAGGAATCACTATGGGAGATCCGGCAGGAGTAGGTCCGGAAATCGTTGTAAAGGCGCTTGCGAAGAAGGATGTTTATCAGCATGAATATGTGGTTTATGGGGCGGCGGATATCCTGCAGTATTATAATGAAATGTTAAAGCTGGGGCTGAACATCCACCCGATTAACGACTTGTCAGAGTATCTAAGCGGCGCAGTCAATGTGATTGACAGCTGCGGGCTGAAGATGGAGGAATATGAGATCGGCCAGCTTTCTGCGAAATGCGGAGACGCAGCATACCAGTATATTGAAAGATCCATTAAAGATGCCATGGATGGGAAAATCCAAGCGGTAGTGACAGGTCCTTTGAACAAAGAGGCATTGCATATGGGCGGCCATCATTTTGACGGGCATACAGAGATCTTTGCGCAGCTTACCGGAACGAAAACGTATGCTATGATGTTTTACGGGCCTTTGAAGATTATGCATGTTTCTACACATTGTTCCTTAATGGAGGCGTGCAGGCGTGCGACGAAGGAACGTGTGCTGGATGTGATTCGTTTGTTAAATGATGCTCTTAAACAGACGGGGCTGGACAGACCCCATATTGCGGTGGCTGGTCTAAACCCCCATGCGGGAGAGCATGGACTGTTCGGTACGGAGGAGATCAAAGAGATCGGTCCGGCTATTGAAGCAGCGAAAGAAGAGGGGATTTATGTGGACGGTCCTGTTCCGCCGGATTCCGTTTTCAATAAAACCTTAAACGGCGTATACGATGCAGCGGTGGCGATGTATCATGATCAAGGCCATATTGCCGCGAAGCTGGAGCATATGAGTCAGTGTGTGAACTGCACCATCGGTTTGCCAATCATACGGACTTCCGTAGATCATGGGACTGCTTTTGATATTGCTGGAAAAGGGATCGCTGACGGGGAAAATATGAAGCAGTCTATGTTAGTGGCAGAAGAGTTTATGAAGAACAGGTAAAGCTATGTTATTATATATTATCCGGCATGGAGAGACAGATTGGAATGTGCAGCGGAGATTGCAGGGAGAACAGGACAATCCGTTGAATGACAGTGGGAGAAAGCTGGCAGAGCTCACCGCTTGGGCATTTCGGGATATCAACGTCGATCTTGTCATCACAAGCCCTCTGTCCAGAGCGGTGGAGACGGCTCAGATAGTCTTGGGTTATCGGGAGATTCCGTATTTTACAGATTCCCGTCTCCGGGAGATTGACTGGGGCGAATGGGACGGCATCCAAGCAGGAAGCCCGGAATACGAAAGTATTTTTCATGAAATGAAATTGTTTTATGAACATCCCTTTGAATTTCAGGGATCCCCGACAGGAGAGAGCATCCAGGAGGTATGCAGGAGGACGAAGGAATTTTTGAAAGAGCTGGTGGAAAACGAGGACTACCAGGATAAGACAGTGTTGATTTCTACCCACGGCTGTGCCATGCGGGGGTTGCTCAACAGCCTGTATGAAGATCCCCAGGATTTTTGGCAGCAGGGCGTCCCAGCCAATTGTGCAGTCAGCATTGTGCGGGCAGAAAAAGGCAGAATGTCCTTTGTGGAAAGGGAAAAGATATTTTATGATAAATCACTCCAGACAGATTTTTACCGACTGGATTAAAATAGGCCTGACCGGCTAAGCATCAAAGCCGGTCAGGCCTATTTGGTCTATGGGATATCCGGGTAAACCACTGGTAGAATCCTACAATTTATAAGGGGTGTCCGTGCCTGCGGTTTCTATCTCAGAAATCAGATCATCCAAAGGCTTTGGCCGGCTGTAATAGTATCCCTGATAGATGTGACAGCCGAGCTCTTCCAGCATATCCCGCTGCTCTTTGCTCTCCACGAATTCAGCGACAACGCGCAGATGGAGGTTCTGGCCCATATGGATGATTCCGGCGATGATCTCTTGGGAACGCTCATTGCCGGGGAGCTGTGATACCAGCTGGCCGTCCAGCTTTACTTCATGGAAGATCCCCTCCTGAAGATACAGGATGGAATTGTGTCCCATACCGAAGTCATCCAGGCTGAATTGGATTCCTTTTTCCTGCATTTGATGCATCTGCTCAATCAGCAGGCTGGATATGTTCATGGCCGCCCGTTCGGTGATCTCAAAGGTGAAATGGATCCGTTTTAGATGGCAGCTTTCTATGATCCGATAAGATTCTTCGAAAAAACGGTCGTCTATGAGCTGTTTGGCAGAGATGTTGACGGACAAAACCAGCTCATCCTTTATATGCGGTTCCAGCACACAGGCATCTTTACAGGCTTGCTTTAATATGTAGGTGCTCAGTTCGGACAGAAAGCCCCCTTCATAAGCAAGAGCCAATACCACAGGGGGAGAAATATATCCTGTGACCGGATGCTTCCAGCGCAGTAGTGCTTCCAATCCGTGCATGGTTCCCTGGGAAGATATCTGGGGTTGGTAATACAATTCTACCTGCTGCCGGCGAAGCGCATTTTTTAAGTCCATGGACAGGGTTTTGGCATAATAAGAATAAGGATATTTTCGATGGAGGAAAAGGGGCAATATCCCGCTTTTTTCTCCGGCGGCCATATCCTGTTCCATGCGCCGGACGATTTTCTGGAATTGGGAGGTTTCATTTTTCTCGCTGCGTTTGATAAATGGAAGGTAAATGAGCACGCCAATCACGAGGTTGACGACCTGCAGAAGACTGCCGGCGATGGAGCCGGTGGCCTTATAGCCGCTGACCAGGATGGGCACTGTCCACTCCACCGACTGTGTGACCAAGGGAACCAGTCCAGCCTTAGCTGCCAGAAAGCTGACGAGAGTCAAGACCACAGGGGTCAAAATAAAAGGAATTGCCATGGTAAAGTTAAAAATGATCGGAAATCCAAATACAGCGATTTCACTGATATTGAATAAGGCGGAAGGCAGTGCCACATAGGCGATCTTCCGGTTATGGCTTTTTTGGGAGACGATGCAAAGAGCGATGACAAAGCTCAAGGCGCATCCGCATCCGCCCAGAAACACAAAGGTATCCAAAAAAGTCTTGGAAAAGATCTCCGTGGGCAGGCTTCCGGCTTGGAGGAGGGACTGGTTGACGGTTACATTTTGTTCAAACAGTTTTTGAGACACAGCCTCCAGCGTATTGGTCCCGTGGATACCGAAAAACCAAAGGACATGGGTGAGAATTACGTACAGCAAGATGCCGGATAGATTGCCGCTGATTTTGTAGAAAATCCGTAAAAATAAATAAGAACCAAAGTTTGTGATGTTGCTGCTTCCCCATGTGGTACGGAGCAGATAACCGGTAATGCCAAACAGCAAAATAGTCAGGATGACAGGAAACAGGCTTTGGATGGAAATATTAAACAGATATTCCGCCCCCGTGGTATGAAGCCGTTCCAGCCGGTCGCTCAGCTGAAGGAATTGTCTTAGCAGGACACAGGAGAGCAGCGTGATGCACATGGCGGTAAATACCCATTCCGCACTGAAAATATATTCGCTGCGGTCTTGGATGCCGCCGCAGAATGCCAGGTAAGAGCTAAGAGAAACTATGGGATATAAGATATATGTATCAGCAGTCACCAGCTGGCCATAGGAGAGGCTGATGGTGATGATAAGAATCAAGGCCAGGGAACCTAAGCTTACGTTGTATAAGGTTTCCAAGATAGAGGCGGCCGCTCCGCTCAAGAAGCTTTCCAGGAACGCCTGGTAGCCGCTGCTGGGGAAATTACGTATGAGTAAGGAAAAAGACCCCATAATCAAAAAAGGGATTGCCAATGTCAAGCCATGCCGTATAGACTGTGTGACAGCCGAATTTCGAAACCGGGATAGTGTAAAGCTGGATGCCATGTGCACTCCTTTCTATCAATAGAGGGTCATTGTGAAAGATAAAAATTCGTAACAATATATTATCTTTTAAGTTTATAATAAATGAGCCTCATACACAATAGGAAAAAGACTTTCTCTTGACAAAATAGTGGATATATAGGTAGTGATGCTGTAAAATATAGATAAAAAAGGCAGTGGAAGCCGCTTTACTGAGTTTTTGATATCAGAGGGCAAGAGAGGGGAGATACCGATGGTTCGTTATGAGGGAACGATATTGACGTGTGATGAGAAAAATACAATAGCCAGACACCTGGTGGAGGAACATGGAAGGATCTTGTATGTGGGAGATGAGCTGCCCAAGGAATACCAGGCGTGCCAGGCCGTGGAGTTAGGAGAGCAGGTGTTAGTGCCCGCTTTTGTGGATACGCATCAGCATTTTGCCAGCTTTGCCATTTTCCATGCGGGGCTGAATGTGATGGAGGCCGCATCTAACGAAGAGATCAAGGAGCAGGTGGCCGCTTTTGCCAAAACCTGCAAAAGCAGGACGTTGATCGCATTTGGCGCATCGCCGTATTCCGTGAAAGAGGGCAGGCTGATTCGTCGGGAAGAGCTGGATCAGGTATGCCCCAGCCGGCCGATGATGGTGGTCAAATATGACGGCCATGCCTGTATCGTAAATTCCTGCCTTCTGGAGAAGGTGCGGGCAAAAGTAGAGCAATTGCGCGGGTATCATCCAGACACCGGTGAGATGAACCAGGAGGCTTTTTTTGCCGTGACCAATGCGATTACCAGCTCCATTTCCATTCCCGAGATGGTAGGCGATATGCAGCGGGCTATGGATTATCTGGCATCCAAGGGCATCGGCATGGTGCATTCAGTGAGCGGGGTGGGATTTTTGGCAAATCTGGACATTTCCCTGGAAAAATGGGTGGGACGCAGCGCAGAAAGCGGATTTGGCCTTCGGATTTTTCCACAGTCCATGGATATCCGTACGGCTCTACGGCGGAAGCTGCCGCGCATTGGCGGCTGCTTTGCCAATGCGTTGGATGGCTGCTTCGGTTCCCAGGATGCGGCGCTGCGGCTTCCCTATGAAAACAGCCAAAGTCATGGCGTATTATTCTATACAGATGAACAGGTGACCGAATTTTTTAAAAAGGCCAACCGGGCGGGCCTGCAGATAGAAGCACATGCCATCGGGGATGCCGCCTTTGACCAGGCAGCCCGCGCCTTAAAAGCCGCTTTGGACGACTATCCCAGGAAGGATCACAGACATGGAATCATTCATGCCTGTCTGCCCACAAAAGAGGGGCTGGACATTTGCCGGGAGTATCAGATTCAGCTGTCGGTACAGACGGCCTTTATTGACTGGAAACAGGAGCCGGATGAATATCTGGAGCGGATTTTAGGCAGCCGGGCGGCAAAATTGAACCCTATCCGTACCATGTGGGATCTGGGGATCAGCATTTCTGCCGGGTCTGACGGTCCGTGTACCGATCCCGATCCGATCCGGTGGATCCATAAGGCTTGTAATCATTCCAATCCCCAGCAGTCCCTGACCGTCTATGAGGCGCTGCGGATGTGCACTTATCAAGGGGCGTATGCCTCCTTTGATGAAAAAGAGAGGGGGAGCCTGGAGGAAGGAAAGCGGGCGGATATGGTATTGCTTTCCGGCAATCCTTATGAGATTCCCAAGGAGCGGCTGGACAGTTTGAAGGTAAATGGCTTGTATTTGCTGGGGAAACCCTATGAAAAACAGAGCCGCAGTGCCATCAGTGCTGTGGTGAAGGGAATGTTTTCCAAAGAAAAAATTTGAGCGGCCAAAAGCGGCGCTCTTACCTTGAAAACAGTCAGGACAGCGTGATATAATCATAAAATAATCGATGTACGTTTTTGCAGCACGGCAATATAAAAAATAGAAGGTAGAAAAGGAGAATCGATATGGCTTTTTATTACACGGAACCATCCCATACGTTCAGTGAGTACCTCTTGATCCCTGGATATTCATCCACCAAATGCATCCCTTCTGCGGTCAATTTAAAGACGCCGCTGGTACGTTATCAAAAAGGGACCGAACCGGAATTATCCATCAACATCCCCATGGTATCTGCCATTATGCAGTCTGTATCCGATGACAGGCTGGCAGTGGCCTTGGCTCAGGAAGGCGGCCTATCTTTTATTTATGGTTCACAGACGATCGAAAGCCAGGCAGAAATGATCCGTAAGGTGAAAAATTACCGGGCGGGTTTTGTGGTCAGCGATTCCAACGTATCTCCCCAAATGACTCTGGGAGATGTTCTTCGCATCACGGAGCAGACCGGGCATTCCACCATTGCAGTCACTGAAAATGGAGAACCCGGCGGCAAGCTTTTGGGCATCGTGACCAATAAGGATTACCGGATCAGCCGTATGGGGCCGGAGGTGAAGGTGGCGGATTTCATGACGAAGTTTGAGGATTTGGTCTATGCCGACGAGAACACCACGCTGAAGGAGGCCAACGATATCATTTGGGAGCATAAGATCAACTGTCTTCCTTTGGTAAATAAAAAGCAGGAGCTGGTGTATCTGGTTTTTCGGAAGGATTATGATACCCATAAGAAAAATGAGAACGAACTGATTGACAGCTCTAAGCGTTATATGGTGGGTGCCGGCATCAATACCAGGGATTATGAGGAGCGGGTTCCCGCACTTTTGGAAGCTGGTGCGGATGTGCTGTGTATTGACAGCTCCGAAGGTTTCTCCGAGTGGCAGAAGCTGACGATTGACTATATCCGGAAAAATTACGGCGATTCCGTTAAGGTGGGTGCCGGCAATGTGGTAGACGGCGAAGGATTTCGTTTTCTCGCAGAAGCAGGCGCAGATTTTGTAAAAGTAGGAATCGGCGGCGGAGCTATTTGTATTACCCGTGAGCAAAAAGGAATCGGAAGAGGACAGGCTACTGCTTTGATCGAGGTGGCAAAGGCCAGGGACGAATATTTCGAAGAGACCGGGATCTATGTGCCTATCTGCTCTGACGGCGGCATTGTGCATGACTATCATTTGACGCTGGCGCTGGCTATGGGGGCGGATTTTGTCATGCTGGGCCGGTACTTTGCCAGATTCGACGAAAGCCCTACCAAACGGGTGAATATCAACGGCAGCTACATGAAAGAATATTGGGGCGAGGGCAGTGCCAGAGCCAGAAACTGGCAGAGATATGATATGGGAGGAGATAAGAAGCTCTCCTTTGAAGAAGGTGTGGATTCACTGGTGCCGTATGCGGGAAGCTTGAAGGATAATGTGAATTTGACACTTAGTAAGGTCAGATCCACGATGTGCAACTGCGGTGCGCTGACCATTCCGGAGCTCCAGAAGAAGGCGAAGATCACATTGGTCTCCTCTACCAGTATCGTAGAGGGCGGAGCACATGATGTAATGCTGAGGGATAACCGCTGATATTCCTTTGAAAAAATATCAGGAGAAAAAATAGTAAAATATGAAAAATGTCGGGCTCAACAATAGAAGACAGTTTTTATGGGACACCGTGCTACCCATTTTGCTGTGCGTCTGCTTTATCGCAAGCAGTATGCTTTTTTTGGTACAGATGGTTGCTAAGAATCAGGAGGAAAATATTGAATACCTGTACAATGCAGCTGACCAGAAAAAGATATCAGTGATAAAACAGGTAGAGGGAGATATCCAGACCTTGGAAGGCCTTGCGATGGTGTTGGGCAGGATGGAGGATATCAGTCAGGAGAGTATTCTCCCTACGTTAAGGGATATCAATGATGAAAATGCCTTCCATCAGATGGGAGTGGCAAATCCAGATGGCAAGGCCTGGTTTGTGGACATCGATGGCAGGGTCTATGACCGGGACCTGTCAGAGTTGGAATTTTTCCAGAAAGCCCTGCGGGGAGAGGACAATATTTCGGATATTGTTGTGGAAGAATCGGTAGAAGGCGGCTACATCAATTATTATGGTGTGGATATCAAGAATGCGGTGGGCGAGACCGTGGGCGTTCTCTGTGCTGTGCATTCAGCAGAGGTGATCCGCAAAATCATTGACGGTCCGGTGATCAGCGGCCAGGGGTATTCCAATATTGTGGACAGCCGTGGAGAATATATCCTGCGTTCCGTCAATGCGGTCGCAAAGGATATCCTTCCGGAAAATAAAGAGCTGGTGCATAAGACGGTGGAAGATGGCGGGACCGGAGCATTTACCATCAAAGATGAAGACGGCAGGGAATATATGGCAGCGGTGGTGCCATTGCTGGAGAACCGCTGGTATTTGTTCAGTCAGGTGCCCCAGGATGTACTGCGCGCCAGGTATAGCCGGACTATGGTTGGGATCATGGTCATCATCATCGTAGCCTGCGCACTGTTTGCCTTGTTTATTTTCAAACAGAAGATCACAGCCTCCAGAGCCCAGAAAATGCTGATGGAGCTGGCTTATTGGGATCCTCTTACAGGACTTCGCAATTTTGACGGCTTGAAGCTGGATGCGGCTCCGATTTTGGAGGAGGATGAACTCTCTGCCTATGTGCTTTGGTACGGGGACGTGAAGAAGTTTAAATTCATCAATGATATGCTGGGATATGAAGAGGGAGACCGGATCTTAAAGCTGATCTCTGAGTATCTTTCAAGGCTGGAGGGCAAAACATGTCTTTCCTGCCGGGTATCTGCAGACAATTTTGCTGGTATCGCGAAATATACCTGCGAGGATCAGCTGACTGGTGTTGTGGAGCAGCTGCAGGAATATCTGGAGAATGCGGGGATCGGCAACCAGGCATTGATCGAGCTGGCCATTGGTTTTTACCGGCTCTGTCCCGGAGATGATAAGACTTCCTTCGATATTTTGATGAATTATGCAAATATGGCTCACCGGGTGGCAAAAGAGACGCCAGGAAGTCATTATGCTTTTTATGACAGTCAAATCAGACAACGTCAGGTGGAGGATGCTCAGCTGGAGGCGGACGCCCAGAGGGCGTTGGCGTCCGGGGAATTTGTGGTTTATATGCAGCCGAAGGTAGGCATCCAGCAGAATAACCTGCTGACAGGGGCTGAGGCTTTGGTGCGGTGGAAGAGCCCGGAAAAAGGGCTGATTCCTCCGGGCCGGTTTATTCCTCTTTTTGAAAAGAGCAGCCGTATCGTGCTTTTGGACCGCTACATGTTTGAAGAAATCTGTAAATGGTTTTCTGAGTATCTGGCAAAGGGTGGGAGACCGTTAAATATCGCGGTCAATGTTTCAAAAGTAGGTCTTTTGCAGAAGGATTTCATTGAGTATTATTCGATGATAAAAGAAAAATACCAAATACCAGACGGGTATCTGGAACTGGAATTCACAGAAGGAATACTTTTGAATGATACAGAAATGTTCTACAGCATTGTCCGGCGGTTGAAGGATTGTGGATTCATCTGCTCCTTGGATGATTTCGGTTCCGGATATAGCTCCTTGAACCTGCTCAAAGAGCTGCCTATCGACGTGCTAAAGCTGGATATTCTGTTTTTCCGTAGGAGCCGGGATCCGATGCGGGGGCAGACAGTAGTCCGCAATTTTCTACATATGACCAGAGAATTAGGGATCAAGACCATCGCCGAAGGAGTGGAGAGCGTGGACAGCATCGGCTTCTTAAAAGATTGCGGCTGCGACTTGATCCAGGGCTATGTATTTGCCCGTCCAATGCCGTTACAGGAATTTGATGATCTGTTAAGAACCCAGGGTACGTCACCGCTCGTTCCCAAGGACGCGTAGGAATTACAGGAAGCCGCAAGGAGTCCAGGCGGTGGCTCATAGCCGCTTAGGCATGCGGAAGAAGCCGGAAAGGAAGACGGTAGAGAAGATGAAATTCAAAGGGAAAACAGGAATCTTATTTTGGGTGTTGCTGGCTGCACTGGAGGGTTTATGGATCTATGCTTTTTTCCATATTCCGCAGGAGATGCTGGTCTGGCCGAAGCTGCTCTTACTGGCCGCAATCAACCTGCTGTATCTTCCTATGGGGATCTGTAATTATGTGCTGGTGGATGGGAATACTTTAAAATATCGTATCGGAATTTACTGTCAGACTTTGAAAGTCAATGGGATCACAGGGATCTACAGGACCAATATGATATTTGGCACACCAGCGCTTGCTTGGAACAAGATCTATATCAAAAGTGGGGAGCAGGGGATCATCTGTGCCATAAAGGAAGAAAAAAAGCTGGCAGAGGTATTGCGGGCGCGCATACCTGATTTAGAGGTGCGGCTGTAAAAGGGTGTATGGCAGACTTGTCTGGATGGAACTGGCATATACTGCCTACGAAGTCTGAGGTTATGGAACCGGAAAGGAGCAGCGGTTTGAAATTGTTTTGGTTGACTGTCCCTTTGCTTTTATTATCGCTGGTGTGGTTTTACCTTAGCTGCATCATCCGCAGAGGGATCCATTATTTCCGGAAAAAAATATCCGCTAAGAATGAGAAAGTGGCAGCGATGGCGGCATCTGTTCTTGTGCTGCTGGCGTCATTTGTCATTGGCGGCATCTGGCTTATGTTTTTGCTGCATTTTGCCGCGGTTATGCTTGTTCTGGATTTGGTGCGTCTGATCGTAGGTCGGTTCCGGAAAAAGGGATGGCCGGTTCTTTGGGAACGTATATATTACAGCGGGGCTGCCGCTGCATTGGCGGCTGTGCTGATCCTCAGCTATGGCTTTTGGAATATGACTCATGTGGTGAAGCAGGAATATACCGTTGAGGTGGATAAATCTATCCGGCCGGAAGGCTACCGGATCGGCTTAATATCAGATTTGCATTTCGGCACGTCTATGCATGCAAAGCAGCTTCAGTCGGCGGCGGAACGGATCGCCCAAGAGAAGCCTGATTTTGTTCTTCTGGACGGGGACATTGTGGATGAAAGCACCTCTTTGGAGGAGATGCGGGAGGCGTTTGCGATCTTGGGGGATATCCCTGCTCCTTACGGCGTGTATTTTGTCTATGGAAATCATGACCGGAGCTTGTACAGCCGGAATCCTCATTATACGCCAAAGCAGCTGGCTGCGGAGATTGAAAAGTCGGGAATCATATCTTTGGAAGATTCTTATGCGAAGATCGGTGGAGAGCTTTTGCTGATCGGCAGGGCTGACCGGTCCGGTCCTAGAAGCAGTGCAGCCGGGCTGGCGGCGAGGCTGGATCCGGAAAAAGTGCTGGTGCTGGCGGATCACCAGCCCTGTGAGTATGAAGAAGCTAGAGCAGCAGGGTATGACCTGATCCTGTCCGGCCATACCCATGGAGGGCAGATCTGGCCGGGAGCAGCGGTGGCGATGCTGCTGTCGTTTGATGATATGAATTATGGATATGAGAGGTTTGGCGGTCTTCAGGCCATCGTGACGTCCGGGATCGCCGGCTGGGGCTTTCCTGTGCGCACACAGAGACATTCGGAATTTGTAATGATAAAGCTGGAAGGCGCTACCTGAGGAAAATATAAGGAGGAATTCTCATTCTAACAAAAATATCTTTTTTGGGGTTGACACTCACACAATGGTATACTTTAAAGTAAGATTGAGCTCAATGATATCACATATGTGAGGTGAAACCGATGTTAAAGATAGGAGATTTTTCAAAATTGTCAAGGATCAGCATCCGTATGCTGAGGCATTACGATGAAACCGGGGTGTTGCATCCTGCCGAGGTAGACGGCGTTAACGGTTACCGGTACTATAATGAGAGCCAGCTGACGGAGGTGGGGAGGATCCAAGCTTTGAAAGCCCTGGGGTTTGGCATTTCCGCCATCAAGGAGATTCTGGAAAAATGCGAGGATTCTAAGAAGATGGAAGCATTTCTGCTCATTAAGAAAAAGGAGCTGGAAGAGAACGCCGCAGAGATAGCGCAAAGACGGGTATTCCTGGACAATGCATTGAAAATGCTGAGAAAGGATGGGAATCTGATGGATTATAATGTGACTTTGAAAACATTGCCGCAACGGTATGTGGCCAGCCTGCGAAAGGTAATTCCGAGCTATGATCAGGAAGGTGTGCTTTGGGAAATGATGTGCAGGGAGTTGGCACCGCAGAAGGTTCAGGAAATGACGCCAAGCTATGGCATGGCGATTTTTCATGATGAAGGATTTAAAGAGACGGATACTGATGTGGAGATCCAGATTGCGGTGTCCGGTTGCTATGAGGATACGGAGCATGTGAGGTTTAAGACAGTACTGCCGATCCAAATTGCATCTGCCACATATGAAGGCAGCTATGACCGAATCACACAGGTGAATGAAGCAGTGGCCCAATGGGTTCTTGCCAATGGATATGAATTCGATGGGAATTCTTTTTGCATTTATCATGTGAGCCCGGCCCAGGCGACAGATCCACAGGAGCTGGTAACAGAGGTTTGTTATCCGGTGAAGAAAAAATAGGCCAGGCTTTGCCAGGAGATAGAGAAAAAGCAGGAGTGATACCGCTCCTGCTTTGCTTTTTGGCCATTTTCGCGTATAATGGAAAAAAGAAGACAACAGGAGAAGATGATGAAAGAAAATAAATATGACGATGAGGTGTTTTTTCAAAAGTACAGTGAAATGGAACGTTCCAAGCAGGGACTGAAAGGAGCGGGCGAATGGTCAGAGCTCCAAAAGCTCCTCCCGGATTTTCAGGGGAAACGAGTGCTGGATCTGGGCTGCGGCTATGGGTGGCACTGTATGTATGCAGCCCGGCAGGGAGCCGTCCATGTACTGGGCATTGATATATCGGCTAGGATGCTGCAGACAGCGTCCCGTAAAAATGGACATGAACATGTGGAATACCGTCAAAGTGCGATGGAAGACCTGGAATTTCCGGAAGGAACATTTGATGTGATTGTGAGCTCACTGGCTTTTCATTATGTGAAGGATTTCGAAAGCTTGGCTGGAAATATCTGCCGTTGGCTGGCCCCGGACGGCGTGTTTGTGTTCTCTGTGGAACATCCGGTCTTCACATCCTATGGAAGCCAGGACTGGTATTATGATGAGCAGGGAAACATCCTGCATTTTCCCGTGGACAGGTATTATTATGAAGGAGAGCGGGAGGCAGTGTTTCTAGGGGAAAAGGTGACGAAATATCACCGGACTTTGACTACCTATCTGAATACACTGCTAAAGAGCGGGCTGGTACTGGAAAATGTCATTGAACCCAAGCCGCCTAAGGAGATGATGGAATTGCCTGGCATGGCGGATGAAATGCGCCGCCCGATGATGCTGCTTGTGCGGGCGCGAAAGAGATAAAGCGATAAGGAGGTGCCGTGATGCGCAAAGAGACAAAAAGAGAATATTTTTCTATACCCAACCTGATGGGGTATTTTCGAATCCTGCTGATCCCGATCTATCTATATGTGTACATTCATGCAGAAAGCACTGCGGATTATTATGCGGCGGCTGGAATCATGGTGCTGTCCTATCTGTCTGATTTTTTGGACGGAAAGATCGCCCGCCGTTTCCATATGATTACCGAATTTGGAAAGATACTGGATCCTGTGGCGGACAAGCTGACACAAGGTGCCCTGGCGCTTAGCTTTGCGTTCCGTTATCCGGCTTTGAAGGTATTCTTTGTGGCGTTTTTATGCAAAGAACTTATGATGGGCCTGTTAGGCGCTTATATGATGAAAAAAGGACGCCGTATGAACGGCGCCCAGTGGCATGGCAAGATCTGTACAGCGGTGATTGACCTTATGATGTTTCTTCTGTTGATTTTGCCAAGTCTGTCCCATAACGTGGTCTTGATTTTGGTAAGCATCAGCCTTATCGTCATGGTATTTTCCTTCCTTTCTTATCTGCGCCTCTATATGGAGATGTGGAAGCAGACTCCCAAAGAGCAGGCCTAAAATACCATCTGGACCAGCAGCATATAGCAGAAGGTGCCGCCGGCTATCGACAGCAGCATATTTTTTTTCCAATAGTGCAGCCCGATGATGAGCAATAGGGAGATCATCTCCGGAAGCCCATGGGTACCCTGGAGGAAATTCACATCCTTAAAACAATAGACGGCCAGCATGCCCAATGCGGCAGATGGCAGGATTTTGCCCAATGTCTGTATGTATTTCGGAGTCGGACGTTTGGGGCTGAAAATAAGAAACGGCAGAAAGCGCGTAGTCATAGTGCCCAATACGACCATGAGAAGAGTGATGAGCTGTTGTGTGAGGGTCATTGGATGTCACCTGCCTTTTCGATAGGATTTTTAAACAGTGTCAGCAGTGCCAATATCAGCAGCATGGACGGAATCAGGAAGTTGGAGCTGCCAAATATGAAAAGACATACAGCAGTGCAGCTAATCCCGATGAGGGAGCTGTAGTGCTGTTTTTCTTTCATCCACTGATCGAGGAACAGGACCACCAGCAAAGCGGTCATGACAAAATCCAAGCCCTTGGCGTTAAACTGGATCAGGCTGCCAAAGACAGCGCCTAAGGTAGCGCCCAGAAACCAGTAGCACTGATTCAAAAAAGTGACGAAAAACATGAACCAGCCCCGGTCAATATCCTTGGGAATATCCGCGGTGAGGTTGATGGAAAAGGATTCGTCACACATGCCGAACACCAGATACCACTTTTTCTTACCCACGTTTTTGTATTTGTCCAGCATGGATATACCGTAAAACAGATGACGGGCATTCACCATGATGGTC
Source organism: Blautia sp. (assembly GCA_050944615.1). Lineage (GTDB taxonomy): Bacteria > Bacillota > Clostridia > Lachnospirales > Lachnospiraceae > Blautia_A. The sequence continues at coordinate 37,289 of JBMNRL010000008.1, forward strand.
AATAGGAAGGCGCCCATAGGATGAAATCCTTTTAGAAGCAGATCGGCGGCTACAAATTCCATGGATCCTGCAAAAATGGTCAGACTCATGAGCATAGGATAGAGCGCTGAGAAGCCAAGAACCCGCATATAGATGCCATAAGCAATCCCAAGGAAGAGAAATCCGGCCAGAATAGGTATGGTGTGAGGGAATGCTGCCTGAAAGGCAGCGAGTTTTGTGTGCTGTTTTTTCATTGTCATATGTACTCCGTTTTCTTGTATTTCCTGATCTAGTAGCATTATAGCGGCCTTTGGGACAGGAATCAATGGCGATTTTGTGTAAGTGAAGAGCAATAGAGGAAAATAGGCGCTTTTTTGAAAGAATTTTCCGTAAATGTGAAATTTACTTGTGCCTCTTTTGGAAAAAGCTTATAATAAATTACAAGAAGTACGATCATGCGGGAGCATGCCGGAAGGTTGCAGAGGAGACCGATTTATGCAGAGTACTATGGGGATATTTGAGGATTCGTTTTTAAGCAGTATCTTGGATCAGATGGATGTATACATCTTTATTATCGATGCAGCCACAGACCGGATCGTTTTTATGAATAAGAAAATGAAGGATTCTTTTTACATCGATGAACCTGAGGGGGAAATCTGCTGGAAGGTCCTGAAAAAGGGACAGAGCGCCCACTGCGTAGACTGTAGCTTTAACCGGCTGGTGGAGCAAGGGCTGACGCAAAGCGGGGCTTGGGAGAAGCGGGATATCGACAGTCAGAGGATGCTCAAGGCTTTGGACTTCCGGATGGAATGGGAGGGCAGGTGGTATTTTATCCAATGCCTGTCTGACATTTCGGAATATATGCTCTTATATGAGAATGCCAATGTGGACGAGCTGACAAAGATGCTAAACCGCCGGGCCGGCAAAGAAAAAATGTGGGAAGTGGTGAAAAAAGCCCGGAAGGAGAGGGCTTCTTTGACCATCGCCTTGTGTGATGTAAATGAATTAAAATTGGTGAATGATTTGTATGGGCATAGCGAAGGAGACCGCCTTCTGCGGTATTTGTCAGCTATGTTCCGGATGGAGCTGGCAGGAGACGATTTTGTCTTCCGTTTGAGCGGGGATGAATTTATCATGGGCTTTTATGGAAAAAACCAACAGGAAACCCAGAAGATACTTAACGAGATCGAACTGCTGGTAAGAGAGAAGAGGGAAGAATACTCTATTTATTATGAGGCTTCCTTCAGCTACGGACTGTTTGAGATTTTTCCTGAAGATACCTATGATTTGACGGAAATGATATCCAGGGCAGATGAAAATATGTATGTCCAAAAGAAGGCTTATCATATCCGCCGGGCAAAGGAAAACCTGTTTCACAAAAAGGCGCCTGTGCGGTCAACGCAGGCATTTGTCTATGACAAGGAGCACTTGTATGAGGCGTTAGCTGTCAGCAGTGACGATTACCTTTTCGTAGGCAATCTAAAAACTGGAACCTTCCGTTATCCTCCGGATATGGTGGCTGAGTTTGGCCTGCCGGGAGAGGTTGTGGAAAACGCGGCAGCCTATTGGGGAGATATCATTCATCCACATGATGAACAGGGCTTCCTGGAGAGCAATCAGGAAATTACGGATGGACGGGCGGAATATCATGATATTGAATACCGGTTGAAAAATGTGAAAGGTGACTGGGTCTGGATGAGGTGCCGGGGCCGGATGATCCGGGATGGACAGGGGCGTCCGGAGCTGTTTGCCGGTTTCATTTCTAATTTGGGGAAAAACCATACATTGGATCATATGACCGGTATGCCCAATAAATATGCCTTTGAGGGCGATGTGAAAAAGAGTCTGATGGGTTCTGCACTAGATGGGCGCTTTGCGGTCATGGTCATGGATATGGACTCTTTTAAAAATATTAATGATTTGTATAACCGTTCTTTTGGGGATGAGATCCTGCGGATCACCGCCCAGAAGATCAAAGCGCTGCTCCCGCCCAATGCCGCTTTATATCGTATGGATGGAGACGAGTTTGGAATCATTATAAATGGTGGAGATGTGCATGACTGCGTTTTCCTCTTTCAGAGAATTCAACATTCCTTCCGCAGACAGCAGGAACATAACGGACGCAAATATCACTGTTCCATGTCCGCTGGCTGTGTACAGTTTCCGGAGGATGGAGAGAACTATCTGGATCTTCTTAAATATGCCAATTACTCCTTAGAGTACTCTAAAAGTATGGGAAAGAACCGGATTACGGTGTATTCCTCCGAAATACAGGTGAAAAAAGAACGGAATCTGGAAATTCTGGAGATGTTAAGGGAGAGTATCGAACGCGGATACGCAGGGTTCTCCATTCATTATCAGCCTCAGGTGGACGCAGGGACTGGGACTCTTTTAGGGGCGGAAGCATTGGCCAGATGGCACTGTAGCAAATTCGGAGAGGTGCCGCCGTCCGAATTTATTCCCCTGTTGGAACAAAGCGGGTTGATTGTACCGGTGGGGCGGTGGATCTTTTTGCAGGCGGTGCAGCAATGTGCGAAATGGTGTAAAGTTTACCCCGGATTCCAGATGAGCATCAACCTTTCTTACCGTCAGCTGGCGGATGACAATATTTTAAGCTTTATCAATACGGTGCTTTTACAGGTGAAGTTAGATGCTGGCCATGTGACGATGGAGCTGACAGAGTCGTATTTGGGCCAGGCGGATGAAGTGGTCCTGGACACCATCAACGGTATGCGCAGCATGGGCATCCGGGTGGCAATGGATGATTTTGGCATCGGGTATTCCTCCTTGACCTCGCTGAAGAAGCTGCCGGTGGATATTGTGAAGATTGACCGCAGTTTTGCCAAAGAAGTGACTACAGATTTGTTCAATTTAGCAATGATCCGGGCAATTACGGAGCTGTGCCACGACGTGGGAAGGACTGTCTGCCTGGAGGGGATTGAGCAGGAAGAACAATATCAGAAGGTGAAGAATATGGGTATTGAAATGATTCAGGGCTATTATTTTGGAAGGCCTATGGATGCGGTACAATTTGAGAAAGTGATGGAAATTGACAGAAACAGATAGTTGTGTTATTTTATTGGGAAGGAAATTCTTTGACAGGTTCCATGTGATTTTAGGGAAAGGATGTGACAGCATACATGGACGACAGTTCTGACAGCGATAGTGATGCAGCGGTGTATTGTTTGGCAGCTCCATGTCATGTGATGAAAAGTTAGAAGGTATAGTCTGCCCCGGTTTGGGATACAGACTATACCTTTTTGTGCTTTTTATTTGATGAATAGGAGGATATGAAATGATACAGATTTTTGTGCTGCTAATTGTTTTGATTTTTTTAAATGCGGTTTTTGCCAGTGCGGAGATCGCCGTGATTTCGACCAATGAGACGAAGCTTAGGAGGCTGGCCGAAGAAGGAGATGCCAGGGCCGGCCGGCTGGTGCGTCTGACCGAGCAGCCTGCCCGGTTTTTGGCAACAATCCAGGTGGCGATCACCATGGCAGGTATGCTGCAAAGTGCTGTGGCTGCGGAGAATTTTTCAGGGCCTTTGACGGATGCCTTGATCAGAGCGGGGGCGCCTATTCCGGCGGGAGTTTTAAAAAGCATTTGTTTCTTTTTGATTACCTTGCTGCTGGCATATTTTAATCTGGTGTTTGGAGAGCTGGTGCCTAAGAGACTGGCTATGAAGAAATCGGAATCCATGGCCCTTGGCATGTCCGGGCTGCTTTATTGGGTGTCTAAGATATTTGCCCCGCTGGTATGGCTTTTGACGGCTTCTACCAACTTGGTCCTGCGCCTTTTGGGAATCCGGCCGGAGCAGGAGGATGAGGCGGTTACGGAGGAAGAAATCCGTCTGCTGCTCATGGAAGGCAATGAAAAAGGTACGATTCTTCCGCAGGAAAATGAAATCATACAGAATGTGTTTGAGTTTGATGATATCACGGTGGAAGAGATCTGTACCCACCGCAGGGAAGTGGTGACCTTATCCATTTTGGACAGCGAAGAAAAATGGGAGGGCATCATCGCCGGAAGCCGTCATACCTATTATCCGGTCTGCGGCGAAAGTAAGGATGATGTCTTGGGTGTTCTGGATACGAAGGATTATTTCCGCGCACCGGTGAGAACGAAGGAATATCTGATGGAACACGCAGTGGATAAAGCCTGTTTTGTGCCGGAGAGCTTGAAGGCGAATGTGCTCTTTGGGCAGATGAAGGCCAGCAGGGTCTATTTTGCTGTCTTGATCGATGAGTATGGGATACTTTCCGGGATCGTCACCCTTCATGACCTGATTGAGGCTTTGGTGGGGGATTTGGAGGAAAAAGAGGAACCCAGGAAGCCCAAGGAAATCGACCGACTGGAGGAAGATGTCTGGAGAATCCAGGGCTGTGCCGATTTGGAGGATGTGATGCGGGAAGTGAAAAAGACACTGCCTACAGATATTTATGATACATTCAGCGGCTACATCTGCGGCGTCATTGGCCGTGTTCCTGATGACGGCGAACAATTCACCTGTGAAGGAGACGGCCTTGTGATGGAAGTAAAAAGCGTGAGCGGCCACATCATCGGCGAGGTCATTGTGCGGGCCGGTAAAGCGGAGCGATAGGAAGATGCTTTTCTTCCGGAGAGGTATTTGCTATAATAGAAGCAGCAAAAGATGCTAAGAGGCAAAGGAGCAGGCGGGAAGTGATGAGTATGCAGCCTCATAAATTAGATACGAGAGAAAAAATCATCCTTACTTTTAAAGAATTGGTGATGGAAAAAAGCATCGATAAGATTAAAATTAAGGATATCACAGACCGGATCGGGATGACCAGGCCTACTTTTTATACGTATTTCCAGGACAAATATGAGGTGGTGGAATACATTTTTACCCAGGAAGTGATCGAGCCGGTGATTCCATTTATCAAAAATGGATTTATCAGGGAAGGTGTCCTATGCATCCTGATGCAGATGGATAAGGATAAGGACTTTTACCGGGAGGCCAGCCGGGGTTCCGGCCAGAATTCATTCCAGGAGATGCTGCACCGTACGAGCTTTGATCTGCTGCTGGATATGGTAAGTGAAAAAGTGAAGCTGAAGAAAAAGGGGATTTTGAGTGTTACCTTGGTGGCGGAGTACTATGAGAATATTTTTCAATTTGTCATCCGGAAGTGGCTCAATGAAAAGGAAGAAATCCCTCCCGCAGAAATGATGCAGATTTATGATTTCTTAGTTTCCAGATCGATCAATGATCTCATGGAAGGTAACGTTTAGTATACAGAATATTTACAGTAGAGCAGGTGTGTTCAATGGCTTTGACACCCTGCTCTTTTTGTTAAATATAGTAAGATAGAGAAGACAGTTTGCAGATTTTTTAACAGCGCAGGATTTTGTAAAATAAGGGTAAAGAGAGTACGAGGAGGTAAGGATCATGAATGGAAAGCATAAAATGGAACGAGCGTTGGCAAGTAAAGCAATAGACGGCGTGATCAATTATGTGAATAAGGACCGGCAGACAAATCTATTGCATTTGGTGGATTTGGTAGAGAAGCTGGCAGGAGATATGTTCCAGCAGAAGAGCTATGAAAGCGCACGGGAGTTAATCCAGGATAAGGACGGGAAATGGATGACCTACATGAACCGGCTGATGGATGAGGTGGATCCTCATGTGTTGAAGATGACGGCTTTGGATCTGGGCTTTGAAGCGGCTTATTTTGGAACCAAATCCATCCGTGAAAACAGAAAAAAATACCAGTGCAATATTCCGTGGGTGATCTTGATGGATCCCACAAGTGCCTGTAACTTAAGATGTACCGGATGCTGGGCGGCGGAATATGGACATAAATTGAATCTGACCTTTGAGGAGATGGATGATATCATCTGCCAGGGGAAGGAGCTGGGAATCTATTTTTATATGTATACGGGAGGAGAGCCGCTGATGCGCAAAAAGGATCTGCTCCGGCTCTGTGAAAAGCATCCGGACTGCGCGTTCCACGCTTTTACCAACGGGACCCTTCTGGACGATGATTTCTGCGAAGAAATGCGCCGGGTCGGTAATTTTTCCGTATCCATCAGCTTAGAAGGATATGAGGAAGTCAATGATTCCCGAAGAGGAGAGGGCAGTTTTCAAAAGGTGATGGATGCCATGGATCGGATGAAGAATCACGGATTGATTTTCGGCACTTCTATCTGTTATACTAGAAATAATATTGAGACGGTCACTTCCGACGAATTTTTAGATATGATTATTGAAAAAGGCTGCCGTTATACCTGGTATTTCCACTATATGCCTGTGGGCAATGATGCGGCAGTGGATCTGCTTCCTACTAAGGAGCAGCGGGAGTATATGTATCACCGGGTGCGGCAGATCCGGGCCGGAGAAGGCGGTAAGCCCATCTTTGCCATGGATTTCCAAAATGACGGGGAATTTGTCGGCGGCTGTATTGCCGGCGGACGGAATTATATGCACATCAATGCGAATGGGGATGTGGAACCCTGTGTATTCATTCATTATTCCAGCGCCAATATCCGGAAGGTCTCTTTATTAGATGCGTTGCGTCAGCCGATCTTTATGGCTTACCGGGAGCATCAACCCTTCAACGAGAACCACCTGCGCCCTTGTCCGATGCTGGAAAATCCGGAATTTTTGCGGAAAATGGTGGCGGAAACCGGTGCGGTGTCCACGGATCTGCAGTCACCGGAGAGTGCGGAACATTTATGTGTAAAATGCGGAGAGTATGCGGCGGCGTGGAAAGAGACCGCGGACAGGCTGTGGAATGAAAATCCGCACCATGTGGAATATTACCGCAACTATAAAGAGGTCTATGAAAAAGAATAAAAGAATGCTTTTTTCCTTTCTGCTGCTCCTAGTCATGGGACTGCTTCTGGGTTTTTTGCTGCGGGATTCGTGGCCGGAAATCCAAAGGCAATTGAAAAATGCAGCAAAGGAATATCTGCTCGTTATGCTGTTGTTGGGAAATGCCTATTTTGTGCTGGATGGGATGGTCTATTATCATTTTGCAGTCAAAGGAGGCGCTCCCATCACCCTGCTTCAAGCGGTGGCTATGGCTTATATGACTGTTTTTTTCAGTATTACTACCTTTGGGGCAGGGACAAAGCCCTGCCAGACCTGGTACTTATATAAAAATGGAATGGAACTGGGAAAAGGGATCGGCATATTGACGGTGGAATATATTTCTCATAAAATGACGGTCACACTCTATGCCTGCGTGGCTGTGGTACTCCAATGGCGCTACTTACATCAGATGTTTCCTTCCATACAAAATTATATCCTCATGGGATTTTGCGTCAGCATAGGGATTATTTTTTTGCTGGTATGGGCTTGTTTGTCTGATCAGCCGGGACGCTGGGTTCTAAAGCTGTGCGGGAGGTTTTGGAAGAAAGAGGGCTGGAGACGGCGCCTGTCCGGCCTGGAGAGGCAGTTTGTACAGCTTCGGAGCGTGGGCAGGATCTTTTTTCACTGGAGGAGCCGGTGGGGCAAGGCAGTACTGCTCAATGCCTGCAAGCTGACCTGCTGGTACGCGATGCCTTGGTGTGCCTATGTTTCCGTGATGCATGAGCTTCCATCGGTGCCTTTTTTGCACTGTATTCTGATTGGTGCGATCATGCAGATGCTGATCGGCGTAATTCCGAGCTCGGGAGGGATTGGTTCCACAGAGGTGGTGTACCTGATGTTATTCGGTGTACTGTTCGGCGCTTCCGGTGCGGGGGCAACGGCTATTTTATATCGGTTTTTCAGTTATTATGTGCCTTTTGTCATCAGCATTGGCATTGTGGCACGAATCACTCAGAGCGAAAGATGAGCAAAGGAAAGTCAAAAAATTTGGCTTTCCTTTTTTGTTGGGAAAAAGTCGTATGTCACTATAATTGTCACCTATATATAAATAAATTAGTTGACAATATATCGAAAAAGGGAATATAATACACAAAAAAGAGACAGAGGTGGGTTATGAGGAAGAAAACAGATGTCAGACGGCTGACAATGATGGCGTTGTTTACAGCGCTGATTGCGGTGGGCGCATTTATCAAAATTCCAGTGCCGGTGGTTCCGTTTACTTTGCAGCTTTTATTTACGACGTTGGCAGGGCTGTTGTTTGGCAGCCGGTTCGGCGCTTGCTCGGTGGGCGCCTACATATGCCTGGGACTTTTGGGGCTGCCTATCTTCGCAGAAGGCGGCGGCTTTTGGTATCTGCTTAAGCCCAGCTTCGGCTATCTGCCCGGTTTCCTGCTGGGAAGCTGGCTGTGCGGACGTATGGTGGAAAAAGCGAAGGCGGTGACCTGGAAAATGCTTGTGGCCGCCAGCTTTGCCAATCTTCTGGCAGTTTATGGGACCGGGCTGGCATATTATTATATCATTTGTAATTTTGTGCTGGATACGCCGGTGGCCATGGGGACGCTGTTCCTCTATGGATTCGTGCTGGCAGTGCCGGGAGATATCGCGTTGTGCATTCTGTCTGCCTGCGTGGCCAAACGCATGCGGCCGGTGGTGCTGGCAATGGAGCAGAGAACGGAAGGAGTAAAAGCATGGGGACATTAGAGGAGTATAAGAAAAAGGTGCTGCAAGGCTATGAGCTATCCAAGAAGGAGGCACTCGAGCTTGCTGGAATGGAATTGGAGCCTCTCTGCCAGGCTGCCGATGAAATCCGCCGGCATTTTATGGGGGATGCCTTTGATATGTGCACCATTATTAACGGAAAAAGCGGGCGCTGCTCAGAAGACTGTAAATATTGCGCCCAGTCAGTATACTATGAGACGGATATTGAATGCTATCCTCTGCTGCCAACAGAAAAACTGTTGGAACAGGCCAAGCGTGAGGAAGCCCAGGGAGTCCTGCGGTATTCCATTGTGACCTCCGGCAGACGGTTAACGGACCAGGAGGTGGATCAGCTTTGCGAAGGCATCCGGCGGATCCGGGAGGAAACAGGTCTGCAGGTCTGTGTCTCCTTAGGACTTCTGGATGTGGATAATTACCGGAAGTTGAAGGAAGCGGGAGCTTCCCGGGTGCACAACAACCTGGAGACGTCAAAACGGTATTTTCCGCAGGTGTGCACCACTCACAGTTATCAGAACAAAATAATGGCAATCCAGGCTGCCCAGGAAGCTGGCCTGCAGATATGCAGCGGGGGAATTATGGGGCTTGGGGAATCCATGGAGGACAGAATTGATATGGCCTGTCAGTTAAGAGCGCTGGAGGTCAGCTCCGTACCGGTGAACATGCTTAACCCCATCCCCAATACGCCTTATGCAGACCGTCCCGTGCTGACAGAGGAAGAAATGCGCCGGATCGTGGCGGTATACCGGTTCCTTCTTCCGAAGGCATCCATCCGGCTGGCTGGCGGCCGGGGTCTGTTGCCGGATTTGGGGAAGACGTGCTTTTGCTCCGGAGCCAATGCGGCGATTTCCGGAGATATGCTCACTACGGTGGGCAATACGATCCGAAAGGACCGGGAACTGGTAGAAAGCTTGGGATATTGTGTGAGGTTGCAAAATGAATAAAGGAATTTTTATTACAGGAACAGATACAGACATTGGAAAGACTTATGTGGCGGCATTAATTGTAAAAAAGCTGGCCCAAGGGGGGTATGATCCCGGCTATTTTAAGGCGGCGGCCAGCGGAATCCAGGTGGATGCGGATGGTACGGTTCATTCAGACCCTTCCTATGTGCGGGAGATTTCCGGGATCAGCGCTTCTTTGGAGGAGATGTGTCCTTATACCTATGTGCAGGCGGTTTCCCCCCATCTGGCCTGTCAAAGCGAGGGCAGTCCAGTGGACTTAGCAGTGGTGAAGAATGGATTTTCCAAGGTCTGCGCCAGCCATCCTTATGTGGTGATGGAGGGCAGCGGCGGTATTTTGTGCCCGATCCGGCAGGAACAGGGGAACCAGATCTGGCTGGAGGATATTATCCGGGTGCTGGGACTTTCTTCCGTGATTGTGGCAGATGCAGGGCTTGGCACGATCAATCATACGGTGCTCACGGCCTTTTATATGGAGCAGAAGAAGCTGCCCGTGCGGGGTGTGATATTCAACCATTGCCATCCTGGAAATGCGATGGAGGAGGATAATATCTCCATGATCCAGAAGCTGACGCATCTTCCGGTGATTGCCAGGGTAAAACCGGGGGATGAGGATTTGGGGATTTCCGCGCAGAAGCTGGCTTCGTACTTTTCTGATTTGGTTATCGCAGAAGAATAGTATCTGCGGGATAATTCTTTTCTACACCCCAATTGTGCACAGATAAATGATGACTTACCGCGGCATTTGGCAGAAGCTGGCCGCAGATTGGAGAAAAAATGGATTTCGTACAGAGAGATTTGGCACATATTTGGCATCCTTGTTCCCAGATGAAGGACTATGAAGAATTAGCTCCGATTATTATTGATCACGGAAAAGGGGTCTATTTATATGATATGGACGGAAAGGCATATCTGGATATCGTCAGCTCCTGGTGGTGCAACCTGCTGGGGCACTGTAATCCGGTGATCAATGAGGGGATCAAAAGGCAGCTGGGCCGGCTGGAGCACGTGATTTTCGCTAATTTTTCCCATGAACCCGCAATTTTGCTATGTGAGCAGCTGATGGAAATGATCCCGGCGGGGCTGAATAAATTTAATTTTTCGGACAATGGCTCTGCAGCAGTGGAATGCGCCTTGAAAATGGCGTTTCAATACCAGTACCAGACTGGAAAGCCGGAGAAAAAACGTTTTATGTGTCTGACAGAGGGGTACCACGGGGAGACCATCGGGGCGTTGTCCGTGGGGAGCATGGATCTTTATGCGAAAATTTATCAGCCGATGCTCATGGATACCATCCGTGTAGAGGCTCCGGACTGCTACCGATGCCCTTATGGAAAATGCCGGGATTGCTGTCAGGCAGAATGTATAGAAAAAGCCAGGGAGCAGTTTGAGCTTCATGGTTTTGAAACCTGTGCCATCATCGTGGAACCCCTGCTTCAGGGGAGCGCGGGAATGCGCATTTATCCGCCGGTTTATTTAAAAGAGCTGCGGAAGCTTTGTGACCAGTACGATGTGCTTCTCATCGCGGATGAGATTGCCACCGGTTTTGGAAGGACCGGAAAAATGTTTGCCTTCGATCATGCCAAGGTGAGCCCGGATATCATGTGCATTTCCAAAGGACTCACCGGCGGTTATATGCCCATGGCCATTACGGTGACCACGGATAAAATCTATGATGCATTTTATGCGGATTACAGCGAAGGAAAAGCATTTATGCACAGCCATACATACAGCGGCAATCCGTTGGGATGCGCAGCTGCCCTGGCTGTACAAGAGATTTTCCGCAAGGAGCCAGTGCTGGAAAATGCCGGAAGAAGAGCCGAATATCTCACCAGAGAGCTGACACAGGCACTGGGCGACTGTGATCATGTGGGAGAAATCCGCCATATCGGCCTGATCCATGCTATGGAGATTGTAAAGGATAAAAAAACAAAGGAAGGCTTTCCTTCTGAACTCCGCCTGGGCTATCAGGTATATAAGAAGGCCCTGGCCAAAGGGCTTATCCTGCGGCCCTTGGGAGATGTGCTGTATTTTAACCCGCCGCTGATCATTGAGGAAGAGGAGATCGACCAGGCGGTGTCCATTTGCCGGGACTGTCTGCTGGAAACACTTGAAGAATTGTAAGAAACAGGATATAGTTATGGAAGTACAGGGAACCAGGTGGGTTTCATGAAAGCTGTCAGGGCGTCCTGTAATCCTAAGGAAAGTGTTGCGTTTGGGCAAAAAAGGAATAGAAAAGTGTCAGCAAAAAAGCAGGTGTTTGAATATCTTGTGGAAAATAAAGGAGATTATGTATCCGGCAGTCAGATCGCCGGGGAATTGGGAGTCAGCCGGAATACCATATGGAAGGCAGTTAAAGCCCTGCAAGAGGAGGGCTATGCCATCGATGCTGTTTCCAACCGGGGATATTCTCTAAAGGAGGATAACCTGCGTCTGTCTAAGGAGGAGATTCAGAGATATCTAGGGATCACTTCCTGCCGGATGGAGGTATACGAAACGGTGGATTCTACCAATACCATGATGAAGAAAAGGGCGCAAAATGGTGAGCAGGAAGGGCTGGTGCTTATCGCACAGGAGCAGACAAAGGGCCGCGGCAGAAGCGGCCGGAGCTTCTATTCCCCTAAGGACTGCGGAATATATATGAGTATCCTGCTGCGCCCGTCGTTGGAGTTTTCAAAAGCTGCTTATCTTACTACCTGCGCGGCGGCTTCGGTGGCGGAGACTATGGATGCTTTTATGGACGAGAAGACACAGATTAAATGGGTCAATGATATCTATTTCCGTGGAAAAAAGGCGGCCGGAATCCTGACAGAAGCGGCCGTGGATATGGAGGACGGAAAACTGGACTATGCGATTGTGGGTATCGGTATGAATATTTTTTCTCCCAAAGAAGGATATCCAATTGAAATCCGGGAGACGTCCGCCGCCTTTTTTGAGACCTCAAAAGGGCGGGAGGGGATCCGTAACGAAATCATAGCCCGGATCCTGGAACGTTTTTTTGCTTATTATCAGGAGCTTCCTATGCGGAATTATTATCAGAGTTACCGAGCAAAGTCCTTCCTTTTGGGCAGAGAGGTTTTGGTCCAGAGAGGGGACCAAACCTGGACCGGGAAAGCGGTGGATCTGGACGAGGATTTCCACCTTCTGGTGGAGCGTAAGGATGGGACCTCGGAGGTACTCAATTCCGGAGAAGTCCATGTCCGCTAGGAAGAATAGGGTTTTTAATACTTTACGCCTCATAAAAAATATGCTAGAATAAAATCCAAATCTTTGCAGGCGCCGGCAGTGCCGCCGCCCGAAGGTAGCTACAAGAATAAAATATAAAATTGATATTGACAGGTGTGCCCGATATTGCGGATGCGATTTGGAAGACTGCCAAAAATGAAGTGCCGGTGAGACTGGACTTCGTTTTGGCGGTCTTCTTTTATTTCATAGGAAATTGCGTCCTATGAAATAAAAGCCCTCCGGGCGGGATCGCCCTGCAGCGGAGTGGAAGAATGCCGCGTATGCGGCCCGCGGCAGGCGGAGAATCCTGCCCGCAGGATTCTATTATAGGAAATTGCGTCCTATGAAATAAAAGCCCTCCGGGCGGGATCGTACTGCAGCGGAGTGGAAGAATGCCGTGTATGCGGCCCGCGGCAGGCGGAGAATCCGCCCCTGTCATGATGGAGAAAGGAGAAACGGCATGTATGTGATGGTGGATAATTACGATTCTTTTGTATACAACTTGGCCCGGTATTTGGAAGAGCTGGGAGAGGAAGTGTTGCTGCTGCGCAATGACCGGATCAACATAGAACAGGCAGAAGCATGGCTTAGAGCCGGGAGGATGGAGGGACTCATTCTGTCGCCGGGGCCCAAAAGTCCCAAAGACTGTGGAAACTGCCGGGAATTGGTGTATCGGCTGGCCGGGCATGTGCCCATCTTAGGCGTATGCCTGGGGCATCAGATCATCGGTCATGTGTTCGGCGCCAAGGTGGTTAAAGGGGAACGGCCCATGCATGGGAAGGTGACAGACATTATCCACACAGGGGAAGGATTGTTTGCTGGGCTGCCCAAGACCTATGCGGTGACCCGTTACCATTCCCTGGTGGTCAGCGATCAGGATTTTCCGGGGACACTGCGGGTGGATGCCAGGGCCAAAGACGGGACAGTGATGGCCATCAGTCATAAGGAGCTGCCGGTGTACGGCGTCCAATTTCATCCGGAAGCAGTGTTGACGATGTATGGGCATGAGTTGTTGGCAAATTATACAAAGATAACCAGAGAATGGTGGAGGGATTATGAAGACAGAAGTCAAAAAGCTGCCGTTTTATAGAGAGCCGGCAGATATCTTTGAACAATATAAGGAACAAAGGATGGCCGTATTTTTGGATTCTTCTTTGGAAAATGAGCTGGGACGCTATTCTATCATCGGTCTATATCCCTATGTAATCTTAAAAGAAGAGGACGGTGTTTTTTATCTCAATGGAGAGGCCAGGGAAGAATCCTTTGAGGAGGGGATGAAACGGTATCTGCACCAGTACCGGGAAGACAATGAGACCGATCTGCCCTTGGCCGCTGGCGCCATTGGCTATTTTTCTTATGATTATGGAAGAAAATTTGAGAAGATTGCTTCCAGACATCCGAAGAAAATCCGGATGCCGGAAGCATTGTTCGCCTTCTATGATATTCTGATTATTGCGGATACGAAAGAAAAGGCATTGTATTTGACATCCAGGGGAGAATTGGAGGCTCCCGTCAACGCCTTTGCCCGTTTGGAGCGGGAGATTTCCATGTGCAGGAGTCAAGGATGGCCTGACAAGCAGGAGGGTGCGGTATCTTACCGGGCGAATTTTACGAAGGAAGAATATCAGGCAGCCATTGCCCGGATGATTTCTTACATTATAGAAGGCGATATTTATATTGCCAATATGACCCAGCAGTTGACGGCAAAGACAGAGAAAGATCCTTATGAGATCTATCGATATCTGCGCACCCATAATCCTGCGCCCTTTAGCAGCTATTTAAATTATGGAGATTTTCAGGTAGCCAGCGCTTCACCGGAACGTTTTTTGCAGCTTCAGAGAGGCCGTGTGGAAACCAGACCTATTAAAGGGACCAGACGCCGGGGCATGACAGAGGAAGAAGATGCTCTGTTGAAAAAGGAACTGATGGAATCGGAAAAGGACCGGAGTGAGTTATTGATGATTGTGGATTTGGAGAGAAATGACCTGAATCATGTATGCAGATCCGGTACGGTGGAGGTGACAGAGCATTTTGCGGTGGAGGCTTATGCCACGGTATTTCATCTGGTGAGCACCGTTGTGGGGACGATGAGGGAAAATTTGGATGTGATGGATCTGATCCGGGCTGCTTTTCCCGGGGGCTCCATCACCGGAGCGCCGAAAATCCGGGCCATGGAAATCATAGATGAGCTTGAAACTGACCGCCGGGGGTTATATACTGGTTCCATAGGTTATTTGTCCTTAGATGGCGGATGTGATTTGAACATCGTCATCCGGACGGCGGTCTGCCAGGATGGCGTCTGTCACTTAGGTGTGGGCGGAGGCATTACCTGCGAATCAGAATTGGAATTTGAATATGAAGAGACCTTGCAGAAAGCAAAGGCAGTGCTGGAAGCCATAGGAGCAG
Source organism: Blautia sp. (assembly GCA_050944615.1). Classification (GTDB taxonomy): domain Bacteria; phylum Bacillota; class Clostridia; order Lachnospirales; family Lachnospiraceae; genus Blautia_A. The sequence goes on from JBMNRL010000008.1 coordinate 52,409, forward strand.
GAGCGTGATGTTATGGAACAGATAGTTAGGGATGAAGGATACGATTTTGGGTTGGGCGCTTTTGAAACCATAGCTGTGGAGCACGGAAAGCCAATGTTTTTGGAACAGCATTACGAACGGCTGCAGCGGGCGGCTGATTTTCTCCAGATCCCGCTGAATTTGGAGAAAGTGCAGGAACGGGTCAGGAAATGTTTGGAAGAAGATGGCATGGCCTGCGGCCGGAGGGTTATTAAGATCACAGTATCCGGGAGCAATCTCACAGCGCAGGTCCGGGAGAACCATTACCGGGACTTAGACTACCAGAAAGGGTTTGTGGCGGATATCAGTCAAGTGCGTCGAAATGAGACTTCACCTTTCACTTATCATAAAACTTTGAATTACGGAGACTGCATATTTGAAAAACGCAAAAGCAAGGCCTATGGCGTAGACGAGCCGGTCTTTTTGAATATGAAAGGGGCATTTGCAGAAGGGGCCTGTACCAATCTGTTTTTTGTAAAGGAGGGGCGGATATTCACACCGCCGGTTTCCTGCGGGCTGCTGCCTGGAATCATGAGAGGTTATGTGTGCAGGACGTATCCTGTGGAGGAACGGCTCATTTATCCGGAGGACATTGAGAGCTTCGAAGAAATGTTTGTGACTAATTCCCTTGTGGGGATCATGCCGGTGCACCGTCTGGATCACCATCTTTTCCCATCCATGGAGCAGGGGCATTACTTGCGGGAAAAATACAAGGAGTATTGCCAGGAAGAGTAGGATACCAAAGGATGCCTGGCGGTTTGGCTGAAATGGGAAGATGAGGGACAGACAGCTATGTGGTAATGGCTGGAAGGGACAGAAGCAGTTTGGGTATTTAGAAGCAGATGAAAGTATAAGTGTTTGAAATAGAAGCATAGGAATGAAAGGGGATACGGATATGGGACAGGAAAGGGAAGCCCAGGAGGATAAAATTCTGACCTTGGAGAAAGGGAAGAGGGGACTGCTGCGCATTGTGTTCGGCAGGACCTTTATCGTTCTGCTTTTGCTGGCCGCACAGGTGGTGCTCATGGTCTTAGGCTTTGGGATGCTGAAAAAATATATCCCTTATCTGTTCGGAAGTTATGTGGGGCTGTCTCTTTTGATCGTCTATATCCTAATTAACCGGCCGGGAAATCCCGCGATCCAGATTTCCTGGGTGATATTGATTCTGGTGGTGCCGGTGGTGGGTGCTCTGTTGTATTTATTCGTGGAGACGCAGTTGGGACACCGGCTCATTCATAAGCGTCTGCAGTACCTGATCCGTCAGACGACTCCCTATATGCCGGAGAATGAAGATGTGATGGAGCGGCTCCGGGCAGAGGATCCGGGGACTGCCAATCTGGCGTCCTATATGAAGGACAATGGGGGCTTTCCGGTCTATGAAAACACCCGGGTCAAGTATTATCCGTTAGGTGACGTCATGTTTGACGATCTCATTGACCAATTGGAAAAGGCGGAAAACTTTATTTTTCTGGAATTTTTTATCGTCAAGGAAGGCTATATGTGGGGCCGGGTGCTGAAAATATTGGAAGAAAAGGTGAAGCAGGGCGTAGAGGTACGCATGATGTACGACGGCATGTGTTCCATTGCTCTCCTTCCTTATAATTATCCTAAGAAGCTGCAGAAGCTGGGCATCCAGTGCAAAATGTACGCGCCGATCCATCCCACCATGTCCACCCATTATAACAACCGGGATCACAGGAAGATATTGGTCATCGACGGGCATACGGCTTTTACCGGAGGCATCAATCTGGCGGATGAGTATATCAACCGGGTGCAGGTGTATGGCCATTGGAAGGACACCGCCGTGATGGTGCAAGGAGAAGCGGTCCAAAGCTTTACGCTGATGTTTCTGCAGATGTGGAATATCACGGAAAAAGCCGATACCTACGAAAAATATTTAAGCGTCCATCCTTCAAACTGTCCGGAAAGTCAAGGATTTGTGCTGCCATATGGGGACAGTCCCATGGATAAGGAAAATGTGGGAGAAATGGTCTATATGGACATCATAAACCGGGCGGAGCGGTATGTACATATCATGACTCCTTATCTGATTCTGGACCATGAAATGGTCACTGCCCTCACCTTTGCTGCGAAAAGAGGGGTGGAGGTGGTAGTGATCCTGCCCCATATCCCGGACAAAAAGTATGCGTTTGCGCTGGCCAAAAATCATTATCCGGAGCTTCTGAGGGCCGGTGTGAAGATCTATGAATATACGCCAGGCTTTGTCCATGCCAAGGTATTTGTCAGTGATGATGTGCGGGCCGTGGTGGGAACGATCAATTTAGATTACCGGAGCTTGTACCTGCATTTTGAGTGCGCCGCCTTTTTATATCAGGTGCCGGAGATTGCTTCTATCGAGAAGGATGTCCAGGAGACATTGGAGAAATGCCAGCAGATGACGCTGGAGACGTGCAAGAAGGAAAAGCTGGGAATGAAGATTGCCGGGAAACTACTGCGGCCGTTTGCGCCGCTGATGTGACGGGGGTTCTCAGGCGGACTTTTCGAAGCCCGGCTGTACTTTTTGTATAGAAAGGGAGCTGCGCACTAATTACTTAGTGCGACAGCCCCTGCTTTGCAATTTGATCAGAACGTTCAACAGTTTTTGATGCCGCCCCAATAGACGGGATCAGATACTTCCGCGATTTCTGGAAGATGAACGTCTTTTAGAGCCCATTTTTTATATTCCTCGAAACCGGTGCGGTCTACAATATAGCCGATGTGTTCTTTGCCACCGGGAGCGGAGCGGTCGATATAGTGCTCCACGTAATCATAGGTATTCTGAATGATTTTTACGATGCTGTCCTCGTCTGCCCATTTGATGAAATCCTCACCCAGGCGTGGATTTTTCTTGCCGGAACGTCCGAACAGGGTCAGGCGGTAATATTTTTGAGGCGTTCTGGTCCAGGCGGAGGTGGGGCAGTTCAATACGCATTCGCCGCAGCCGATGCATTTTTCTTCGTTTCGTTTGGGACGGTAGTTGACAGTCTCCAAAGCTTTGACGGATTTGGTGCGGCAGGCCTTCACGCAGGCTTTGCAGTTCACGCAGCGGGAGGGATCGAGACTGGGCAGTGTCATTCCCATAATGCCGAAATCATGCATGCGTACCTTGGCACAGTCATTGGGACAGCCGGTAAAAGCGATTTTAAAATGCAGATCGTTGGGGAAGACCACCTTTTCCACCCGTTTGGCAAAAGCAGTGGTATTATAGCAGGCAAAGGGACAGACCCGGTTACCCACACAGGCGATGACGTTGCGGGTGCCGGAAGCGGGATATCCCTTGCCGGGCTCCGTCTGGTTGACTTCTGTTTTCTCAATGACAGGCTGCAGCAGTTCATTGACCTTAGGCATATCCTCGAAACGGATGCCGGGGATCTCAAAGCCCTGGCGGTTGGTAATATGTAAAGTGCCGTTGCCATAGTTTTCTGCAATTTCCTGGAGCACCGGAAGCAGACTGGCATCCAGATGCCCGCCTGGTATGCGGACGCGGGAGGCAGTCAGCCCGCGTTCCTTCGTCACGCGGAAAGCGTTCTTTTTCAGCAGTTTTGTGTTTGTATCCATAGTGTTCCCTCCCTAATCAAATAATTGTTTGCCTTTGGTATAGTTGAACACCGGACCATCCAGGCATACATAGACATCGTTGATTTTGCAGTGGCCGCATTTTCCGATGCCGCAGCACATTTTCCGTTCCTGGGAAATCCAGATATTTTCTTCCCGGAAGCCTCTGGCCAAAAGAGCTTGCACGGAGAAACGCATCATGGCGGGAGGGCCCACTACGATGGCGGCCGCCGTGGACAGGTCCTCTACCTTCAGATCGGGGATATAGGCGGTCACAAGGCCCTGCGGATAGGAGGGATCTCCCTGGTTGTCATCCACGGTAAGAATCACATCCATCTGTTTTTTCCAGTAGGCAAAATCATCGGCAAAGAGCAAGTCCTTCGGGGATTTGAAACCGGCAATAAGAGTGGTATGTCTGGCATCCTCCGGATGATGGGCAAAATGTTCCACCACACCGCGTACCGGAGAGACACCGGTTCCGCCGGCGATGATGAACAGCTCCTTGCCTTTGTATTCTTCAATATCAAACCCGTTGCCGTAAGGACCACGCAAGAACAGCTTGCCGCCTGCGTAGTTTTCAAAAATTTCATCGGTCACCTTTCCCACCCGGCGGATGGTCAGATCGATAGTGTGTTTGGAGATGCCGCTGACGGAGATCGGCGCTTCTCCGTATTTGGGAATGGACACCTCAAAAAACTGGCCAGGCTTTACATCCCCTTCATAAGCCATACGGAAGGTATATTCGATTTCCGTATGACGGATCACTTCTTTGATTTCTGAGAGAAAAGGTACATATGGGTTATTCATGGCTTTCTACCTCCTTCATAGCATCGCTTAGGCGGTTCAGGCAATGGGAAAAAGAGATGTATTCCGGACATACGTCATCACAGCGCCCGCAGCCGACACACATCTGGTAGCCGTTTCTTTCCTTGTAATCCAAGGCTTTATGTAAGACCTTAAAACGCATCCGTTCGCCATTTCCCTTCCGGTAGCTTCCGCCTCCGGCTACGTCGGTGAAACCGTCGACCATACAGGAGGCCCAGACTCTCCGCCGTTCGCCCACTTTTCCGTTCTCAGAATAGAACATATCTTGCATGGTGAAGCAGGTACAGGTGGGGCAGACGAAATTGCAGCGTCCGCAGTTGATGCAGCGTCCGTCATATTCCTTCCAGATAGAGCTTTTGGCCACATCGGCAGTAAGATGTTCAGGAATACAGACCTTAGTTTTGGTGGAGGAGACAAAATCCGGCCCTTCTTCGGCAGTTCCTTGCGCAAAAGAAGCGATGATGTCCCGGAACCTTTCATTTCTCACGTCCAGCTTCCAGCCATCCGTGCTGGGATCCAGACTGAAATCATAGGCATCGGTCTGGTTGGTGCCCATGTCGACGCAGAAACAGCTATCAAAGGCTTCCCTGCAGCCCATGAGTACAAAATAGGTGTGTTCTCTTAAATATTTGTAGTAAGAATCCTCCGGTCCGTTTTCCAGATAAATATGATCCATGCGGCGTAAACCGTGGACATCACAGCTTCTTAAAAATACGATGGCGTCCTTGGCAGGAACGGCCGGTTCGGTTACGGTGTCCTCCGTGAAGTAAAACAGTGTCTGGGAGATGGGGAAGATCACTTCCTTAAAAGAAAAAGAAGATTTTTTATCGAATACGATTTCCTCCACGGATTGGATCTCTCCATAGCGGATACAGTCCGTATCAGAAAATTTTCCTCCCTGGACAAAACATTTGGGGGCAAAAATGCGGTAATTGTCATTCAGCTTTTGGAACAGCTCGTTGACACCTGAGGTGGTAAGACAATAGCTCACGTTGTCACCTTCCTTTCATAAGTATGGGATCAAAATGATAAAAAAATCCTGCAGATGAAGGCTGGCGCCGCATCGTAAGGAGTATGACATCAGTTTAACAAACTTAAAGAAAAAGAACCGTGAGAATAATCACGGTTCTTGAAAATATTTTTTTAATTTTTCCCGGTCAGGGACCAGAAAGCGGTTTTTTTGATACAAAACCAGCCCTTGGTCAGTGAGGACTTTTAGCTGGCGGGAGACAGTTTCTCTTTTGGAACCCAGCAGCTCGGCCAGATAGGAGACGGTCATGTGGATATTGATGGTATAGCCCTGTGGGCCCGGTATGCCATGATCCAGGGATAGCTTCCACAGCTTGGCGGCGATGCGTTTGTCCATTCTTACGGTATTGGAGGTGTTTTTCAGCTGATGATAGAGACGGTGGATCTTCAGCGACATGGAATCGATGACAGCCTTGGAGAGGGTGAAATCCTGTTCCATAATTTTTAAAAAAGCATCTTTAGCGAAGCACAAAACGGTGGAGTCCTCGATCAATTCACAGTTGATGGACAATGCGGGCCTTTGCAGGCAGCCTTCATTGAGGAAATTGCCAGGCCCGTAGATGAAAATTACCTTCCGCTCGTGGAGGCTGTTCAGCTTATAGAGGGCAGCCTTGCCTTCTGCCAGAAAATAAATACAGGCAGGGATATCCTTGTCCAGGAAGAGGTGGGTGCCTTTTTCCCGTTCCCTTACGGTGCAGCAGGCAGACAGAGCAGTTTTGGACTGTTCGGACAGCCCCAAAAAGAGCGGCGCTTCCCTGAGAAGCTGTGCGGGATTTTTCATATTGCGTTCTCCTTAGAGTAAATTCATAGTTTTCAGCAGATAGAGCCAGCCCGTCAAGGTAAAGGCGCTAAAAACTGTGGTGAGCATGATCACGATGGAGGACAATGCGCCATCGTGTCCCATATTTTTGGCCATGATAAAACAGCTTACTGTGGTGGCGGAGCCCAGCATTACCAGGATGGACACCAGCTTATCCTGGGTAAAACCCATGTGGATAGCCAGGGGCAGGAATATGGCAGTGAAGCCGATCAGTTTTAAAAAGCTGCAGAGTACGGCCGGTTTCAGACATCCGGCAGCCTTGTCCAGCCGGAAGGAAGTGCCCATGGCCATGAGACCTAAAGGCGTTGCCAGCAGGCCCAGGTTGTGGACTGTCTGTGTGAGGACCAGCGGCTTTGGCAGACGCAGAACGGACCAAAGCACTCCCAAAAGGATGCCCAGGATGATGGGATTTTGCACAATGCCGCCCAGTGTCCGCAGGATCAGTTTCTTGTGATCCTGGATCTTTTTGCCGGGCTTCATAATTTCCAGCACGGCCACGGCGACGACATTGTACAGGGGGACGGTGCCGATGATCATCAGAGGTCCCATAGCAGAGCTGCCATAGATGTTTTGGATAAAAGCCATACCCAAAAGAGCTGCGCTGCTGCGGTAAGAGCCTTGGATGAATTCGCCCTGGATGGACTTGTCCTTGAGAAGAAAGGAGAAGCCAAAGGAAATCAGGATGCTCACAAAAGTGACTAAAAAACAGAAGAGGACCAGCCTTCCATCCCATACATGGAGAAAGTTGGCGTTTGAGATATCTTCAAACAGCAGAGCCGGCAAAGCGGCTGAAAATACAAAACGGTTGAGTACAGATACAAATTGTTCTGTAAATAGTCCTATTTTACGGAAAAAGACACCTAAAAGCATGGTGAAAAAAATAGGAACGGTAGCATTGAGACAAAAAATTAAGTTTTCCATGATGACCTCCCTTGTTGTTCCAGAATTCATTATAGCACGATTTTATCTTTTTATGTGAGATTCCGTGGAAAAAGGCAGCCGACAAAAGGTTTTACAGGTTACCGTTCACAGTAACTTTTACAGGTGTCTTGTCATATGTAAAAAAGTAGTGTATAATGCAGTCTAAAAAGAGCCTTTTAAAAAGGAGGAACCTATGGATCCGTTAATTGAGGAAATTGAGAGACTGAAAAAAGAGAAGGATGCAGTGGTCATGGCTCATTACTATGTGCCGGATGAAGTGCAGGAAATCGCTGACTATATTGGAGACTCGTTTTATTTGAGTAAGGTAGCCACCCAGGTGGAGGCCAAGACTGTGGTATTTGCCGGCGTATCTTTCATGGGAGAGAGCGCGAAGATCCTGAACCCGGATAAAACCGTGCTCCTTCCTGATGAGACAGCAGACTGTCCGATGGCTCATATGGCCAGCCAGGAGAAGATTGAGAAAATGCGGGAGAAATATCCGGACCTGGCAGTGGTCTGTTACATAAATTCCACGGCCCGCTTAAAAACATATGCGGATGTTTGTGTGACTTCTGCCAATGCGGTGAAGATCGTCAAAGCGCTGCCGAATCAAAATATCTATTTTATTCCGGACCAGAATTTGGGAAGCTATGTGGCTGCCCAGGTGCCAGAGAAACATGTGATGGTCAATGATGGATACTGCCCGATTCATAAAGGGATCCTGGCAGAGCAGGTGCTGGAAGCCAAGGCGGCCCATCCCCAGGCCAAATTTCTGGTGCATCCGGAGTGTACCCAGGATGTGCTTAAGCTGGCAGACATGGTGGGAAGTACCTCTAAGATCATTGATTTTGCATCTAAGAGCCAGGAACGGGAATTCATTATCGGCACGGAAAAAGGTGTATTTTATGAATTGCAGAAGAAAAATCCGGACAAGATCTTCTATCCGGTGGGCTGTGGACAGTTTTGTCTGGATATGAAGAAGATAACCCTTCAGAAAGTGAGGGATAGTCTAAAATACGGCCGTCACGCGGTGGAAGTGGATGAGGACGTGAGCAGACAGGCGAAGCTGCCATTGGAAAAAATGTTGGAATTGGGCAAATAATAAGAAAAAGAGTGAGCATTATGAAAAAAATGAAGACAGATATCGTGATCGTGGGAACAGGGGCCAGCGGCTTATTTGCCGCACTTCATCTGCCTGCGGAAAAACAGATTTTGATGATCACCAAGGATGCTCTGGAAAACAGCGATTCCTATCTGGCACAGGGCGGAATCTGCGTGCTGCGGGATGAGGATGATTATGACAGCTTCATGGAGGATACCTTGAAGGCTGGTCATTATGAGAATAACAGGGCATCCGTGGACGTGATGATCCGCTCCTCCCGGGAAGTCATCCAGGAGCTGATCGGCTTTGGTGTGGAATTCGCCATGAAGGATGGGGAATTGGACTATACCAGAGAAGGCTGCCATTCTAAGCCCAGGATTTTATTCCATGAAGATGTGACAGGGAAGGAAATCACCAGCAAGCTGCTTGCCCAGGTGAAAAAACGGCCAAACGTGACCTTGATGGAATATGTGACCATGGTGGATATTCTGGAAAAGGATAACACCTGTTATGGGATCGTGGCCAAAGACCGGGAGGGTACTCTGTTGGAAATCGTGGCGGAGGATACGATCTTAGCTACCGGAGGCATCGGCGGGCTCTATGAGCATTCCACCAATTTCCGTCATTTGACGGGGGATGCGTTGGCTATCTCCTTAAAGCATAAGGTGGCGCTGGAGCATGTGGACTATATTCAGATCCATCCCACTACCTTGTATTCCAAGAAACCAGGACGGAGATTTCTCATATCGGAATCCGTCCGCGGGGAGGGCGCGAAGCTTTACAATGCCAAAGGCGAACGTTTTGCCAATGAGGTGCTGCCCAGGGATATTCTGACCCAGGAAATACACAAGCAAATGGAAAAGGACGGCAAGCCGTATGTTTGGCTGGATATGACGGTATTGGGGGAGGAGACCATTCACAGACATTTCCCGAATATTTACCAGTATTGTCTGGAGGAGGGCTACGATGTGACCAAAGAGTGGATTCCGGTGGTTCCTGCCCAGCATTATTTTATGGGAGGAATTAAGGTGGACCTGTACAGCAAGACCTCTATGGAACGGCTGTATGCTGTGGGCGAGACCGCCTGCAACGGTGTCCATGGGGCCAACCGGCTGGCCAGCAATTCCCTGCTGGAAAGCCTGGTCTTTGCCAAAAGGGCGGCAATAGCCATTGACAAACAAGAGGAGTGGACGGTATCATTTGATACAGAGCAGGAGCTTTTAAAAAATGTCGTGCCGGAGAGCTATGAAAGGGACGGCCAGTGGCAGGAGTCCTATAAGGAGTCTGTTCTCACGGAAATCAGGCGGGAAAAAGAAGCGATATAAGGATAGAGAGGAACCGATCAAATGAATGAAATTACGATGAAAATGAATGCGGATCACCTGATTCTTCAGGCGCTCCAGGAAGATATTACCAGTGAAGACATCACCACCAACTCTGTGATGCGCAGTTACCAAAAGGGAGAAGTCCAGCTGATTTGTAAGGAAGACGGCATTCTTGCCGGGCTGTGGGTATTCCGGCGGGTGTTCGAGCTGCTGGATGAGAAGACAGAGGCAATATTTTATGCAGCTGATGGCGACGAGGTGAAAAAGGGTCAACTGATGGGCGTGATCACTGGAGATATCCGGGTGCTTTTATCAGGAGAACGGGTGGCGCTTAATTACCTTCAACGGATGAGTGGCATCGCTACCTATACAAGGAGCATTGCCGATCTTCTGAAAGGCAGTAAGACGAAACTTCTGGACACCAGAAAGACGACGCCAAATATGCGTATTTTTGAAAAATATGCGGTGAAGGTGGGCGGGGGCAATAACCACCGTTACAATCTATCCGACGGCATATTGCTTAAGGACAATCATATCGGAGCTGCCGGGGGCGTGAAAGAGGCGGTGCAGATGGCCAAAGAGTATGCGCCCTTCGTCCGGAAAATCGAAATAGAAGTGGAAGATCTGGATATGGTAAGAGAAGCAGTGGAAGCCGGGGCGGATATTATCATGCTGGATAATATGAGCCCGGAAATGATGAATGAGGCCATCGCCATCATCGATGGAAGAGCGGAGACGGAATGCTCCGGCAACGTGACCAGGGAGAACGTGGAACGGCTGCTGTCTGTGGGCGTGGACTACATTTCCAGCGGCGCGCTGACGCATTCCGCGCCGATTCTGGATATTTCCATGAAAAATCTGCACGCGGTTTCTTAACCTTTTCAAAGAATTTTCCCATTTCAATGCCGGTGAGGCATAAGTGGTGAGGGGCTTATCTATATCAGCAGGAGTCTAAGTTCCTGCAGATAAGCAGCGGCAGCTGCTATGAAGTTATGAGAAAGTAGCGAAGCGGATTCCAAATATTTGCTTTGACTTAGGAAAGGATTAGATGAAAGATGAGCGGTGAGGAGCGAAGACAAGAGATATTGACGATGATCCAGAAGAATCCCCAGCCGATTTCCGGATCAGCCCTTGCCAAAAGCTTTGCGGTGAGCCGGCAGGTGATCGTACAGGATATCGCTCTTTTGCGGGCAGCGCAGTATGATATTATTTCCACGACCCGGGGATATATCTGTAAGACGCCGGCCATGGCCAGCCGGGTGGTTAAAGTGAACCACACGGATAAGGAAATTGAGGAGGAGCTGAATATCATCGTGGATTTCGGCGGGTTCGTCAAGGATGTGTTCGTACGCCATGGGGTATACGGTCAGTTAAGCGCCAAGCTTTCCATACGTTCCAGAAAACAGGTACAGGAGTTGGTGGAGGACATCAGCAGCGGGAAATCCAGTCCGTTGAAAAATATCACCTCTGGATACCATTACCATACAATCCTGGCGGATTCGGAGCAGACGCTGGATTTGATCGAAGAAGAATTAGGAAAAAGAGGGTTTTTGGCAAAGTCCAGGAGTTGACTATAAAACTGCCGCCGGCCAGGGGATTGTATTCCCCGGCCGGCGGCAGTTTTCATTGCGGCATATCCGCATTTAATACATATGCCAGTAAAGATTCTGGTACTGGATCATTTGATCCACCCATGCCATAGCGATGGTGAAGAAGGTCAAAACGATCAGCAGGAAGATAGAAGCTTTATCGTAGATAAAACTGGTTCCTTTTAGCTTTGCATTGGACAGCAGTACCTCGATCCCTAAGAGGATCAGGATGCACGGCCATAGGCGGAAGATGAAGTCATAGGTCAGAGCTGGTAAAAACATATGTGCTCCGAAGAGGGCCCCAAAGATGACCAGTACACAGCCAAAGGTGATGGTGCCGACTCTATGGGTTCTCATCTAAGTTCCTCCTCCCTGCTGTGGCTTTCTGGTGCGGCGGGTGCTACCGGGCCTTCGGGTCTTGGAGCTTCCGGGTTATGGTTTTCCGGGGCAAATGGTGCTTCCGGTTGGCGGCCTTTGACTTCTGCGCCCTGCGGAACCCATGGCTCTTCGGGTCTTGGTCCCTGTGGTCCCCATGGTCCTTCTGGCCTTGGATCCTGCGGTCCACGTGGCCCTTCTGGCCTTGGATCCTGTGGTCCCCATGGCCCTTCAGGTCTTGGTCCCTCCGGTCGGTGCGGATTTCTTCCATCGTGTGGTTCCTGAGGATGCGGGAATGCCGGAGGTTCCTGGAAGAACGGTGCATCCTTGTGGAAGCCGAAATCCCTGCCGTATGACGGATCATCCTCTCGTTTATCCTCCAATTCCTTCTTTTTGCCGGCGATGAGATACAAGCCCAAAAGCAGGATCAGAATACCGATGATCACCTGTGGGATCTGGTAAGAGAATTGCCAGAGGAAACCGGTGACAAAATTGGAAGGCAGAATATAATCCAAAAAGTTGATAAGGTTGCGCCACAAAATGGTGGCACCGATGATGATCAGGATAATTGCCAATGGTTTTTTGTATTTTTTGATCAGCAAGTCTATGTTGATATCGTCGTAGCTGGTGCCTTTCAGCGGCAGTACGAAATCATCTTCCAAGGCATAGAACTCTTCATCCGGCATGTTTTTTAGATTGTGCACGTGGAAGAAGCTGTAGAACCAGATGATCGGCAGCAGGAACAAAAGCGGCCCGATGTTGATGAAGGCGGAGACGGTGATGGTTAGGAAGAACAGCGCCATCACGCTGATGCCATGTCGGAAGAAGCCCATATACATCTCTCCGGCCCCTGGAATCAGGGAGAAAATAAATGTCCAAAATCTACTTTTTTTGTTAGTCATTGTTAGAACCCTCCATATGAATAAGTTTATCAGAAAAATCCTGTAAAATCTCATTGAGATATCTGGAGCCCTCATCCAGTTTTTTAGAGAAGGAAAAGTTCTCCTGACGCTGGGTGGGCGGCTTTGGTAAGTCAGTGCTCGGCATCTGCCCGGAGTGAAGGGAAAGCGCTGCGCTGCTTAAAAATAGGATGACCAGTGCTCCTAAGATGGCGGCTCCTACTCTAAGGCTGTAGAAGAGAAGCTGCATTTTTGCGGAAGTTTTGTGGATGGCCAGCTCCGTCTGGGTCCGAAGGCTCTTGGTCTGGGCTATGACATTTTCCTTAAAATCTTTTGGCGCACACAACAGTCCCTCTGTCTCAAGCTGGTGAGCCAGCCGCTCTGCACAGTAATTACAGGTGCCAATATGTTCCAGAAAGTCTAAATCAGTGGAACTATGATCTGCAGTGTGAAGACGCTGCAGGTGTTTTTGAATCATTTCTTCATCCAGATGCCCTTTCGGCGTTGGAAGCAGGTTGTCTTTGTTTTGTCCCATCCCGAATTCCCTCCTTTACATATTGTTTTTTCAGCATGGCTTTCGCCCGGTAGATTTGTGTCTGGACGGTTTTTGCATTCCGGCCGGTCTGCGCTGCAATTTCATTTGCCGTCTTTTCTTCACAAAAGAAGAGATAAGCGATTTCCCGATACGGTTCTTTCAAATATCCGCATTGTTTCCTCAATTCCTCTCTGGTTTCCTTCTCCAGGTAGTTCATTTCTGGAGAAGAGGATGGAGCGGCCGGCAGCTCTGTAAAATAAGTATCTTCCGTTGCGTAGGAACGTCTTCCGGCCTGCTTTAAGAAATCGATGGATTTGTTCGTCGCTATCCTCGTCAACCAGGCTTTTTCGTTTTTGCCGTCGAAGTAGGGCAGGTGCTTATAGGCAGAGAGGAAAGTATCCTGTGCGAGATCTTCCGCGTCGAAATAGCTTCCGGTTATTCGGTAACAGATGGTAAAAATCAGGTTCTGATACGTATCCACCATGTGTTCAAATAGCTGTTCCGTTTCGATAAATAAGCACCTCCTCTCCGATAAGATCAAGCCCTTTGGACCTGTTCATTTATTATAACGAGTCAGATAGATCGATATCTTCAATTTTAAAAAATTTTTGTGAAGGAAAACGGAGAGGATGATTAATTCATCCCCTCCATCAAGCTTTCTGCCGTAAATTCTTCCCTGGAAAGTGCTCCTGTGATCTTTCCACTGTTTAAGATCAGGATCCGGTCGCAGAGACTCATGGCTTCTTCAATGTCGGAAGAAAATAAAATCAGCCCCTTCCCTTTGCGGGCCAGCTCGCCGATTAGGCTGTCAATCTGAATCTTTCCGGCCTTGTCAATGCCTTTGGTAGGCTCATCTAAGAGAAAGACTTCTGCAGAAGAATAAATAGCCCTGGCAAAGGCTACCTTCTGCCGGTTGCCGGCGCTGAGCTGGATCGTGGGCTGGTTGGGCCAGTGATATTTGATCCCCAGCCGGTCCACCAGCAGGCGGGAGTCTTTGTTTTGACGGGTGCGGCTGACGAAAATCCTGCCCACGGATATTTTCTCGATATGATTTATGGTGATATTGAAGGGTACGTTCATGCCTGGAATCAGTCCGCAGGAAGAAGCGGTGTCCTTGATGATGGCTATTTTATGACGATGGGCATCCACCGGGCTTCTCAGACGGATTTCCTGCTGATTCATGTAAATCTTGCCGATTTCCGCAGGAAGGTCGCCGCACAGAACGCGGGAAAGCGTAGTTCTTCCAGAATTGGAGTTTCCCAGGATCCCCAGGATTTCACCCCGGCGCAGGGAAAATGTGATGTCCTTTAAACGTTCCTGGAAGCATATATTGACACATTGGAAAAAGATCTCCTTGCATTGGGAAGACAGCTTGGGGTAGGGCTGTGCCTGGGAAAAGTACTTAGGAATAAAATCCTTTTTTTCGTCCTGGCTGATTCTTTTGGAGAAAGTGCCGTTGTCCAGAACCACTAAAGAGTCCGCCACCAGGGTTAGGGATTCCAGGTTTTGTGAGGTGAGAAGAACGGCAATCCCCTGTTCCTTCAAAGATACGAGAAGCCGGCTTAAAATCTGGATTTCATTAGCATCCAAGGCTGAGAAACAGTTGTCGATGATCAAGATCCGGAGTCCTTGGGAAAGGGCGTGCACCAGAAAAACCATTTGTTTTTGACCTTGGCTTAAAGCAGAAAATGTCTGGGAGGCGGAAATATCCAGGCCATATTGGTCCAAAAGCTCCTGGGCTTTTGCATGGAGCGCTTTTTTTCGGTATAGTCCCAAAGAGGCAGGCTGTTTTTGGGTGTAATTTCCCAAAAACAGATTATCTGCCACCGTGAAATGGTCGAGAAATGGGACAGCTCCGTCATAAATAGTGAAAATGCCCAGTTTTCTGGCGATGACGGGGCTTTTGATTCTGACAGGTGTTCCATTTAGAAAAACCTGGCCACTTTCCATCGGGACAGCTCCGGACAGAATCTTGATAAAGGTACTCTTGGCAGAAGCATTTTTGCCCACGACTCCCAAAATCTCTCCGGCCTCTAACGTGAGGGAGGCATGACTGAGAACGGGGATGGAATCATAATGTTTGGTGATGTCTTTTACTTCCAGAAGTAACGGTGCCATAGGCGTATCTCCCTATCATAAATTCTCCAGGTTATAGGAGGTGAAGACCTGGATGCTGTGGTCAAAAAAGTAAGTGATGTAATCTTCCGGCATATGCGGATCGCTGATTACCTTGTGCACCGAATCCAAGTCATGGAAGGATACGAAAGCGTTCCGGTTAAAGGTATCGCTGGCGGCGGCTAAGATGATTTCATCCGCGTTTTTAGAAATGGACCGGTAGATATTGGCAATATCCGGATCCTGGACCAGGAAACCTTGCTTGTAATTTATGGCATCCGGGCAGAAGATGGCCTTATCCACATATTTTTCCCGGAGGAATTCCAGCGTATCGGAACCAGTGAGCAGACAAGAGTTCTGCCGGTTGGTAAAATTGCCAGGTGGAGTGAGGATGTTAATATTGGGATTAGCAGCCAGGGCGTAAGCAGCATTGATATTATTGGTCAGGACATTTAAGCCTGGCTTATTTTTCAGCTCTTTGGCAATTTCCGTGCATAGGCTGCCGCATCCTAAATAAATCAGATCATAATCTCCGATGAGGCAAGAGACGGTGAGGGCGATGGCCTGTTCGTTTTCGTTTAGAGGAGAAGCTTCTGAAAAAAGAGCGGAATGTTCCTTGGCCAGCGCTTCCGGCAGTATGGCGCCTCCGTGGGTACGGATTAAAATGCCGGCCTTTTCCAGATACATCAGATCCTTTCGAATCGTAACTTCTGAAACCTGAAATTGGCTGCTCAGTTCAGAGACATCCACCCGCTTGTTCTGCATGATCAATTTTTTTATTTCTTCCCGTCTGTCAGATGTAAACATATGGTCCTAGCCCTCACAATACTAATCATTCATCCGTATGCCGCCTGTGAGGCGGCTTCTTTTGCTTTCTTCCTTATTTTAACATACTTTCTTCCATGGGGCAACGGGATATCCTTCGATATAGAAGAAAAACAAAAAATGAAAGTTTTGAAACGAAACTTATAAAAAGGTATTGCGTTTCGAAACGAAATATAATATAATACAGTCAATCAGAAACGAAAGATGTAAGGAGGGAAGATGTTGGAGAAGTTATTGAGAATGTGCGGCATAGTAAAAGAGTTTTCGGGGGTGGAGATTCTGCACAGTGTAGACTTTGACATCGATCATGGAGAAGTTCATGCCTTGATCGGAGAAAATGGCGCAGGAAAATCCACATTGATCAAGATCCTGGCGGGAGTGCATCCGGCCAGCTTGGGAGAGGTATATTTAGAAGGAGAAAAAAAGATTTTCAAAAACCCCAAGGAAGCCCAGATAAGCGGCATCAGTACCATTCATCAAGAATTCAATCTGGTCCCGTATCTGGATGTGGCTTCGAATATATTTTTAGGAAGAGAGAAAATGAACAGGCTGGGTATCATAGATAAGGAGACCATCTATCAGGAAGCCCAGGTGCTTTTGGATAAGACGGGGGCGTCCATCAGTCCCAGGGATTTGGTGAAAGATTTAGGAGTGGCAGAGAAGCAGATGGTGGAGATCTGTAAAGCACTGTCCACCCAGGCGAAGATCGTTATTATGGATGAACCCACAGCCGTGCTTTCCGACAAAGAGATTGATAAGCTGTTTGAGGTGATCCGCACCATTAAAAAAGAAGGGATTTCCGTCATTTATATTTCCCACCGGCTGGAAGAACTGCCCGTGATCGCGGACAGAGTCAGCGTGCTGCGGGACGGCAGTATGGTCGGAGAGCTGTCCAAGGAGGAGCTGTCCAAAGAACGTATCACTAAAATGATGATCGGACGGGATTTATCCGAACAATTTCCTCCGGCAGATAAAGAAATCGGAGAGGTGATCTTGTCCGCCCGGCATGTGACCAGGGAGCAAGTATTAAAGGATGTGAGCTTTGAACTCCATGCCGGCGAAATTTTAGGATTTGCCGGTTTGGTGGGAGCTGGGCGTACGGAATTGATGCGGGCAGTTCTGGGAGTGGATAAGATGGATACGGGAGAGATTTTCCTGGAAGGAAAGAAGGTACATCCCAAATCTGCGCTGGAGGCTAAGAAACTGGGTATGGTACTGATACCGGAAGAGAGGAAGACACAAGGGCTGGTGCTGACCCGTTCCATTGAGGAAAATATTTCACTTACATATTTAAAGGATCTTAGCCGTTTTTTGGTGGTATCTAAATCCAAAGCGGAGGAGAATACAAAAAAAATTATAGAAAAACTGCACATTAAGCCGGACAATAAAGACATTCTCACCCAGAAGATGAGCGGAGGCAACCAGCAAAAGGTGGTCATCGGAAAATGGATCTATGAGGACCATAAGGTAATGATCTTTGATGAGCCTACCCGGGGTGTGGATGTAGGGGCGAAAACGGAAATTTATAAGATTATGATGAATATCGCAAAACAAGGCGTCGGGATCATCATGGTTTCTTCGGATCTGCCGGAGGTCATCGGCATGAGTGACCGGGTTCTGGTAATGAAGGAAGGCCGGATATCCGGTGAATTGGCAAAAGAAAATCTGGAAGAGCACAGCATACTGCAATATGCATTTTAAGATAGGAGAAAGAAAGGTATGAAGAGCAGACTTCAAATAGGAAAGAATAAAATTAATGTAAACGGAGCGCTGATCGGCCTGCTGCTGATCTGCGTGATCTTCAGCTTCGCCACACCGGCATTTTTAAAGGGCTACAACATCATGAACATCGCCAGACAGTGTTCCATCAATTTGATCGTGGCAGTGGGCATGACATTTATCATATTGACGGGCGGCATTGACTTGTCCGTAGGAGGTATCCTGGCTTTGGTAGGAACCATTGTGGCCGGTCTCATTGCCGGCGGGATGCCTGTGGCTTTGGCCGTGATCCTTGGCCTTCTTCTGGGAGCGGCGTTCGGCGTATTCAATGGTATTTGTGTCTCTTATGCACAGATTCCGCCATTTATCACAACGATGGCAACCTTGAGTATCGCCAGGAGCATCGCTTTGATCTACAGCGGCGGTTACCCTATCACCGGTATGCCGAAATCCTTTACCTTCCTGGGAACCGGCAGCATCGGAATTTTCCCGGTACCGGTGGTGATCGCTGTCTGCATTGTGATTTTCGGAGTATTTGTATTACGGAAAACTGTTTTGGGAAAATATATCTACGCCATTGGCGGCAATGAGGATGCCACCAGGCTTTCTGGAATCAATGTCAATGTTTGGAAATTAGTGACCTATGGAATCCATGGGATTTTGACCGGTATTGCCGGCGTCGTGCTCACCGCCCGGATGAATTCCGGACAGCCTTCCGCGGCATCCGGCATTGAGCTGGATATCATTGCGGCAGTTGTGATTGGCGGAACCAGTTTAAGCGGCGGGGAAGGCGGCATTGCAGGAACCGTAATCGGTACCTTGGTGATCACTGTCTTAAATAACGGACTGACTCTGATGGATGTCAATCCTTACTTGCAGGGGCTGATTATAGGATTTGTAATTTTAATTTCTGTATTTATCGATAAAAAGAAATCAAAATAAGGAAGCAAACAGGTTGGGAGAAACGGAATCATTTCCGGCATGTGCACCTGCAGCATGCAGATTTCCGGAAAAGCAGGGGCAAGTCCGGGTATGAGATAAAACAACAAAACAGCTAGGGGTGTAGACCATGAAAACAGCACCTAAGAGAAGAATCATATTGGGAGGAAAAATCATGAGAAAAAGAATTTATGGGATCGCGATAGCGGCGGCAATGGCAATGGTATTTGCAGGATGCGGCGGGAAAAAAGAGACCGCTGGCACACAGCAGACAGAAACGGTAGAAGATACGGGAGCCGATACTGCGGATGCGTCCGGGGAAAAGGAAGGGGAAGCAGGGACTGTGAAGATCGCACAGAGCATGCCTACGCTGAATAACCCGTGGTATGTGCTGTTTGCCAACGGATCGAAGGATATGGCGGATGCTTTGGGCGTAGAGCTGACGCAGGTGACAAACCCAGAGACCAATGCCTGGTCTCCAGAGACCCAGATCAGCAAAATCGAGAATCTTATCGCCACAGAGCCGGATGTGATCGAAATTGACCCCACCAGCACGGACGGTATCAACAGTGCCATCGATGAGGCCAGAAGCCGTGACATCGCAGTGGTGATGTCAGGAACGAAGGTTTCTACCGAGGTGGATGCGTCCATCGTGGGTGATAACAAGCAGGGCGGTATTTTGTGTGGACAGTTCATGGGGAAAGCGTTGGAAGGCAAGGGCAAGGTAGCCATGCTATTGGGGACTCCGGGGCGTGATGTGATCCAGGCCAGGGAGTCCGGCTTCAAAGAAGGTCTGTCCGAATATACGGACGTGGAAATCGTGGCAGAGCAGGTGGCTAACTTAGAACGCGCGGAGGCAGTGTCCGTGACCGAGACTATTTTACAGGCCAATCCGGAAATCGACGCCATTTGGGCCGCTAATGATGAAATGGCTTTGGGGGCCATTGAAGCGCTGCGGTCCCTGGATAAGGTGGGCAAAGTAATTGTGGGAGGCTTTGATGCGACTCCCGATGCGGTGACAGCGATTCAGAACGGGGAAATGCATTTTTCAGCCAATCAGATTCCTTATGAAATGGGCGTGCGTGCCATCGGCATTTCCACATTGATCGCCCAGGGGAAGGACATTCCTTCAGACGATATCGCCCTGGAATTGAGCCTGGTCACCTATGAAAACGTAAAAGAGTATGTGGAAAATCAGGATGCAGAGCAAAAAGCCGTGGTAGAAGATGTAATTAAGGAATACGGCTTGAAATAAATCTGTTATAATGAAGGAAACGAGCAGCAGATCAGGAGTGAAGGGAGAGTTCTTATGGGAGACAATTTAAAAGAGATTTCAATGTTTAGCTTAGAAGATTTTATGAAGTCCATTACATATCCTCCTGACGGCATGACCACTAATCTGGCAAGGGCGCAGGTAATGGCTTCGGATACGTATGAATGGATACCGGACCGGGAAGTGGAGATTTTGCGGAAGGCGCTTATGACCCTTCCCATCGGTATCAATGACGAGGACACCATAGCGGGGAATTACGGCCCCAAGTTTGCAGAAGATGCGCTGCTTTCGCAGATCCGGGAGGCGGATACCAGGGAATATGGAAATAGTGAGGAATATAAGGTGAGGGATGAGGAGGAACGGATCGCCAGCGGAAGATATATGCTGTTTGGCATCTATACCCCGTCCCATACCTGTGCGGACTATGAGCGTATCCTGAAATACGGCCTGAAGGACTATGAACGGCGGATCGACCAGCGGCTGGAACAGTCTATTGACGCTTATGGCAAAAGCTATCTGCAGGCAATGAAAAAGACCATTGACGTCACGAGGGAATATACCGGCCGTTTCCTTACACTGGCGGAGGAGAAACTGAAAAAGGCGGATTCCGAGGCCAGGGAATGGCAACTGAAGAGGATGATTGCCGCACTGAGAAGAGTGCCCTATGAGCCGGCATCGGATTTGTTCGAGGCGCTGCAGTCTATGTGGATCATTCATACAGTGATTCCGGCTTCCGAACGTTCTTGGGCTTCGATCTCCTTTGGCCGGATGGATGTCTATTTGGCTCCTTATTATAGGAAGTGGCTGGAAGACGGCAATACTAAGGAAGAGGCCATAGCTCTTCTGGGAGAATTTTTCAAGCTGTTTGATTCCTATGGGGATGGATCCTGTGCCCTGAACCTGGGGCCGGAATGGAGTGAGACCACGGAGCTTTTGCTGGAAGTGGAGAAGACAGTTAAGCTGCGGTCTCCGATCATTGCCGCCCGGATGGGGAAGGAGGACGCTCCCTATCAAAAGCTGGTGGACAAGGAGCTCTTTGAGATCGGTCAGCCAACCTTCTATGGAGAAGAGGCCTGTCAGCGGGCGATGCTTTATCGAGGGATGACAAAAGAAGAGGGATTTTCCGTAAACAGCTGTATGGGAATGGTGGTGGTAGGTAAGGAGCTGGCCGATATGTGGGGCTGCTGTCTGAACATGAACCTGCCCCTTGAGCTGGCGGTCAATGGTGGAAAACCCCTTCATGGGGAGCTTCCTTCATCCGTACAGAAATATGTTGCCCATGTACCGGTGCGTAAGCCCGATTCTATGGAGCAGATCAAGGCGTCTTATCAGGGCTATGTGAGGGCCTTGGCAAAATATGTGGCCTCAAAGAATCAGCAGCGGGCGGCCTGGGTGGCATGGAACCGGCCCAATCCATTTTTATCCATGCTTCTCGACGATTGCATCACATACGGCAGGGACCGTGCGCACAGCGCTCTCCATGCATTGGGTGAAAAGGCCAGGGAGATTGTCGGTGATTGTAATGACTTTGAACAGATCCGTCAGGGACGTGGGGCCCATTATCACAATGTGACGATGCTGGCCATGGGATTTGCCCATGCGGCGGATGCGCTCACAGCCATCGAAAAGCTGGTCTTCGAAGAACGGGTATTTTCCTTGGAAGAGTTGATAGAAGCGGCAGCGAATAATTATGAAGGAAAGCTGGAATATGCCAAGATCTTTTCCAGGCTTCGTCATATGCCTAAATATGCGGATGGCAGTGATGAGGCGGACGATATGGTTCAGTTTGTGCTGAATGCACTGGCCGATGCCTGTGAAGCTTGTTATGACGGCAATATCCGATATCTGCCCACCTGTCATACCATCGATTCCAATGTGCAGTTCGGCCAATGTGTCTATGCGTCCCTGGATTCCAGAAAGGACGGGGAGGCTTTTGGGAAAAATGCAGGTCCTGTGATGAGTGCCATTAAAAATACGCCCACAGATCTGATCGTATCCGCGGCCAAGATCCCTCAGCACCGCTTCAGCGGCGGCGTGCCCATTGACATCTATGTGCCGGAAAATCTCCTGGCACAAGAAGAGGGGCAAAAGAAATTCAGGGATCTTTTGAAGGTCTATTTCCAAAAAGGCGGTATGCAGGTGCAGGTGAACAGCGTGAGTATTGATCTGCTTAAAAAAGCCTATGACCATCCCGAGGAATATCCCCATGTGATCGTCAGAAAAGGCGGTTTCAGTCTGTACTTTACGGATATGCTCAAGGAAGTACAAAAAGACATGATCGAGCGTTTTGAAATGGAAGTCTCAAAATGACATTAAATATTTTTGACATACAAAGGTTCAGCGTTCAGGACGGTCCAGGAATCCGTACCACAGTATTTTTAAAGGGCTGTCCCATGCGCTGCCAGTGGTGCCATAATCCGGAGTCCTTAACAAAGCAGCCGAATCTTCTCTATTATAAAGAAAAATGCATTGACTGCGGTCTATGTATGAGTGTTTGTCCGGCAAATGTCCATCATTTCCAGGACAGTGGCCATGAGCTGGACCGGGAACGGTGTCTGAGCTGCGGGGAATGTGCCGGGATCTGTCCAGAACGGGCCTTGGAGCTGGCAGGCTATGAGATCGGACCGGGAGAGTTGATGGAAAAGCTTAGAAGAGATACGGACTTTTATACCGGTTCCGGCGGCGGTGTCACGTTTTCCGGAGGGGAACCGCTTTTGCAGGCAGAAGAGCTGAAGGAAGTGATGAGCCATTGCAAATCGGAGGGGATTTCCACAGCGGTGGAGACCTGTTCCCAGGTGCCTTGGGAGAATTATCAGAAGCTTTTGGATCTGGTGGATTTGTGGATCTGTGACTTGAAGGCGGTGACGCCAAAGCTTCATAAAAAAGGGACCGGCTGTGAGAACGGGCGGATACTGGAAAATCTGACGCTGCTGGCAAGGCAGCCCCGGATGCGGATGTGGATACGGGTGCCAGTGATACCAGGCTTTAATGATTCTATGGAAGAGGCGGATAAAATTGCGGATTTCATTGATTCTTTGGGAAGTGCAGTGGATCGGGTAGAGGTTATGGCTTATCACGACACAGGAAAGAGCAAATATGCGGCCCTGGGATGGGAGTATCTATTGGAAAAATATCCGTCCATGACAAAGAAAGAGGCGGCTCCTTACCGGGAACGGCTGGAACGTATGGAGTAAGTTTTAGGGGCAAGAGGCGTATAGAATTTGCCGTGTCCGTTTTGATCTCTTACATATATATAATAGGTACGAAAAAAGCCTCTGCAAAAAGCAGAGGCCTTTTTTGAGAGCGATAGACGGGGCTCGAACCCGCGGTCTCGACCTTGGCAAGGTCGCGCGTTACCAACTACGCCACTATCGCGAACAAAGTGTTTGTACCTATCGAAAATAAAGACTTTTTTAAAGAGCGATAGACGGGGCTCGAACCCGCGGTCTCGACCTTGGCAAGGTCGCGCGTTACCAACTACGCCACTATCGCATACAGCGGGTGATGGGAATCGAACCCACGTATCCAGCTTGGAAGGCTGGTGTTCTACCATTGAACTACACCCGCATGGGTTACAACGTTGATGAGTATATCGTATTTTGAACCGATTGTCAAGAGATGAAAAGAAAAAAATTGGTGGAGTTTTCAATTTCATTTGGGGAGTCAAAGAGAGGACTCCTGCAGATACGCTTCTTTTAGAACAGCCACACGCTTCCTTGCTAAGAGGATGCGGTGGCTGTCTGCATTTGGAACGTGCCATGTCATATAGAGATCTAGGCTGGCATTGGATTTTGGGTCTCATGATGAAATGGCTGTCGTAGGCACGTGTATCTTTCAGGTTCGTCAATTGGGTCAGTATTATTTTGCTGCGAGGAGTTCTTTCAAGTCTTCCTCTGGTGTGCTGGTGGGAGCGATATGGTAATTTTCTACCAGGTAGTTGAGCACATTAGGGGAAAGAAACGCCGGTAGGGTGGGGCCTAGGCGGATATTCTGGATTCCTAAGTGCAGCAGGGTGAGAAGGATGCAGACCGCCTTTTGTTCATACCAGGAGAGCACCATGGACAGGGGAAGCTCGTTGACGCCGCAGCCGAAGGCTTCTGCCAGGGCGATGGCCACTGAAATGGCACTATAGGCATCATTGCATTGTCCCATATCCATGATCCTGGGCAGGCCGCCGATGGTGCCCAGGTCCAAATCGTTGAAACGATATTTGCCGCAGGCTAAGGTGAGTACAAGGGAATCTTTGGGCGTCTGCTTCACAAATTCGGTAAAGTAGTTGCGTCCGGGTCTCGCCCCGTCACAGCCGCCCACC
Organism: Blautia sp.; assembly: GCA_050944615.1. Lineage (GTDB taxonomy): Bacteria > Bacillota > Clostridia > Lachnospirales > Lachnospiraceae > Blautia_A. The sequence goes on from JBMNRL010000008.1 coordinate 76,585, forward strand.
AGGAAGAAGTGAGAAATTTCTCCTTTTTTCACCAGATCCACCACTTGGTCCGCAGCTCCTAAGACAGCCCCGTGGCCGAAGCCGGTCATCAAGGTGCTGCCTCCGTTGATGCCGGTAAAGGTACGGTCTTCGGGGAAACCGCCCAAAGCAAGGGCCTTTTCGATAACTGGGGTAAAATCCTTATTGTCCCCAATATGGGTCATTTCCGGGTAGGAGACGACTGCGGTGGTGAACACCCGGTCCGCGTAGCTTGGCTTGACTGGCATCAGGCAGTTGGTGGTGTACAGGATAGGAGCGGGGAGACCGTCAAATTCCTTTTGCTGGTTCTGCCAAGCTGTACCATAATTGCCCTTTAAATGCGGGTATTTTTTCAACAGAGGATATGCGTGGGCCGGCAGCATTTCCCCATGGGTATAGATGTTGATGCCCTTGCCTTCCGTCTGTTCGAGAAGAAGCTTTAGGTCGTGGAGATCGTGGCCGGTGATGACGATGAACGGCCCTTTTTCCACGGTCATAGTAACCTCTGTTGGGGAGGGGGTGCCGAAGGTGCTTGTGTTGGCCCGATCCAAAAGCTCCATACAGAGCAGGTTCACTTCTCCGGTCTCCATGACGATGGGGAGAAGCTCCTCCATGCCCCAATCCTCGGCCAGGGAATACAAGGCTTTATAGAGAAAGGCATAGATCCGGTCATCCTCATAGCCCAGGACCATGGCATGATAGGCGTAAGCGGCCATTCCCCGGATGCCGAAAAGGATCAGGGATTTTAGGGAACGGATGTCTTCGTCTGCCGTCCATAAATGTTCGATGTCATAGTCACTGGTGTTCCCGCAGGGTTCCTGACAGCTTTGACAGTCAGGCATGGCTTCATTTTTTTGCTGGCGCACCTGTCTGGTCAGTGCCAAAATGGTTTGATCGTTGAAGTTTACGTTGGTGACTGTGGTGAAGAGCCCTTCCAGGATCAGGCGGTCTGCTTCTTGAGAGCGGGGCTGCCCGGCATAGGCTCTGGCAAGACCGATGAGCGCGCCCGTGAGTTCATCCTGGAGCTTGGCCGTATGGGCAGATTTGCCGCAGACACCGGCTTTGCCAGTGCATCCGCTGCAGCCGGCAGTCTGTTCGCATTGAAAACAAAACATGTTGGTATTCATAGAGATCCTCCTTTATGATTGTTTGGTCTGTAATCGTTTTTTTTGTAGAATGATAATATGGAAAAATATACCTTTCGGGTATCTCGTATCATAGTGCCCTTCGGGTGATGGCACTTAGTGGATTTATTGATTGTATAGAAAAGGCTTTCCCGGAAAAAAGAAAATTGTTTATGGTTGTAAAAGCCTGCCGTCCGTGGAAATGGTCATTACCTGCCAAGGGATGGATTTGCCGCTGCTTTTTAATGCGGCAGCGGCGGCCTGTTCGATCCCTCCGCAGCAGGGGACTTCCATGCGGACTACCGTAAGGCTCGCAATCGCATTTTCCCGAAGGATCTCTGTGAGCTTCTCGCTGTAATCGGCGGAGTCAAGTTTGGGACAGCCGATCAAGGTGATTTTGCCGCGGATAAAATCCTGATGGAAATTTCCATAGGCATAGGCGGAGCAGTCGGCTGCGATCAGCAGATGAGCGCCGTTAAAATAGGGGGCGCGGGTGGGGGCCAGCTTTATCTGTACCGGCCATTGGCCAAGGGAAGAACCTATAGCCGGGGCTTCTGACTGGATTTTTGTGCTTCGCTCAAACTGCATACTCTTGGAACCGGGACAGCCGCTGGGTACGGAAGCAGTTTTTGCAGTCTTTATTTGTTTGTTTTTTAGGACAGCAGCTTCGTCATAAGCGGCCGCTTCCCGTTCCACGAAGGTGATAGCGCCGGTGGGACAGGCCGGAAGGCAATCCCCCAGCCCGTCGCAGTAATCGTCTCGGATCAGCCGGGCCTTGCCGTTTACCATGGCGATCGCTCCTTCGTGACAGGCGGCGGCGCACAGACCACAGCCATTGCAGGCTTCTTCGTCAATATGAATGATTTTTCGAATCATGATAAATTCCTCCGTTTGATTTTCGTATCTTTGTTGGTTGACTTTCTGTGGACAGTATAATAGAATTTTTACAACAAGTATGTTGTTATAACAACAAAAATAAATTTTTTTTATTTGATGGGATTCGGATGTCAAAAGAGGGCTTTGTAGGTATTTTCCTTCTGCGGCAGAATTCTTTCTTGAAAGGAGACGTTATGAATGTTGATTTTTTGTCCCGCACGATGCTGTTTCGGGGCGTGATTCCCGGGGAGATTGAAGAGATGCTGGGCTGTCTGGGAGCTGTAAGCAGGAAATTTTCCAAGGGAGAGACGATCTGCCGGGAGGGGGATGTGGTGGAGGCCATGGGCTTGGTCCTTTCCGGAAATGTACAGGTGGAAAATATTGATCTTTGGGGAAACAAAAGTATCTTGGATACCATTGGCCCGGGGTTTGTCTTTGCGGAAACCTATGCCTGTATCCCCGGGGAACCGCTCATGGTGAATGTCATCGCGGTGGAACCATCGGAGGTACTTTTTTTAAATACGGCCAGAATCTTGGAGACCTGTTCCAACAGCTGCCCTCATCACAACCGATTGATCCGCAATCTGTTGTCCATTTCCGCCCAGAAAAATTTGAAGCTGTCCCGCCGTATTTTTCATACCTCTTCTAAGACGATCCGTGGCAGGGTGCTTTCCTATTTGTCTTATCAGGCATCTTTCCAGGGAAGCTATGAATTTACCATTCCCTTTAACCGGCAGCAGCTGGCGGATTATCTTGGCGTGGATCGAAGCGCCCTGTCAGGAGAGCTTGGAAAGATGCAGAAAGAAGGACTTCTGCAGGTGGACCGAAATCATTTCCGGCTGTTGGAGCAGTAAAAAATAGGGCTATCCATTTCTAAAAGTTTTCTAAAACTTCCGATGATACGGCAAAGTTATGTTATAATGGGGACGTTTTATTTATAAGAACACTTTGCGGGTGTAAAAGAGGAGGCAGATATGAAAAAAAGATGGATCGCTGTCCTGGCGGCGGGAGCGGTATGCTTAGGAGCTGCAGGCATTTTTTTGTATATCCGTTTATCCGGAGAGGGCGCCCAAAAAGCGGTAGCCGCTTATATGGAATATATAGAAGAAAAAGAATATGACAAAATGTATGATATGCTGGATGAGGACAGTCAGGCGCTTTATTCTAGAGAGGAGTTTGTGAACAGGAACCGGAATATCTATGAGGGAATAGAAGCGGAACATATCACGGTCACATTTCCCGAGAAGCAGCCGAAGGCGAAATGGACGGCTTATACGACGGTCATGGATACGGCCGCGGGAGAGGTGACCTTTGACAATCAGGCATTGGTTCACCGGGAGGGCTTTGGGTGGAAGCTCCAGTGGGAGGATTATTTGATCCACCCGAAGCTGACCGCTTCAGATAAGGTGCGCGTGCAAAAGCTGCCGGCTTCCCGGGGGGATATTCTGACCAGCGACGGCAAGGTTATGGCTGGACAGGGAACGGTCTCCTTGGTGGGGATCGTGCCGGGCAAGCTGTCCGGAGAGGAAAAAGACTTGGAGAAGCTGGCAGAGCTTTTGGAGATTTCAGTGGAAAGCATACAGACGAAATTGGAGGCATCCTGGGTGACGGATGAGACCTTTGTTCCCATAAAGAAGGTTAAAAAGACAGACGAAATGTATCAGGCCCTGCTGGGAGAGAATTTTACCAGCGAATGGGAAGCGGAATTGCTGAGCATTCCCGGTGTCATGATGACTGACGCAGAGGACCGGGTCTATCCCATGGGGGAAGCAGCCGCCCATTTGGTGGGATATGTCCAGGGGATCACGGCAGAGGAGTTAGAGGAACGGCAGGGAAAGGGATATTCCCAAGACAGTGTCCTGGGCAAAAGCGGGCTGGAGAAATTATACGAAGAACGTTTAAAGGGCAGCGACGGCTGCAAGATTTACATAGAAGACAAAAACGGCAATGAAAAGGAAAGCATTGCTATGAAGCTGAAAAAGGACGGCGAGGATATTGTGACCACCATCGATGGCGCGCTTCAGCAGAAGCTGTATCAGCAGTACCAGAAGGATAACAGCTGTTCGGTGGCTGTCAATCCTAAGACAGGAGCGGTACTGGCGCTGGTGAGCACTCCGTCCTTTGACAGCAGTGATTTTTCCATGGGGATGTCTCAGGAGAGATGGGACGATCTCAATGCGGATGAAAACCGACCGCTGACTAACCGGTTCCGGAGCCTGTGGTGTCCGGGTTCTTCCTTTAAGCCTGTGACAGCGGCTGTGGGAATGACCTCCGGGAAGCTTTCTAAGGATGAGAATCTGGGATACAGCGGTTTGAGTTGGCAGAAGGATTCCACCTGGGGCTCCTATTATGTGACTACGCTCCATGAGTATGGGGAGGACGTGACGCTGCGCAATGCGCTGGTATATTCCGACAATATTTATTTTGCCAAGGCGGCCCTGAAAATAGGGGAGGATACGTTCATTGAGCAGATGAAGCATATTGGTTTTGGAGAAGAACTGCCCTTTGCTCTGGGGATGGAGGTTTCCAGGTATTCCAACAGCGAGGGCATGGATTCGGAGATCCAGCTGGCGGACAGCGGCTATGGACAGGGGCAGATGATGGTCAACCCTCTTCATTTGGCTTCTATTTATACGGCGTTTCTCAATGACGGCAATATGATCCGGCCCTATTTGGAGAAGAAGGATGAGCCGTGCCAAATCTGGATAGAAGGTGCTTTTACAAAGGATGCGGCAGACACGGTGAAGGAGGACCTGATCCAAGTGGTAGAGGATCCTTCCGGTACCGGCCATGGTGCATACCGGGAAGAGCTCCAGTTGGCAGGAAAGACAGGGACGGCGGAGATCAAGCTGGATCAGCAGGATACCATGGGTACGGAATTGGGATGGTTCGTCACATTCCCGGTGCAGGCCGAGGAAAAGGACAGCTTTCTTTTGTTGACTATGGTGGAGGATGTGAAGGACAGAAGCGGCAGCGGCTATGTGGTCGACGGCACCCGCCAAGTGTTGGAAGATTGGCTGCCCTCCCGTTGAATATGAGAAATTTGTGAACAATCACTAGGAAAATTGCCAACAGGGTGCTTTTGTGATATGATGAAAAATAGTAAGCGATAAAATGACAATAAGGGAGTAATGCTGACATGAACAAACGACGTATGCTTGCGGGAGCTGTTTTGGCTGTGGCATTGATGGTGACAAGTACCGCCTATGCTGCACCTCTGGATTATAACGGAGTGGTCAATTCCCTGAAGCAGGATAATAAGGAAATCGTGTTAAAGGATGTGAAAGACGGCAAAAAGGTGCTGACCCAGTATGTGGTCCAGAAGGATAAGGTCTACGTGGCTGTGGGACAGTCTGTGATCCGTGACCTGCCAGACGGCGCTGCCAAGGGGATGAAGAAGGTCACCTTGGGGAAATGGCTGAATCGTGTGGGCGTCTGTGAAAACGGATGGAGCGTGGTCACCTACCGTGATAAAGATAAGAACAAATGTATTGGCTATATCGAGACGGAGGATCTTTCAGACCAGGTCCAGATCCAGGAAATTACGGAGACGGTGAAGGCCGCTGAGGATACGGATATTTTAGATTATCCAAGCCTCAAGGACGGCAAAATTCTCGGCGAATATATCCAAGGGGATACCGTGAAGCGCACGGGCATCTGCAATGAAGCCTGGAGTCAGGTTACGTTCCGTAATGATAAGGGAAAAACGACCAAGGGATATGTGCCGACCAAATCCCTGGACGGCGTGAAGGATGAGGAAGAGACTGCCACAGCAGAAGCGGAGATTGGGGCCATCAGCCCGGGATCCGGCAGCGGTATTTTCGTGGAGGCTTCTAATAAAGTGACAGCAGGAGGAACGGTGGCAGACGGCGTGCTCATCGGGGATGCGGTAGCTGTGCCGGAGGGAGCGAAGCTGACGCCTCTGGGAACGTTTCGGATCACCCATTATTGTCCCTGCAGCCTGTGCTGCGGTCCATGGGCGGATGGGATCACCTCCACAGGCGTGACTGCCCGCACCAACCACACCATAGCGGTAGATCCGAGCCAGATTCCCTATGGCTCCCAGGTAGTTATCAATGGGCAGGTGTATACAGCGGAAGATTGCGGCGGCGGCATCACCCAGAACTGTATTGATGTTTATGTAGCCTCTCACGAAGAGGGAGAAGCAAAGGGCGTATATTATACGGATGTGTACTTATTGGGATAAAAAAATAGAATTACATAATTATGTACAGGTACAGACTCCTGGCAGGATTTCTTACGGAGGCGATCAGAAATGGTTTGCTTCCCAACAGAAGGACAGGCGGGAGTCTGTTCTTTCCGACTATGGCTGCGGTCTGGTGGCGTTAGGAGACTTTTTTCTGATGGCAGGCCGGCGGTTTCCAGCACTGGTGCCATCCATGGACAATCGATGCTTCCGGCCTGTCATCAGCGGCAAGACAGAGGATGTTCCTGTGGAAAAAAAGAGATATCTGGCATATTTGCATTCTCTTGGCAAAGGCTATATCACCATTTTTCCCCGGGTTGGGGTGAATGCCTGGCAGATGTGGCTGGCTATGTGGCGGTATTTGAGAAAAAGCGGCCAAAAGGGCAGGATTTACTGGGGCGTGCTCCCTGGGAATTTTCTGAAACGGACCGCTTCAATGCTGGAACAAGGATTACCGGTTCCATTTTGTGTGGGGCCGAATCTGAATCTGTTCCGAAGAGATGCACAGGTTCCCATGTATCAGATGAGAGAGGGAAAGCTGCAGGAGGTCTGCCGGATCAGAGGTCATTATATGAACATCACAGGCCTGTTTTGGGACAGCGCTCATGAATTGTATTTTCAGGTATCCTCCTGGGGGAAATGCTATTATATTTCCTGGAAGGAATTTGAGGCCTACCGGAAGCTCCAGCCTCCCATATGGAGAAACTGGTTGTCCAATCTTTTGTATGTGAAACTGAAATAATAAAAACAGCCAAGTCCAATGTTCCCCATAGGAGGGAGAAGTGGTCTTGGCTGTTTTGATGTCTGTGGATTTAGTCAGGATGCCGGAGCATTTAGGCGTTTTGTAATGCCTGCTCCAGATCGGCGATGATGTCTTCCACATTTTCAATGCCTACGGAGAAACGAATCATTCCTGGAGAAACACCGGCATCCGCTAATTGCTGGTCATTGAGCTGGCGGTGGGTATGGCTGGCTGGGTGCAGCACGCTGGTTCTGGCGTCTGCCACATGGGTCACGATGGCGGCTAATTTTAAACTATCCATAAAGCGGACCGCGGCCTCCCGTCCACCTTTTAGCTCAAAAGAGATGACGCCGCAGGTGCCTTTCGGCATATATTTTTTGGCTAACTCATAATATTTATCTCCCGGAAGCCCCGCATAGTTGACGGAGGCAACCTTTTCGTGGGCATTGAGGTATTCCGCCACCTTCTGGGCGTTGTAGCAGTGGCGTTCCACGCGCAGCGGCAGGGTTTCCAGACCCACATTCAGTAAGAAGCAGTTCATGGGTGAAGGGATAGAGCCCAAATCCCTCATGAGCTGGACCGTAGCTTTGGTGATATAGGCAGCTTTGCCAAATTTTTCGGTATAAGTGATGCCGTGATAGGATTCATCAGGCGTGGTCAGACCGTGATATTTATCCCCATAAGCGGCCCAGTCAAAATTGCCGCTGTCTACGATAGCGCCGCCTACCTGCATAGCATGTCCGTCCATATATTTCGTGGTGGAATGGGTGACGATGTCTGCGCCCCATTCGAAAGGACGGCAGTTGACCGGAGTGGCAAAGGTGTTGTCTACGATCAGAGGCACTTGGTGCGCATGGGCGATCCGGGCAAATTTTTCAATGTCCAGTACGACTAAAGAAGGATTGGCGATGGTTTCGGCAAAAAGCAGCTTAGTGTTAGGCCGAAAAGCCTTGGCGATCTCTTCCTCACTGGCATCGCTGTCTACAAAGGTACAGTCAATGCCTAATTTTTTCAAGGTGACGCCGAATAGGTTGAAGGTCCCACCGTAAATGGTGGAAGCGGATACAATGTGGTCTCCGGCTTCGCAGATATTGAAAGCAGCGTAGAAGTTGGCGGCCTGGCCGGAGGAGGTGAGCATGGCGGCGATTCCACCCTCTAAGTCGGCGATCTTAGAGGCAACGGCATCGTTGGTGGGGTTTTGCAGCCGGGTATAGAAATAGCCGTCAGCTTCCAGATCAAATAACTTGCCCATCTCATCGGTGGTGTCATATTTGAAGGTCGTGCTTTGATAGATGGGGAGCACCCGGGGCTCTCCTTTTTTCGGTTTCCAGCCGGATTGGATACATTTGGTTTCGATTCTGTAATTTTCACTCATAGCTTTGGTCCTTTCTTATATAGGAGATTCTTCATAGCAAAAAGAATTTTAACTTTCTTATCAGGATCTGGGTGTCTACAAAAAGACTTTGGCAGGTATTGTTCTCCTGCGACAGAGGTACGCGCTTCTTTAACTAAGGATATTACCTGCCCAGCCCTCGTTTGACACTCGAAGCCTATGGAAGTAAGAAAACATCCTGCTCGCAGTGCTTTTATCATAGGAATGCTCAGAGAATTTTCCTATGAAAAAAGCCCACAACAAATGTCGTGGGCTTTAACTAGCGTGCCTGGTTCCGGAATCGAACCAGAGACACGAGGATTTTCAGTCCTCTGCTCTACCAACTGAGCTAACCAGGCAAAGATGTGGTAAAATCACCACGCCAGTTATATTACCACATTCTTTTTTAAATTTCAATACTTTATTTTGATATTGCAGAAAGTTTTTATTTCATACCTTCTGGACACCCCATAGCATAGTACCATTCGGGCGATGACGCTTAATGCGCCTAATAAGATATAGGAAATACACACCGCCGCAGTGCCATCCAGCACGGAGTGCTTCCTTTCAAAAGAGCGGAAGTATGCCGCTGATTTGGTCCGTTGCAGACGTAAAATTCTGCGTGCAAAATTCTTTCTTATCGTGCCATCTGATAGATTTTTTCCATGTCTTTCATGTTCAGCTGTTTGAAAACTCCGATGGTCCGGGTATCCTCGAAGCTGCATTTAAAGGCCAATTCGTGGATCTGTTCATCCGTCAACGTAAGTCCCAGCTCGGAAAGAGAGGTGGGCATCTCTATGGAGCGGTAGAAATCTTCCATGGCTTCGATCCCGGCAAGGGCAGTTTTCTCAAAATCGATGCCATCACAGGGAATGCCGAAGATATTGGTGGCGAATTGGGCAAAACGTTCTGGGTTGGCTTTGTACACATATCTGGCCCAGCTTCCCCAGACTGCGGCCAGACCGGCACCGTGTGCGACGTCAAACATGCCGCCCAGCTCGTGTTCCAGCTGATGGCAGGCCCAGTCACCTCCGCCGGTTCCACAGCCCATAACGCCGTTATGGGAGAGGCTTCCGGCCCACATCACCTCTGCCCTGGCATTGTAGTTGCCTGGCTCCTTCATCAGGATACGGGCATTGTAGATCACAGTCTGCATCAAGGCTTCGCTCATGCCGTCCGTGACTTCCATCGTCTCTATATTGACAAAATAGCGTTCCATGGTGTGCATCAGAATATCCACACAGCCGCTCTCTGTCTGGTATTGGGGGAGCGTATAGGTGAGCTTGGGGTTTAAAATCGCAAATTTGCAACGGCTTAGGTCGTTGTTGCAGGAGCGTTTCAGCCAGCCGTCTTCATTGGTGATCACAGAGGAATTGCTCATTTCGCTGCCGGCTGCGGCGATGGTGAGCACGGCGGCTACCGGTGCGCAGGCCTTGGGTTCGGATATTCTGTGATAGAAGTTCCATACGTCCTCCTCCGGGTTGGCGATGCCGTAGGCAATGGCTTTGGAGGAATCGATCACGCTGCCGCCCCCCACAGCCAGGAGAAAATCCACGTTCTCTTTTTTGGCCAGTTCAATACCTTCATATACTTTGGAAAGACGGGGGTTGGGAACTACGCCTCCTAAGCTTACATAGGGAACGCCGGCGCTTTCCAGAGATTCAAATATTTCATCCAGGAGACCGGATTTTTTGGCGCTCTGTCCGCCGTAATGGACTAAGACTTTGGTGGCGCCGTATTCTTTTGCCAGTGCGCCGGCCTGCATATGTGTATCTTTACCGAAGATGACCCTTGTGGGAGCGTAATATTCGAAACTTCTCATTTTTCATTACTCCTTTGACTCCAATTAGAATTGGGTATATTGTAATGCTTCTGTAAATTGCCTGAGCATTACGATTTATTTATTTCTATTAAACCAAATTTACAGGCAATAGTCAAAAAAAATTTGTGAAAAAGTGAGAAAATGTTTTTCTATGACGGATATTTGTCTTTTCTGCGTTGACGATTGACAGGTTTCCAGTTATAATAGGTGAAAATGTGATCTTGAAAGGAGATATAGAGGATGTATTCATTAGAGGAAGTGGAACAGGTAGATTCGCAGATTGCGCAGTTGATTCAGGATGAGGTGGCAAGACAGAACTCTCATATTGAATTGATTGCCTCTGAGAACTGGGTGAGCAAAGCGGTCATGGCAGCGATGGGCAGTCCGCTTACGAATAAATATGCAGAAGGTTATCCAGGAAAGCGTTTTTATGGCGGCTGTGTCTGTGTGGATGAGGTGGAGCGTCTTGCCATTGAACGTGCGAAGAAGCTGTTCGGCTGTGAATATGTGAATGTGCAGCCGCATTCCGGCGCACAGGCGAATATGGCGGTATTTTTTGCTATGCTCAAACCGGGGGATACGGTGCTGGGAATGAACCTGGCCCATGGAGGACATCTGACCCACGGAAGCGAAGCCAATATGTCCGGTACTTATTTCCATGCAGTGCCTTATGGTGTGAACGATGATGGTGTTATCGATTATGAAGAAGTCAGAAGGATCGCCAATGAATGCAAGCCTAAATTGATTGTGGCAGGAGCCAGTGCCTATGCCAGAGTGATAGATTTTAAGAAATTCCGTGAGATCGCGGATGAGGTGGGTGCATACCTGATGGTGGATATGGCGCATATCGCGGGCTTAGTGGCCGGCGGCCAGCATCCAAGTCCGATTCCCTATGCGGATGTGGTGACCACTACGACCCACAAGACCCTGCGTGGACCGAGAGGCGGCCTGATCTTAAGCAGCGCAGAGACGGCTAAGAAATTTAACTTCAATAAAGCGGTATTCCCTGGTATCCAGGGCGGCCCGCTGATGCATGTGATCGCAGCCAAGGCTGTTTGTTTCCAGGAGGCTCTTCAGCCGGAATTCAAAGAATACGCCAAAAATGTGGTGCTCAATGCCAAGGCTTTGTGCGAGGGATTGAAAAAGCGCGGCGTGAAAATTGTATCCGGAGGGACGGACAATCATCTGATGCTGGTAAATCTGGTGGATCTGGGAATCTCCGGCAAGGACATGGAGAATCTGTTGGATGAAGTTAACATTACCTGCAATAAGAACACGATTCCCAACGATCCTAAATCTGCATTCGTGACCAGTGGTGTGAGACTGGGAACAGCAGCCGTGACTTCCCGCGGCATGAATACAGAGGATATGGATCAGATCGCAGAGGCTATTTCCCTGATGCTGCAAAGCCGTGACAATGCGGATAAAGCCAGAGCGATCGTCAAAGAACTCACAGATAAATATCCGCTGGTTGGGTAAGAATACTTTGACAGGCATGGTAAGCGCCATGGCCTGGAGGGCATGAAAATGTGAGGTGTCCGAATGGGTATATTCTGGTAGGCGCGGTAAGCGCCATGGCCCGGCGGGCATGAAAATGTGAGGTGTCCGAATGGGTATATTCTGGTAGGCGCGGCAAGCGCCATGGCCTGGCGGGCATGAAAATGTGAGGTGTCCGAATGGGTATATTCTGGTAGGCGTGGTAAGCGCCATGGCCTGGAGGACACTATCATACGGGATGCCTCAACGGGCACATATAAGAAATCAAAGATGGAGCGCAGTTTGAAACCGTTCCATTATCAGGTACAGCCGCCGGATTGGATCCGGCGGTTTCCTTTTTTCCGCTTTCTGCAATCGTGCATTGACAAAACGGCCTGCCATGGTACAATTTGTTCATATATCAAGCGGCTGTCTCTTTTATGGGGCCAGCCGGGAATCGAACATTTTAGAAAAGAGACTATTTTATGAAAATATTGTTGGCGGCATGCAATGCCAAATATATACATTCCAATCTGGCCATTTATGACCTGCGCGCTTACGCAGGGGCGTATCGCGAGCAGATTCTTTTGAAGGAATATACCATCAATCAGGGAAAGGACGAGGTTCTGGGGGATATTTACCGGGAAAAGCCTGACGTGGTGTGCATATCCTGTTATATCTGGAATATTTCTTATGTGAGGGAGCTGATGGAGGATCTGGCTAAGCTTCTGCCGGGGGTCCCGCTTTGGGCGGGCGGGCCGGAGGTATCTTATGATGCGGAAGCGTTTTTACAGACGGATCCATGGATGACTGGAGTGATGAAGGGAGAGGGAGAGGAGACCTTCCGGGAGTTGGCGGCCTATTACCTGGATGGACAAGGAACGCTGGAAGAAATCGCCGGTATCACCTATCGGCAGGGGTCCAAAATTCGGGAGAATCCCTGGCGTGAGCCGTTGGATCTGAGTCTGGTGCCTTTTCCTTATGAGAATCTGGAGCTTTTCGACCATCGGATCCTCTATTATGAGAGCAGCCGTGGTTGTCCATTTTCCTGCAGCTATTGTCTGTCATCCATCGACAAAAAGCTTCGGTTCCGTTCGCTGGAGCTGGTGAAGAGGGAGCTGCAATTCTTTTTGGACCAAAGAGTTCCCCAGGTCAAATTTGTGGACAGGACCTTCAATTGTAAAGCATCCCATGCCGTGGCGGTTTGGAAATATCTGCTGGAGCATGATAACGGGGTGACAAATTTCCATTTTGAGATTGCGGCGGATCTGCTGGGGGAAGAAGAGCTGGAGGTGATCTCCAGGATGCGGCCGGGCCTGATCCAGCTGGAAATCGGCGTGCAGTCCACAAATCGGGACACCATTCAGGCCATTTACCGGGTCATGGACTTTGAAAAGGTAAAGGAAAATGTCACCCGGATCAAGGCGATGGGACGGGTGCACCAGCATCTGGATTTGATTGCCGGACTTCCTTTTGAGGATTATGAAAGCTTTCATCGGTCTTTTTTGGATGTCTATGCCCTGCGTCCGGATCAGCTGCAGCTCGGGTTTTTGAAAGTGCTCAAAGGCTCATATATGCATTCACATGCAGAAGCGTATGGCTGCTGCCGGCGTTCGAAGGAGCCATATGAAGTGCTTTCCACGAAATGGCTGTCCTTTGACGACATTTTGAAGCTGAAAATGGTGGAAAGCATGGTGGAAGTGTATTATAATAGTGGTCAGTTCCAAAATACCATGGAAAATATGCTGCCCTATTTTTCAGATGCATTTGTGATGTATGAAGAGCTGGGCAGGTATTACCGGGAAAAAGGCTACGACACCTTATCCCATTCCCGCCTGCGGCGCTATGATATCCTGCTGGAATTTCTGACGGAGAGGATACCAGGGACAGCCCTTGCTAAAATGAAGGAGGCCATGCTTTTGGATCTGTATTTGCGGGAAAACTTAAAGAGCCGGCCGCAGTGGGCCCCTGACCACCGGGCGTATGACCGGGAGGCACGGGAATATATCAGGGAGCGGGGGCTTCCTAAGACGGCACATATTGAAGTTTTTTCCCAAAGGACGCTGCTATTTGACTATGAAAATCGGGAACCGCTGTATCATAATGCGGCGGTGAAGGAGATACACCTATGACAAAACGTACGAAAGAGATCTTAGATCTGCTGGATGAGGCATATACCAGAGAGTATAAATGCTATCTGAATCATGAAAATGCCGGGCAGCTGCTGATCGCTACCATGCTGAGCGCACAGTGCACGGATGCCAGGGTGAATGTGGTCACAAAGGATTTGTTCCGGAAATATCCGGACCTGGAGGCCTTTGCCAAGGCCGATTTAAAAGAATTAGAGCAGGATATCAAGCCAACAGGCTTTTATCACAATAAGGCCAAGAACATTATCGGGGCAGCGAAAAAACTGGTAGAAGAATATGACGGTGAGGTGCCGGATGATCTTGAAGCACTGATTTCTTTGCCGGGCGTGGGCCGCAAAACTGCCAATGTAATCCGGGGCAATATTTATCATCAGCCAAGCATCGTGGTGGATACGCATGTGAAACGGATTTCGAAAAGGCTGGGTCTTACCAAGGAAGAGGATCCGGAGAAGATCGAGTATGAATTGATGAAGGTTCTTCCAGAGGACCACTGGATTCTGTACAATATCCAGATCATCACCTTCGGCCGCCAGATCTGTTTTGCCAGGAGCCCTAAGTGTGAGGAATGTTTTTTGACGAAGTATTGCAAAGAATATAAGCAAAAATAATATCCATATATGGGATACAAATGCATCGTCCAGGTGCATGGAAAAGAGGTGACAGAGAATTATGGCAGGAGGTATGTTTGACCCTAAGAAACGAAGGATCATCACCGCAGTGATTGCGATTCTATTGGTGCTGGCCATGGTAGTGCCCATGGTACTCTCTTTGGTGATGTATTAGAGAAAGGATTTATTGAGAACATGAAGATTGGAAAATTACCGGAGCAGGTGCTGGAACGTTCTGTTTTAAGGCAGGTAAGGCACCGCCGGGAAGAGGTACTGATGGGACCCGCTGTGGGGCAGGACTGCGCAATGCTGTCTCTGGCGGAGGATGAAACTTTTGTCATGTCCACCGATCCCATTACCGGGACAGTGAAGGATATCGGAAGCCACAGCATTCATATTACTGCCAACGATTTGGCGGCCAGCGGAGCGGAGCCGGTGGCAGTGATGCTGACCGTGATGCTCCCGGAAAAGGTGCGGGAAGCAGCCTTGAAGAAAATGATGGAGGATGTGGAGCGCGTCTGCGCTGAATTGAACATAGAGGTTATCGGAGGCCATACAGAGATCACTGATGTGGTCAGACAGCCGTTGATTTCTGTTACCGGGGTAGGAAAGATCAAAAAAGACAGGATGATCCTCACCAGCGGCATGAAGGAAGGGCAGGATATTGTCATCACCAAATGGGTGGGTCTGGAAGGCACCACGATCATTGCCAAGGAAAAAGAGGACGCGTTAAAGGGTGTGTTTTCGGACAGCTTTATCCAGACGGCGAAAGACTTTGACCAATATCTGTCTGTGGTGCCTGAGAGCCGGGTTGCAATGGAATACGGCGTTTGCGCCATGCACGACATTACAGAGGGCGGTGTCTTCGGCGCGCTGTGGGAGATGGCCCAGGGCGCAGGACTGGGGCTGGATGTGGACTTGAAAAAGATTCCCATCCGGCAGGAGACGATTGAAATCTGTGAACAGTTTGGACTGAATCCTTATATCCTCATGTCCAGCGGATCGATGATGATCGCGGCGGACCACGGAGAAGGGCTTGTGAGAGCGCTGGAGGCCGCAGGCATTCCCGCCGCAGTGGTGGGCAGGGCTGTTTCCGGCAATGACAGGATCCTCCGTAATGGTGACGAAGTGCGGTATCTGGACCGGCCCCAGAGTGATGAGCTATATAAAATCTATAGAGAAGACTGACGTTTAAGAAGGGAGTGTGCACATGAGAGAGAAGATATTGACATTTTTAGAGAAGAACAGCCGCATCGACTTAAGTGAGCTGGCGATTATGCTGGGATGTGACGAGGCGTCCATCGCCAATGAGATCGCACAGATGGAGCAGGAGAAGATCATCTGCGGTTACCATACGCTGATCGATTGGGATAAATGCGGCACGGAAAAGGTGACGGCGCTGATCGAGGTTCGTGTGACACCCCAGAGAGGTCAAGGCTTTGATTCCATCGCGGAGCGGATCTACAATTATCCGGAAGTGCGTTCGGTGTATCTGATCTCCGGAGCGTATGACCTGATGGTGATATTGGAAGGGAAGACCCTCAGGGAGGTTTCCCAGTTTGTGTCCGATAAACTGTCCACCTTGGATACTGTGCTCAGCACAGCGACACATTTTATCTTGAAAAAATACAAAGACCACGGAACGATATTTGCCAAAAAATCAAAAGACGAAAGGATGCTGGTGACACCTTGAGAAATCCAATTGCAAAAAAAGTAGAAGCGCTGGCTCCTTCCGGAATCCGGAAATTTTTTGATATTGTCAGTGAAATGGATGACGTAGTTTCTTTGGGTGTTGGGGAACCGGATTTTGACACGCCATGGCATATCCGGGATGAAGGCATCTACAGCCTGGAAAGAGGGCGGACCTTTTACACCTCTAATGCAGGCTTAAAAGAGCTACGTCAGGAGGTAGTCCGATACCTGGCCAGGAAATACCAGGTGGAATATACACTGGAGGAGACACTCATTACCGTGGGTGGCAGCGAGGCCATCGATCTGGCGATGCGTGTGATGCTGGAGCCGGGGGAGGAAGTGCTGATTCCACAGCCTAGCTTTGTCTCCTACGTGCCTTGCGCCATATTGGCCGGCGGTGTGCCGAAGATTATTGAGCTGAAGGAAGAGGACCAGTTTCGGCTGACGCCAGAGGAGATCCTGGCAGCGGTGACAGATAAGACGAAGCTTCTGGTGCTGCCGTTTCCCAACAATCCCACGGGAGCGGTAATGGAGCGAGAGGATTTGGAAGCCATCGCCAAGGTCATTATTGAAAAGGATTTGTTTGTGCTTTCAGATGAGATTTATTCCGAGCTGACCTATGGCAGGGATCATGTCAGCATCGCCAGCCTGCCGGGAATGCAGGAGAGGACCATCACTATGAATGGGTTTTCCAAGGCCTATGCCATGACCGGTTGGCGTCTGGGGTATGCCTGTGGGCCCAGAGAGATCATTGCCCAGATGACAAAGGTACATCAGTTTGCCATCATGTGCGCCCCTACCAACAGCCAGTATGCGGCAGTGGAAGCTCTGAAAAACGGGGACGGGGATATTGCGGAAATGCGCGAAGCCTACAATGGCCGCCGCCGTTATCTCATCCACCGTTTCCGGGAAATGGGGCTGCCATGCTTTGAGCCATACGGCGCGTTCTATGTGTTTCCGAGCATCCAGGAGTTTGGCATGACTTCCGATGAGTTTGCCACCAGGCTGCTGGAAGAGGAGCGGGTGGCGGTTGTACCCGGTTCGGCCTTTGGCAGCTGCGGAGAAGGGTATCTGCGCATCTCCTATGCGTATTCTTTGGAGGACTTGAAAATTGCCCTGGGACGTCTGGAACGTTTTGTGAGGAAGTTGAAAGCTAAGGATACAGGAAAGTAGAAAGGATACAGGAAATGGCTAGATTAAACATTGTGCTCCACGAGCCGGAGATTCCGGCAAATACTGGAAACATCGGGAGGACCTGCGTGGCTACAGGTACTCGTCTGCATTTGATCGAACCCTTGGGCTTCCGGTTGAACGAAAAAGCCATCAAGCGCGCGGGCATGGATTATTGGAAGGATCTGGACGTAACTACATATTTGGATTATGCGGATTTTCTCCAGAAAAATCCCGGGGCGAAAATCTATTATGCCACGACGAAGGGACCCCAGACGTATACCGAGGTGTCCTTTGAAGAGGACTGTTATATCATGTTTGGCAAAGAAAGCGCCGGCATTCCGGAGGAGATCCTTTTGGAAAACCAGGCTACGGCTATCCGTATTCCGATGATCGGAAATATCCGGTCCTTAAACCTGAGCAATTCCGTTGCGATCGTCTTATACGAAGCTCTGCGTCAGCATGGCTTTGACCATATGCAGCTGGAGGGACATCTGACGAAATATGATTGGAAATAAAGCGGAGCATTTTTAATGTGAATCCGAATGTGATAAGGGAGGCCCCAAAGCCTCCCTTTTACACTTCTTTTTTCGGTTTTTCCAAGGTGAAAATAAATTCCGTTCCTGCATTTTCCGTGCTGATGACATTGATATTCTGGCCGTGGGCGGCGATGATCTCTTTGACAATGGATAAGCCAAGCCCTGTGCCTTTTCGATCCTTGCCTCTGGAGGCATCGGATTTATAGAAACGGTCCCAGATTTTCGGCAGCTTGTCTTTGGGAATGCCGCAGCCTTGGTCCTTGACAGAGACGAAGACCTTGCCGCCTTTTTCCGTGTTTTCAATGGTGATGGTGGAATTGTGGCTGCTGAATTTAATGGCATTGTCCAAAAGGTTGTACAACACCTGCTGGATTTGTTCCATATCCGCATAAACATACAGTTCTTCTCCACACAATATCAAAGAAATGGATATTTTTTTCTCACGGCAAGTCCCTTCAAAGGAGGCAGCCGTATTTTTTATCACATTATTGATATCAAAGGAGCGCATGTTCATCATACGGGTCTTCACATCCAGATCATTTAAGGTCAGCAGACTGCGGGTGAGCTTCTCCAGGCGCTCTGCTTCGAAGGAAACAATCTTTAGATATTTGCCCTGCATTTCCGGAGGAATAGTTCCGTCCTCAATGGCTTCCACATAGCCTTTGATAGAGGTCAGCGGAGAGCGGAAGTCGTGGGATACGTTAGATATAAAATTTCTCTGGTATTCCCCTGTCTTATTAAATTGGTCAGACATGTAGTTCAAGGTCATGGCCAGATATCCCAATTCATCATCGGTGCTCACTGGAATGTTGTAATCCAGATGGCCCGCGGAAAATTCATCGACGCCCCGTGTGATCTTTTTTAAGGGGCGGTGGACGGTGACGTAAAATACCGCCAGGATCAGCAGTGAGACCAGGAAGAAAAATAAGAAGATCCAATAAATGGTACTTAGGATCTGCTCCCGTTCCTGGTGCAGCTTCTGCATCGGATAATGAATGATGATGTATCCCTTGGGGGCCATGTTGACCGTGATTGGCGCCATGACACTGATTTTATCCTCATGAAAATAGCCATAGAAATTTCCGGTACGGTAGTAACTGGTTCCCCAGGCGGTAGGGTCGAAGCCCTGGACCGGTATGGGATCCAAAAGCTGTGCCGTCGCGGAGGTATCCATGATGATGCCCCCTGTGCTGTTCATCATCCAGATATCCGCATCCTCAAAATCGGCCACGGTATGGAGAACCTTATAGACCGATTCGGCATTGAATGAATTTGTGTAGCGAATATCCGTGTCCATGGCCAGGTTGGTGGCCGCATGGTACAGATCACTGCTCTTCATCTGTTCCAGTTGGGATTCCACATGGCTGGAGCCGAAGGTGGCGGTGAAGAAAAAGCCGACGAACCCAAAAATCAGGTAAGCAGCGAATAATTTCGCAAGCAGCGATGGTTTCATGAAGCTTTCACCTCGAATTTGTAGCCGATTCCCCATACGGTGGACAGTGACCAGTGGGAATTGTCTTTGATTTTTTCACGGAGACGTTTGATATGCACATCCACGGTTCTGGTATCCCCTATGTATTCATAGCCCCAGATATGGTCCAGCAGCTGCTCCCTGGTGAATACCTGATTGGGAGAGGATGCCAGGAAATAGAGAAGCTCCAGCTCCTTGGGCGGCATTTCCACCGGTTCGCCTTTGTATAGGACAGAGTAATTGGTCAGATTGATGGAGAGGTCCGGATATTGGACACACTTTTCGTTGGACGGCGTCTGGGCAGGCTGTTTTACATGGAAACGCCGGAGTACGGCCCGGACTCGTGCTACCAGCTCTTTGGAGTCAAAAGGCTTGATGATGTAGTCATCAGCGCCCAGCTCCAGCCCCAGAACCTTATCAAAGGTTTCTCCCTTGGCAGAGAGCATGATGATGGGGATGTCTGATTTGTGGCGGATTTCCCGGCATACCTGATAACCGTCAATGCCTGGGAGCATCAGATCCAGCAAAATCAGGTCCGGATGAAAGGTTTCAAATTCTTTTAAGGCTTGTTCCCCATCGTTCACGATGGAGGTGTCAAAGCATTCTTTGGTGAGGTAGAGAGCGATCAATTCTGCAATATTGTTATCGTCATCCACGATTAAGATTTTCTGTTTAGAAACCATAGGATACCTCCAGTGTTATTTTTTAAATTCTACAATGGTGACGCCTGCATCGCCTTCTCCAAACTCTCCCAGACGATAGGAGGCCACATACTTCAAACGCCGTAAATAGTTGTGCACGCCTTTACGCAAAGCGCCGGTTCCCTTGCCGTGTACGATCCGGACGCTGGGAATGTGGGCCAGATAGGCATCGTCCAAATACTTGTCCAATTGTGCTACGGCTTCATCCACAGTGAGACCTAAAAGGTTGATCTCTTGGGAAATATTGGCGGATTTGGACATTTTGATCTTGCCGGCTCCGGTGCGCTGCATGGTGGGTGTGGTGATCACTGGTTCATCGATCAGTTCCAGGTCGGAAATATTGACCTGGGAACGGAGGATGCCCATCTGTACGAAAAGGTTGCCCTTGCTGTCCGGCCTGCTGCTCACAGTCCCTTTTAAATTCATACTGAGCACCCGGACAGAATCGCCGATGGATAGGTCGGAAGGCTTCAATTGCTTTTTCGGACCAGCTTGTTTTTTCATGGCCAGGTTCTTTTCCACTTTGGACATTTTGCCCCGCAGATTCTGACGTTCTTTTTCCAAATCCTTGACGGAAATATTTTCTTTTTGGAATTTATGGAAGGTGCGCATGGTCTGGTCGGCATATTCTTTGGCCTCCCGCAGAATTTCATGGGCTTCTTCATTCGCGGAACGCAGGATTTTTTCCCGGCGCTCGTCCAGTTTTTCCTGCTTCTGCTCCAGCCGTTGCTTCAAAGCTTCAATTTCCTGCTTGTAGCTTTCGATCTCGAGTCTTTCTTTTTCAATGGTTTTCCGGCTGTCTTCCAAATGAGTGAGAACATCCTCAAAGGATTCGTCTTGTTCGCTGATCTGTTCTTTTGCTTTTTCAATGATGAAATCAGGCAGTCCTAATTTGGAGGAAATGGCAAACGCATTGCTCTTTCCAGGAATGCCGATGAGCAGCCGGTAGGTTGGCCGCAGGGTTTCCACATCAAATTCACAGGACGCATTTTCCACACCAGGGGTGGACAACGCATAGACCTTCAGCTCACTGTAGTGTGTGGTGGCCATGGTGCGGATACCTTGGCTGTGCAGATGAGACAGGATGGAAATGGCCAGGGCGGCTCCCTCTGTGGGGTCCGTGCCTGCGCCCAATTCATCAAAGAGAACTAAGGACTGCCCGTCTGCTTCCTTTAAAAAGGAGACCACATTAGTCATATGGGAGGAAAAGGTACTCAGGCTTTGTTCAATGCTTTGTTCGTCTCCGATATCCGCATATACTTCCCGGAAAACTGCCATTTCTGAGCGGTCCGCCGCCGGGATATGCAGCCCTGCCTGTGCCATCAAGGTGAGCAGTCCCACCGTTTTCAAAGAAACAGTTTTGCCGCCCGTATTTGGTCCGGTGACCACTAAAAGGTCAAAGTCCTTGCCCAGACGGATGTCGATGGGAACGACGGATTTCTTAGGGATTAATGGATGTCTGGCTTTTTTTAGCTGGATGATACCTCTGTCATTGAGAATGGGCTCGGTGCCATTGTATTCCATAGCTAAGGAGGCTCTGGCAAAAATGAAATCCAGTTCGCTCATCAGTTCAAAATCTTCGGCAATGGCATCGGTATAAGCTGCGGCCTGTTCGCTTAAAGCGGCCAGTACGGCTTCTATCTCCTGGCTTTCTTTCATTTCCAGCTCACGGATTTCATTGTTCAGCCGGACAATGGCCATGGGTTCGATGAATAAAGTGGAGCCGGTGGAGGATTGATCGTGGATCATGCCAGGCACTTGATTTTTATATTCCGCTTTGACCGGAATACAATACCGGCCGTCGCGCATGGTGATCACGGCATCCTGCAGATAATTCCGGGCGCTGCCGTTGACCAGACTGGCCAGCTGGGTATGGATGCGCTCGCCAGCCAGTTTCATGCTTCGGCGCACTTGTTTTAGGCCGGGGCTGGCATCATCGCTGATCTCTTCCTCGGAGAGGATACAGCGGCGGATCTCTGAAGACAGAGGAGTCAGTGGTTCCAGTGCAGAAAACATAGGATCCAGGGAATCCGGTGCGGCATCGTCCCGGTCGGAACGGGAGTAGGCCTTTACCCTGGCTGTGTTTTCCAAAAGACCGGCGATGGACAAAAGCTCTCCGGTGCCTAAGGTGCTGCCAATTTCCAGCCGTTTTAAAGAACCGCGTACTTCCTTTACATTGCCGAAGGAAATAGTTCCCTTTTGAAACAGACGGCTTAGAGCGTCTCCGGTCTGTGTCTGCATTTGTTTTATATAGGTAATATCTTCGAGGGGCAGAAGCTGCTCGCATTTGTGTCTGCCTGTGGGAGAAGATGCTTTTTCTGCCAGACGAAGAATAATTTTGTCGTATTCCAGTGCTTTTAACGCTTTTTGGTTCATAACTGCCTCCAGTATGCATTGGTTCCTATGGGATGCCTAATCGGGCATTCCGTATTTTAACGCCCTATGGACGATGGTGTTTGATTCCTAGCGCCCTTCGGACAACGGCGCTTGATCATGTATATTCTACCCTATTTCTCGCGTATTGAAAAGGAAAAGTCGAAAATCTGAAAAGGCATTTTCATTTTGTTCATAAACTGTTCATAAAACTTTGGTAAAATAATTCATACGTGAAGTCTATTTTTTCGAGGAGAATCACCATGAGTGACGAGAACAGAACAAGGAAAAATGATGGAGATCAAACATCTGATAGGCTTGAAAAGGACGACGACTATAAATTCATCAAAGAGACCATCAAAGATAAGCCGTTGAATAAAAGGGTATTGTTTACAAAAATTGCCGGTTTTATAGGTGCAGGGATTCTATTCGGAGCGGCAGCAGCTGTGACGTTTGCTGGAGTGTTTCCTGCGGCTGAGAATTATCTGAAGCAGGAGGAAGAACCGCCGAAGGTGAATATTCCGCGGGATGAACCGGAAGTGACGGCAACGCCGGCGCCTGTTACGGATCCCCCCACACCCACGCCTGCTCCTGCGACCCCGATACCAGAGACGCCTTCTTCAGTACCGGAGGAGACGAGGGAAAAGCTTGGACTGAAGGATTATGAGAATATTTATCAGGAGGTTCTGACGATTTCGGAAGAACCCAGGAAGGCTTTAGTCACGGTTTCCGGGCTGTCTGAACAGGAGACGGTGCTGGACAGCACATACCTGAACAGCGGTCAGTCTGTGGGAATCATTATCGTGGACAATGGCAGCGATCTCTATGTGCTCACGGAGAAGCAGGCAACTGATGATGCGGCCAAGATCCGGGTCACTTTGGCAGACGGCAGTATTGTGGACGGCCGTTTACAAAAAAGTGACGGAAGGACAGGGCTTGCGGTGGTCCTGGTGGCAAAGGAACAGCTCAAAAAAGAGACCCAGGAGAGCATCTCCGTGGCAGTTTTGGGGAATTCCTACAGCCTGATTCAGGGAAAACCGGTCATTGCCATCGGCAGTCCATCCGGTTATCATGATTCTGTTTCCTATGGGACGATCACGTCTGTGGGGAACCGGGTTGCAGTGACGGATGCGGAATACAATCTGCTGACTACTGATATTTTGGGCAGCAGCAAAGGCAGTGGTGTGCTTTTGGATTTGAATGGTGAAGTCATTGGCATCATTGCCCAGTCCTATGGCACTCAGGACGACGACACGAAAAATATGGTAAAAGGGCTGGCAGTGTCACAGCTAAAGCCGCTGATCGAAATTCTTTCCAACGGAGAGGATATCCGATATCTGGGCGTAAAGGGGCAGGATGTGACAGAAGCGATTTCCCAAAGCACAGGCATTCCCCAGGGAGTGTATGTGGATGGAGTGGAAGAGGATTCCCCGGCCATGCGTTCCGGCATCCAAAGCGGTGACGTGATCGTAAAAATGAATGATGAGGAAGTCACCACCATGCAAAAATACAGCAGCCGTCTGCAGAAATTCCGCAACGGCCAGAAGGTGCGCCTCACGGTGATGCGAAGCAAAGGAGCAGAGGGCTACTCTGCGTTGGAAATACAATTAATCATAAAAGTAAATTAGAAAGGCTAGAAAATTATGCGGTATATTAATGAATTACATGAGGGCGACAGAGTGGGAGACATCTATTTGTGCAAGCAGAAACAGTCTGCGGTTACAAAGAATGGAAAGCCCTACGAAAATGTGATTTTGCAGGATAAGACGGGAGTGATTGACGGTAAGATTTGGGATCCCAATTCCTTAGGCATTGATGACTTTGATGCTTTGGAATATGTGGAAATCGTAGGAGATGTGACCAGCTTTGCAGGTGCGCTCCAGCTGAACATCAAGCGGGTGCGCAAAGCATCCGAGGGCGAATTTGATCCGGCGGATTATCTGCCGGTGAGCGAAAATAGCACGGACGATATGTACGGACAACTGCTCGTCTATGTGAAAAGCGTGCAAAATCCATGGCTTTCGGCGTTGCTCACAAAGCTTTTTGTGGAGGATAAAGAGTTTGTGGATAGCTTCCAAAAGCATTCCGCAGCGAAGACTGTCCATCATGGATTTATCGGCGGACTATTGGAGCATACCTTAGGAGTGACGAAGCTGTGTGAATTCTATGCAGCTACCTATCCGATATTGAACAGAGATCTTTTGATCAGTGCGGCGCTTTGTCATGACATCGGCAAGACCAGGGAATTGTCCGCGTTTCCGATGAACGATTATACAGACGACGGACAGCTTTTGGGACATATTGTGATTGGAACAGAGATGCTCCATGATATGATCCGTGAAATTCCGGAGTTTCCGCCAGTGCTTGCCAGTGAATTGAAGCACTGCATTTTGGCGCATCACGGCGAGTTGGAATACGGTTCCCCGAAAAAGCCTGCCTTGGCAGAGGCTGTGGCGCTGAACATGGCAGACAATACGGATGCCAAAATGGAAACCTTAACCGAGGTATTTGCCTCCGCTAAGGAGAAAAAGGAATGGCTGGGTTACAACCGGTTATTTGAGTCTAATTTGCGAAGAACAGGAGATATTTAAACGGTCATGGAATTTAAGAAAAATGACCTGGTGACGCTGACAATTACAGATATGGGAGCAGACGGTGAAGGTATCGGCAAGGCTGATGGCTTCACCGTATTTGTGAAAGACGCTGTGATCGGAGACGTGATCCGGGCGAAGATCATAAAAGCAAAGAAGAATTACGGATATGGGCGCCTGATGGAGATCCTGACCCCGTCCGTCCACAGGGTGGAGCCGGCTTGTCCCTGCTCCAGACAATGCGGCGGCTGCCAGCTCCAAGCTCTTTCCTATGAGGAACAGTTAAAATTTAAAGAGGCCAAGGTGCGGGGGCATTTGGAGCGCATCGGCGGCTTTACCCAGATCCCTATGGAGCCGATCCTGGGTATGAAGGACCCCTATCAATACCGCAATAAGGCCCAGTTTCCCATCGGGAAAAGCAAGGACGGCAGGCTGATCACAGGTTTCTATGCCGGCCGTACCCATACCATTATCGAAAATAAAGACTGTCTGTTGGGAGCGCCGGAGAACCGGAAAATCCTGGATCTTGTCCTGGAATATATGGAAGAAAACCATATTGAACCCTACGATGAGAAGACGGGCCGGGGGCTTGTCCGTCATGTACTCATCCGCCATGGTTTTACCAGCAAAGAATGGATGGTCTGCCTGGTCATCAACGGACGGAACCTGCCCAAGAAAGAGCGGTTGGTGAAACGTCTGCTCACCGTGCCCGGCATGGCCAGCATCACATTTAACATCAATACCAAACAGACCAACGTGATTCTGGGCGATCAGGTGGAGCTGCTTTGGGGCCGTACCTATATCACTGACAGCATCGGCGGGATCGCCTTCCGCATTTCGCCGCTCTCCTTTTACCAGGTAAACCCTGTCCAGACGGAAGTGCTCTATGGCAAAGCTTTGGAATATGCTGGTCTTACCGGCACCGAAACCGTGTGGGATCTCTACTGCGGCATCGGCACAATATCTCTTTTCTTGGCGCAGAAGGCCAAGGAAGTTTACGGCGTGGAAATCGTTCCCCAGGCCATCGCTGACGCCAGGGAAAATGCCCGGGCCAACGGCATTACCAACGCCCGTTTCTATGTGGGCAAGGCCGAGGAAGTCCTCCCCGAAAAATACGAAAAAGAAGGCATCCGTGCTGACGTCATCGTCGTCGATCCCCCCAGGAAAGGCTGCGATGCCGCCCTTCTAGACACCATTGTCAAAATGCAGCCCCAGCGCGTGGTCTACGTAAGCTGCGATTCCGCCACGCTGGCCAGGGATTTGAAGTATCTGTGCGTTGAAGGGTATCGGCTGGAGAAAGTGACGGCGGTGGATATGTTTCCGATGACGGGACATGTGGAGACAGTCGTGTTGATGTCAAAGGTAAAATAGGGATAGCCGTCAAAAGGCTTGAAATAAAGGGTTTTAAGACCAAAGGTAGCATTTTTGAGTGCTGCTTAATGCCCAGGAGAAAAGACGTTGATGGAAACCTATCCACAGAGCAAAAATTGTAGGGTTGTGGCTACACTTTTGATATAGGGGTAGGTTGTGAATACACTATTGTTAAAGGGGTAGGTTGTAGAAACACTATTGTTAAAGGCATAGGTTGTGGAAACACTATGGATAAAACTATAACGGCGGCTTTTCAATGCTTATCGGCTATAATGTATAAGTACAAACAGCCAGTTTGCTTGTATCTGAATACCCTATGCTCTTGAGTCCAGCTTTTTCTATGTCAAGACGTCCACCACCGATACCAGAGCATAAATCTAAAAAAGTCTTAATTTGCATTGTCTCAATCCTTTATTGTTTCCATGATGTCTTCTAACCTACAATCCATAGCTTCGCAGATTTTGAGAAGAACATCTGTTGTGATGTTGGCACCTTTACCGAGTTTGGCAATGGAAGCTGCACTAATTCCGGCAGCCTCCTTAAGGTCATTTCTGTTCATTTCTTTGTCTATTAACATTTTCCATAATTTATTGTAACTGATTCGCATAATCAACCTCCTTGCTTTACAACCAAAAATCAAAAGATTCT
>JBMNRL010000009.1:0-97668 GCA_050944615.1 Blautia sp.
GGGATGGTGGAGTCTGTGAACTGGATCGTTGTGGAAAAGGTCTGTAGCTTTTTGGACCGGCATAGGGAGCTGCCGCTCAGAAATATTTCCGTAAATTTGACCTCTGAACAGATCATGGGAGATGAATTTTGCGGGCGTTTGGAGACGCTGCTGGCGGCTTATCAGCTTTCGAAGGACAAGCTGCGCATCGAGATCACTGAGCGTGTGATGTCCAAGGATGATAAAGCTTTGAGTGAGAAAATGCAGCAGATGTGGAAACAAGGATATCGTTTTTATTTGGATGATTTTGGTGTCGGCTATTCCAATATTTACAATGTAATGCATCTGCCTTTTGAATGTGTAAAACTGGATAAAAGCCTGATGGATGAGTTGAGTACCGATCAAGCCAATGCTAAAATGGTCCAGGAGATCACCAAGGTGTTTCATGATATCGGACAGCTGGTGGTGGCGGAAGGAATTGAGACAGAAGCGCAGTCAAAGCTGGCGGCTGGCCTTGGCATTGATAAAATCCAGGGATTCTATTATGCAAGACCTATGCCGGAGGATCAGCTTCTTGCTTTCTTCGGAACGGTCCCGGTGCCGGAGGCAGGTTCCGGTGGGAGCATTAAGAAGATAGCGAATTTTGGGGAGTCAGGGCTTTTTTCTTCTGCATTCCAGAAATGATCAGGATGAAGATGCCCAGCCAGATAAACCCGAAGGTGACCAGCTGATATTGGGAAAAGGGTTCCTTATAGAGGAAAATGCTCATCAAAAACTGAATGGTGGGATTTAAGTACATGATGATTCCCGTGAGGTAGTAGGGTATGCCTTTGACTCCCTTGGCATATAGCAGCAGAGGCACGCCAGTGATCACGCCTGCCAGAGGTAGCAGCAGAACGGCTGGACCGGTGAGGATGCCGGCGCTGCCTTTGCCGGAGACGTCCATGGCGATGAGAATGGGAAGGGCGATGGGGGTAACCAATGCTGTCTCCACAAATAGGGAAATGTCACTTTCCAAGGGGATAAGCTTCTTGATCATCCCGTAAATGGCAAAGCTTCCTCCGATGATTAGAGCCAGCACGGGAACGGTACCGGAAGCGAAGATGCCATAGAGCACGCCGGCAGCGGATAACAGGATGGCAGTCCATTCTCCTTTGCTGGGGCGTTCCCGGAAGACGAGGAAGCCGGCCAGCACCACCAGGAGTGGATTGAGGTAATAGCCAAAGCTGGCGTCCAGAAGATGCCCGTTATTGACCGCCCAGATATAGCTGCCCCAGTTGATGCAGACGGTGACTCCGGCCAAGAAGGCCATGCCCAGGATCTTTTTGTTCTTCCATAAACCCTTCAGCAGAGACAGACGTTTGGTGAAGAGAAGGAGCAGGAAGGAAAAGACCAGGGACCAGACTACCCGGGAAAAGAGCACATAGACAGAGTCCACTGCCGCGAGCAGCTTCCAGAACACGGGAAGCAGTCCCCAGAGAATGTAGCTTACAATTACGCAGACTAGGCTTTTTTTCTGAAACATAATGGGTACCTCACAATCATAATTTTCTAGTGCCGGATGGGAATTTCCTATCATCCGGCCGATGCAGTGCAATCAAAGAGACAAGAGCCGGCTGCTTTAAGCAGCCGGCCATTTGCGTTTGCGGTAAATGTAATAGGCGATAAACATCAGCGCAGTTACGGTCCATGACATAGGATAACTAAAGATGATGGTGGTGATTTCGTGTCGGATGGGGACCATGACCGCGATCCAGATCAGACGCAGCACACAGACGCCGCCGCAGGTCATGAGCATGGGGATCAGCACGTCCCCGGTTCCGCGCAGGGCGCCGGAGAGAATCTCAATGAACACGTAGATAGAGTATGCCGGGACCATGAAACGCACCATGCCCATGCCGATATCCACCACGGCAGGATCGCCTGTAAATAATTGAAAAATATAGCTTCCGAAAAACAACAGGACGGCGCTGATGAGAAGGGAAGCGCCCATGGACATGAAGAAGCAGACCCGGACGCTTTTTTTAATGCGGTCAAATTTCCGGGCACCGTAATTTTGACCGATGAAGGTGGTGATGGCGATGCCGAAGGCACTGCTGACCATCCAATAAAAGGCATCCATTTTACCGAAGGCGGTCCAGGCGGCCACGGTGTCTGTTCCGAAGGAATTCAGGCAGGCCTGGATGATCACGTTGGAAATGTTGTACATCACGGACTGTAATCCGGCGGGAATGCCGATGCGCAGTACGGAATGGAGGGTGCCAGGGTGCAGCCGAAGCTCGCGGAAGGTGAGCTGGTACATTTCTGAGGGCTGCATCAGGGCGCGCAGCACCAATAGGGCACTCACTGCCTGGGACAACAAGGTGCCCAAAGCGACGCCGGCCACGCCCATATGTAAGAACAGAACGAATACTACGTCCAGAATGATATTTAGGAAGCAGCATACGATCAGAAAGTACAGCGGCCTTTTGGAATCCCCCATAGCTCTAAGGATGCCGGAGCCGATATTATAAAGAAAGACGAAAAGGATACCTGCGAAATAGATCCGAAGATACAGGGCAGAGTCTGCCATGAGGTTTTGGGGGGTGTTCATCCACCGCAGGAACACCGGAGAGAAAATCATACCGATGATGGTGATGAACAAGCTTCCGATGATGGAAAATGCTATGGAGGTATGCAGGGCAAAATTTAAATTTTTCTTATCTCTGGCGCCGTAAAATTGGGAAATGACGACAGTAGCACCGGAAGAAAGGCCAATAAAAAAGCCAACCACCAGATTGATGATCTGGTTGGAAGACCCTCCTACGCTGGCCAGGGCTTCTTTGCCCACGAACCGTCCTACGACGATGGCATCCGCGGTATTATAAATCTGCTGGAAAAAGGTTCCCAATACGATGGGAAAGAAAAAAAGAAGCAGCTGCTTCCAAATGACGCCTTCGACAATCTGATTGCCGGATCTGTCTTTGATTTTCATGATAAAAACTCCCTCAAAAAAAGTGTTGGCCGTATGGACATGCCTACAATGTTTATATCATATTCCCGGCGGTTTGTCGATAGAGGGAGAGGAAGGAAAAATCCATACAATAAAAGAATTGCACAAAAATTTATATTGCTTTATAGTTATCCGTAAGGGGCGGCAACAAACTGCAGTCAGGAAGAATGACACAGGGAGGATAAAATTTATGCTGAGAACATTAGGGGCGCAGGTCAAGGAATTTACAAGGGATTCCGTCTTGACCCCCATTTATATGGTATTGGAAGTGCTGATGGAAATGCTGATTCCGCTTTTGATGGCTTCGATCATCGATGAAGGTGTGGAGGCTGGGGATATCGGCCATATTTATGCAGTGGGAGGCATCATGACGGTTCTGGCCCTTCTGGGGCTTTTATTCGGTGTTTTGGGCGGCAAGCACGGTGCCAGGGCGTCTGCCGGATTTGCCAGAAATTTGAGAAAAGCTATGTATGAAAATATCCAGCGCTTTTCTTTTGCCAATATTGACAAATTCAGCACCGCGGGTCTGATCACCCGTCTGACCACGGATGTGACCAACCTGCAAATGGCCTATCAAATGATCCTTAGGATGTTTACCCGCGCGCCGGCCAGTCTGCTCTGCGCCATGGTCATGGCATTTACCATCAATGCCCGGCTGGCGGGGATCTATCTGGTGGCTGTGGTATTCTTAGGCGGCTGTATCGCGCTGATCATGAGCCGCACCACGAAATATTTCCAGCAGGTGTTCCGCAAATACGATGACCTCAATGCCAGCGTCCAGGAAAACGTCACGGGGATCCGGGTGGTGAAGGCCTATGTGCGTGAAGACTATGAGAAGGAAAAATTTAAAAAGGCCAGCGGCAACCTTTACCGAATGTTTGTGAAGGCGGAAAATCTGCTGGTGACCACCTTCCCGCTGATGCAGTTCACTGTCTACGGCTGTATTCTGCTCATCAGCTGGATCGGAGCCAAGATGATCGTAACCGATGCGCTGACCACCGGGCAACTGATGAGTCTTTTGGCCTACTGCATGAATATCCTGATGAGTTTGATGATGCTGGCCATGATCTTTGTTATGGTGACCATGAGCTATGCCAGCGCCCAGCGTATTACAGAGGTTCTGGGAGAGGAAAGCGATTTGAAAAATCCGGCAGCACCTGTGAACGAGGTGGCGGACGGCAGCATTGACTTTGAACATGTGGAGTTCAAATATAAGAAGGAAAGTCAGGAGCCGGTTTTGAAGGATATCCATTTTTCCATCGATTCCGGCGAAACCATAGGCATTATTGGCGGCACCGGCAGCGCAAAAACCAGTCTGGTGAGCCTGATCAGCCGTCTCTATGACGCCACGAGCGGCAGAGTGAAGGTAGGCGGCGTGGATGTGCGGGATTACGATATGGAGAAGTTACGGAACCAGGTGGCCGTGGTGCTTCAGAAAAATGTGCTGTTTTCCGGCACGATTTTGGAGAACCTTCGTTGGGGGGATAAAAATGCCACGGAAGAAGAATGCATAGAGGCTTGTAGGCTGGCCTGTGCAGACGAATTCATCCAGCGTTTTCCGGAAAAATACCAGACTTATATTGAACAGGGAGGAAGCAATGTGTCCGGCGGACAGAAGCAGAGGCTGTGTATCGCCAGGGCCCTGTTGAAAAAACCGAAGATCCTGATTCTGGATGATTCCACCAGCGCCGTGGATACGGCCACAGATGCGAAAATCCGCCAGGCATTTTTAAAGGAAATTCCGCAGATCACCAAAATTATCATCGCCCAGAGGATTTCCAGCGTCCAGGATGCGGACCGGATCATCGTCATGGACGACGGAAGGATCGATGGTTTTGCTTCCCATGAGGAATTGCTGAAGACCAATGCCATCTATCGGGACGTGTATGAATCCCAGACCAAAGGCGGCGGTGATTTTGACGAGGCCAGAGGAGGTGAGCAGTAATGGCGAGGGTGCCAAGAGGGGTGAAGCCCCAGGTGAAAAATCCCGGAAAGCTTTTTATGAGACTGATGGGATATGTGATGAAGAAATACGGCCCCCACATTGTGGTGGTGGTCATCTGCATTTTTGGCGGCGTGCTCGCCAATGTTCAGGGAACCTTGTTCATGCGGAACCTCATTGATGATTATATCGCGCCGCTGCTTGTGGCCGAAGCGCCGGATTTCGGGCCCTTGGCCAGTGCCATTTTGCGGGTGGCCGGTTTTTACGGGATCGGAGTGGTCTGCACCTATCTCCACAACCGAATTATGGTCTATGTGACGCAAGGAACTCTGCAAAAGCTCAGGGACGATATGTTTTCTCATATGGAAAGCCTGCCCATCGTCTATTTTGATACCCATCCCCATGGGGATATCATGTCCGTCTATACCAACGATATCGATACACTGCGGCAGATGATCAGCCAGAGCCTGCCTCAGCTTCTCAATAGTGCCATCACCATTGTCAGCGTGTTTATCAGCATGATCGTGCTCAATGTGCCGCTGACTGTGGTCAGTCTGTTCATGATCGGGATTATGCTCATCGCCACCAAGAAGCTGGCCGGGCTAAGCGGCAGGTATTTTATGGAGCAGCAGAAGAATATCGGTATTGTCAATGGCTATATTGAGGAAATGATGGAAGGCCAGAAGGTGGTGAAGGTCTTCTGCCATGAACAGGAGAGTCAGGAGAAATTCAATGAGCTCAATGACCAGCTTTTTGAAAGCGCCTATCAGGCTCACAAATTTGCCAATATTCTGGCTCCGGTCAATTCCCAGCTGGGAAATGTCAGCTATGTGGTCTGTGCCATTGTCGGCGGAATTTTAGCCATCGGGGGCGTGGGTGGTTTTACGCTGGGCGGATTGGCCAGCTTTTTGACCTTTAATAAGAGTATCAATATGCCCATCAACCAGGTGAGCCAGCAGTTTAACAGCATCGTCATGGCGCTGGCAGGCGCGGAGCGGGTGTTCCGGCTTCTGGACGAGACACCGGAGGTGGATGACGGTTATGTCACCTTGACGAACGCGGTGAAGCAGGCGGACGGGACCTTGACGGAGTCCGGCAAACGGACGGGCTGCTGGGCCTGGAAGCATTATCATAAGGCAGACGGTACTACGGATTATGTGGAGGTCAAAGGCGACGTGGTATTTAACGGGGTGGATTTCGGTTACCGGCCGGATAAGATCGTGCTTCACGATGTGAGGCTCTACGCGATGCCGGGGCAGAAAATTGCCTTTGTAGGCTCCACCGGGGCTGGCAAGACCACAATCACGAATCTGATTAACCGTTTTTACGATATCCAGGATGGCAAGATCCGCTATGACGGCATCAATATCAATAAGATCAGGAAGGCGGACCTGCGCCGTTCTCTGGGAATTGTGCTGCAGGATACCCAGCTCTTTACCAATACAGTCATGGAAAATATCCGGTACGGCAAACTGGATGCCACCGATGAGGAGGTCATCCAAGCGGCGAAGCTGGCCAATGCGGACAGCTTTATCCGGCGGCTGCCGGGCGGCTACCAGACGATGCTCACCGGCAATGGCGCCAATTTAAGCCAGGGACAGCGGCAGCTTCTGGCCATCGCCCGGGCGGCTGTGGCAGACCCGCCGGTGCTGATTCTGGATGAGGCCACCAGTTCCATTGATACCAGAACGGAACGATTGGTACAGGACGGCATGGATAAGCTGATGAAGGGACGAACTACCTTTGTCATCGCCCACCGCCTGTCCACGGTACGTAACAGCGATTGTATCATGGTCTTGGAAAAGGGAAGAATCATAGAGAGAGGAACCCATGAACAGCTCATGGGGGAAAGAGGAAGATATTACCAGTTATATACTGGGTTGACATAATTGAAAACCGCGCAGACAGCGGCAGAAGGAGGAAACGCATGGATGTTGTTACATTTCAGAAAAAATTGGAGGATATTCTGACCCTGGCGAAGATCAACGGAAAACGGATTTCTAAGGAGGGGGCGGCCCTCTTTTTCAAAGAAGATGGTTTAAGCGGAGAACAGATGGAAAAGGTCTATGACTATCTCCGGCTGCAGGGAATCCGGATTCTGGGAGAGGATGCTAAGGAGGAAGAGCCAAAGGATGCAGCTGCTATTTTGGATACGCAGGCAGATCCTTTGGATGAAGAGGAAGTGCGGTATTTAGACGAATATACCAAAGGCCTGAAGGCACCGGGCACGGGGACGCTTTTGGAAAAATTCATGTGGGATGTGGTGGAAATCGCCAAGGAGCTGCATCACAAGGAAATGTTCATCGGTGACCTGATCGCCGAGGGCAATATCTGTCTTTTGACCGCGCTGGACGCAGCGGGAGAGAACCCGGAGAAGGAAGCGGTGCAAGAGACGGTGCGCCAGGGAATGAAAGAGGTGTTAAAGGAACAGGGCCGGCTAAAATACCAGGATGAGTTTTTGGTGGAAAAAGTGCGCCATTTGGAGGCTTCCATCAAGGAATTATCGGACGGCGTGGGTGAGAAGTCCAGCATAGAAGAGCTCTCTGCCTATTTGGATATGGAGGAAGAGGAAATCCGTGCGGTGCTTCGGCTCACCGGGGATCTGGAGGGCTGAAAGGGCAGAAGGAGATAAAATTAGAATCAAATTGCACATAGATGATATGCAATACCTGAAAAATTTGTAAAATTTAATGGTTGACTTTCCAGTGACATAGTGGTAAAACATTAATATCATAAATGAAATGCAAGGATTGGGATACATGGCATGGGATGCTTCATGACAGAGAGCCGCCGGATGGTGTGAGACGGTATGGGGCCCTAAGCGATATCACCCAGGAGCATCTGTGCTCAAAGCTTTGGCGAGTAAGCGCAGACGGCATCTTCCCCGTTACAGGAGGCACTGTTGGATAGGACAGTGTAGAGCGGCTATGAAAATCATAGCAAGCGGAGTGGTACCACGGAATTGATTCGCCTCTGCAGCGTAAGCTGCGGGGGCGGTTTTTATTTCATGGGAAACTATGAAATAAAAAGCACTCCGTACGGGATCGCACTGCAGCGGAATGGAAGGACGCCGCGTATGCGGTCTGCCACAGGCAGAGAATCCTGCATTGAGAAGAAAGAAAAGAGGAGAGAATTATGAGTGGAATTTTAATGATGGTGATCGCTATCGTCGTCTTAGGCGGTGCGTATCTGCTGTATGGACGTTATCTGGAGAGAAAATGGGGCATCGATCCCAAGGCAAAGACTCCGGCCTATGAGCTGGAGGACGGCGTGGATTATGTGCCGGCTGACACCAATGTGGTGTTTGGACATCAGTTTGCTTCTATTGCCGGGGCCGGCCCGATCAACGGACCGATTCAGGCTGCAATCTTTGGTTGGCTTCCGGTTCTTTTGTGGGTATTGATCGGCGGCGTGTTTTTCGGAGCGGTACAGGACTTTGCATCCATGTACGCATCTGTGAAGAACAAGGGCCGTACCATCGGTTATATCATTGAAGAATACATCGGTAAGACAGGCAAGAAGCTGTTCCTTTTGTTCTGCTGGCTGTTTTGTATTCTAGTTGTGGCTGCCTTTGCCGACGTAGTGGCTGGTACCTTTAACGGATTTTCTGCAGAAGGCGCGAATATCCGTGCAAACGGTGCGGTGGCTACTACCTCCATGCTGTTCATCATTGAAGCCGTGGGCTTGGGAATGATCCTGCGCTACAGCAAAATGAGCAAGCTTGTGAACACGGTGGTTGCCATTGCATTGTTAGTGGCAGGTGTGGCTTTGGGCATGAACCTTCCGATGTATCTGCCGGCAGCCACCTGGCATATCATCATTTTCTTGTACATATTTGTGGCCTCCGTGGTACCGGTTTGGGCCCTTTTACAGCCCCGTGATTATCTGAACAGTTATCTTCTGGTATTTATGATCATCGCAGCGGTTATCGGCGTATTTGTGGCCAATCCATCCTGTAACCTGAAGGCATTTACTTCTTTCAACGTAGATGGACAGTATCTGTTTCCGATTTTGTTTGTGACCATCGCCTGCGGAGCGGTATCCGGATTCCATTCTTTAGTATCCTCCGGCACGGCCTCTAAGCAGATTAAGAATGAGAAAAATATGCTCCCGGTTTCTTACGGCGCTATGCTGATGGAAAGTATGCTGGCTGTCATCGCATTGATCGCAGTGGCTTCTTTTGCGGATGGCGAAGCGGCGGCTGCAGGATTGACGACTCAGCCGCAGATTTTTGCCGGAGCCATCGCTAACTTCCTGACAGCTGTGGGTCTGCCTTATGATTTGGTATTTACCCTGATCAACCTGGCGGTATCCGCATTTGCCCTGACTTCTCTGGATTCTGTGGCCCGTATCGGCCGTCTGTCCTTCCAGGAATTTTTCCAGGATGAGGACAAGGAAATGACGCCGTTTAGGAAGCTGATGACAAACAAATACTTTGCGACGGTCATCACCTTAGTGCTGGCATATCTGCTGTGCAAGGTGGGGTATGCGGAGATCTGGCCGCTGTTTGGCTCTGCGAACCAGCTGCTGTCCGTATTGGCACTGGTTGCCTGTGCGGTTTTCCTGAAGAAGACCAAACGTCAGGGAGTGATGCTGTGGCTGCCGATGTTCTTCATGATGGCAGTGACCTTTACCGCCCTCGGTATGACAATCTACAAGCTGAGCGCCGCATTTATGAGCACAGGCTTAAGCCTTGGCAACACCTTACAGCTTATTTTCGCTGTCCTGCTGCTGATCCTGGGCGTGATCGTAGCCATCCAGGGTGTACAAAAGCTGCTGGAAAAATCCGACAAAAAAGCAGTGGCTTAAAATTTTTGGTTTTACATAATTGAGCCTACCTCCATAGGACACCCATCGGAGCATTTTTAAGGAATGCAACGGAGTGGGTATATAAAAGGAAAGGGAAGAGATCCTATTTACAGGTCTCTTCCCTTTCCTTTTTGGATTTGATTGTCAAAAAGGGGACGGGCGGGTTACTTATCATGCGATTTTGTGACAGAATTTGGTCTTGAAGAACACTATATATTGTGTTAAAGTATATAGACAGCAACAACATATAGGAGGAATGAGAAATGAATG
This sequence comes from Blautia sp., assembly GCA_050944615.1. GTDB lineage: Bacteria > Bacillota > Clostridia > Lachnospirales > Lachnospiraceae > Blautia_A. Next base: position 9,993 of record JBMNRL010000009.1, read on the forward strand.
TGGAACAGTGGCTGGGAGAGGACAACCAGCTGGGAATGGATATTTGGAAAAATAAATACTGTAATGAAGGCGAGGATTTTGATGCCTGGCTGGACCGCATCAGCGGGGGCAATGAAGAGATTGCTGAATATATTAAGGAGAAAAAGTTTCTTTTCGGCGGCCGTATCTTATCAAACCGGGGGCTTCAAAACCAGGGCAGGAAGGTGACCTATTCCAACTGCTATGTGATCGCGCCTCCGGAGGATGAGATCGAGAGCATTTTTGAGTGCGCCAAAAAGCTGGCCAGGACCTATAGCTATGGGGGAGGCTGCGGCATCGATATCTCCCGGTTGAGCCCGAGAGGAGCCAGGATCAACAATGCCGCCAAGGAGACCAGCGGAGCGGTATCTTTTATGGAGCTGTATTCTCTGGTGACGGCTTTGATCGGCCAGAACGGACGGCGCGGAGCGCTTATGATTTCTATCGACTGCGCTCACCCGGATGTGGAGGAATTCATCAATCTGAAGACAGATTTGGAAAAGGTTACCAAGGCCAATATTTCCGTGCGCATCCATGAGGATTTTATGGAAGCGGTGAAGAAAAATGAACAATATCTGCTTCATTATACCAGAGAGGCCACCGGTGAGGTCATTGAGCGGTGGGTGAACGCCAGAGAGCTGTTCCGTCATATTGCAGAGACCAATTGGGACTATGCGGAGCCGGGAGCGTTGTTTTGGGATAGGGTCTGCCAGTGGAACCTGCTGGCCAATACCAAGGAATTTGCATATGCAGGCGTGAACCCTTGCGCGGAGGAGCCTCTTCCGGCGGGCGGGAGCTGCCTCTTAGGAAGCATCAACCTGGCGGAATTTGTACAGAATTCATTTACCAATACGGCATTTTTTGATTTTGATGCTTTTAAGAAATGTGTGAAGGCATCTGTGCGCGCCCTCAATGAGGTGCTGGAGGAGGGATTGTCTTTGCATCCCCTTCCGGAGCAGAGGGAGAGTGTGGCAAAATGGCGGCAGATCGGCCTGGGCATCATGGGGCTGGCGGATGCCATGATCAAGCTTGGCATTGTCTATGGAGAGGCTGAAGCGGTGGCTTTGTGCGATAAGATCGGTTTTGCCATGGCGGACGCAGCGATCTATGCCTCTGCTATGCTGGCGAAGGAGCATGGCGCCTTCGATGGTTTTGTTAAGGAAGAAGTTATGGAGACCCCGTTTTTTAAAGCCAACACCACCGAGAAGACTGTGGAGCTGGTGCGCAAATATGGCCTGCGCAATTCCCAGCTTCTGACCATTGCGCCCACAGGGACGCTCTCCACGATGTTGGGGATTTCCGGCGGGATAGAACCGGTCTACGCCAATTATTATGAACGCAAGACGGAATCTCTCCATGGGGCGGATGTGTATTATAAGGTGTATACGAAGATTGTAGAGAGCTATATGAAGGAACACGGGCTTACAGATGATTCCTCCCTGCCGGAGTATTTTGTTACGGCCATGATGCTGGATTACCGGCAGAGAATCGACATGCAGTCCATTTGGCAGACGCATATCGATGCCTCCATCAGCTCCACCGTGAACGTGCCGGGAAGCTTTACTGTGGAAGAGACGGAAAGCCTGTATCTGTATGCCTATGAAAAAGGGCTGAAGGGCATTACCATTTTCCGGGACGGCTGCAAACGGATCGGTATTCTCAATACTAAGGATAAAGAAGAGACGGCTGTCGGCGACGGGTTGAAGCGGGGCCAGATCATTTTGGTTACGGACGATGTGGTAGGAAAGAAGCGCAAGCTGATGACCGGCTGCGGAAGCCTGCACTGCATCGCGTTGTTTGATCCTTACACAGGTGCGCTTCTGGAGACTTATTTGAGCAAGGGCTCCACGGGGGGCTGCAACAACTTTATGATCGGCCTTTCTCGTATGATTTCCATCAGTGCCAGGGCTGGGATTGATATCCACACCATTGTGGATCAGCTCAATTCCACTGGATCCTGTCCGTCTTATACGGCGCGCCGGGTGACGAGAAAGGATACCAGCAAGGGCGCCTGCTGTCCTATGGCGGTGGGGAATGCTTTGATGGATATGTACAATGAAATGCAAAAAGAGCTTCGGGAAAAGCATGGAGCGGGCAAGCTTCCTAAGAAGAAAGCGCCTAAGCCTCGCGCAGTGCCTCCCACGCCCTCTGACCGGATGTATTGTCCGGAATGCGGTGAGTCCCTAGTATTTGAAGGCGGCTGTAATGTGTGTAAGATATGCGGCTGGAGCAAATGTCAGTGAAATGAAGTATAAATAAAAAACGGCATCCAAAAGAGCAGACTTTTGGATGCCGTTTTGGATCTATCAGAAACTTATGGAAATGATAGCCTTTGGTATACGAAATATGAAAAAAGCTTTACATAAATATTATGCAGATGTTAAAATATCAGTAGAATATGGGTAAAGGATGGAATGCTATGAAGATATTGCTGGCAGAGGGCGACCAATTGGAGCGGAAAAAGCTGCAAAGCTTGTTGGAAGAGAACGGATATGAAGTGGAACCAGCGGAGGACGGATTAGAGGCGTTGGATCATTTTTATGGTTCCAGTGCATTGGATTTGATCATCCTGGATTTAAAGCTTGCAGGAATATCCGGGCTGGAGGTTTTGCAGCAGATCCGGCAGTATTCCCAGGTGGCGGTGCTTTTACTCACTGCGGCGGGAGACGCCAAAGGCGAGGTGGAAGGGCTTAGAATGGGTGCGCAGGATTCCATTGCCAAACCATACCATCCGCAGGTACTGCTGGCCAGAATTGAGGTCCTTTTGCGCAGCAAGAATCCGTTAGGCGGGGAACAGATCCGTCTGGGCAGGATGCTGGTGGATAAGATGGGCTGCCGGGTCTATGTGGATGGGAAGGTGATGCCTCTGACCAATAAGGAATACCAGCTTTTGGTGTATCTGCTGGACAACCAGAATATCGCACTGACCCGGGAACAGATTTTGGAGAGGGTCTGGGGCTTTGACTATGAAGGAGATATCCGGACCATCGATACCCATGTGAAAATGCTGCGTACGGACTTGGGAGAATGCGGTTCCTATATTCGGACGATAAGGGGCGTGGGATATATGTTATCCTATGCCGGAAGCCTATCATAAAAACGGAAGAAAATGGATAAATATTTCGTAAATATTATGAAAATATTTCACAAAGATTACACATGGATGGGGTATAAAAGAGATAACGCCTGGTAAAAAAAGAAGCATGAAGGATTGGGTATAAGAGCTTGGCAAGTCTGGAGGTTTACGGATAGGAAACATCTATCAAGAGAAGTGAAAAGAAGGCGCAGGGAGGAAATTATCCGGTCAGCTCTTCCTCCGGGGGCGGCCGGGGCTGCCAGGCGTATGCGTGAGATTTCTGTTTCAGCGTCTTCTTAGAATAGAAATAATTTACTTGCAAAGGCTGGTCGATTGTTGTAGACTAAAGAAAAGGTCTATAATAATCGACCAGCTTATTTGTTACAGGTGCCAGAAGGGGGCTGCTACAGAAAGACAATAACTGGGCTGCTTTTCCATATGACATGACATCCTATTTGATAAGAGAAAGGAGGGATCGGATGGAATATTTAAAGCTGTGTGACAGTGACTACCGGTTTATGACCGTGGTGTGGAAGCATGCCCCGTTAAGCTCCGGGGAATTAGTGAAGCTTTGTAAAGAAGAATTAGGCTGGAAGAAGTCCACCACGTACACCGTGATCAAAAAGCTGTGTGAAAAGGGGTATATCTCCAATGAACAGGCGGTGGTGTCAGTGCGGATACCCAAGGAACAGGTGCAGGCAAAGGAAAGCGATTATTTTGTGAACCGAACCTTTGAAGGTTCCCTGCCCATGTTCTTGGCTTCTTTTTTAGGCGGCAAAAAACTGAGTGTGGACGAGGCCCGGGAGCTGGAGCGGCTCATCGATGCCCATAAGGAGGGATCTTAATGATAAATGCGTTGGAACATGCGTTTCTCTGGGTTTTGCAAAAAAGTCTGCCTGTGGCCGTGGTGGTTTTATGCACACTCTTTTTGCGGATGCTGATTGGAAAATATCCGAAGAAATATGCCTATGCCCTATGGGCGCCATTGGCGGTGCGGCTCTTGTGGATCTGGCCTGTGACAAATCATCTCAGCATTTTTCATCTGGGGATTTTTCAAAATGTGATGTGGAAAAAGGCACAGGCTATTCCAAGGCTGGCGATGACCTATGGGCAGATATCCGGTGCTGGTACGCAGGATTTACCTCTGGAGCAGGCAGTGGAAGCGCCGGTAAAAACTACGGCTGCATCTATGAGCGCCGGGCAGCAGCTACTTTTGGCTGCCACTGTGATCTGGGCGCTGGGGGTGGCCGTGTTCGCCGTCTATTTTGTGGTGTCTTGTTACCGGGTCCGGCAAAGAGTGCGCACCGCAGTGCGCCTGCGCGGGAACATTTATGAATGCGAGGAGATAACCTCTCCATTTGTGATGGGGATCGTTCGGCCGAGGATCTATCTGCCCTTCGGTGTGGGGAAGGAGCATCAAGACTATGTGCTCTGCCATGAACAATATCATATCCGCAGGAAGGATTACCTGGTAAAGCCCTTGGCTTTTTTCTTGCTGGCTGCCTATTGGTTTCATCCTCTGGTCTGGTTATCCTATTTTCTGATGTGCCAGGACATGGAGATGAGTTGTGACGAGGCCGTGCTGGAACAGATGGGGATGGGAGAGAAACAGGGATACAGCAAAGCGCTGCTCGCTTTTGCGGCAGGCAAACGGCTGCCGGGGAATCTTTTGGGGTTTGGGGAACACCATGCCAAAAACAGGATTCTCCATGTCCTGCAGTTTCACCAGCCGGGTAAGGTTATGATCTCCTTGCTGGGAATTTTGTGTGTGTTGTCCGTCATGTTTTTCGGCTGTGAGGCTTCGGAGGGAGGGACTACAAATATGCCCTCCGGAGAGGTTTCGGAAAAAGTACAGGAGATTTATGGGGACAGGCTTTCTTATTTGGGAGATGCTTCTGGCGTGAGCCGACTGCTTAGGGATCTGGAAGGTGAATATCTGCCGGAGGAGGACCGGGCCTTGGAATTGGATAGTTCAGAGCACCCCTATGTGCTGCGGCTGGTCTATCCAAAGCTGCCTATGGAAGAGGAGAAAATGAACGCGCAGATGATCCGTGGCGGGACACTGCTTCTAGCTTTGATAGAAAACCTGGATGAATTCCAATGGGTTTATCCGAAGGAGGAAGGCGGCCAGGATGTAACGGTCACCGGTTATTGGGACAAGACGGCGGTGGCGGCTATGCTGCCGGATGTGACGGATGTGAAGGAGTGCGGGAAAAGCCCGGAAGCGCTCTCAGGGCTGATGGAGCTTTTGGATGCACAGGAGCAGAGCGTCTTAGAGCAGACGTTTGAGGACGTGTCCCACCGGACGAACGGCGGCGTGGAAGGTCCTGCGGATGTGGTGGTGTCAGAAACAAAAAAGGAAATGCCCTTCTTTCATTGACAAGCGCCGGCATCCGTGGTAAAGTGAGGAAAATTTAAGAAGAAAGGGTGGGAAGATGTTCAGATAATCTATTTTTTAGCATGTGAGAATTGATCAGGGGACGAGTTTTATGATTCCTTAGACAAAAATCCGCGAAGCGGGTGTTCTTTTTTGATGCTGAAAATAGATGAATCTGCGCATCCTCCTGTCTCAAGGAGAGGATGGGCTGTCTTTTTAGACGGTCCTTCTTTTATGTCTGTAAGGCACCACAGCGGGCCACTGGGCAGCGGAAAGCGGGTTGAAATCTGTTTTTGCGGGGTTTGGCTAAGTTTATCATATAGTCCGGCAATGGGAGGTATCTATGATACAGATAAAAAATTTGACAGTGATCCATAAAAAGGATCTCCGTCCGCTGATAGAAAATCTGTCCTTTGTGCTGCACGATGGAGACAAAATGGCGGTGATCGGGGAGGAGGGAAACGGTAAATCCACGCTTCTAAAATGTATTTATGACCCTTCCCTGGTGGAGGAATATGCCCAGATATCCGGGGAAATCCTCCGGGATGGGAAGGGGATGGGCTATCTGCCCCAGGAGCTGCCATCAAAAGACAGAGAGCTGTCCTTGTGGGAGTATTTTCAAAAGAACCCGGGCTTTTATGACTGTACACCGGGAGAATTGGGACAACTGGCCGCCCGTCTGAAGCTTCCGGCAGATATTTTCTATGGGGAGCAGAAGATGGGGACGCTTTCCGGAGGAGAACGGGTGAAGACGCAGCTGGCAGGGATTTTGCTGGCTCGTCCGGGGACTCTTCTGTTGGATGAGCCCTCCAACGATATTGACATGGAGGCGCTTTGTTGGCTGGAGGGATTTCTGAGGGATTGTCCGGTCCCGGTGCTTTATATTTCCCACGATGAGACACTGCTGGAACGGACGGCCGGGCGGATTCTGCATATGGAGCAGACGCATAGAAAGACAAAATTTGGCTATACGGTTACTGGCATGGGATATGAGGCCTATGTAAAAGAACGGAACCGCCGGTTTGTCCGTCAGGAGCAGGAGGCACAAAAGGAGCGGGAGGAGTATGATAAGCAGCAGGAACGGTACCGGAAAATTTGCCAGAAGGTGGAACACCAGCAGAATATCATTTCCAGGGGAGATCCTTTTGGGGCACAGCGGTTAAAGCAGAAAATGCATACCGTCAAGGCCATGGAGCGGCGGATTGGACGGCAGGCAGAAGAGATGACGGATTTTCCCGATCGGGAGGAAGAGATTTTTTTGAAATTTCCCAAAGAGCATCCGCTTCCGGCAGGAAAAGAGGTGCTGTCGGTTTCCCTGGATGTGTTAGAGGCTGGGGATAAGGTGTTGTCCAGGAATATCCGGCTTACGGTGCGGGGACCGGAGAAAATCGGTATCGTGGGAAAGAACGGGATGGGCAAGACCACTCTTTTGAAGAAGCTTTTGGCTGCGCTGGAAGAAAAGGAGAACATGACAGCGGCATATATGCCCCAGAAATATGAGGAGCTTTTGGAGGAAGACCAAACCCCGATGGAATTTCTGGAGGAAACAGGGGACAAATCAGAGCGGGACCGTCATGCGGTCTATTTGGGAAGCCTGAAATTTACCAGGGAGGAAATGTTTCATCCGATCCGGGAATTATCCGGCGGCCAAAAGGCGAAGCTTCTCCTTCTGAAATGCTCCCTGGGGCAGGCGGATGTGCTGGTGCTGGATGAACCCACCCGGAACATTTCCCCCTTGTCAGGACCTGTGATCCGACAGCTTTTGAAAGAATATCCGGGGGCCATCCTCAGCGTATCCCATGACCGAAAGTATTTGGAAGAGGTCTGCGGCCAAGTCTATGAATTGACGGAACAGGGATTGATAAATGCAGTTGCGGGAAATTCTTGGAAGGATTAGAATAAAAATTACGGAAAAAAGGTTCTTTAGAATATGAGAAACTATAGGAGGAGATGATTATGAGTCAGATAAAAGTGGATCCCACACGGTATCGGGATAAGCCCACAGACGGCTGCCGGCTGCCCAAGGAGATGGCAGTGTATGAGCTGCTGGAGCAGCTGAAGATCCCTTATGTGCGCGTAGACCATGAGGTGACGGCCACCATCGAGGAATGCGAGGCGGTGGACCGGATTTTAGACTGTCAGATCTGCAAAAACCTGTTCTTATGCAACCGGCAGAAAACGGATTTTTATCTGCTGCTGATGCCGGGGGAAAAACCTTTTAAAACCAAGGATTTGTCCCGCCAGATCGGAAGCGCCCGGCTTTCCTTTGCAGAGCCGGAATTCATGGAGGAATTTTTGAACATCACGCCGGGCTCTGTGAGCATCATGGGACTGATGAATGATACCAATGGCCGCGTGAAGCTGCTCATTGACCGGGAAGTGGCCGAGGCTGAGGAAATTGCCTTCCACCCCTGTATCAATACTACCAGCATGAAAACAAAGACCCGGGATATTTTGGAAAAATTTCTGCCGTATGTGAAGCATGAGTACCAGGTGGTGGATTTGTAGATTTTTTAAAGGCGTCTGCCATAGGTACACTTTGGACGGTACGAATCGTTTAGCCAGGAGATTTTGTTTTGGCAAATAGCTGAAATAACTCCTGGCGATTTTTAATATGGCATTTTTCATAGATGTTGGCGATATGCCGGTATACTGTGGATACGCTGATACATAAGCGTTTTCCAATATCTGCGGGTATCATTCCGGCACACAGGAGTTCGCTGATTTCTACTTCGCGGTTCGTCAACGCAAATTGTTGTTCCAGAAATGCAATCGCGGAAAATTCCTGAGGTGCAGGAAGCAAAAGACTGATAAAAAAACGCTCCAGCAGTGGATGAATTTTCCGGATTAGCAAAATTTCATCCTCTGTATAGGGCTTTGGAGAGGTGCGGTCCAGAGTGATAATGCTGCGGACGCAGTTTTCCTTATCGCTCAGCCCGAGGCCGAGGCAATAGGTCAGCTTCAGGGGGCGTACATATTCTTCCGCGAAAGTTAAGCAGCGCTGCTTTCGCTCCACATCCTGAGTCCAGTCACAGACTGAGACTTTTTCTTTTTCTGAAAGGTGCAGCGGTTTTTTTAGAGAATATCTGCTGCCGGTCAAATCTTCATGATAATAGTCTAAAAAATTTTCCCAGGTGTTTTGACTTACGCCAAACAGCATGGAGCCGCTGATTTTCCCGGATACATCAATAAATAAAATTCTGGCCTGCTCGTAAGGAACATACAGATGCAGCTCTTTTACTATTTGTCCACAAAAATTATATGGATCATATTGACTGCAGCAGCGCAGCAGCATCTGATAGAGGTCTTCCGCCAGGTTATTGGATTGAATCGCCATATGTCCTCCTTATAAATTGACAGATTTCTGTGCCGCAAAGCATAATTACTTTGTAAAAAATGCTAAAATACATAGTTTTATGCATTTTCATTTTAGCATATTTTGACTACTATGAGTATAACAGATTTGCGCAGATCGAAAAATATAAATGATTTTTAAAGATCAAGGAGGTCAAAATGGGGGAAAATCAACAAAAACGAATGGATCCGGAGACATTGTCGAAAATGAATTTGGAACAGGCTGTGTCTCTTCAGGACATATTCTGCAATTGCCTGAAGGGAAAGACCGCTCTGGTGACAGGTGGTGCTTCCGGACTTGGTTACATGGTGGTGAACCGTCTTTGTGAAGCGGGGGCAAGGGTTGTGATTGCGTCCCGGGGGGAAGAGCGCGGCAAAAGAGCGGTTTCGGATTTTAAAGAAAAAGGATATGAAGTGAGCTGGGTAAAAACCGACGTGTCTAAGGTAGAGGACTGTTATAAGGCAGTTGATGATACAGTGAAAACCTACGGTTCCCTGGATGTGCTGGTGACCTGCGCGGCTAGATGGTCGAGCTACTCCTATCTGGATCTGCCAGAGGAGGTCTATGACCGGGTGATGGATACGGATTTAAAGGGATCTTATTTTATTGGCCAGGCGGCGGCGCGCGAGATGGTTGCCAGGAAGACTAAGGGAAAAATCGTATTTATTTCTTCGGCTGCTCACATGGGAGAGGGTCCCGTGGGGCTTGGAATGAACAGCTATTATGCAGCGGCCAAGGCCGGCGTCGTCGCAATGACAAAGACGGTTTCCGGGGAGCTGAAGCAATATGGAATTAATGTCAACTGCGTGGCCCCAGGCGGAATGCTCAGTGCCGGCGTCTTTACTGAAGGAGAGGAAGCCTTTGCCCTGTACGGACCGGAGTATAAGGAAGTCCGGGATTCTCACAGCAGGGATATTCCTCTGGCGATGAATCCAGATATGGTAGCGCTTGCCGTATTTGCCATGTGTACGCCGATGGCGGATTTTATGCAGGGCGAGACGATCAATGTAAACGGCGGAACATTGATGATTACCCAGGAAAGGCCGTTCAGCTTCACAGTGGAAGGCTGCGTCCCGGGACCTGGAAAAACAGAGTAAACAAAAACGAGGCAGGACTTTAAGTCCGTGCGCCAAAAGGAAAAGGAGAGAATAAAAAATGGGCGAAGAAAACAACATCAAGAAAAGTGATATTCCGATGTCACCGGTAAAGAAGGGCCATACCACGGTCTGGCATTTGCAGAAAATGAAAGATGAGGGCAAAAAAATCACCATGGTGGGGACGGCCTATCTGGATCCGGTCTTTACGATGATGTGCGAAAAAGCCGGTGTGGATTTGGTCCGCTATACAGCGCCGGGAGAGAACAGCGAAATGCGCGCGCAAAATATTCATTGGTGGACCCGTATGCAGAAGAAGATGGCTCCCAACATCTGTCTGAATGCCGTGATGCAGACCCAGCAGTATGCGGACAAGACCATAGCGGTTCAGGAAGCGGCCCGCCTCGTGGGAGACGGTGCGGACTGCGTGATGCCGATGGGCGTTACCAACGAGGTGCTCAAAGCCATGTCTGATAATCACATTCCGGTGTTTGGACACGTGGGCTGCCTTTCCGGCTGGCAGACCAACAATGTGGGCGGCTATCGGCGCACAGGCATTACGGCGGAAGACGCGATGAAGGTATTCCGTCAGGCTTATGAGTATCAGGAAAACGGCATGATCGGCATGACGATTGAAATGACCAGCAGGGAGCTGACCAATGCGGTGGCAAAGCATCTGCGCATTCCCGTGGTGGCAGTTGCAGCGGGAGGAGCGGCAGACGGATCGGAAATGGTGATCTTTGACTTGTTCGGCTTTATTCCTGTGCAGAGCATGTCTCAGCATGCGAAAACCTATGCGAATGTGCTCGGTGATTGTATTAAGGGCGCCGCACAGTTTAATGAAGAGGTCAAGAACGGAGAGTATCCGACCCCTGCGAATGGATGGAGCATGGACCCGGTTGAATACGAAAAATTTGTAAATGAATTGGATAAAAGTTATTAAAGGATTAGAAACTATTGGAAAAAGTATGGAAAACAGGGCGGAACAAGGCAGTAAAGGGGAAGCCCTGTTTTTTTGGAGGGATTACTATGAATGCATTTCTTGCTGCGCCGGAGACAAAGAAAAAATTGTCCTTGGCAGCGTTATTTTGCGGTTTATTCGGCACCATCCTAATTTCTTCCACACAATCCACAATGCTTCCGGTGGCCGCGCTGGAAATTGGAGGAGAGACGATTTATTCATTGGTGGCGACCCTGTCGGGTATCGTATCCGTCATTGTGATGCCTTTGTTTGGTTATTTTGCCGCGAAGAATCCATCGATTAAGCCAAAGCTTTTTAGTGTTTCGATGTTTATGGCAGCGGCGGTGATATTTGTCCGTAGTATTGCCACGAATATGTGGATGATTATTCTTCCGGGTATGCTGTATGGGTTTGCTTCCGCAGCTATTTATGTGATCGGTTATTCTTATATAAGGGACATTTTCGACGCAAAAAAAGCGGCGTATTATCTTGGGTTTGTGGCGACGATGCAGAGCTTCGGACAGATTGTGGGACCGCTGGTGGGCGGTGCGATCATGGATGCATTATCCTGGCGTTATTTGAATCATTTGATCTGGCCGTTTCTACTGCTTGCGGGAGTTCTTTCCCTGATGGGCGTGAGAGTGAAGAAGGAGGATGTAAAGGAGCTGTGCAGAGAGGCTGCGCTGGATCTGTGGGGCGCTGTTTCCATGGTGCTGTTTTTGGGCAGCTTTTCCCTGGCGCTGTCATTGGGAACCTCCTTTGCGCCCTTTGGGAGCACGGCCAGCCTGTGCTTGATTATCGCAGCGGTGATTGGCTTTATTTCCCTGATTTTATCAATTAATAAGAAAAAAGAGAAGGCATTTTTGCCACTTGGTGTATTGAAGGAACGGAACACACTGTGCCTGGCAGTGGCAAATCTTTTTACCAATCTGCATACGATGGCGGCGTTCTTCTTTCTTCCGATGTTTGCCATTTATGTTTTACAGACGTCAGCGACGCAGTCCGGGCTGATCACCTCGATGTTTGCCATTGTTGGCATTTTCATGGGGCCGGTCTGGGGCAGGATGATCGGAAAAGCGGGAAGCGCCCGGCAGGTTTATTTGATCGGCACCGGGATTCGGATTGTAATTACGGTGATATTTATCTTTATTCTCAAGGAAGATTGTTCTATTTATTGGATTTATGGGCTTATGCTGGTTGGCGGTTTCTATAACAGCCAAACAGGCGTGACCTTTGCTGCAGCCCCGCAGCTTATGATCAAAGAGGAGAATCGCGTTATGGGCAATTCTGTCATTCAGATTTGCCAGTCTGTGGGAAGTACGGTTGCCATAGCGCTTTATACGCTGATTATCGGAATCTTTGGCGTGGCCAGCGGTATCCGGACGGCGTTTATCATTTCCCTGGTATTTGCTGTCATTGCCTTTGGGGCAGGGCTTTGTATGAAAAAGCCGCAGAAGGCGTAGGACAATTTCGTATTCTAAAAAACCGGCAGCTCTTTTGTTCTTCCGAAGAAAAGGGCTGCCGGTTGTTGTGTATATCCTATTTTTTCAGGATCAAAGCGATAAATTTCAAATCACTGTTTCCGGTGTTTTTCAGGCCATGGCCGTTTCCATCATCACAGAAAGTCACATCTCCTGCCTTTACAGGATATTCTTTTCCATTGTCCTGGTAAATGCCTTCACCGGTGAGCAGATAGTAGGTCTCGGATTCGCCGTGATGCTCATGGTAGCCCAGAGTACATCCCGGTTCCAGAGTCACTTCCGCAAACATGCGGCTGGCAGCGCCTTTTTGTTCGTCATTGATCAAATGTTCAATCAGCACGTGGCCTTCGCCGCCTGCCATCTTTTCATTTCTCAGTATCTCTCTTTCGCCTTTGCTCGTCATCTTTCATTCCTGCCTTTCGTATATATTTCCAATGTCAAGAAAAGTTCCGACCATATTATAGCACCATTCATTTTTACGGGCAAGAAATACCTTGACCCGTGCGCATGGGAGATGGCAGAGCCAGGAAGGGCTTGCCTTTTATGCGGTCTTGTTGTGGGAACGCATATCGAAAAAGCCGATGAGTACGGTCCATACATAGGCGCAGGTCTTAGGGATCATCAGCATTCCGACCATGGGAATCCGGTCCGCAAAGAGTACCACAGGGATATAGAAGGCAAAGCTCAGGACAATGGTCAGCCACATGAAACGGAATGCCCGGTCATGCTGCTTGCTGGCGCTTTGGTAAAAAAGGACGATGATCAAAAGTCCCAGGGCCGCAAAGGGAAGATTTCGGTAAATGCCAAAGGACAGCGGGGCATCGGCGCTGGTCCATGCGTTCTGCGGAAGCAGGCAGAGGGCGATACGCAGGGCGGCCAAAACATATACGGCAGCGGTGAGCCCTTGTCTGCCTTTGACCTGATAGCGCAGCCGCCATACATAGTATAAGAGCACATAGAAGAGCGTCATGGTGATGGAGGTGATAAATTTACCGATTCCCAAAGCGGCGGTGAAATTGTCAAGACCTGTGGTGCACAGGGCGTAGGCTCTGGGGATCAGATGAAAGGCATCCCCGGCGCCCAAGGTGACGGCCATGATACCAAACAGGCGGTATTGCCGGTTCCCGGCGCTTTTTTGGATCATCCGGATGCCGATGGTGATCACGGTGATCAGATATACGGCGTCAAAAATGGTTTCTGCGATTGCTTGCATAATAAGCTCCTTTCTTTTGGGGATTCTGATATCGCAGGAGTACAGTACCTGCGAGTCCTCTAGGTTGGGACCGGAACCCTGTGTTGAACGTTGTTCATATTAAGCTCTGAAAAATTCCCACAAAAAGGTGTGGGAATCAGCCAGTCAATAAATGGAACGCTGGATGAGTTCAGCGATCATACTGAAATCAAAGGCTCCTTGGAGCAAAGCTGAGAGAATCAGGGAAAAAATCATTTCTATAAAGCCTTCCTCTGTAAAGCTGTCATCAAAAGCGCCGGGGCGGACGTTCTGGTCCTGGTGCAGAATCCGGCAGAGGTTTTTCTTCATATGGTCAAAGGACCGCTCCATAGTCCTACGTCCCAGCTCTTTGCCATCATCGTCAAAGGTGATGGAATGGACGGTAAAAAAGCCAGGGTATTTTTGGCTGCCTGTTTGTACGCTTTGGAAGAACCACCGGGCACATTCCAAAAAGCTGTCGAAATGCTCCTGGCCTTCGGGCATATGGAATAGCTCCTGCCAGACGCTTTCCACGGTGGCAGCGGTCAGCTCGGATTTGGAATGAAAGTAATTGTATAGGGAGCCTACGGCGATTCCGCAGGCGGACGCGACAGACCGCATATTGACGGCCTTCCAGCCTTCGGTCAGGGCCAGCTGGCGGCTGGCGGCTAAAATAGCTTCCCTGGAAGTGATAACAGTATTCATAGGTCCTCCTCCTCACTCAAACTGAACAATGTTCATTATAAGGGAAAAAAGATTTCTTGTCAAGAGGTATTCGGAAAACCTGGTTGCAAAGGGGGGCCATTGCGGGTAAAATAGGAAAGGTGACAGCATAGGAAAATAAAAAGGAGCAATCGTGATGCGTGAACAGTTGACGAAAAAAGACGTGGAAAAAATAAAAGAAGAGATCGAATACCGGAAGCTGGTGGTGCGCAAAGAGGCGTTGGAGGCGGTGAAGGAAGCCCGGGCACATGGGGATTTAAGTGAAAATTTTGAATACCATGCGGCGAAAAAGGACAAGAACCGCAATGAAAGCCGTATCCGCTATCTGGAGCGGATGCTTAAGACGGCATCCATCGTATCAGAAGATTCCAAAGAGGATGAGGTGGGACTGAACAATACAGTGCACCTATATTTTGAGGATGAGGATGAAACCGAGGTTTACCGTCTGGTGACTTCCATTCGGGGTAATTCCTTAAAAAACCTCATCAGCATCGAGTCTCCGCTGGGGAAAGCCATCCGTGGACATAAGGTGGGAGACAAGGTGAGAGTAAAGATCAATGACCAGGCCGGATATGACGTGATCATCCAAAAGATCGAAAATACCCAGGAGGAGGACGATGACCAGATCCGCAGCTTCTGATAGAGACTAGCGGATCACCGGCCTTTGATCAGGGTGCCGCCCAGCCATACGGCTGCCAGACAGAACAAAACGCTGCAGATCATGTAGAGAGCGGCCTGGAAGACTTTTCCAGAGGAGAGCAGCTGGGAGCTTTCCAATGAAAAGGTGGAGAAGGTGGTAAAACCTCCGCAGACACCAGTTTTTAAAAGCAGGATCAGGCGGGAGTCATTCAGACCGTATTTTGCGGCTAAGGCACTGATGATGCCGATGGCAAAGGCGCCGAGGATATTGATGCCAAAGGTGATATAGGGGAAATCGGTCTTGGGCACAGGCAGAAGTCCCAAAAGGTAGCGGAAGGACGCGCCTAAGAAGCCGCCGATTCCCACAAACAGGCAGTTTATCATGTGGTTACCTCTCTTCTTTATATATGATTTCAGACCGGCCAGACAGGGTCGGGTGTGAAGAATTCCGGCACCTGTAAGGTGCCAGGCTGCGGGAGGCCCGAATGTGGATACCCATCTGGGTATTCCGTATTACAGTGTCCTCCGGGCAATGACGCTTGCCGCGCCGGCTAAAGTATATCATATAGCAGTATAGGATGCAATTTTGAAATGTGCCGATGAAACATATAGAGAACAGACAAAGGAGGAGTTTTTTTGACCATCGAAGGATTTAAAGAAGAAGATTTGGAGCAGATGATGGAGATTTGGAATGAGGTCGTGGAGGCGGGAAATGCATTTCCTCAGGAAGAGCCGTTGGATTTGGACGGGGCCAGAAAATTTTTCAAAGAACAGACCTTTACCGGGGTGGCAAAAGAGGACGGCCGGATTTTGGGATTGTATATTCTGCACCCAAACAACGTGGGGCGGTGCGGTCATATCTGTAATGCCAGCTACGCAGTGAAAAAGGAGGCCAGGGGAAGCCATGTGGGGGAAGCGCTGGTTTTACACTGTCTACAGACAGGCCCCCAGTATGGTTTCCGGGTGCTTCAGTTCAATGCGGTGGTTCGTTCTAATCTGGGGGCAATCCATCTTTATGAGAAGCTGGGCTTCGTCAACCTGGGTGTGATACCGGGCGGGTTTCGGATGAAGGATGGATCCTATGAGGATATTTTACCCTATTATCATACATTAGCAGGCGCGAAAGCGCCATTGACCGAAGGTCACTAAGATACGGGATGCCCGGAAGGGTATACCTTATGAGAAGCGGGTATCAATTGGCGGGGGAGCCGTGGAAGATATTCCCTATTAGAATCCGAGTGTCGAAAGAAGTGCCTGCCAGATATCCGGATGCTTTCAAATGAAAAAAATTGTAAAAAAATGTCTCACTAAACTCTCTTTTTTTCTCGCATACTAAACCTATACGAGAAGAAAGGAGAGTTTTTATGAATACAGTTCATTTAGCAATCACATCGACGCCCATACAAACATGGGAAAATTTATACGACTTTGAAGATGCACTGAAAATCGGCACCATATTTCCAGGACTGAACAAGCCATTTTATGCAGCAGACGGCCAAATGACACCGGCACCCGATGGAGCGGCCGCTAAAACAGGCCCCCAAGAAGAGAGGGAACGGCTGCAGCGCGAGATCGCCAAGGTCAGCTTTGCACTGGACGATCTGGTGCTGTATCTGGATACCCATCCCACCGAGGAGCAGGCAATCACTCTGCGTCAGGATCTGATCACCAAGAGAAAACAGCTGCTGGGGGAATTTGACCGGCAGTTTTATCCATTGACAAAAGACTGCATCGGGTTATGGACCGAAGGACCGATGCCATGGGAAGGAGCGTGTATCTGATGTGGACTTATGAGAAAAGACTGCAGTTTCCGGTGAAGATCACAAAGACCTGCCCGAAGACGGCGCAAATGATCATCAGCCAATATGGCGGGCCGGACGGGGAGCTTTCTGCTTCCATGCGTTATTTGGCGCAGCGTTATACCATGCCGGTGAAGGCGGTGGGCGGACTTCTCACGGATATTGGAACGGAGGAGCTGGCCCATATGGAGATCATCTGTGCGATGGTCTATCAGCTGACCCGGGATTTGGATATTGAGGAAGCAAAGACAGCCGGATTTGATGCCTATTACGTGGATCATACGAAAGCCCTGTGGCCCCAGGCCGCGGCCGGGCTGCCTTTTACCGCTGTGGAATTTCAGTCTAAGGGCGATGCCATCGCGGACCTGACGGAGGATTTGGCGGCAGAACAGAAGGCCAGAACGGTCTATGACAACCTGCTGCGCATGATTCCGGACCCGGAAGT
The DNA here is from genome assembly GCA_050944615.1 of Blautia sp. GTDB lineage: Bacteria > Bacillota > Clostridia > Lachnospirales > Lachnospiraceae > Blautia_A. The sequence continues at coordinate 27,171 of JBMNRL010000009.1, forward strand.
GCGGGAGCCGCTGAAATTTTTGAGAACAAGGGAGCTGGTGCATTTCCAGAGATTTGGAGAGGCCCTGGAGCGCACCAAGGAACGCCTGGATTCCAACAATTATTATTACTTTAATCCGGAATTTGACCTTCAGTTTTTTAAAGAGGGACACTGCCGGCAATAGTATGGTGACAGCCGTATGACGGCGTGCGGGCCGGGGATCTTGGGGAGGGATTTCCGGCCCGTTACATAGTCCGGGGAAAAGAAAGCTCCCATATTGACAAAGAAACGGTTAGGACATACACTATCCCTATGTGATTAACAGCATTTGGGTGAATTTTTGACCCGTCGTGGAAAGATAGGAAGTTTTGGAAGCAGAGGAAAAAGATGGGAAAAGCAATTGGGAGCTGTGAATACTGCAGCAATTATATCTATGATGAAGAATATGGTTATTATGTGTGTGATGTGGATCTGGATGAGGACGAGATGTACCGTTTTCTGAAACATGAGGTGAGAAGCTGTCCGTATTTTCAGATGAATGACGAGTATAAGATCGTGCGTAAGCAGATGTGACAGGAGGAGTGCAGCAATGGCAATAGAAAAGGTAAAAGCATATTTTGACCAGTTTGGCATGAAGGATAGGATTTTGGAATTTGATGTGTCTTCGGCTACGGTGGAGCTGGCCGCCCAGGCAGCAGGCTGTGAACCGGCCAGGATCGCCAAGACGCTGTCCTTTTTGGTGGAGGATGGCTGTGTGTTAATTGTTACGGCTGGAGATGGGAAGGTGAACAACGGAAAATTTAAGAAGGTGTTCCAGACCAAAGCGAAAATGCTCAGAGCCGACCAGGTGGAGCCGATGACCGGGCATCAGATCGGAGGCGTATGCCCTTTTGGGATCCACGAGGGAGTGCGCGTGTATCTGGACGAATCCCTGAAGCGCTTTGATTCTGTTTTTCCCGCATGCGGCAGCAGCAACAGCGCCATTGAACTGACGTTGGAAGAATTGGAGAAATATTCCGGAAGCCTTGGCTGGATCGATGTCTGCAACGGATGGCAAGAGGTTCGGGAATGAGCATACGGAGAGCAGTCCTTGAGGACGCAGGGGAAATTCTGAAGATTTATGGACCTTATATAGAAGAAACTACAGTGACTTTTGAATATGAGGTGCCCTCTCTGGAGGAATACCAGGAACGGATGCGCCGGGTGATGGAGAAGTATCCCTGGCTGGTCTGGGAGGAAGATGGGAGTATTTTAGGATATGCCTATGCCGGGGATTTCCGCAGCCGCATGGCCTTTTCCTGGGATTGTGAGCTGTCTGTCTATCTGCGCATGGACGCCAGAGGGCGGGGGATCGGAACACGGCTCTATGAGACATTGCTGGAAATTTTAAAAAAGCAGGGATATGTCAATGCCTATGCATTGATCTGCGTGCCAAATGTGGGCAGCGAGAGGCTCCATGACACGTTTGGGTTTCAAGAAGAAGGACTTTACCGGGGGACAGGATACAAATTCCACCGATGGCTGGATTTGTCCTGCCGGGTGAAGCGATTGCAGGATCCTAAGGAACCGGTGACATTGCCTGTCCGGTTCGAGGAGCTAGTGGAGCAGTCAGGGCCTTTGGCAAGTGCGCTTTGGCAGGCGGGAAGAGAGGAAAAATAGATGCTGGAACAGTTGCGCAGTGCGTTTTTGGAGCACGTGGATATTGAGTATTCCGTGGAGTTGGCCAGGCGTATGATGAAGATTAAGTCCAATCCCAAGCTGGGCTACCGCACTGCCGGATCGGAGGCGGAGCGCAAGACCGGAGATCTGCTGGCGGAGGAGATGAGGCGCATCGGCCTTGGCAAGGTGAAAAAAGACAAGATTTCTGTGGATTCCTGGGAATTTAAAAAAGCGGATCTTGTGTTTGAGGACCTGCAGGGAAAACGGCAGGAGATCTGTCTGGGTGCATATCAGACCACCTTTGTCACCCAAGGGCCGGAAGAATTTTCTTTGGTTTATTTGGGAAAAGGCACGGCCAAGGATTATGAGGGCATGGATGTACAGGGAAAAATCGTCTTGGTGGATATCAACCAGAGGGATGAGTGGTGGATCAATTATCCGGTGTATCAGGCTTACCTAAAAGGAGCCAGGGCGCTGATCGCTGTACAGGCGGGAGGCTATGGCGAGGTGGATGAAGAGGCGTTAAATGCCCAAGATATCTGCGGACCAGCGGAAGCGCCGGCGTTTTCCATTTCCAGAAAGGATGCCGGCCGGCTGAAAGAGGTGCTGGCGGAAAAAGGGACGATTCCCATCACCATGGATGTGGATTCCCGGGTGGAAAAAGGCTGCAGCTCCTACAATATCGTGGGGAAGCTGCCGGGAAAAAATAAAGACCGGATGATTCTATTGTCCGCCCATTATGATTCCTATTTTGATGGCTTTCAGGACGACAATGCGGCGGTCGCTATGATGCTTGGCATCGCAAAGGCATTCGTGGATATGGGCTATCAGCCGGAAAATACGTTGGTGTTTTGTGCTATGGCGGCGGAGGAATGGGGGGTGGTGGACTCCCAGTATGACTGGTCCACGGGTGCTTATGAGCAGGTGTTTACCGTGCATCCCGGCTGGCGGGGGAAGGTAATCGCGGATCTGAATTTCGAGCTTCCGGCTGTGGCCCACGGACCCAGGGACCGGGTACGCAGTGTTTACGAATATTCCAAATTCCTGCGGGAGTTCATCGACGGCCTGCCGCCGCTTTGCCAGGCATTCCCGGAGGGGATCGGCGTGGCGGCACCCATAGAGACCTGGTCCGATGATTTTTCCATCAGCATTGCAGGCATTCCGTCCATGGTCAATGAATTTGCCAGCGGCAGCTTCATGGAGACCCATTACCATTCCCAGTTTGACAATGATGACTTTTATGATGAAGGGGTCTATCGTTTTCATCATGAATTTTATGGACTGCTGGCGATGGCCTTTGACTGGACGGCGGTGGCGCCGTTGGATTTTTCCAAGGTTTTCCGTACGCTGAAGAAAAGGATCAATCCGCAGACTTGCAAAGAGACGAAGGCCTGGGGCAAAACCTTGGGCGGGTCCTTGGCGGATGCGGTGGATATGGCCAAGGAGCTTTACAAGGATGTGCAGAAGATCAATGCAGAATATGGGAAGCTTTTGGATGAGGGCAAGCGGGGAAAAGCCAGACGTCTCTATGAGCGGACACGGCCGGTGGAGAAGGCCCTTTTGGCGATGTTCCAGCTGGAGCAGGATGCGTTTGTGCGGCTGGATTGGCACAATGAAGTCTATTTTCCCCAGGAAATTGTGGAAAATACTTTGTGCTATGTGGACCGGGCCATGGAGGAGCTTAGAAGCGGGAATATCACTCAGGCTCTGACAGCTCTCTACCATGTGGATAATAACCGTTATGCCTTCCAATTCGAAGAGGCAGTCTATGCGCATTTTACGGTCAATGTGCTGCAGCAGCTTCCCGACCGCCTCAAATGGGGCGCTGGGCGCGTCCGGTACCATGAAAATCTCTATGGTTTGGTGCAGCGGCTATTAAAACGGCGCAGCCAGCATTTGGAAGTGCCAAATATCGCTCAGGAGCTGGAAACGCTGAAGGATATCCAGCGCCGTCAGAAGGCGTATTACCGCAAGGAGATCGAAACTCTGATCGAAACGGTGGATCATATGAAACGATGGATGGCTTCCTGCGAAGAAGCCTGTCATATATAACATAAGGAAAAAATGGTTGTCATAGGGGCTGTTGGACAGGTGTCAGTGTGCGGCAGCGCTTATGAGTTCTGAAGGAAAGAAAGAATTTCTGAAATAAAGGAAGAGAAAGATGGAAAGCGATATACTTTACCGGGTAAAACAGGAGGATTTGCAGAAGCTGGAGGAACTGCTCACTGTCTGCTTTGCCAAGGATCCATTATATCAGGAACTGATACCGGATGATGAGGTGAGAAAAAGACTGATGCCGGAGCTGTTTTCCTGTGATCTGACAGAATTTTATGAGACCTGTGAAATTTTTGCAGACGGCCCGGATCTGAATGGGATCCTTGTGGTTTCGGATGAAGCGGAGCCATACAATCTGTTGAAATACTATTTTTCCCAGATTCAGGCCGCCCTGCGTACGGACGGCTATCTGATCAAGGAGGATCCCACCATGCATACCTTCTGGAATTTTATGCAGGGGCGGGATTACCTCAATTCCAGCTGGACAGACCAATTGCACCAGGATAACCGGCTGCACATCATCTACCTGGCGGTGGACCCCGATATGCAGCATCACGGGATCGCGGCAAAGCTCATCGGCGAGGTGCTAAGCTATGCAAAGGCAAATCGGATGATGGTCTCTCTGGAAACCCACAACCCGAAAAATGTGGCGTTATATGAACATTTTGGCTTTAAGATCTTCGGTATCATGAAACAGCATTTTCATTTGAAGCAGTACTGCATGATCCGTGAGGTGCAATAAAATACATACCGCGGCAGGCGCGAAAGCGCCATCGCCCGAAGGGCACTGTCATACGAGGTGCCCGGATGGGATACAAAAAAGCAAGCCCTTCGTTTGAGGAAGGACTTGCTTTTTTGTATATTGTAAGGTTTCCGGCGCTTTTTTGGCCATCCGGATCCGGTAAAAAGTCGTAATCAGAGCTCGGTCTTGGACAGAGCGGCCTCATCGGCTACGATCACCGCATTGGGGTGGAACTGCAAAATGGAGGCGGGCACCATAGGGGTTACCGGTCCGTTTATGACTTTGTTGAGGATTTCGGCTTTGTCCTCGCCGGATACCACTACCAGTACCATTTTCGCCTGAAGGATGGTCTGTACGCCCATGGTATAAGCCTGACGGGGAACGTCAGCTTCGTTGGCGAAGAAACGCTTGTTGGCCTGAATGGTGCTTTCAGCCAGATCCACACAGTGGGTTTCCTTTGGGAAGTGATCGGCAGGCTCATTAAAGCCGATGTGTCCGTTGTGACCCAGCCCCAGAAGTTGTAAATCTGCGCCGCCGAGCTCATGGATGATGGCGTTGTAGTCTTCACAGGCTTTGTCGCTGTCTGCCATGGTGCCGTCAGGTACATGGGTTTTGGCCATGTCAATGTTCACCTTGGAGAACAGATGCTGGTTCATGAAATAGCGGTAGCTCTGGTCGTTGGAGCCGTCCAGCCCTTTGTATTCATCCAGGTTGATCGTGGATACCTGGGAGAAATCCAGAGCGCCTTCCTCATATAATTTCACCAGATTGGCATAAGCGCCGATGGGAGTGGAGCCGGTAGCCAGCCCCAGCACGCAGTCTGGTTTGAGGATGACTTGTGCGGCGATGATGTCCGCGGCTTTGCGGCTAAGTTTTTCATAATCCTTTACTTTGTAAATTTTCATAATTTTGTCTCCTTTTATAGAAATGTTAGAATAAACTTTTGTCATCAGGAACGTCCGCTTCCCGTTTGCGCTCGGACAGCGCTTTGATGGAGGATGCATATTCAGAAGGAGTCATCCCGGAGATTTTTTTAAACTGACGGGAAAAATAGTGAATGGAAGAATAACCCAGAAATTCTGAAATCTGAGTGAAATTCAACTGATGCTCCCGGATCAGCTGCTTGGCCAGCTCGATCTTCATTTGGGAAAAGAAATCAATGACACCGCATTGATGCTCCCGCTGGAATATTTTCTGCAGCTGGGATCTCCCGATCAGGTTTTCCCGGCAGATTTCTTCGATGGTAATTGGCTCCCGGATATGGGCCTCCAGATATAGCAGTATCTTATTGTATAGCAGGGAATCACTTTTTGTCTTAAAAAGCTTGGAAATCGGGTTGGCAAATCCCTGGGCGGTATTGCGGCGGATCATATGCAGCAGCATTTCTTCCAGATAGAGCTTGATGAATTGTTCCGACCCAAAAAGCCGGTCCTCGCGTTTGTCCATTTTCTCCAAATAGGGATCATCCAGGGGAGAAGAGATGCAGCGTCTGGCTTCGGTGATGATCATGGCCATCAGGCTGCGTTCCTGCTCGGTGATATCCAGGATCCGGTCTTTGAAAAAGGACATGGCGGGAGAATCACATTCGAAGGCAATGACGACCACATTGGGCGCAATCTTCCCATTAGCCTGCAGGTTGTGGAATTCGTTAGGTTTGTGGAAGATCACCTGTCCTTTCTTCAATGTATGCAGGACATCGCCAGCTATGATATTGACTTCTCCTTTGTCCACACATTGGAATTCCCAGAAATTATGGATTTCCCCGGGAAAGTAGAAGTCATTCATATATTCAAAATAATGGATCGTTACAATCCTGGAGATATGTATCTCTTCTGTTAATAAAATGCTTTCATATGCCATTGTATTCTCCTGTTGATCAAGAGGACATATATCATCCGCTCCATACGTGATTTTATCTCAGAACAGCCGTTTACATGCATTGTCTAACAACACCCGGCATCCATAGAAATATTATAGACTAATTATGGATAGAAAGCAAATAAAACAAAAAAAAGCTACGATTGTGCAACGAGGTTTTAGGGAGAAATAAGGTATACTATTCTTATGAGAAAGTCTCTAAAATTGCATCGTGAAAGATGAATGGAGAAGGAGGTAATATCTATGGGAAAGACAAAGGGCAGAGTGACTCTGCCAAGCGAATCTAATTTTTTGGAGCAGACCAAGGAAATGATGGAACGGTGGGGCGCGGATGCTCTGCGTGACAGCGACGGGACCAAGCTGGATGATGAGGTGAAGGCGCTGGATGCTAAGATCTATACCACCTATTTCGTAGCGAGGGGCCACAATGAATTTGCAAAAGACCATATGGATGAGTGTCAGCAGATGTATTTGATGTCCCGCCATAATACGGCGCTTGAGGATACCCTGCGTATTTCTTTCATGGAAGGTTATTATCAGGAACAGGTAATTCCGGATTATCTCCATGATCCGAAAAAATGGTGGGAAGTGATGGACCGGACCACAGGGGAACTTGTGCCGGCTGCCTCTTGGGAGGTGGACCAGGAGAAGCACCAGGTGATAGTCTCAAACGCGGAAGCATTCCATGAATATACGGTTTCCTTCTTAGTATATGCGATCTGGGATCCCACGCAGATGTATAACCATATCACAAATAACTGGGGGGATAAGCCCCATGATATTCCATTTGATGTGCGTCAAGCCAATTCCGGCGTTTTTGCCAAGGAATATCTGATCCAATGGCTGAAGGACAACCCGGATACAGATGTGGTGCGTTTTACCACATTTTTCTATCATTTTACCCTGGTATTTAACAGTGATGCCAAGGAAAAATTTGTGGATTGGTTTGGCTACGGCGCCACCGTATCTGTGAAGGCATTGGAAGAGTTTGAAGCGGAGTACGGATATGCCCTACGTCCGGAGGACATTGTGGACAATGGCTATTACAATTCTACCTTCCGGGTGCCCACCAAACGGTATTTGGACTATATGGATTTCATCCAGCGGTTTGTGGCGAAGAAAGCCAAGGAGCTGGTGGAAATCGTCCATGAAGCGGGCCGGGAAGCGATGATGTTCTTAGGGGACAACTGGATCGGAACGGAGCCCTATGGGAAATATTTTGAGGACATCGGCATCGATGCCGTGGTGGGAAGCGTAGGAGGCGGCGCAACTTTGCGCTTGATTTCTGAGATTCCTCATGTAAAATATACAGAAGGAAGATTTTTACCATATTTCTTCCCCGATACTTTTTATGAAGGAAATGACCCTTGTATCGAAGCTATTGATAACTGGCTCAGCGCCAGACGCGCGATCATGAGAAAGCCGGTGGACCGCATCGGCTATGGCGGATATCTGAGCCTGGCATACAAATTCCCGAAATTTGTGGATTATATCGAAAGCGTAGCGGATGAATTCCGTCTGATCTATGACAACATCAAAGACATCACCCCGTTTAACGGCCTGAAGGTGGGCATTTTGAACTGCTGGGGCTCTCTTCGTTCCTGGCAGACCTATATGGTCGCCCATGCGCTTTGGTATAAGCAGATCTATTCCTATCTGGGAATCCTGGAGGCTTTGAGCGGCATGGCAGTGGACGTGCGTTTCTTAAGCTTTGAAGATATCCGGGAGCAAGGAATTCCGGAGGATTTGGACGTACTCATCAATGCAGGTGAAGCGGGTACCGCATTTTCCGGCGGCGAAGAGTGGGATGATCCGAAGCTTTGCGCAGCCATCCGGAAGTGGGTATACGAAGGCGGCGGTTTTGTAGGTGTGGGCGAGCCCTCTGCTTATCATAAGGGAGGACGATTCTTCCAGCTGGCGGATGTGCTGGGCGTGGATAAGGAATTGGATTTTACGTTGTCCACGGACAAATATTTCCATCAGGCGGCGGATACCCATTTCATCACCAAGGATTGTACGGATACCATTGATTTTGGCGAGAGCATGAAAAATGTCTATGCGCTTAGTGCGGATACGGAGATTGTGGAATATTCTAATCACGAGGTGCATCTGGCAGCTCATGCGTACGGCAAAGGAAGGGGCGTCTATATCGCCGGCCTTCCCTACAGCGTGGAAAATACCCGTCTGCTTCTGCGGGCAATGTATTATGCGGCAGCCAAGGAAGATAACTATCATATCTGGCATTCCAGCAACCAGTATTGCGAGGTGCATGCATACCCCGAGGCGGGTAAATATGCGATTCTGAACAATACCAATGAGACTCAAAAGACCACCATTTACGATGGGACGGGCGCGCCTGAAGATTATGTGCTCGATCCATGTGCGATTCTCTGGAAAGAGATATAAATGACCGCATGAAAGATCTGCAGCTTCTGATTAAGCCGGTGTCGTCCCAGTGCAATATGCGCTGCAGATACTGCTTTTATCAGGATGAGGCGAGCCGGCGTAAGATTTCCTCTTATGGGCATATGACGGATGAAACACTGGAGATGGTGGTGAAAAAAGCGCTGCAGGCGGCGGAAGATTCCTGTGTTTTTGGTTTCCAGGGAGGAGAACCTACACTGGCTGGAATAGAATTTTACCAGACATGTATTTCATTTGTGGACCGCTACAAAAAAGAAAAGACAAAGGTGTACTATACGATTCAGACCAACGGGCTGGCGCTGGATGAAGCCTGGACCGCCTTTTTAAAGGAGCATGATTTTCTGGTGGGACTGTCGCTGGACGGCACGAAATCCCTGCATGATCATAACCGGAAGGACGACCGGGGCGTGGGGACGTATGCACGGGCGCTGGCCAACGGGAGGATGCTCTTGGAGGCGGGCATTGACGTAAATGTCCTCTGTGTGCTCACACACCAGAGTGTCCGTCTGGTCCGGAAAATTTACCGGGAATTGAAAAATGCCGGGTTTTACCGTCAGCAGTACATCCCTTGTATGGACCCGATGGGAGAGAGCCGTGGCATGCATTCCTGGTCTTTAACGCCCGAGGATTATTATCAGGTGTTATGCGGCCTCTTCGACTTGTGGTATGAGGACTATGCCTGGTATTTGCACCGTGCGGATGGGAAAGAACGGCCGAAGGTCTATGTGCGCCGGTTTGACAACTGGCTGGAAATGCTTTTGGGCGGAGCGCCGGAAGCCTGCAGCCAGTACGGCAGATGCACGATGCAGAATGTGGTGGAGGCGGATGGGAGCGTTTATCCCTGCGATTTTTATGCGTTGGATGAATACTGTATGGGCAATATCCATACCAAGGATTTTGAAGAGCTGATGGAGGAAACCCATAATGTGGCATCGCCGGGCGGACGCTTCTTCGTTGGCGCATCCCTCCGGGATAACCGGTGCCAGAGCTGTAAATGGTATCCTCTCTGCCGGGGCGGGTGCCGCAGAGATTGTTATTGTAAGACGGATGAGGCATACGGGGTACGTATGCGCAATTATTATTGCGAAACCTATCAGCGTTTTTTTGAGTATGCGATCGGTGGGTTCGAGCGGTTGGCTGCCTATTTGGATGGGGCGGATCACAGGGTCATTTTGCCAAAGATGTAAGGAGAATGTTATGAAAAAGCTTATGAAAAGGCTTGGGTGTCTCCTGCTGTGTTTTCTTTTGGCAGCAGGGTGCGCTCTTTGGCAGGATGTAGATACCGTAAGCGGAGCGGTGACGGATACGGTCACCGTTCCTTTTTCCCGTGCGGCGGCAAAACCGACGGTTTCTTCCCGTGCAGCATATTTATGGGATATTACGGATAATGAGGTGCTCTATGACAAAGCGGCCCAGGTCCGCTACGGCAATGCCAGTACCACGAAGATCATGACAGCGATTGTAGTGCTGGAGCACTTAAAGCCGGGGCAGATGGTAACCTTTTCCGCAAACGCGGCCAGCCGGGAGCCCACGAAGCTGTGGGCGAATGTGGGAGAGCAGTTTTATGTGAAGGATCTTTTATATTCTCTGCTGGTGCCTTCTCATAATGATACGGCGGTGGCCTTTGCGGAGCGGGTAGCTGGTTCCGAAGCGGCCTTTGCCCGCATGATGAACCAAAAGGCTGCGGCCATCGGCTGTAAGAATACGAATTTTATTACGGCCAACGGGCTGGATGCGGATGTGACAGGCCATGGCTCCACAGCCAGGGATTTGGCGGTGATGTTAAAATACGGAATCCAGAAATCCAGGTTTTTGGACGTGATCAGCACGCCTTATAAAATGATTCAGTCCATCAATACCAAGCGGAGCTTTTCACTGTATACGACATTTCCGGAATTTTACCAGATGGCGGGTGCCATTGGTGGCAAGACAGGCTATACCAACAAAGCGGGGCATTGCTTTGCTGGCCTTTTTGAACGGAGCGGCCACAAATTTATCGTGGTGACATTGGGAGCCGGAAGCAGCTCTGCCCGCTGGAATGATGTGGCGGCGCTGATGAATTATGCAGGGCAGTACCGTGCCGAGAACCCAACCCGTTCGGTGACGATAAGCTGGGATCCTGTGGAGGATGCACAAGGATATACGGTGTGGTACAAGCTGAATGGGGCATCTGCGTATACCAGAGCCGGGGTGACCACGAAAACCACCTATACCCAATACGGCCTTGCACCCGGTGCCACGTACCGTTTCTCTGTGAAGCCGTGGGTGAAAGAAGACGGAAAATACATATTCGGCCCGGTGTGCTCCAAGACGGACGGGGTAACCAAACCGGAACCGGCGCGGATCGCCTCCGTGACGGCAAATGATGACGGAGATTTGAAGGTACGGCTGGCAGGCAAGGCGAAAGGGGCACAGAAATATGCGATGTGCTATAGCAAGTCTTCAGATTACAGCGGGATGAATTTTAAGGTAGGCATCCGCACCTCTTTTACCACCAGGACGATGGTAAAGGGGCTGGAGGCGGGAGATTACTATGTAAGAGTCCGCTCTTACGTGGAATTGAAGGATAAGACCAGAGTTTATGCAGCCTGGTCCCCAGCCGTGAAGGTGACGGTGGACTGACGAAAATACGGATAAGATTATAAAAGAAGAAGCCATCGGTTTTGCGCGCGATATGCACGGAGCCGATGGCTTCTTTGTTTAATAGGAGCGTGCGTCTGCCATTTATAATGCGGTGATTACGGCGATTGCCGTCGCCTTTTTCTGCCCCGCATTCTCCTGTCAGGAAAGCTACTTCGTATGATCTCAGACCGCTCCCATCAGGACATAAATGATGGTTCCCACGATCCCTGTGCCGAAAATGATGGGGATGGGACCGATCTTGAATTTGCGGAGCAGGAACAAACCGATGACGAAAAGCACTGCTTCCACCACACGGAAATCTGTGATTTGAAAAGTGAAGATGGAGGCGTTAAACAGCGCCAGCATGAACAGGGAGAGACCCGCGGAGGCGATCATAGCTACGATAGCGGGGCGGAGTCCGGTGAGGATGCCCTGCATGGTCTTTAAGCTCCGGTACTTCATATAGAGATAGGATAGGAGCAAAACGATAATAAATGAGGGCAGGATGCACCCGAAGGTACAGACAATGGCGCCTGGAAGGCCGGCAATCTGCTGACCCACAAAGGTGGCACTGTTGACGGCAATGGGGCCGGGAGTCATTTCCGCAATGGTGATCAGATCGGCAAACTGGCTCATTTCCAGCCAGTGATTGGTCTCCACGATGAGGCTCTGGATCAGAGGGACTGCCGCATAGCCGCCGCCGAAGCTGAAAAGCCCGATTTGAAAGAAGGCGAGGAATAAACGCAGATAGATCATGAACGTCCCTCCTTCCGGCTGTCATACTGCACTTTGAGAAGGCCAACGGCGCCGCAGCACAAAATGATGATGATGGCGCTGACCTTGAAAAAACAGGTGGCGATGAAGGCTAAGAACATGATAGCGACCCAGAGGGCGCTTTTGGTTTTAAAAATGTTCATAGCCAGGTCGATGACCACATCGAAGATCACAGCGGCCACACCGGCACGCATCACTTGTAAGGCGACAGCTATGTAGGTATTATCTTTAAATTGGTTGTAAAATAATGAAATGATGGAGATAATGACCAGGGGCGGCAGGATGGCACCCAGGGTGCTCACCACCGCACCCCAGAATTTTTTGATCCGGTAGCCCACCACAATGGCAATATTCACGCCCAAGGCACCGGGAGAGGACTGAGCGATGGCGGTCATATCCAGCATTTCTTCTTCTGCCAGCCAGTGGAGCTTTTCCACAAATTTTTGCTTCATCATGCTGATGATGACAAAACCTCCGCCGAAGGTACAGGCGCTCAAAGTCAGGGTAATGGTAAAAAGTTTCAGGTAAATCTGGGAGCTTGACAGCTTATCCAGAGGTGATACAGGCTTTTGTTCCATGTCCATGAATGATCCCTCCTTAAGGCTCAAGATAGGGGGCGTAAGGTCTGCCTGGGATGAGTTTTCCCTGGTGGATAAAGCCTTCCGGCCGCCCGGATAATTCTTTGATTAAAATAACCCGCAGCTCTTCAATGAGATCCTGGCTGTAGGGATCGTGAATGAGGTTTTTGCACTCGTGAGGATCCTCAGTAAGATGAAAATACTGTTCCTCTCCGGTCTGGGAGAACCAGACATATTTATCTTCAGGTGTGACGATCCAATGGTTGGAGTATTCTCCGTAGGAGTGCTCGCCGTGGAGATAGGGACGGATTTCCTTCTCAGGATCGGCAGCCAGAGGGAGCATGCTGCGGCCGTCCACCGAATCGGGAACCGGCGCACCTGCGAAATCCAAAAGGGTGGGCATCACATCGCGCAGTTCCACCAGGGAATGGCAGACGCTCCCGGTTTTTTTACGAGGCAGCAGATCTTCCCTTCCGGAGAGGATCATAGGAATCCGGCAGCTTCCCTCGTAAGGCATGGATTTCCGGAACCGGTGGTGGTCACACAGTTCTTCCCCGTGGTCGGAGGTGAACAAAATCAGAGTATTGTCATATTCCTCATACTCCACAAGTGCCTGGAGCAGCCGGCCGATCTGGTGGTCTAAGTGGGTGATGCAGCCATAGTAGCCGGCCTGGGCCTGATGGATCAGCTCCGGGTCCAAGGGACCGCAGGCGGAGTCAAAGATACGGCCCTGTTCTTTCAGCAAAGCGTCGTTCTCCCAATCGCCCACGGCTGGCGGGGTAAGTTTTTTATGAAGATACAGATCCAGATAATACTGGGGCGGATCCAGGGGAGGGTGGGGGCGCAGGTAAGAGTCCATGAGAAAAAAAGGCCGCCCTGGGTCTTTTCTGCGGAGAAAATCGATGCTTCGGTCTGTGACCCAGTTGGTAGGGTGGTATTTTTCTTCGTAGATCCACGGGCGTACCGCCCAGCTGTTGCATTCTAAGCCGGTATCAGTCACGTCCGCATCGGCACCCAGCTGGGTTTTCAGCCAGTGAAAATAATCATCCGCATTTTTCTGTGATTCTTTCCAGGGAACGGAGGCATATCTGGCGCTGTGCAGATAGCCGTCATGGAGATCCACACCCTGGAAGCCTAAGTAATTCCGCAAGGGGTGGACGTGCATTTTCCCTACGCACTGGGTCTGGTAGCCGTTTTCCGAAAGCTCACGGGCCAGCGTGTGCTCGTATTCCCAAGGGATGCCGTCCTGATAGCCCACCCGGCGGTGATGTTCCTGTGCCATGCCGGTATGCAGGGCGGCTCTGGCGGCAATGCAGCTGGGACAGGCACTGTAGGCATTGTCAAAGGAGACGCCCCGGCTGGCCAGGCTGTCCAGATAAGGAGTCTTGATATCCGGATGGCCGGCATAGCCTAAGCAGTCCCCGCGCAGTTGGTCTGTCATGATCAGCAGTATGTTTTTTTTGTCCATAATATACCTCCATAAAGGATTTTCATGGATACCCCGCGGGCATCCCGCAGTATAAGCAGCTATCGGGTCATGGCGCCATTTGCGCCTGTTAAGGGATACCCATTCGGGCATCCCGCATTTCAATGCCCTCCGGGCGATGGCGCTTTATGCGCCTGTTAAGGTATGTATATTAATGAATATAACCAGTTATCTAAGAAAAAACAAGGGGATAGGTCCTATAGTACAAAATTTAAGGCTGAATTTACAAATAGAAGGATAGAAATGCAAAAAAAACAAAATATCGTGCAAATATTTAGTTGTTAAAAAGTGCTAATATTAAGATGTAATGAGGGACGGTTATAGAAAAAATAACTAAAAAAGTCCCATCGTGATAATTTAGAAGGAGGTCAGTTATGAAGAGAAAATTATTGGGTGTGTTGTTGAGCGTGACCATGGTTGCTTCCATGCTGGTTGGATGCGGCGGCGGAGGAGACGACAAAGCTGCGGATACCAAGACAGAGGATACTAAGGCAGAGGATACGGCCAAGGATGATGCGGCAGCAGATGACACAAAAGATGATGCCGCAGGCGACACAGCAGCTTCCGGCGACGGTCTGGTATACTGGTCCATGTGGGAGTCCGGAGAGGCTCAGGCAATCGCAATCCAGAAGGTATTAGATGCTTATACAGAAGAGACGGGAATCCCTGTGGAAGTACAGTGGAAAGGCCGCGATATCAATAAAGTGATCGCAGCAGCCCTGGAAGCAGGCGAGAAGATCGACCTGTTCGATGAGGATTATCAGCGTGTAGGTGAGCAGTACGCCGATCTGTGTATGGATTTGGAAGATATGGCGAAAGCAGCCGATTATGAGAACCATGCAGTAGCTGCATTCCCCACCGCTATGCGCGGCTGGGCAGGAAGCTTAAAGGGTATCGCATACCAGGCATATACCTCAGGTATTTTCTACAACAAGGCAATCTTTGAAGAAGCCGGTGTGGAAAAAGAGCCTCAGACATGGGCAGAATTCCTGGATGTATGCCAGAAAATAAAAGACGCAGGATATGCGCCGTTGGCATTGGATGATGCTTATGCCGTTTACAACTATGGTTATCAGATCGCCAGATATATGGGCGAAGATGCTGTCAAAGAGCTGACCATGAACGGCGGCTGGGCAGACAATGAGCAGGCCAAAAAAGCAACACAGGATATCGTGGATTTCCTGGCAGCAGGCTATCTGAGTGAGGATGCTCCTGGAGCATATCCGGAAAATGAAAATACCATCGGATACGATGAAACAGCTATGATCGTGAATGCTTCCTGGGTACCGGCTGAGATCACCAACCAGACACAGTGCGATATCCAGTGGGGAATGTTCAACTATCCGAGCGTAGACGGTGGAAAAGATCCGAATACCGTTGCCAATGTAGGTGCACAGGCATTTGCAATCCCGAAATATTCCGAAAAAGGACAGGAAGCGTTTGATCTGATAATGAAGATCGCTACCGGCGAAGGAGACCAGGCCATCGCATTGGAGACCAACTCCATTCCTGCAGACCCGACCAACGAAGAGTGGCCAGAGATCATTGCCGGATGTAAGGATGCATTCAATGCTCTGACCGGTGTATATGAGTGGAACTGCGGACTGAACAAGAACCAGAATATCAAAGAAGAATTGAATACCAACATTTTAAAACTGTTTGAAGGTGAATACGATACCGATGGCTTCCTGAAGGCAATGGACGGCCTGTATTAAAAGGTACAACTGCATACGAAGCGAATCGTAACGCATAGATAACAGCAGGGGCCGTTGCGGGCAGGTCAGCCCTTTGCAGCGGCCCCATTTTTACTTCATATGAAATTACGTCCTATGAAGTAAAAAGCACTCCGTGCAGGATGCGCACAGATGCAAGAGGAAAAGGCATCTGGCGCGCAAAGCTGCTAAGCCCCTCAAAGATTGAGGGGTGGGGGAGCTGAAGTGGGCTTGCCCACTTTGTTTTCTGATAGGATGCTTCCTATCAAATAAAAGGTAAATTCTTTGATAAATTGAAAGAAAGGGGGGCATGTGATGAAGAAGAATAAAAAAATGATAATTTTGTTCATCACACCGGCATTAATCACGTTTTTAATCATGTATATCTATCCTGTAATCCGTACGGTTATCATGAGCTTTTTCTCAGTGGAGAGCGTAACGGCGGAGATGGATCAATGGAGCTTTAACGGACTTGGGAACTATACGGCCCTATGGAGCACAAAGGTATTTGTCACGTCCATGCTGAATATCCTTAAGATATGGGTTGTGGGCGGCGTGATTGTATTGACGATTTCTTTGCTGCTGGCAGTTATCCTCACCAGCGGCGTGAGAGGCAAGAGCTTTTTCCGTGCAGTGATCTATCTGCCCAATGTAATCAGTGCCGTGGCGCTGGCTACCATGTGGATCCAGTATATCTTCAGCAAGCGGTACGGGTTGCTCCATAATATGGGGGAGGCGCTGGGGATCAAAGCCTTGGCCAAAATGAATTGGCTTTCCAGTGATATGAAATTCTGGGCCATGCTCATCGCTTTCTGTTTTGGAGCCATCGGCTATTATATGCTGATCTTCTTAAGCGGTATCGAGAGAATTCCGCAGGATTTCTACGAAGCGGCCACCATCGACGGCGCTTCCAAATTCAGACAGTTTACCAGCATCACGATGCCCCTGCTCAAAGGCGTGTTCAAAACGAACCTGACCTTCTGGAGCATCAACACCATCAGCTTCTACATCTGGTCACAGATGTTCTCGCCGGTGAATACGGAGGCTTCGACCATCGTGCCGGTGCAGTACATGATCAATATCGTGTTCGGCGCCAAGGGCATCACCCAAAGGGATGCAGGCCGCGGCGCAGCCATCGGTGTAACCTTAGCATTGTTTGTCATCGTCGCCTTCTTTGTTTTCAACAAGCTGATCAAAGAAGAAGACGTGGAATATTAGGAAGGGGGTCTCGTGATGTTCGGTAAGAAGAAAAAACAAAAAGAGAAACGGGAGCCTTTTAATCTGAAAAAAGAAGTCAAACTGCTTCCGGGTTATATTGTTTTGATTTTGTGGGTGGCCCTGACTGTGATCATGATTGGATGGATTTTTGCAGCCAGTCTTTCCACTCCCAGAGAGATCAACTCCGGCAACGTGTTGAAATTTGCCAGCGGCCTTCATTTTGAGAATTACGCCCTGGCATGGAAAGCGCAGAACGTATCTGTGTTCTTTATGAACTCCCTGATCTATGCCACGGTGTCCTGTGTAATGATCATCCTGATCTCTGCGCCGGCGGCTTATGTGCTTTCCCGTTTTACCTTCCTGGGTAACAAGACGATTAAGACCAGTCTGGTCATGGCCATGAGTATTCCGGCCATCATGATCATCATGCCTTTGTTCAGTGTGACCACCAAAGCACATATTCCTGGACGGCTGACGCTGATTGTGTTATATATTTGTATGAACATACCGTTTACGACCACGTTCCTTTTGAATTTCTTTGGAACGCTGTCCAGAACTTATGAAGAAGCGGCTGCCGTGGATGGCTGTCCGCCCATTAAGACCTTCTGGACCATCATGCTGCCGTTGGCACAGCCAGGCATCATCACTGTGTCCATCTTCAATTTCCTGGCAGTGTGGAATGAATATTTCATGTCTTTGATCTTTGCCAGCTCCGACAGCTCCAAATCCGTAGGTGTCGGCTTGGTAAACCTGGTAAACTCCATGAAATATACCGGAGAGCTGGGCGGTCTGTTCGCAGCGGTAGTTATTGTATTCCTGCCGACCTTCCTGATTTATATCTTCTTATCTGAGAAGATCATTGCAGGTGTGACTGGCGGCGGAATCAAGGGCTGATTTCTATCATAGGACTGGAGGATTTGTAAAAATGAATAAACCTGTATTAGTAATTATGGCAGCTGGGATGGGAAGCCGTTATGGCGGACTCAAACAGATCGATCCCGTGGATAACGAAGGGCATATCATCATGGACTTTTCTCTGTATGATGCCAAAAAAGCGGGATTCGAGAAGGCAGTCTTTATCATTAAAAAAGAAAGCGAAAAAGATTTCAAGGAATGCATCGGAGACCGCATGAGCCAGTATATGGAGATATCCTATGCGTACCAGGAGCTGAACAATCTTCCGGAAGGCTTTGAAGTGCCTGACGGCCGTGTGAAGCCTTTTGGCACCGGGCATGCAGTCCTAAGCTGCATCGATGAGATCGACGGCCCTTTTGCAGTTATTAATGCAGATGACTATTATGGAAGCCATGCGTTTCAGGTGATCTACGAATATCTGTCCACTCATCAGGACGACGATAAATATCGTTATGTGATGGTGGGCTATGTACTGGAGAACACTTTGACAGAGAACGGCCATGTGGCGCGCGGCGTCTGCGAGACGGACGAGAACGGCTATCTGGTAGGCATCCATGAGCGCACGCGTATTGAAAAACGTGGAGATGAGGCTGCATATACGGAGGATGACGGCGCAACCTGGGTGACAATCCCCAAAGGGAGTACCGTGTCCATGAACATGTGGGGATTTTCTGTAAGCATCTTGAAGGAATTAAAGGCACGTTTCCCGAAATTCCTGGAGGAAAACCTGAGTAAAAATCCTCTGAAATGCGAATTTTTCCTGCCTTCTGTGGTAGGGGAGCTTTTAGAGGAACAGAAAGCCACCGTAGAGGTTTTGAAATCCGAGGACCGGTGGTATGGTGTCACCTATAAGGAAGACAAGGCCGTTGTGGTGGAAGCCATTCAGAAACTCAAGGATGCAGGCCTATATCCCCAGAAATTATGGGAGGAAGCATAAGTGGATATTGAGAGAGTGAGAGATGTGGCGGATCATTTTTCCATGGAAGGGGACCTGATTGATCTGATCCCCTTTGGGAGCGGCCATATCAATGACACCTTCTGCGTGACGATGAAGGAGGCGGGGAAACGCCGTTATATTCTTCAGCGTATGAATAAAGAGGTTTTCAAAAATCCGGACCAGCTGATGGAGAACATCATCGGTGTGACCCAGTGGCTCCGCAAAAAGATTGTGGAGCAGGGCGGAGATCCTGAACGGGAGACACTGAACCTGGTTCCGGACAGAGAAGGCAGGATGTATCATGTAGATGAGGATGGAGACTATTGGCGGGTGTATCTGTTCGTGGAGAATACCACCAGCTACGATAAGGTGGAGAAGCCGGAGGATTTTTATGAAAGCGCAGTATCCTTTGGCAATTTCCAAGGTCTTCTGGCGGATTATCCAGCGGAGACTCTCCATGAGACGATCCCGGATTTCCACAATACCGTGGATCGGTTCGCCAAATTCCAGTCCGCTTTGAAAGCGGATGTCTGCGGCCGGGCGGCTCAGGTGGAGGATGAGATCCGGTTTGTTTTGGACCGGGAGGCTTTTTCCCACGAGCTGATGGATAAGCTGGCAGCGGGCGTACTGCCCTTGCGGGTTACGCATAACGATACCAAGTTGAACAATATTCTCATAGACAACGCCACAGGGCGCGGCATTTGTGTCATCGATTTGGATACGGTGATGCCCGGCCTGGCGGTGAATGATTTCGGGGATTCCATCCGTTTCGGAGCCAATACCGGGGAAGAGGATGAGCAGGATTTGTCTAAAGTTTCCTGCGATCTGAGCCTTTTCGAAAGGTACACCAAGGGCTTTATCGAAGGCTGTGCCGGGAAGCTGACAGAGGAAGAGCTGGACTGCCTTCCCACAGGGGCGATGATGATGACCTTTGAGTGCGGGATGCGTTTCCTGACAGATTATCTGGAGGGTGACCATTATTTCAAAATACACCGGGAAGGGCACAATTTGGATCGGGCCAGATCCCAGTTCGCTCTGTTGGCAGATATGGAACGTAAGCTGCCTCAGATGAAAAACATTGTGGAGAAATATAAAATGTGCTAAAATGTATCCGTAAATTTTGTCGATATAGCATATTCCTATTGGTTACGAGGAAAGATTAAAGGAGGCAGGTCCCATGGCAATTTTAGTAACAGGCGGAGCCGGTTATATTGGATCTCATACGGTAGTCGAGCTTCAGGAAGCAGGATACGACGTAGTTGTCGTTGACAACTTGAGCAATGCCAGCGAGAAATCCTTACAGCGGGTGGAAAAGATCACTGGAAAACCGGTCACTTTTTATAAAGCGGATATTTTAGACAGAGATGCTTTAAATGAGATTTTTGAAAAAGAAAAAATAGATTCCTGTATCCATTTTGCAGGGCTCAAAGCAGTAGGCGAATCCGTGGCGAAGCCATGGGAATATTATGAAAATAATATTGCCGGCACCTTGACGTTAGTAGATGTGATGAGAAAGCACGGAGTGAAGAACATCATCTTTTCCTCTTCTGCCACGGTCTATGGAGACCCGGCCTTTATTCCCATCACGGAGGAATGCCCCAAGGGACAGTGCACCAATCCTTATGGATGGACCAAATCCATGCTGGAGCAGATTCTGACGGATATCCAGAAAGCGGACCCGGAATGGAACGTGGTGCTTCTGCGTTACTTCAATCCCATCGGTGCCCATAAGAGCGGCACGATCGGAGAGAATCCAAACGGCATCCCCAACAATCTGATGCCTTATGTGACACAGGTAGCTGTGGGCAAGCTGAAAGAATTGGGTGTGTTCGGAGATGACTATGATACACCGGACGGCACCGGCGTCCGGGATTATATCCATGTGGTGGACCTGGCCAAGGGCCATGTGAAGGCGTTGAAGAAGATCCAGGATAATTCCGGCCTGTCCATCTATAACCTGGGAACCGGTAAGGGCTACAGCGTGCTGGACATCGTGAAGAATTTTGAAGCGGCTACCGGCGTAAAGATCCCTTATGTGATCAAAGCCCGCCGTCCCGGCGATATCGCCACCTGTTATTCCGACGCTTCCAAAGCGGCGCGCGAGCTGGGCTGGACGGCGCAGTACGGAATCAAGGAAATGTGTGAGGATTCTTGGAGATGGCAGTCCAACAATCCGAATGGATATGAAGATTGATCAAAAAAAGAGTCATAAAGAAAGAGTCTTTCAAGGCCAAAAACCTTGGAAGACTCTTTCTTCATTAATAGAAAAATTATTTATAGAACCGCTTGTGTTCAAACTTAGGTTCAGAGGTCACATCGATGGACAGCTTCTTGAACGTATTGATATCCACAGAGGAGAGCATCACGGAGGTGTGTGCCTGGCAGTGGCAAAGCTTGGGAAGCTGTTCCAGCGCGCGTTTGGCGTGTTCGCTGGTGGCGGCGCTCATGGACAGGGCAATCAGGGTTTCGTCAATGTGCAGGCGGGGATTCTGGCTGCCCAGGTAATCCGTCTTAAGCTTCTGGATTGGCTCGATGGCGGATGGAGAGATCACATGGATCTCATGGTCAATCCCTGCTAAAATTTTTAAGGCATTGAGCATTAAAGCGGCGGATGCGCCCAGCAGATTGGAGGTCTTGCCGGTAACGATGGTGCCGTCAGACAGCTCTAACGCAGAGGCTGGAGCACCTGTCTTTTCTTCCAAAGCCAGAGCGGCGGCCACCACCTTACGGTCTTCTACCGTGGCATGTGCCTGCTTCATCAGAAGCTCGATCTTTAGTGTCTCTTCTTCTTTGCCATTCCCTCTGGCCAGGGAATTCAAGCTGGTATAGTAGCGGCGTACAATCTCCTGGCGGGAGGCCTCTTTGCAGGCTTCATCGTCAATGATGCAGTTGCCGGCCATATTGACTCCCATATCCGTGGGGGATTTGTAAGGACTCTCTCCGCAGATTTTTTCAAACATAGCCTGGAGCACCGGGAAGATCTCCACGTCCCGGTTATAATTGACTGTGGTGACGCCATAGGCTTCCAGGTGGAAGGGGTCGATCATATTTACGTCGTTCAAGTCAGCGGTGGCAGCCTCATAGGCCAGGTTCACCGGGTGCTTCAGCGGGATATTCCAGATCGGGAAGGTCTCAAATTTCGCATAGCCGGCGGAGATCCCCCGTTTGTAATCGTGATAGAGCTGGGAAAGGCAGGTAGCCATTTTTCCGCTGCCCGGTCCGGGGGCAGTGATCACGACCAGCGGTCGGGAGGTCTCGATATATTCGTTGCGTCCGTAGCCCTCATCACTGACGATGAGGGAGGTATTGCTTGGGTAGCCTGGGATAGAATAGTGGATATATACCTTAATGCCCTGGCTTTCCAGCCGCTTTTTGAACATGTCTGCGGCTTCCTGGCCGGAGTATTGGGTGATGACTACGCTGCCCACATAGAGGCCTCTTTCGGAGAAGACACCCATCAGACGCAGCACGTCCTTATCGTAGGTGATGCCTAAGTCTCCGCGGACTTTATTTTTTTCAATATCTTTGGCGCTGATGACAATGACGATCTCGGCCTGTTCGGAAAGCTGCATGAGCATGCGCAGCTTGCTGTCCGGTTCAAAGCCGGGCAGGACGCGGGAAGCATGGAAATCATCAAATAATTTGCCGCCAAATTCCAAATACAATTTGTTGCCGAACTGGCTGATCCGTTCACGGATGTGTTCGGACTGCATTTTCAGGTATTTTTCATTATCAAATCCTATCTTCATAAGTTCCTCACAATCCTTTTCCTATTGCATAAATCATATACTTGGTTAGTATACTACAAAAAGAGCGTTTATGGGAGGGGAATTTACAAAACTTTTAGAAAAGACACAGAGTTTTCAAAGACTGGCAGTTGATTTCTATGCGGCGGGTCTTTATAATATAGAAATAGTACCTTGCTTTTATTTTGCAGCCTTCGGCATGCAAAAAAGACTGGTCAGAAGGGAGCCTTCTGCAGCGTCGGCAAAGCAGGGGAAAGAGGAGGAAAGAAATGGATAATAACAATAATCAGAACCGTGGGCCGCAGAGGCCGAGCCAGGGACCCGGAGGCGGGCCTAACAGGAATCGGCAGTCTATTTTGGCCTTCTTAGTTTGTCTTTTGGTGACTTTAATCTGTGTCAGCTTTATCACAGATATGTTTAAGGACACATCCAAAGAGATCACCTATGACAAATTTATGGATATGGTGGAAGCCGGCGAAGTGAAGGAAGTGGTGCTCCAGTCAGGCAATTTGACCATCACTCCGAAAACGCAGCCTAACTCTTATGGTGAGATGACCTATTTTACCGCAGCAGTGGAAGATGGGACCGCGCTGGCCAAGAGACTGGAAGGCAAGGGAATCATCTTTAAAGAAGAACCGCCGGATGCGGTTGCGACCTTTTTATCAACGATTTTGAGCATTTTGCTGCCGACCCTTCTGTTATTCGGCCTGCTGATGCTTTTTATGCGCCGGATGAACAAGAGCGGAGGCGGAGGCGGCCTCATGGGCGTGGGCAAGAGCCGCGCCAAGGCCTATGTGCAGAAAGAGACAGGGGTCACCTTCAAGGATGTGGCCGGTCAGGACGAAGCCAAGGAATCCCTTCAGGAGGTGGTGGATTTCCTGCACAATCCCCAGAAGTATACAAAGATCGGGGCGAAGCTGCCTAAGGGCGCTCTTTTGGTGGGACCTCCGGGTACCGGTAAGACACTGCTGGCCAAGGCGGTGGCAGGAGAGGCACATGTGCCGTTTTTCTCCCTGTCCGGTTCCGACTTTGTGGAGATGTTCGTGGGCGTGGGTGCATCCCGTGTCCGTGACTTATTTGAAGAGGCGAAGAAGAATGCTCCGTGCATCATCTTCATCGATGAGGTAGATGCCATCGGTAAGAGCCGTGATTCCCGTTATGGAGGCGGCAATGACGAGAGGGAGCAGACGCTGAACCAGCTGCTGGCGGAGATGGATGGTTTTGACACTTCCAAGGGACTTTTGATCCTGGCGGCGACTAACCGTCCGGAGGTGCTCGATCCTGCTTTGCTGCGTCCGGGACGTTTTGACCGCCGTGTCATCGTAGACCGTCCGGACCTGAAAGGCCGTGTGAATATTCTCAAAGTCCATGCCAAAAATGTGGCGTTGGACGAGACGGTAGATTTTGAGGCTGTCGCGCTTGCCACTTCTGGAGCTGTGGGCTCCGATCTGGCCAACATGGTCAATGAGGCGGCGATCCTGGCTGTGAAAAATGGCAGGAAGGCCGTATCCCAGAAGGATCTGCTGGAATCCGTGGAAGTGGTTCTGGTGGGCAAGGAGAAAAAGGACCGCATCCTGAGCAAGGAGGAGCGGAGGATTGTATCCTATCATGAGGTGGGACATGCGCTGGTGAATGCGCTGCAAAAGCACGCCGAACCGGTGCAGAAGATCACCATCGTCCCCCGGACCATGGGAGCTTTGGGCTATGTGATGCAGGTACCCGAGGAAGAGAAATACCTGAATACCCAGAAGGAACTGGAAGCCATGCTGGTGGGCTATTTGGGCGGCCGTGCGGCAGAGGAGATCGTCTTTGATACGGTGACCACCGGAGCTGCCAACGATATCGAGCAGGCCACGAAGGTGGCCAGGGCGATGATCACCCAATATGGCATGTCTAAGAAATTCGGCCTTATGGGGCTGGCTACCCAGGAGAACCAGTATTTAAGCGGCAGGACTGTATTAAACTGCGGTGACGATACGGCGACCGAGGTGGATCATGAAGTGATGCAATTGCTGCACGCGTCCTATGAAGAGGCCAAGTCTTTGCTGAAGGAGCATCGGATCGCTTTGGATCGGATCGCAGAATTCCTCATAGAGAAGGAGACTATCACCGGCAAGGAATTTATGAAGATCTTCCGCGAGGTGGAAGGATTGGAATGTGAGATTCCGGCAGGACGTATCGGACAGAAATCCCCGGTGGATACACCGGCGGTAATTTATATGGAACCGACGCATAATGACAGTGCAGATACTCAAGCCCAGGCGGAGAATCCCCAAGGCGGGGAGGACAAGCCGGAAGCAGAAGGATCAAATAACGCAGAGGCTAGACCGGAAGCGGAAGAATCCCAAAGCGCAGAGGTTAGACCGGAGACGGAAGAATCCCAAAGCGCAGAGGTTGGGCCGGAGGCGGAGAATTCCTGGAAGCAGGAAGCTGACGAGCCGGAGGGCGCCCAGGCATCCGAGGATGAGATCGCCAGATCCCAGGGTGTGGATGCACAGGGAGACAATAAGATAACGGACAAATAAGGCAGGGAGTCAAGAGATGTTTGATATACCGGAAGAGCTCAAGAAGCTGCCCGCGAAGCCGGGCGTATATATCATGCACGATGCCCAGGATGCCATTATTTATGTAGGAAAAGCCATTAGTTTAAAGAATCGTGTGCGGCAATATTTTCAAAGCAGCCGGAACAAAGGCGTGAAGATCGAGCAGATGGTCACGCAGATCGCGCGCTTTGAATATATTGTCACCGATTCAGAACTAGAGGCTTTAGTTTTAGAGTGCAATCTGATCAAGGAGCATCGGCCGAAATATAATACTATGTTAAAGGATGACAAAAGTTATCCTTTTATTAAAGTTACTATCAATGAAGAGTATCCAAGGGTGCTGTTCGCCAGAAGGATGAAAAAGGACAAGGCCAAATACTATGGCCCTTATACCAGCGGCCTGGCCGTGAAGGAGACCATTGAGCTGGTGCGCAAGCTTTATAAGATCCGTTCCTGCCGCCGGAGGCTTCCGGCAGATATCGGCAAGGAACGGCCTTGTTTATATTACCATATGAAACAGTGCAATGCCCCTTGTCAGGGGTACGTGACGAAGGAGCAATACCGTGAACAGATCAAGGGTGTCATGAGCTTCCTGAACGGAGAATACAAAGACACCATTGCAGAGCTTCGCAAAAAAATGGAGGCGGCTTCCGAAGCCATGGATTATGAAGAAGCCATCGGTTACCGGGATCTGATCCGAAGCATCCAGAAGATTGGTGAACGGCAGAAAATTACCAGCCAAGAGGGAGACGACCGGGATGTGGCAGCCTTGGCTGTGGATGGCGAGGATGCGGTGGCTCAGGTGTTCTTTATCCGGGAAGGAAAGCTCATCGGCCGGGATCATTTTTATCTGAAGGTGGCCCAGGGAGATACCAAAGAGCAGATCCTGGACAGCTTTCTCAAACAGTTTTATGCGGGGACGCCTTTTATTCCCAAAGAAGTGATGCTGCAGACGGAAGTAGAGGATATGGCGGTGCTGGAGGAATGGCTCAGCCAGAAGCGGGGCCAGAAAGTGCATCTGCGTGTGCCTAAAAAAGGTACCAAAGAAAAGCTGGTAGAGCTGGCGGCAGAAAATGCAGCCATGGTTTTAAGCCAGGACCGGGAACGGTTGAAGAGAGAGGAAGGCCGTACTATCGGTGCGGTGAAGGAGATCGAAGGCTGGCTGGGGTTAAAAGGGCTGTCCAGAATGGAAGCTTACGATATTTCCAATATCAGCGGGTTTGAGTCTGTGGGCTCCATGGTTGTTTATGAAAAGGGCAAGCCTAAGCGCAGCGATTACCGGAAATTTAAGATCAAATGGGTGAAGGGTGCCAATGATTATGCCAGCATGGAAGAGGTGCTCACCAGACGTTTTACCCATGAAAGTGACCGGGAATTTGACAGCTTTTCAAAGCTTCCCGATTTGATTCTTATGGACGGCGGTAAGGGCCAGGTGAATATTGCCCTCAAGGTGCTGGAGACGCTGGGATTATCCATTCCTGTTTGCGGCATGGTCAAGGATGACAGGCACCGTACCAGAGGTCTTTATTTTGAGAACCGGGAAATCCCCATCGATACGTCGGGAGAAGGCTTTAAGCTGATCACCAGAATCCAGGACGAGGCGCACCGTTTCGCCATTGAGTACCACCGTTCTTTGCGCAGCAAGGGGCAGGTACATTCCATTCTTGATGATATTCCGGGCATCGGTCCGGCCAGAAGAAAGGCTTTGATGCGCAATTTTAAGGCTTTGGAGGAAATCCAGAAGGCATCGGTGGAGGAGCTGGCGGCCATCGAGTCAATGAATGAAAGAAGCGCCCGGCAGGTCTATGGATTTTTCCATGGGGACAAAGAAGAGAATTCCGGGAAATAACGAACAAGGACCGCGTTGCAGGCCGGGAACGTATGTGTTAAAATAGATCTATAGTAAAGTCCTGGAAGGATTGGAGGAAAACACCTATGAAAGGCGTAGAATTAGAAAAAATGGCCCGTGCCCTGAGCCTTAGGAACCTGACTCCCGAGGTATCCTTGGAGGGGAAGCGGATCTCAATCTCAGACATCAACCGTCCGGCTCTGCAGCTGGCGGGATACTTAGAGCATTTTGAAAAGGACCGGGTCCAGATTGTGGGATATGTGGAATTCACATATCTGGAGCAGATGACTGAAGAGGAACGGAACTACACTTATGAGCGTTTCATTTCCACCGGGATTCCCTGTGTGATCTTCACAACGATGACGAATCCCACGGAGAAGATGCTGGAGTTGGCGGTCAAATACGATGTTCCTACTTTTGTGACGGAGAGGACCACATCCAGCTTTATGGCAGAGATCATCCGCTGGCTGGGCGTTGAGCTGGCGCCGTGCATTTCCATCCATGGAGTTTTGGTGGATGTTTACGGCGAGGGTGTGCTGATCATGGGTGAAAGCGGCATCGGTAAGAGTGAGGCTGCCCTGGAGCTGATCAAGAGGGGGCACCGTCTGGTCAGCGACGATGTGGTGGAGATCCGCAAAGTCAGTGATGTCACTTTGGTAGGCTCCGCCCCGGATATCACCAGACATTTTATTGAGCTTAGAGGAATCGGCATCGTGGATGTAAAAGCCCTGTTCGGTGTGGAATGTGTGAAAGATACGCAGAACATCGATCTGGTCATCAAGCTGGAGGACTGGGATCGGGACAAAGAATATGACCGTCTGGGACTGAACGAAGAATACACAGAATTTTTGGGCAATAAAGTGGTGTGTCATTCTCTGCCCATCCGTCCTGGCAGAAATCTGGCCATCATCGTGGAATCTGCGGCAGTTAACCATCGTCAGAAGAAGATGGGCTATAATGCGGCAGAGGAGCTGTATAAGAGAGTGCAGCAGAATCTCACAAAGAAGAGAGACGACTAGAGGAGCAGAGACTTTGTGTCCATAAGGAACGTGCAGATCCGAAGGAGGGAGATATGGTGAAATATTGTTTTGGAATTGATGTCGGCGGGACCGCAATCAAATGCGGCTTGTTCCAGACCGACGGTGTATTGTTGGATAAATGGGAGATTCCCACCCGCAGGGAGAACCATGGTGAAAATATCCTGCCGGACGCAGCGGCGGCCATTCAGGGAAAATGTGCGGAAAAAGGGATTTCCGTGGAAGAAGTGGCAGGCGTAGGCATCGGCGTGCCGGGGCCTGTGAACGGCAAAGGTGAGGTTCCCTGTGCGGTAAATCTCTACTGGGGCTACAAAGACGTAGCCGGGGATATGGAAAAGCTCACCGGAATGAAGGCGAAGGCTGCCAATGATGCTAACGTGGCGGCTTTTGGAGAGGCCTGGATGGGTGCGGCCAAAGGCTCCCTGAATGTGATTATGGCCACACTTGGCACCGGAGTGGGCGGCGGCATCATCGTGGACGGCAAGATTGTCACCGGAGCGCACGGTGCCGGTGGAGAGATCGGACATGCCAATGTGGATCACAATGAGACTGAGGTCTGTAACTGCGGGGGACAGGGCTGTCTGGAACAGATGGCATCTGCCACAGGATTGGTACGTCTGGCCAAAAAGCGTCTGGCCAAGGACGATAGGGACAGCGTATTGAGGGATGGCGAGTTGAGCGCTAAGAGCATATTTGACGCATATAAGGCAAAAGATGCCGTAGCGGACGAGGTGGTAGAAGAGTTTTCCGAGTACCTGGGAAGTGCGCTCAGTGTATTTGCCAGCGTGGTGGATCCTGAGGTCATCGTGCTGGGCGGCGGAGTTTCCAAGGCTGGGAAGCCCTTGGTGGACTGTGTGGAACGCTATTACAAAAAATATGCCTTTTCTTCCTGCAAGGAGACGCCCATCGTGCTGGCTGTCTTAGGAAATGACGCAGGGATTTACGGAGCTGCACGCCTGGTGCTGGAATAAAAACTTCCCATATTCCATCTTGACAAACTCAGAATGCCAGGTTATGATAACTCTAATAAAGAAACCGATGAGGGAGAGTGAGTACCTTCTGTCAGAACCTTTCAGAGAGTTGCCGGCCGGTGCGAGGCAATGGGGGAGAGAGCGGGGAATGGGCTCCTGAGGGCGAGAAGAACAGCAGTATTTGAGCCGGAGAGGATACTCCGTTACCAACGAAGCATATGTTTGTATGTATGAGTGGATGCAGGATCTGCATCAAGCCGGGTGGCACCGCAGGAGTGTGAATGCTCTTGTCCCTGCAATGTAAATTTGCAGGGACAGGGGCTTTTTTGTTTCATAGGACGTTCTTTAGCTTTCCTATACGGCAAAAAGCCGTGCCACAGCCTGCTGACCCTGCCATACTCAAAAGACAGAGAGGAGAAAAGATTATGCCAAACAAAGAAATTCCTTACAAAATTTATTTAGAAGAAAATGAGATGCCTAAACAGTGGTATAACGTGCGGGCGGATATGAAAAATAAACCGGCGCCGTTGTTAAACCCGGCGACTTTAGAGCCTATGACAGCCGAAGAGCTGGGCGTGGTATTCTGCGAGGAGCTGGTAAAACAGGAGCTGGATAACACCAATGCTTATATTGACATTCCCCAGGAAATCCTGAATTTCTACCGGATGTACCGTCCGTCACCGCTGGTGCGCGCCTATTGCCTGGAAGAGAAGCTGCAGACTCCGGCTAAGATTTATTACAAATTTGAAGGAAATAATACCAGCGGAAGCCATAAGCTTAATTCTGCCATTGCCCAGGCCTATTATGCCAAGAACCAGGGGCTAAAAGGTGTCACTACAGAGACGGGCGCCGGACAGTGGGGAACCGCACTTTCTATGGCCTGCTCCTATCTGGGACTGGACTGCCAGGTGTATATGGTGAAATGTTCCTATGAGCAGAAGCCGTTCCGCCGGGAAGTGATGCGTACCTACGGTGCCAATGTCACACCGTCTCCTTCTGAGACCACCAAGGTGGGCCGTAAGATTTTAGCAGAGCATCCAGGAACCAGCGGAAGCCTTGGCTGTGCGATTTCTGAGGCTGTAGAGGCTGCCACGGGCCAGGAGGGATACCGTTATGTGCTGGGCAGCGTGCTGAATCAGGTGCTTCTTCACCAGTCCGTAATCGGTATGGAATCTAAGATTGCTATGGATAAATACGGGATCAAACCGGATGTGATCATCGGCTGTGCCGGAGGCGGTTCCAACTTGGGCGGCCTGATTTCTCCGTTCATGGGTGAGAAATTAAGAGGCGAGGCGGACTATGAATTCATCGCTGTAGAGCCTGCATCCTGTCCGAGCTTTACCAGAGGCAAGTTTGCTTATGATTTCTGTGACACCGGTATGGTATGTCCGTTGGCTAAGATGTATACTTTGGGAAGCGGCTTTATTCCATCCGCTAACCATGCGGGCGGTCTGCGTTATCATGGCATGAGCTCCACCTTATCCCAGTTGTATCATGATGGCCTGATGAAAGCAGTATCTGTAGAGCAGACCTCTGTATTTGAAGCAGCGGAGCAGTTCGCAAGAGTGGAGGGCATTTTGCCTGCACCGGAGAGCAGCCATGCCATCAAGGTGGCCATCGACGAAGCGATGAAATGTAAAGAGACAGGAGAGGAGAAGACGATTCTCTTCGGTCTGACCGGAACCGGTTACTTCGATATGTATGCCTATGAAAAATTCCATGACGGCAAGATGACGGATTATATTCCCACAGATGCGGAGCTGCAGGCGGGCTTTGACGGAATTCCTAAATTTCCAGGAAATGAATTTTAATCGAATATGAGATTTGGTTGCAGCTGGCACTGCCGTGTCCGCTGACGGATAGAATTAGAAATGCAGGAAGATGCTTGAATTAACGTCTTTCTGCATTTTTTATGGGTCTTGATCCTATTTAAACTGGTGTAACGATCGAAATATAAACCATCCGCTATATGGGTGCGCGTGAGTGTAATACAAAAAATTGTAGATGAAGAGTAGACAGGAGAGAGGAGGAACTATCAGAGAATTCTGCAGGAGGTAGCGGGCCATGGCGAAGCTGGTGCTTATATGGACACAGAAAAAGACCGATGGCAGTTCCGCAGGAATGCGAAACCAACATCGGTCTTTATACTGCAATTATAAATTATTATTCCGGCGCGTCCGGATCCTCATCGGTACCCCCGCCTCCGCCGCCATTCGGGTCGGGATCGATGGGATCATCATCCGGCGGTACGTCTGTGGGTTCTGGTGGATTCGGGTCCTCCGTGGGTTCTGCCGGATCCGTGGGTTCTGTGGTAACTGTCGGAGTTGGAGTGCTTGGTGCAGAGGAAGTATTATCATCCTCGTCATCCTCTCTCTCCGGTGCCTGGGTGGGTACATAGTAGTGTTCAGAGCAACGTTCCTCCGGAAGACTGTTCACATCGAAGTACTCTGTGATAGTCGGACAGCCGGAAGACGGCAGCAGACCGGTTTCGGAGCAGACCGTAGCTTTCTCCACGGTAGCAGGCATATCATCGAAATCCTTGTATTCCATGTTTGCATGGATCCGGGTCATGACTTTCTGCCAAAGCTGTTTATGGAAATTCCGGAACATGTATTCATTGGGGAATTTCTCATTGTTGTCATAGCCGGACCACACGGTGCAGGTGTAGTACGGTGTAAAGCCTGCGAACCACAGGTCGCCATAATCATCCGTGGTACCTGTCTTGCCGGCCACAGGCATGTTATCCAGCTGGCAGGCAGTACCGGTTCCATATTTTACTACATCTTCCATGGCGCTGGTGAGCAGCCATGCAGTGCTTTCTTTGATGACGCTGGACTGGGCAGGCACAGAATTGTCGATGAGCACGTTGCCGTCCCGGTCTAAGATCTTAGTGAAAAATGTCGGTTTGATATAATTTCCCTGGTTGGCGATGGCTGCATAGGCACCGCAAAGCTCCAGGTTAGTCACACCATTGTAGATACCGCCCAAAGCCAGGGGCAGATAAGCGTCATTTTCGTCATCCAAAGTGGTGAAGCCATAGCTCTTCAAATATTCCAGGCCCAGGCGGGGAGTGACTTCCTCTAAGCATTTGACAGCCACCACGTTCACAGAACGCTGGATGGCTTTGCGGATTGTGGTCGTTCCTCCGTAACTGTTGTCGGAGTTCTTCACCGGAGAACCATCAGGATATTCATAAGGTTCGTCCTCAAAGGTAGTTGCCAGAGTCATTCCTTTGGCATCTAAGGCCGGGGAATAGGTGGAAACGATCTTGAAGGTAGAACCTGGCTGTCTGGTCGTGTCGGTGGCACGGTTCAAGGTAAGGCTGGCTGTCTTCTCGCCACGGCCGCCTACAATGGCTTTCACATAGCCGGTATGCTGGTCAATGACAGACATAGAGGACTGGGGCTGAGGTGCAAAGCTGACTCTTTCAGCAAAAACCTCGCCGCCTTCGGCCAGTATGGAGGCTTTGTATTGGTCCACATAAGCCTGTCCCTCTTCTGGAGAGTCGAACAAAAGATCGAAGTCTGGATCCTGATTTTTAAAGTATAAGGTGAGCATTTCCTTACTGTAGTTCACTTGCTCGCCATTTTTGTCGGTGACAGTCAGTGCATAATCCAAAGCATACTGCACATAGTCCGGGTAGTTTTCCGGGTTGCTGTATTCTTCATCCAGAATTTTCTGGATCTCCTGATCCTGTGTGGTGTAGATCTTCAGGCCGCCGCTGTACAATGCGTTCCTGGCCTGTGTTCTGGTATAGCCCTTGACATTCATAAGAGCGGTGATCACCTGGTCAGTAAGCTCGTCCTCAAAATAGGAATAGACAGAATTTTTCTCCGTCTGGGAATGGGTGCTGGCTTCCTGGATGCGGGTATAGACATCGTCATTGAGCGCTTCCTCGTATTGCGTCTTGTCAATGTAGCCCTGCTCCAGCATGTTGTTGAGCACCAGCTTTCTTCTGGCGGCATTCTGTTCCGGATAGATGATCGGATCGTATTGGGTAGGGTTCTGGGTGATTCCGGCCAAGGTGACGCACTCAGACAGGTTCAGATCCCAAACATCCTTGTTAAAATAGGTACGGGCGGCTGCCTGTACGCCATAAGCGCCGGCACCTAAGTTAATGGTATTGAGATAGTTCTCCAGGATGACATCCTTGTTATTGATTTTTTTCTCCACCTGAATCGCCAAATACTGTTCCTGGAATTTTCGGATAAATTTCTCCGTCCAGGTAGATTCCTGGGTCCAATCCGTAAACACGTTGTTTTTCAAAAGCTGCTGAGTGATTGTACTGGCGCCCTCAGAAAAGTGGAAGCCGTTGCCCACGCCTTTGAAGAAAGCACGCAGGATACCGCGCACGTCAATGCCGTTGTGCTCATAAAAACGTTCGTCCTCGATGGCTACTACCGCGTGCTGCAGATCCAAAGGGATCTGGTCGATGGAGACCGGGAGACGGTTGGCATCAGGGGCAGCTAATTTGCGAAGCTGGTTGCCGTCAGAATCATAGACGAAAGTTGCATATCCTAAAGGCATGATGTCAATTTCAGAAACATCGGGCGCGTTGTCGATGACACCTTTAAATGCGCCGACACCAAGACACAGGCCGAGTACCCCTAATGCAATGATCGATATAAGCAAAACCCTCAAAAAAGAAACATGAGCTCGTTTTCCCATCATGGATGAACGGGATGTGAGAGCCTTCCGTTTCCTGGAAGTTGACTTTTTTCCGTAATTCATGATACTCCTCCTTATTATCTCTACATTATAGCAAATAAGAAAAACGAAATAAACCCCCAAATAAAAACTTCATATTTTCTTTAGAATAGCGGAAAAATGGGGTCCGGCATAGGGGCAAAATAGATTTATCGTGAAAAAAGATTGCTTAACGGTGGTTGGCAGTATAAAATAAATAAGATTGTATACAGCGATATGGAAGGTGTGGAAAGAATGCTGGAATGTTATAAAACAGTGTATGAGGGCGGTCAGGGCGAGATTGTGGAGAAAAAATCCAGATTTATTGCTACGGTGCGTCCGGTGGAAAAGGAAGAGGAGGCCCTGGCCTTTTTAGAAGAAGTGAAGAAAAAATATTGGGATGCCAGGCATAACTGCTTTGCTTATGTGATCGGAGAGAGGCAGGAGCTGGCCCGGTGCAGTGATGATGGGGAACCTGGAGGCACTGCCGGGCGTCCGATGCTGGATGTGCTGTTGGGAGAAGAGATCCACAATGTGGCCGTGGTGGTGACCCGGTATTTCGGCGGCACACTGCTGGGCACCGGGGGACTGGTGAGGGCTTATTCCAAAGCGGTTCAAGAGGGGCTTGCCCACAGCACGGTCATTGAAAAACAATGGGGCGTGGTGCTGGCAGTTTCTACCGATTATAACGGAGTAGGGAAGCTCCAATATCTGGCCGGGGAGAGAAAACTCCCGGTTTTGGATGCCCAATATACGGAAAAGGTAGTGATGAAGCTCTTGGTTCCTATCGGGGAAGTGGACGCGGTGGAGAAGGCAGTGACAGAGGCCACCAGCGGACGGGCTGGCTTGCATAGAGAAAAAGAGCTGTATTTTGCCAGTGTGAATGGAAAATATCAGCTCTTTGACCATTAAAAATTATGCTTTTTCTGGATCGGGGTATTCGGTGCCGAAGGTCTCTACGGTCATGGATTTGATGACCTGTGGTTCTAACGGCTTGTCTCTGTAATCGGTAGGAGTGACGGCGATCTTATTTACTACGTCTAAGCCCTCGGTCACTTTGCCGAAAGCGGCATAGCTTCCGTCCAAATGTGGAGAATTCTGATGCATGATGAAGAACTGGGAGCCGGCGGAGTCCGGATGCATCGCACGCGCCATGGAAAGCACGCCGGGTTCATGCTTCAGCGGATTGTCAAAACCATTTTGGTTAAATTCCCCTTTGATGGTATAGCCGGGGCCGCCCATGCCGGTTCCGTCCGGGCAGCCGCCCTGGATCATGAATCCATTGATGACGCGGTGAAAGATCAGGCCGTCATAGTAGCCTTTTTTCACCAGGCTGATGAAGTTGTTTACAGTATTAGGGGCGATCTCCGGATATAATTCTGCCTTCATGACATCGCCGTTTTCCATGGTAATGGTAACGATTGGATTTGCCATAGTGTTTTCCTCCAAATTGATATTCGTATGGTCGTGTATTCGGAATATACGGTAATACACGTTATTCATTATAATATGGTTGCTTCTTTCGTGCAAGCCTGGGTGAAGAAGAAAAATGGATGACAAACCAGGAACCTGTAAAAGTATTGTCTTATCATCAGCTTGGCACAAACAGAGTATATGGCGACTGGAGCAAGGACATAAAAGTGGTCACTAAATAAACAGAACAATAACCAAATCATACAGTAACCAAGGCGGCTGTCTTACGCACAAACGTAAGGAAGCCGCCTTAATTGATTCATGAGTTTACAATAGATGCAATTCGTTCATCAGAGCCCGGATCGTATCCACGCTTTCTTCCAGCTCATCGGCAATCACTTCCACAGATTTGCCCTTATCCAGCTTTTTTTGGAGGATGTTTAACAGAGGCTTTCGGCCCTCTTTTCGCCCCTCTTCCATTGCTTCCTGGCGTTCCAGGGCGCGTTCTTCCCATTCCTGCATAAATCTCACACTCACTTCTTCATTGGATTTGATCGCCTGTATGCGTTCCTGGAGGATATGTATCCGCTTGCTTTTACAGGTGCGGGCAGTCTGCTCCGTGGTATGTTCCATGTAGCGCAGAAGCTCGATGAGCTCAGGTCTGATATTTTCTGGGTCATTGCCCCGGGTGTTCAGAAATATCCGTACCGCGCCGTCCTCCAAAGCAAGGGCGGGATCCTCCTGGCAGGCCATGCGGAAGGTGTATTGGTATCTTCCAAGGCCGAAAATATCAAAAGGGGTGATCAGAATGATGTATACGTCATTCATCTCATTGAAATCGCTTTCTCCAGGATCCAGCAGAGTCCCATCGATCATGCCCTGATAAAAACGGCTCCGGTGCGGGAGATTGTTGGTGTTGCGCCGTTGCACCTCGGTGTTATATAGGGTATCATCCTCAGCCCGGGCCAGCACGTCCAGCTTTACGAAGCGGAACAGAGGGGAGGTCCGTTTCTCGGCCTCAACCTTGGGCAGATGCTTGAGTACGATCTCCTTTCCCAGGATGATCTCCAATACGATTTGCATATTTTCGGGGTCTTCCATGGCTTCTGCGAATAAGAAACGGTCTAACAGGTTCAAATCCTTTAATGCTTTTTTCAGTTGCATAGAAATCTTCTCCTTTCATTATAGGGAGATTTCAGCCGAAAGTAAAGATAAAGCGGCAAAAGGGCGCAATCTCCCTGTATGATTCGGGTGCAAAAGAAGGACAATACCTGCCCGGCTTCTATTGACGCCCTAGTCCCTGTGTGTAATTAAAATATTTGGAATCGTCTGGCCGAACGGCCGGAAATGAACCGGCAAATTGCCGGGTGTTTAGTGCACAGATGTGCTCTTTGCGAGATTATACCATGTATCCGGGGAAGGAGCAAGGAGCTTCGAAAAATGTGTGGCTGTGGTTGAGTAAAAGATAAGCATTGTCATAGGATGGCATTGAAATTGATTTTGGAGGATTTGGCTTATCTTCTGGAACTGTGGAAAAGAAGAAAAATGGATGACAAACCAGGAACATATGATATAATTAGGAAAGAATGCCAAAAGGGCATTAGATTATGGGTGCCCGGATGGGTACATTTTTTGACAGGATCAGGTGAGATTATGGTGATAGAGACATACAGCGCCGGTGAGACCTATGCGCTGGGTGAAAATATAGGAAAAGCGGCCCGGCCCGGGCAGGTCTATACCTTGACTGGGGATCTGGGCGTGGGCAAGACCGTGTTTACCCAAGGGGTGGCGGGTGGTCTTGGCATTACTGAGCCGGTGAGCAGCCCTACCTTTACCATTGTACAGGTTTATGATACCGGGCGGCTGCCATTTTACCATTTCGATGTATACCGCATCGGAGATGTGGAAGAAATGGAAGAAATCGGATATGAAGATTATTTTTACGGGACAGGTGTCTGTCTGATCGAATGGGCAGATCTGATCCGGGAAATCCTTCCGGAGACCTTGATTTCCGTGACGATAGAAAAGGATTTGGAAAAAGGCTTTGACTATAGGAAAATAACGATAGAAGGGATGGAAGACCTATGAAAATATTGGGACTGGACAGTTCCGGTATCGTGGCCTCTGTAGCGGTTGTGGAGGATGATAACCTTCTGGCAGAATACACAGTGAATTACAAAAAGACCCATTCCCAGACACTGCTGCCTATGCTGGATACGATAGCGGGAATGCTGGATTTAGACTTGGACACACTGGATGCTATTGCCATTGCCGCAGGGCCTGGATCCTTTACCGGTCTGCGCATTGGTTCTGCGACCGCCAAAGGCCTGGGTTTGGCTCTTGATAAGCCCATCATCGGCATTCCTACCACGGAAGCGCTGGCGTATAATCTGTTTGGAAGCGAAGGGGTTATCTGTCCGTTGATGGATGCCAGGAGAAATCAGGTGTATACTGGGATTTACCGCTATGAGGGCGAAGCGCTGGTGACTGTGGAAGTCCAGATGGCAGTGGATATTGCAGTGATTGCCGGAAAACTAAATGCTTTGGGCAGTCCGGTGATCTTTTTAGGAGACGGCGTCCCGGTGTTCCGGGAGAAACTAGAGACGCTTATGGATGTTCCTTACCGGTTTGCTCCGGCACATTTGAACAAACAGCGGGCCGGTGCTGTGGCAGCACTGGGCTTGGTATATGCGGCAGATGGCCGGATGGAGACAGCCGACTTGCATAAGCCGGATTATCTGCGGATGTCTCAGGCAGAGCGGGAGAGAAAAGAAAGGGAAGAAAAAGAGAAGCAATGATCATTCGGGAAATGACAGTGGAAGATTTGGATCAGGTGATGGAAATTGAAGAAAATCTGTTTTCCGTCCCATGGACGAAGGAGGGATTTTTTACTTTTCTCCTCAGACCGAATACGCTATTTCTGGTAGTGGAGGAAAAAGGCCAGATTTTGGGTTATTGCGGCGTCATCCTGGTATTGGACGAAGGCGAGATCACCAATGTCGCTGTTCGCCGGGAACGGCAGAGAGAAGGAATCGGTCAATTTTTGGTGGAAGGAATGTTGCTGATGGTGCGTGAGAGGGGTATCCATACCTTGCATTTAGAAGTGAGAAAGAGCAATGTATCTGCCATCCGTCTTTATCAGCGGATAGGCTTTGAGGAAACGGGACTTAGGCGGAATTATTATACCTCTCCATCAGAGGATGCGGTTTTGATGACCCGGAAGGATCATGTCTGAAACAAAGGAAGCGCTTCCTTTGTTTCCCACTCGATTTTTTTGATTTTTCGCGTTATAATCAAATGCGTAGCCAGGTGACAGATTGGATCAGTGCGATCAGGAGGATACTATGGTGAGAATACAAAAGACCACTGTGACAGAATTGACAGAGCTTGTCTGCAACCGCTGCGGCAAAAAAATAAAGATTGATCATGGAACCGCGGCAGAAGGGGTTTGTACGGTCCAGATTCAGTGGGGCTATTTTTCCAGAAAAGACGGAGAGAGGCATATCTTTGATTTATGTGAGGACTGCTATGATGAGATAATCGGAGGTTTTGCGGTTCCGGTAGAGATACAGGAAATGACAGAATTAGTATAAGTATTGGTCTGCAAAGCATGAAATTTCGCTCCAAAGAGAGGCCAAAGACCAAAAAGAACCGCACAGGCGGTTCTTTTTAGTTTGACAGGAAAATTTTCCGAATGGTTGTATCAAAAAGAAAATCAGGTAATACTTTTATGTATGGTCAGAATATTCTTGCCATCCTCATAGTTGTAGGTGACGTTATCCATACTTTTTTTTACCATGAATATGCCAAGACCGCCAATGTTTCTGTCTTCAGCGGAAAGGGCGATATTCGGGTCCTGCTTTTCCAGAGGATTGTAAGGGATGCCGTTGTCGATGAATTGAATGCTCACCTTCAGGGGTTCCCCCCCTACTGCACAGCAGATTTTAGCATCTCCTTCCATGCCGGGCTGATAAGCATAATGAGCGATGTTCACATAGATTTCCTCTACGGCGATATCGATCTGCATTTGTGTTTTCATAGAGCATTCCAGTCGCTCCAGCTCCCGATCAATGAATTCCAAAACTTTGGGAAGTTCATCCAGCTTCGCAGGTACGATCAATTCTTTTGTTTCATTCATGAAGGGTCCCTCCTTTTCCGATGTATTCCAAACTGAGCATCGTGATATCGTCAAATTGGTCTGCTTCCCCGAAGAAATCATAGACGGAGGCTTTGACGCCTGAAAGCATATGCTCCACGGGGAGATCTTTTCTTTTGTTCAAGGCTTCCAGCAGACGGTCCTATCCATAGAGCTCATTATGGATATCGGTGGCCTCTGTGACACCGTCGGTATACAGATAAATACGGTCTCCCGGTGCAAGGGTGAGCTGGGCCTGCTTATAACGCATTCCTTCCATACCGGCCAATACGAATCCGGGACGGTTTTTGAGGTAGCTGAATTCTCCTCCTTTGCGCATGAGAAGCGGCGGATTGTGTCCGGCATTGACGTATACGAAATCTCCGGAGGTCAGGTTGAGGATTCCCATCCATCCAGTGACGAAAAGACCGGCCTCATTTCCTTCACAGAGCTGATCGTTCACATTGGTGAAGATATCTGCGGGGCATTCGCCGATGAGAGCATGATTTTTAATTAATGTTTTGGCGATAACCATGAACAAAGCGGCAGGCACACCTTTGCCAGATACGTCTGCGATGACGATAGCCAGGTGATCGTCATCCACCAGGAAGAAATCATAGAAATCTCCTCCTACCTCCTTGGCGGGATCCATGGAAGCGAAAATATTGAATTCTTTGCGTTCCGGAAAGGCCGGAAAGATCCGGGGAAGCATATCCGCCTGGATTTGGGTGGCTACGTTGAGCTCTGCTCCGATACGTTCCTTTTCCGCAGTCATGGAGGCCAGGTTCACCACATAATTGTCAATATCCAACATCATTTTGTGGAAGGAGCCGGAGAGCGCTTCGATTTCATCACCGGTATGAATGCTTTGGCTGGTCGCCAGAAATTCTTTGGTCTCGTTCATATCCGCAGACTGATGGTCTCTGGCGGCAAACTGCTTTACCAGCTGGGAGAGCAGCTCCAGGGGATTGGTGATATTGATTTCCACATATTTCAGGAACAGAAGGGAAATAATGAAGATAATGTTCAGTGAGATTCCTACGACGGTGTAAATATATTGCCACAGATCCTTATCGCTGGTTACCACATTTCTTTGAGAGAAAAAAGTGACAGTGCCGATAATGAGGACGAAGAAAATGGACAGCATCAGGAAGCCAATGATCACCTTGGCACGGATGGAGAGATTGCGGATCTCCATAAGGTCCTTGCGTTTCGAGAGGGGGCTGCAGGGCTTTACGATATAGAGTATCTCCATACAGATAAAGAGCACCAAAATGATCAGGGCAGCAGTTTTGGAAAGAGAGAAGCCTGCAAAGCGGGCGGCGAAATAATAGAAAATTCCGGCAGCGCCGATCAGATACAAAAAAATGTCAAAGCCAAACTGTTTTTTACGAAGGGTCTCTTTGTCAAGCGGGCAGGATTTTTGGCATTCTTCGGGAATCCAAAGCTGAACCCGTTTGGAATTGGAGAGGATTAAAATGACAGGGATGCCAAGCACGATGGTAAAGTCAAAATTATTAAAGAACAAAAGCAGCACGGAGGAGGTAAAGCTCTGGAAGCCCAGAATTTCAAACAACAGTGCCAGAAGAACGGTAGTGACAAGCGAATCAATGAAACAAACATAGATAAAGCGAAGGATCTCGGATACACTGTTTAAGTTTGGCCTAAGTGTGTCCCCGCGCTTGCTGCTGAAACTGTACCATAGTTTATAGGGCAGGTATGCGAAGAAAAAGTTGATAATCATACCTGGAAACCATACAGAGAAGCCGGAATGAGACACCAGGATGTCCGAAATGGCGTTGGCGATGGTGATGCCCCAGGCGGCCGCAGGACCCCAGATCAGGCCGAGCACAGGCGGGATCATGTTGGCAGGACGTACTTCCGTCACACCGGGAACCAGAGACAAAAGAGCCCGGAAGGGAGCGGCTATGACCAGGAACAAAAGGCCGGAGATCAGCATTCTAATCAGACATTTTTTATTTTTAAATACTTCGAAAATTTCTTTCATTATCAGATTTCCTCCATTTAGGGAAGTGTAACGGAAAAGTTGTTAAAACCAATGGTCCGTTTGTAATTGTAATCTTTTGCAATTTTTTTAACCAGGCCGATGCCCAGTTCATTGACAGCACTGGAATCTGTTTTTAGGGCAAGGCTCTTCATATCATCCGTGGAGAGATCCCCAGGATTGAACTCGGTGAGGTTGTCACGAATACGAAGTCCTATGCCGCCGTCTTGATGGGGAGAGATGCGGATGTCCACATAATATTCTTTTTTATTGCGGCTGGAATCTTCATTGGCCAGGCCTACCACATTTACCACAAGCTCCTCGATGGAAAGGGTGATATAATACTCCTTCTTCAAGGGGATTTTTTGCTCAAAACAGTAACCCTCCACACCGGCCAGAAGTGTTTTCAGCTGCTCGTTTGTGGCCGGGTAAATGATATGGTATTCATCCTCTGGCCGGGTGAATTGCGTCTGATCCAGCAGAAGAAAGCCCTTGCGCTTGCAGAGACAGTATGCCAGCCAGCAGATAATGGTACAAAAGCCCCCAAGTACCAGGCCCCACCAGACGCCATTTATGCCCAGGGAAAATACCCGGGTCAGCAGCAGAAGACTGCTGATGGGGAAGACCAGATTGTCGCCGATGCTTAGAAGAAAGGATATTTTTTCATTTCCTGTGCAGCGGTAGAAGGCATTGATATATGTGATGATCCCTGCGGTAAGACAGCAGATGGCTTCCATATGCATGGCGGATACCGTCAGCTCTGTCAAGGTGCCGCTGGCCACACCGAAGAGCCGGCATAAGGGTTTGCCTCCGATTTCCATGAGCAGAAACATTCCCAATGCGATAGCGGCCATGGTGGTCAAGGAACAACGCACGGTATAGAGGATATTCTGCTGCTCCCGCTCCCCATAGTAGATGCCAAGCATTGGCTGGATGGAGCCTGTGACGCCGTCAAAGAGGGCGTACATGAAATTGATCAAATATTTGATTACTGCATAAACGGCTACCCCCTGGCTGGCGGCCTCGGTCATTAGGATCCGGTTGATGACCACGGTGAGAATTACTTGGGAAAGAAAAATGGAGGCAACAGGAAGGCCCGGCTTTAGGATGGAGAAATAAAGTGAGCGGGAGGGTCTTACCTTCACCAGATGAAACATACGTCTGCCGCGGAATAATTTGCGTCCGGCCAGAATGCAGCTTAAAATCTGGGACAATACAGTAGCCCAGGCAATGCCTGCGATGCCAAAATGCAGCACTGCGGCAAAGACGGCAGAGAAAATGATATTAAACAGTCCGCAGGTCATGACACAGAGCATGGAATATTTTTGCTCATTGTCATTGCGCAGATAGGTGGTCATTACGGGAGAGAGGATCATAAAGGGCATGCCTAAAAACAGGGTACCGATATAATCCTTGGCTCCGGCCATCACCGCACCCGGGCTCCCGCCGCACAATAGGATGATGGGTTCCAGGAATATCGTTCCTAAGACACACACAACCACGCCGATGGCTCCGGCAGATAAAATGGATACGGTAAAAATCCGGCTGCATTGAGGCAGATCACCTTCCCCCAATTTGGCGGACAAAGCAATGGCACCTCCGGTACCGAAGGAGGCGGCGATGATTTGTACGAAAATGATCACCGGCAGTGCCAGGCTGATGGATGTTAAAGCGTCCTCCCCTACGAACCAGCCGGCGATGATCAAGTCGGTCATAGAGATGACAGACAAGGTAATTGACGCGGTTAAGGTAGGCAGAAAAAATTTCTGAAAAGTGTTTTTCACAATACGTTCTTCCATAATTTATACCCTCCGGGAAAGCTTTTCGCGGAGATATCCGCTAAATGGGTGGGAATCCAAGATTTCCTGAATATTGTCCCCATAGCTTAGATCATATTTTTGAAACCATAAATCGATCAGGGATTCTTCGGAAATGAACGGCATGAAGCCATCCGCCTCTCCCAGAAGGTAGAGCTTATGCTCCAGAGAAACATCATTTTGACACAAGGTCAGTCCCATGGAGAGCATTTCGGAGAAAATCAGGTCAATGATGCTGTATGTAAGGCTGATCACATCTGTTCGGTAGAAATTCACCGGCATGCCCTGGGCGATGAGATATACGGTCTTTATCCGCCCACGGTAGCTGAGGCGGTAGATGGTATAATAATTCTCCGGGATTTCCTCTTTGAGAATTACACCCTCTGGAAACGGCGTTTTTTCCGTAACCATATTCAGGAAAAGTTTAAATTCCTTGTCCTGAGAGGAACTGCTGGAAAGGTATATGGTATCTGCGGCGGCATCCAAAAAGGCCTGAAATATCTCTTGTGTGAAGGAGGCCTGCCCTACATTTCCGATGACAATGGTGCTCTTGGGAAAATGCTCCGGCGTCAGCTTTGCTGCCGTCCGGAAGCCTTCCGCGGTGGCAATTTTGGAAATGAAGGGATCCGTGTCATAAACGGTGATTTGACAGCGCTTGTCCTTTAGAT
The DNA here is from genome assembly GCA_050944615.1 of Blautia sp. GTDB lineage: Bacteria > Bacillota > Clostridia > Lachnospirales > Lachnospiraceae > Blautia_A. The sequence continues at coordinate 71,020 of JBMNRL010000009.1, forward strand.
CCATGGCTACCCGCCGGCCCACAATGCCGTAGCCCAAAATCAGCACATTGTGAAAATCCAGGAAGGTATTGGCCTCATAGAGAAACTGGCTGAGCTCCTCCACGACCCGGTGGCCGATAAAACGGGATTCCACATGCATTTTGATGTTGGAGCGGGCAATGCTGGTACAGGGATAGGCATAGCCATTTTGCCGGCTGTTATCGATGCATTTGATGGTGCCGGAGGTGGTCTGCTCCACACTCCCTAGCATATGCTCCAGAAGAAAGGGATGCTCCTTGGCGAGACGGGCGAACACCGGATAATGGTAGCCGCCGTCCTCGATGACCACAAGCTTTTTTCCTTTTTTCAGGAGAGGAAGGATTTCTCTTTTGAAGGCGCGTTCCAGCAAAAGCTCGGTGGCCTCGGTAAAATCGTGGTCCGTGATGGCAAATAGCTTGGTCCCTTGGTAAAGTTCAAAGATCCCTTTTTTATTTTTTCCGTAATAATAGCGGAAGGTGTAGCCCTTTTCCACTTCTTTATCGTTATAAGGTACGCCGATAAAAACTACCTCATAGAAAACTTTTTTCAAGGCCTCGCTGAAATAGAAAGAATTGTCCATACAGTGGTTTACGTGGAGCACCACAATATCTTTTCCGTGAAAGCCTTGGATTTCCTGGGCGGAATCTAATACCATATTCAAAACTGGCATGTCCATAATGCTATCCCCTCTTTCTTACTGATTTGACTTTTATTTTTATCATCTTATGTAATTTTCTGAGATTGGACAATAAAAACGCAAAATTAACGGCAAAACTGACAAAAACAACCATATTTTCAGGTATCTTTAAGACCGGGAAAATAAAATCCCTCCGAATTGGCATTCAAAAGAAGCCAAAGAAGAGGGATATCAGAGATGAAAAGGAAAAAGACGGTGCATTATTTGGAGCCGAAGAATTGATATACAATTTCTTTGTAGGAACGGCTGATTGGTATTTCTGTGCCGTCTATGAGAAATGCGGTAGCCTTTGAAATGCTTTTCACCGTATTGATGGACAGAATGAAGCTTTGGTGGCAGCGGACGAACAGTGTGGTGGGGAGAAGATCTTCCAGTTCCGACAGCTTGCATGGGTAATAAATGACAGGATCCTTGGTGAGCGTGTGAATCGCCACTTTACGTCCAAAGGTCTCTATGTATAGAATATCGGAGTACCGGATCTTGTTATAATTGGTGCCGTAGTTCAGCAGAAGAAACTGTGAGGACTGCTGCTGAATGGATTTCATAGAAAGCCGGAAAAAGAGGCGGTGAAGCTGCTGCTGGTCTGCCGGTTTCAGAAAATACTGACAGGCATCTACTTCATAGCCTTTGAATACCAGAGAGGCATCTTGGGAAATAAAGGCGATTTCGCCGGCATATTTGTCCTTACGCAGCTTCATGGCCAGCTCTATGCCTCCCAATGGTTTAAGGGAGGTTTCCAGAAATAGGAAATTGTATTTTTCAGGGTATTTTTTCAGCAACTTATACAGAGAGCCAGAATCTTATGGTAGTAGACGATATGAGCCATATTCAAATTGTCCAGTACGTTATGGAGGGCCATACGGAGCTTATCGGCAGCGGCCTGATCTGCATCGCAAATAGCAATCGTATACATATTACCCCTCCCATTTCTTTGTAGTGAAGAATAAAAGCTCATACTACAGTAATTCCAATGACACATTCTGACAGCATTTAAAATAGGACAAACGCATTTTCACAATATTCAGCTTTCTTTTTATTTCATTATATTTAGAGAATTTGGAGCATTCAAGGAAAATGTATGGCTACTTCGTAATCGTGCGTTTAGATTCTTGAAATGCAGGTAAAAGGAATGGTATTTGCAAAAAATATAATTTTCTAGTATGCTTAAAAGAATACAGGATAAAGGGGGCAGAAGCAGGTGTATCGAATTGGAATATGTGATGATGATCAAGAGTTCATGGAGGAGTTCAAAGAACAGGTAGAGGAGTTCTTTGAGAACCGCTCTATTTCCTGTGAGCTGTGTTGCTATAGTTCGTTGGAAAAACTGGCGCAGGCGCAGAAGCGGGAAGCCTTTGATCTTTTGGTTTTGGATATTTTACTGGACGGTGAGAATGGAATGGAGTACGCCAGGAAGCTCCGTCGGGAAGGAAATTCGGTGAAGTTGATTTTTGTCACCTTTTACGAAGAGTATGCTGTGGACAGCTATGATGTGTTTCCCATGTATTATCTGATAAAGCCGCTGGATCATGAGAAATTAAAGAAAGCACTTCTTCGGGCTTTGTCTGCGGGAAGCTGTACGCTGGCTTTTGAAACGGCTAAGAAGACATTGCTGGTCGATTCGGACTCCATTTATTATATGGAGATCTACAATCATTCTATTTTAATTCACAAGACGGACGGCACTGTGGAGAAGGTGAGCGGCAATTTAAACAACGTTGAAAATCGGCTTCCAGATCTCCTCTTTGTGCGGATTCACAGGAGTTATTTGGTAAATTTGAAGTATATTCAGAAAATCCACCATTATTATGTGGTGCTTCCCGGAGGGGTGCAGCTGCCGGTGGCCAGAAACCGGTTTGGCGCTATCCGAAGCACTGTGTTAGAAAAGCTTTATGAAAAAAGTCTTTTCCTGTAGAAAATGCAGGAAAAGACTTTTTTTTAAGAGCTCTTTCCGTTGAGGTAGAGCTTAATCTGATATTTATTTTCTGTATACATGACTTCAATTTCGCCATCGTATTTTTTGACGATGCTCCGTATCATGCCCATTCCGAAACCATGGGCTTCGGTATTGGACTTGCTGGTGGGAAAGAGGCTGTTGTTCCTGGCCTTGGGAGGCGGGCAGGAATTCTCGGAGGTCAGCACCAGCATATTTCCATAAAATGCCAGATGCAGCATTACCTGGGGATGGGCACTTTGGGAAAGGCGCCCGCAGGCCTCCACCGCATTTTCCAGAATATTAGTCAAAAGTACGGACAGATCCGTATCGGCAAAAGGAAGCACCTCCGGAAGATTCAGCTCGTAGCTGCAAGTGATACCGGCAGAGCTCATTCTTTGGGCATATGCGGAGGCGATGGTATTTACCAGAAGATTCTCACAATAGGATACCTGCGGAAGAGACTGGATATCTGCAGTCATTTCCGCGGTATAGGCTTTTGCTCTGTCATACTCTTTTTTCTGGAGCAGTCCAAGGAGGGTGAATGCGTGATGGCGCAGCTCGTGTTTTACCTCACGGATCTGTCGAGTGGAATCCCGAAGCTGCCTGCAGGTCTCCATGGCCATTTGGCTCCGAAGCTGGTAGATGGCGGCGTTTTTCCTGGTCTCTGCCACATCCCGAATAAATTTTTGCAGCAGACAAAAGGTAACGAAGATAGCGCACCATTGACTGATCAGCTGCATCAGAGGCATGGCATTTAGGTAGGCCAGGCTATAGAACAGGTTTGCCCAGTAAATTCCGAACGATTCCTCAGACATGGAGTCCAGAAGACTGGTAAGCAGTAAAACGGCCATTGCACTCCGAGCAGATTTCCATAAAATTTGTTTTTTTAGAAACTCAGGATTATTTCGGCGCTCTATCACACCGAGAGCTACAAAAATCAGGAAAACCAGCAGTTCCAGCCAAGGGTTGAATTTGGAAGTGTAGGCAGTTCCCTGAGCGCGGTCCAAGAGGAAGCAGGTAAGATCGGCTGCACTTAAAAGTAAAGTGAAAATGACAGCGGCTTTTTTTGGCCGGCCGGAAAAGAAGGTGATGCCGATAAATAAAAGCAAAGGAATGATGCAAAGATAGTTCAAATAGTCGGAATAAATATCCACGGGCAGCAGACATACGGTGCCAAGTGTAGAAATGGAAAGCATGTGCAGGATCAAGCATAGAAAGTAGGCGGCCAGCAATAAAAGATTCCACTGGTATTGCCCTTTGGGCAGTCCAAAGCCGAAAATAGCTATCAGCACGAATAGCATTACGCTGTACAGAGTGATTGCAATGGCAGAAGAGGCTCCATCTACGCAGGGGATGGCACTTTGGGTGAATAGGTTTTGCAGAATAGGATACATGTAGGTGGTCAGAGGAGTGTATGAGAAGGAGTCCGGATAATAATAGATGACAGTGAGGGTTTGACCTGTGTATTCCATTGGCAGGCTTAGACAGAGTGACCGGTCTATATCCAGAAAACGTTCCCGTTCCTTTGCGGAGAGAGTTAGATAGGTGCGTGAGCTGCGAGGTTCCCAAGAAAAATCGGAGTATAAGAGCTCATCATCCAGGAAGAGATCAATGCCGGCGCCATAGGGAGAGATGGACAAGTGGCAGTCAGGCAGTGCTTCTGTCATTGTACGGGTGATGCGGAGCGCCCGAATTTCCTCCTGGCGCGGAAAATGAAAATCGTATTCGCTAGTATACTCGGGAGCGGTGGGCCATTCCTCAGTCCCATTGCTGGCATAATAGCTCCAGCCGGTCTTTTGGAGAGAAGTTTCCATTAAGTAAATTTCACTTTTTTGGGTATGGGAGATGGCGAAGAAAAGAACCACGATCCCAATTATTAGAATGCTTAGGACGCTCCATGCCGCAATTGTCTTAATGAGGTTTTTTGTAGTGGATTTCATAGGGTATCTCCAATTTGAAATAATATGCTTTTATAAGTTTGTGGTTATCATATCATATTTTTTTGTTTCTTACAGATAATTTTTCATTAGTTGGTATTAATAAAAATTTCGACGGCAAATTTGGGAAATGGTCATCTATGTCTGAAATTTGGTCGATTTTGTTGAGGCTGTTTTCAAATCGGTATAGTTATGGTTAAAGTAAGATGAAATAATTGGTTGAGAGAGAAGAAAAGAGAGGAATTGGAGGTGAGGAGATGTATACACCACGAGGAGAACTCCACGAGGGTTTTTTGGAAATTATGTATCAAGAGGACATTTGGAAGGAGATTAGGAACTGCAGGAATCGGGAGGAGTTGCAGGCAGTGCTGGACAAATATGTGAAGGGGATGGAATTGGCGGAGCTGAAGGATACGCTGGTGGTGATACAGTCCTATCTGGAGGAGGAGCAAAGAGACCGTGTTTTAAGCGAGGCAGATTTGGACGAAGTGGCAGGCGGAATGCGAAATGAGCAGGTGTTTTTCAAAAACAAGATTTTCGGCCTGCTGGAGCGGCATCAGGGAATTACACAGGAAATCCGTGATATTTTTGGAACTATGAATTTTATGTAAAGGATGACATTTATGTAGAAAATCAGGTTACTTCCGTGAAAGGGCTTCACAAATGGAAAAAGATATTTTACGTTAAGGGTGTGAAATGCGGGAACGATGCAGGTAAAAAAACAATCAAAATGAGGAGGAAATGTATATGTATACACCAAAGGGAGAATTAAACGATGAATTGTTTGCACTGGTAAAGGATCCGGATTTTGTAAAAGAATTGGAGGGGCTGAAAACTCCGGAGGAGGGCTATGAGGTGGTGAAAAAGAGGCTTCCGAATATGAGTATGGAAGAATTTCAGACCTCTATGGGAATTATGTATGCGTATCTGGTGGAGCAGGAGGATGGCCTTCTGGACGAAGAGGACCTGGATGCGGTTGCTGGCGGAAAAAGCACCGCGAAAAGTGTATCCACAGCCCTGGGCGTTACTGGAGGTGTTGCGGGGGCAGCCGGTGCCATCATCGGTGTAGTGACAGCTTCTATGTTCACCGCATGTGTATAAAAGCGGCGGACAGATAGAAAAAAGGATGAGTGTGTAAAGATGGAGGAATCATGAGCAGACAGCAGGAATTGCACTATAAAGACCGCCGTCCACAAGAGACGGTAGAATATCTTCAGAACATATTAAAGGAACTGGGAATTCCTGTGGAGGAACAGGAAATTCCCAGAAGCAGCGCAGATACATATTCGCTGCGGATCAATATCAAGGGGACAGGTCTTGGGTCCAATGGCAAAGGAGTATCGGAGATCTATGCCAAAGCAAGCGCGTATGCTGAATTTTTGGAACGTCTCCAAAATGATATTTTGATGATCATGGCCAAATATCCGAAGAACGGCAGAGCCTTCCGCCAGTTTCCGGATGAGATCCATATGAGCTCCGGGGAAATTGCCCGGTCAGAAAATGCAATGATGGATTGGTTTTTTGAAGCCAGGGGAATGAAGGATGCGTCTGTCAAGGAGCGGGAAGCCTTTATCCGTAAGAATTGTAAGGTGGAATATTATCTGTATGGGACTGAGAACTCTTATGAGACAAGGCCATTTTACAGCGTGAAAACAAAAAAGGTAGAGTATCTGCCATACTTTTTATATATGGGTCATTATGGAAGCAATGGAATGAGCGCAGGAAATACACCACAGGAAGCGTTGGTGCAAGGGCTGTCGGAGATTATAGAGCGCCATGTACAGGAGAAAATCATGATGGAGCGTCCGTCTCTGCCGGATATTCCGGATACCTATATTCAAAATTACCCGTATATCTGGGAACGGGTGCAGAAGCTCCGCAATATTTCCGGAATCCGCGTGTATATGAAGGATTGTTCCTTTGGCGGGAAATATCCTGTGGCTGCGCTGCTGGTGGTGGATATGAATACAGGCTGTTATGGAATCAAGCTGGGCTGCCATCCGGATTACGGAGTGGCTATGGAACGCTCCATTACGGAAGCTACTCAGGGAAATGATATTTCTGCTTATGCCAGGCGCAGTGTTCTTGATTTTGAAAATAACGGGCTGACTTCAATCGTAAATATTTATAACAGCTATAAAATGGGGTTTGGCGTTTATCCCTATGAAATGTTCGGCAGGAAAAGCTCCTGGGAATTTCAGCCGGTTAAGGATGTGTCTGAGATGAGCAATCAGGAAATTCTCGATGATATGCTGAACAGCTTTCTGAAAGAGGGGTACGATGTATTAATTCGGGACGTTTCCTATACCGGTTTTCCGTCCTTCCACATTCTGATTCCCGGAATGTCTGAGATTAACCGAAATACCACGGAGCGTTATATGAGAGCGGCAAATACCAAAGCGTATTTAATTCCTTATTTGAATTATCCGGAGACCATCGATCAAAGAATTGCAAAGCTGCTTCGGGGGATTTTGGATTATTTTTCAGATTCGCAGATTGAAAATGCACTGCCCCGGATCTATTGTGTATACCCGGACTTTGATTTTCCGGGAGAAGAGATGGGAAGCGGCTGGCTCTATATGAGTGCTATGTGCTGTTATTATTTGGGGGAATACCGGGAAGCCCTTCAAAGGATCAAGGGGCTGATTGATATGTCCCAGTGTATGGCGGAGGGCAAAACAGCATTTTACCGGGCTGTCTATTATTATATTTCTGCCAGGAACCAGAAGCTGTCCCATGAGGATACGTTAATGTATCTGAAGGATTTCTTTGAGGAAAACCTCGCAGAGGATGTGGCCGGCCGATTGGAGAATCCGGAGAAGGTATTTGTCCGCCAGTATCCCCGATTTGACTATCTGGGCAAGGACAAAGGGGGAGAGCCCCTGCAGGGGGAATACATTACCTGGCTGGGGATCAAGGAGAAAATGCTTCAGTATATGGAGCGGCATCCCTTGTCTCAGGAGAAGGTAGGCGAGTATCTGCTCCGGCAGGAATAAGAGCTATTAAGCGGAAACGCTTTTAATAGTGGATACCTATGTGGCCGTAAGTCGGCACAAATCATTTAGTTAAGGAGGAAATTATATGTACACACCAAAGGGAGATATCAATGATGCTCTGTACAAAGCAATGCAGGATGAGACCTTTATTGCAAAGTTAGGGGAAGCAAAATCACCAGAAGACTGCTATGAAGTTGCCAAAGCAGCAGGTATGGAAATGCCAATGGAGGAATTTCAGAAATCCATGGAGGTTATGAAGGCATATCTGGATGAAAAGGAAGAAGGTATTCTTTCTGAGGAGGATCTTGATTCCGTAGCAGGCGGAAAGATGAACAGCAAGGATGCGGCTGATGTGGCTATTTCTACTATCAGTGCAGCAGCAGGCATTGCGGGTGCAGCAGCGTCTGCAGCAGGCGTATAATTTGGTACAGAATTGATCGATACCCAGGGCGTCCAATCGGGTGCCCTGGGTATGAATAGAAGATGTAAGGTAAGTCTCTAAAACAGAATTGTTTTGGGGACTTTTTAATTCATAGAAAATGATAGGATTCAGGTACCAAAAGTGGGACGGCAAGCATTGTTACCCAAGATAGATGTATGCTCCTTGAGGTTAATTTTGTCGGGTTTTGAGTTACTTTTGCATCTCCTCTTTTTCTTAGCTAAGAATCCAGTATCATAGTAGTAAATATGCATCGGGAAAGGAGGACTATCATCTTCTGCCTAGGGCAATGGGGGATGATAGAGAAAAGGGCATGGGGAATATTTACAGAAAAGCTTCTATAGACCGTTTAGCTTCGCCGGAACAGCTGGATAAAATGATCCGTATTGCATCACCTTCCCTATGGATCGCTGTGGCAGGTGCGGGGCTTGTGGTTGTTTGTGTACTTGTCTGGGCTATTTTCGGGCGTCTGCCGGAAAACGTAAGTGTCAGCGGTCTATATATGACGAATACGGGGAACCTTGGAAATTATGCAACCTACGGCGGAACGGTAACGGATATTTTAGTCCAGAAAAACCAGGAGGTGCAGCCAGGGGATGTATTGGCAGTTGTGAAAAATGAAGATACGAATCTTACAGTTGCTCAGCTGCAGGAGCGCATCGCTGCAGTGGAAGGCGTGACGCTTACCAGTAAAAAGGATACGGCCACTTCAGATAATACCCGTCTGTTGGAATATAAGCTCCAATATCAACAGGCAGGGCTGACATTGGAGGAGAAGCAGGCTAATCTCCAAGCGCTTAATGAACAGCTGGAAAAAGCCAAGAAAAAGGCTGCGAATTATAAAAGCCAGATGGATGCGGCAGAGAATGCCTATTTGGCAGCGGTGGGGGATGATGGGGCGAATGCGGCGACCTTTAATTATCAGGCAGCGCAGACGGATCTGACCCAGGCCCAGAGCCGGTATCAAACCGCGGCGTCTACCATGTCTGCCTTGCAGGAGGGATATGCATCGGCGAAGCAGGCGGCCGCTGATTTGGACAGCCAGTATACGGCGTTGAAAAACCAGTATGAAAGCCTGGAGTCTACTAAGAATACCCAAAACACCCAGCTTATTACATATGAAAATCAGTACAGCGCATTAAAAGAACAATATCCAGAGGGAGAGGTTCCGGAGGAGGTACAGCAGCAGCTGGCTGACCTGGAAAGCTCTATGACAGAATTAAAAACCTCTCTTGCATCTGTGGAGAGCGAAATACAGTCAGCTTCCGCGCAGATGACTCAGTTGGAGAACTCTATGGCGGCCCAGAGCACACAGCTTCAGGAGCTGGAAAACCAGCTTGGGACGGCCACCTCAGAATATAACAATGCGCAGATGGATATGAACGATGCGCAGGCGGCCTATGATTCTGCGGAGAGCGTTTATGGAAGCTATTATTCCTCTCAGAGCAGCCGCACGGCAGAGCAAAGCCGGCTGAATACGGATTTTTCTGAGGCTTCTTCCCTATATTCCAATGCATACAGTGAGCAGTTATCCCTGGAGCAGCAGATTGAGAGCCTCAAGGTCACAAAGACACAAGAAACAAAAAATAAAAAGGTCAGCCAAAAGACGCTAAAGGAGCAGTTTGAAGCAGCCAAGGAGGCCACCTTAAAGGATCTAAAGGCTCAGCTGGCCACCTACAGCTCTGCAGAGGCTACGGATGAGATCAAGGCGAAGACAGCCGGAACGGTGGTGGATATACCGGTGCAGGTGGATCAGATTGTGGGGCAGGGAACAGAGCTTGTGAAAATTAAGAGCAATTCCGAAGCGGGAGGGGATTCGCAGATTGTAAGATGTTATGTTCCTCTGGCTGAGGGCAAGAAATTAAAAGAGGGCATGGATGTAGTGGTGACACCATCTACCGTGAGCGAACAGGAATACGGTCATATGATGGCCGAGGTCACCAGCGTAGGAACCTATACCGTGTCCGCTTCGGAGATGCAGCGGATGCTGGGAGATGATGTGATGGTACAAGGCTTTCAGCAGCAGGGCCCCTGCGTGGAGGTGCTGATTTCTCTGAAAAAGGATGATGATACAGTCAGTGGTTATGCCTGGTCCAATCGCAAGGGAGAGACGGTAGAGCTGGCGGAGAATACACCAATATCCGCAAAAGTCCGCATTAAGGAAAATGCACCGATCAGCAAGCTGATACCGTTCCTAAAATCTAAGCTTGATGTGAATGTGGCATCTGAGACGGCGGCCAATTAGGAGGGGAGAGCATGAAAAGCACATTTGTTAAGACCCCTACTATTTTCCAGATGGAAGGCACCGAGTGCGGCGCTGCTTCTCTGGCGATGGTTATGGCCTATTATGGAAAACATGTACCGTTGGATAAGGTACGTGTGGATACAGGTGTCAGTAGGGATGGATGTAAGGCCAGTAAGATCCTCTGGGGAGCCAGAAAATATGGTTTTGTGACAGAAGGACGAAGAATGGGCCTAAACGCACTGATGGAGATTGCACCTCCCTGTATTATTCATTGGAATTTCAATCATTTTGTGGTGTTTGAAGGTATTAAGGGCGATTATGCTTATATTAACGATCCTGCCCAGGGACGGCGCAAGCTTACGATGGAAGAACTGGATGAGTCCTTTACCGGAGTCACTTTGGTCTGCCGTCCGGGAGAAGGGTTTACGAAGACGAAGAAAGAGAGCAGCCTCTTAGGCTTTGTAAAAAAGAGACTGGAAGGGCAGTACAGCTCTTTAATTTCCCTGGTTTTACTCGGCGTCTGCCTGATTTTTCCAGGGCTGTTCATGCCAGTATTTTCGCAGATTTTTATTGATGATGTGCTGGCGGGGGGCAACGCGGGGTGGCTCAAGCCGTTGATCATAGCCATGCTGGGCACCGTATTTTTTCAGGCGGCGTTCACCTTCTACCGAAATCATCTGTTGGTGAAACTTCAGAATAAAATGGCATTGATTTCTTCTCATGGTTTTTTAAGTCATATGTTCCGGCTGCCTATGAGCTTTTATGACCAGCGGTATGCGGGGGATCTGGCAGAACGGGTAGAGAATAATAATACGATTTGTGAATTTGTGGCAGGGGATTTGGCTACGAATGTGCTGAATATTTTTGTATCCGTTTTTTACCTGATTCTGCTTCTGCTGTACAGTCCCCTTCTGACACTCATCGGCCTTGTAACTATAGCCATTAATTTTGGACTTATGAAGGTGACTTCGGATAGGATGTCCCGGTCTATGATGAAGATGCAGCAAGACCAGGGCAGCATGTACGGTGTGATTTTATCTGGTATCAATATTATTTCCACACTAAAGGCAGCTGGTGTGGAGAACCAGTATACCGGCCGTGTGCTGGGATACCATGCCAAATATACCCGTATGGAGCAGTCCCAGGGCAAGATGCAGCAGATCATCAATGCGGTTCCGGAGATTCTCAATCAGGTTTGCAATATTCTGGTGCTGATGATCGGCGGCTGTCTGGTGATCAACGGTACATTGACCGCAGGTATGCTGATTGCTTTCAATACCCTGCTTTCCACCTTCATGCAGCCGGTAAATGAGCTGACACAATTCGTGGAAAAGATGCAGAAGATCAAGGCAGACATGAGCCGAGTGGATGATATTCTGCGCTATGAGGAAGATGAGAAATATTCCCAGGAGGCGGATGTAAAGGCCTCTAATCAGAAGTTAACCGGAGAAATTGAATTAAAAGATATATCCTTTGGCTACAGCAAGCTGGAAAAGCCGCTGGTGGAGAATTTTAATTTCCATCTGTACAGCGGCAGAAGCATTGCTTTTGTAGGGTCATCCGGCTGCGGGAAATCCACTGTATCGAAGATCATCAGCGGTCTTTACCTGCCATGGAGCGGAGAGATTCTGGTAAATGGAATTCCTCTTAGGGAGGTATCCCCAGAGATCCAGAGCGCTTCTATTTCCACGGTGAGCCAGGATATCACTTTATTTTCCGGCACCGTCAAAGAGAATATTACCATGTGGAACAATACCATCCGCGATGAGGATATCATCAGAGCTGCCAAGGACGCGTGCATCCACGATGTGATTACCAAAAAGCCGGGAGCCTATGATTACCATCTGACAGAAGGCGGGCGTAATTTGAGCGGCGGTCAACGCCAGCGGTTGGAGATTGCAAGAGCGTTGGTAACCAATCCCACCATTTTGATTATGGATGAAGCAACCAGCGCACTGGATGTGATTACTGAGAAGGAAATCGTGGACAACATCCGAAGAAGAGGCTGTACCTGTATTATTATTGCCCATCGTCTCAGCGCTATCCGTGACTGTGATGAAATCATCGTAATGGAAAAAGGTAAGATCGTTCAGAGGGGGACCCATGATACTCTGCTGAATGTACCTGGACATTACCAGAAGCTGATTACGACCATATAGGAGAGGGGTGGGATACAAAATGAACGAGGTGATTTTAAAAGGCGGGCAGGTAATCCTGACAGAAGATTTGTCCACCTATCTGGTGGTATCTGGGACAGCTTTGGTCTATGCGGCTGTAAAGAAAGGCAGTGAGACAGGCAGAAGGTATTTTTTAACAGAGATGTTGGAAGGTGAGCGGATTCCTTCCATGCAGCATACCGATGAGGACGGAAATTGGGTGTTCGTCATTTCTGCCCTGGGAGAAGCCAGGATACAGAAGCTTCCGGGAATTGAGGAGGATACCTACCTAAGCTTTGCCAAGAAGATTTCTATGTTTATGATGGACTGCAACCATTTTGGTGAGGACGTGGTGGAGGTGGTCAATCTCCGCCTGATCACAGAGGAAGGCTTCATTTATGCGGTTTCTGAGGAACAGGAGAAAACAAAAGAAAAAGGATTAACCCTGATCTATAACATGTTTTATAAGAAATCCAGATCCGCCAGAGCAGATAAATCCGGAAACAGTCTTTATGATACCATGGCCTTTATCTGTGCCAAGAAGCGGATTCGGATAGCATCCTTTGAGGATATGAAGGAGGCCTGCGGCAGACGGTTTGATGTGGAGGATGTTTCCAGGGTTTCCCATTTCGCCAGCCGTAAAGTCCTGTTGGAAGAAAATTGGTTTGTGAATGATTCCGGCATTCTTCTCGTGTTTGATGAGGAGAAAAATACGCCGTATGCGGCAGTGCCAAAGGGCTTTTCCAAATATTATCTGCACGACTGCGTGCAGGGTACCGTTGAGCCTCTGACTGAGGAGATTGCCAAGAAATTAAAGCCGGTGGCTTATATGGTATACCGTCCGTTTCCAAATAAGAAGCTGGGGGTGATGGATCTGATAAAATTTGGAATTCCATCCATTAAGGGCGCCGATTTATTTAATTTGTTTTTTATGGCGGCAGTGAGTGCCTTGATCGGTTTGCTATTGCCATATATGAACCAGAAAATATTTGATGAATACATACCTATGGGGGATCAATCCACATTGATTCAAATGAGCGTCCTGATTCTTAGTTTTACGGTAGGTAATCTTCTGTTCACAATGATTAAAAATCTGGCAATTTTCCGATCTACCAATGCCTGCGAGTATGATGTGCAGGCGGCAGTGTTCGACCGGCTGTACAATCTGCCCAGCAGTTTTTTCAATGATTATGACAGCGGTGACCTGGGACAACGGGTGATGGGAATTTCCGCCATTTACAATCTATTATCTGACGTGGCGGTGAATACCGTGCTGACGGCCACCTTCTCCTTGTTTTACTTATACCGTATGTTTAAATATTCTGGAAAGCTGGCCAAAATGGGATTGGTTTTAATTCTGATCAATGCGGCAGTGACTGCGGTCATCGGTTTTATCCAGATCCGTTATGAGAAGGAGCTGATGGAGGTTAAGGCCAAGGTGTCCTCTTTGATGTATCAGATTTTGAACGGCATTTCCAAAATTAAGATTGCGGGAGTGGAGAACCGCGCGCTTTTACAATATTTGGAGCCATATACGGAATCTAAAAAGATTCTTATTAAAAAATCCAGGCTGGATAATATATCGTCTAACCTGAATCTGGTGCTGAATACGGTGTTTACCGTGGTCTTTTACTATCAAATGATTGCCAAGGACCTGGGTATCAGTTTTGGTGAATATATGGCTTTCACCTCAGCCTTTGGATATTTTGCCAATGCGGTGGTTTCCATGGTATCCGCTTTTTTAGAGGTTAACCATGCGATTCCTACCTATCGGAGGGCACAGCCTGTGCTGGAAACGCTCCCGGAATTTGAGGATGACACGATTATGCCCGGCAAGCTGGAAGGCAATGTGGAGGTCAATAACGTATCTTTTAAGTATACACCCGAGGGGGAGAATATTATCACAAATCTTTCCGTTAAAATTCATAAGGGAGAGTATGTGGGAATCGTGGGCTCCTCTGGAAGCGGAAAATCCACGCTGCTGAAGCTGCTGTTAGGTTTTGAGAAGCCGACGAAGGGCAAGATTTACTATGATGACAGGGATATTGACAGTCTGGATAAGCGGGAGCTTCGTAAAAAGTTTGGCGTGGTGCTCCAGGACGGACAAATGATATCCGGTACTATTTACGAGAATATTATGATTACCAGCTCCCAGGTATCCGAAAAAAGGGTACATCAGATTATTAAAATGGTCGGTCTGGAGGATGATATTGCGCAGATGCCAATGGGGATTCATACAGTCATTGCCGAGGGGAGCGGAACCATATCTGGCGGCCAGAGACAAAGAATTCTGATTGCCCGCGCCATTGCCAACAATCCGAAAATTCTCTATTTTGATGAAGCCACCAGCGCTTTGGATAATGTGAATCAGGCTTTGGTATGTGAATCGTTGGAAAAGCTGCATGCCACCAGAGTGGTAGTGGCGCACCGGCTGAGCACGGTTATGAACTGTGACAGGATTCTGGTGCTGGAGCATGGGCAGCTGATTGAGCAGGGAAGCTATGAACAATTGATGGAGCAAAGAGGCCGCTTCTATGAATTAGCAAGCAGGCAGATGGTATAAAACGGCTGGTATGACGAATGGACAGGAGAATAAGAGGATGGAATGGTCAAAGATTATGCAGACGCCGGAATATCTGGAAGCTACAAGAATTACCATACTAAATGAAGATTTTGTATCCTATGCAGTACAAAGCTGTGGGATTGAGAGCGGCATGCGCATATTGGATGTGGGCTGCGGCACCGGACTTTTTACCAGATATTTGTCGAAAGGAACCTCTAATGTAAGTTATACCGGTCTGGACATTGACCAGGGATTTCTAAAAGAGGCAAAGTCCGTGGAGAATGGCAATACGGTTCGGTATGTGTATGGCTCTGCGTATGAAATGCCGTTTGAGGATGAATCTTTTGACGGAGTGGTCAGCCATACATTTTTTAATTGTGCTGACCGGCCGAAGGAAGCTATTGCGGAAATGAAGCGGGTCTGCCGACCGGGAGGGAGGATCACTACGGTATCCTCCATGTCCTTGGGCTATGAGACCTGGAACAATGGATACTATCCCTTGGAGTGTGACTGGGCAGAGACAATTCCTCGTTTCCAGAATAAAATGGCCCGGGTGCTCTCAGAACTGGGGTGTGGGCTGATGGATTTCAACCGGGGATTTGGCGCATCAAAGCTTCCGAGGTTCTTTTATGTATCCGGTCTAAAGGATATCGGAATTTATGCCCTTCCCCGTATATTTTCTTTGAGCAATTGGGCTTGTCCCAGAAGAAAGAAGGAATGCTATGTGGAAAATCTTTATTTGGGAGAAAAAAAGAAAATGGAAAATATCATGGAGCTGACGGAGTTTCTCAAGAAGGTACCGGAGGAAGAATGCCGGGAATATTTGCAGCAGCTGAAGGCCAGGCGGGATTTTTGGATGGAGCATCTGGATGATAACGGTATTTGGGACTGGTTCGGAGCAGCTGCGGTGGTAGTCAGCGGGAGGAAGGAGTCATAATGGAGCAAATAGAGACGGTTGGATATCTGGATTATCTTATCGTGTTTGAAAGCTGCCGAAGCCCGTTGGGGGATTATTACTTTCAGAACCGGGGAGGTACAATAAGGGCTCTGGGCATCCGAGATCAAGAGGGGGTGGGCCGGGGCGTGCTGCTGTATGAGCGCATGGCCAGTCAGACAGAGATTCTCTATCTGAGTGTCCGGGACAAAAGAGAAGGGGTGGGAACCGCACTGCTTACTTATTTGGTAAAACAGGAAAAGGAGAAAGGGCAGACATTGCTTTTTCGCATTCAGGAGAGCGGGAAGTATTCAGATATCTTAAAGAAAATGGCCGGGAAGCAGGGATTTTCCGTAAGAGATACGGTGGAGCTGTTCCGTTCCAAGAAGGAAGACTATCCTCGTTGGCAGACTTATATGAAAAGACATGGGGAGCGCATCCTGAAGCTTTTGGATACGCAGGGTTTTGAAGCGGTTAGCTTTTTGGAAATCCCATCGGATGTCCAGGAGGAGATTCGGAATCTGAAACACATGGACTTTACCGGGGAATTGGATCCCGTAGGAGTGATGGATGGGAGAAAAGGACATTTTTGTAAGGAAATCAGCTATATTTCTATGAAGGATGGCCATCCGGCCGCCTATTGTCTGGTGTGTCGGCCAGATCCGCTGCATTATGTGTTTGAAATTATATCGGCAGCGGCAAAGTATCAGGATACAGGAGTTATTTTCCAGCCGTTTGCTATGGCAGTGAATAAGGTGGGAGAGTATCCTTATCGGCAGGTGGGATTTGCAGTATATCAAACAAATAAAAAAGCAATAGCATTGACCGGAAGAATGATGAGCCATTTGATCAGTACACGGGAATTGCAGTATAACTACATATATGAAAGGATAGCGGGAGGATTGAACAATGACGATTAATAAAACAGAGGAAAATGGAGCGGTGATTCTGGCATTGGAGGGGAGACTGGATACTACCACTGCACCGGAACTGGAGGCGGTGCTGCTTCCTGTATTGGATGACTGCGGGGAACTCAATATGGATTTTGAAAAGCTGGATTATCTTTCCAGTGCTGGACTGCGTGTACTGCTGGCAGGACAGAAAAAAGCGAATAAGCTGAGGAAGACGCTGGTTCTGCAGAATGTAAATGAAACCATTATGGAGGTTTTTGAAATGACCGGATTTGCGGATATATTGACTATTGAATAAGAGGAGGTAATCGAGATGACAGAACAAGTATTGGAGAGAAGAATTTTGGAGAAAATGATAAGCCAGCTGGAGTTGGAGGATGTGGAAATCGAAGGTTTTGACTATGAGACACCAATTTTTTTAGCTGATGAGACGGATGTCCCTGGGCTGGGGTTGGATTCCGTGGATGCACTGGAGCTTGTGGTAATGCTTCATGAGGAATTCGGATTGAAGGTGCCGGTGGAGGATATGGTCAAGCTGCGCACTGTGCGGGCTGTGGCGGATTATGTGAGAGAGAAGGGCGCGGATGAACAATAACAGACGTGTGGTCATTACTGGCATGGGTGTGATCGCTTCCAATGGGACAGGAAAGGATGCTTTTATGGCGGCCTGCAGGGACGGAATTCTTGGGATCAGGGATTGTACTCTTTTTTCCACGGAGAAGCTGCGCACAGGAAAATTTGGACAGGTGGAAGAAGAACTCGTCTATGCGCCTGCTTCTTATGAAGAGGAAAACAGAATGGAGTCTCTGATGAAAATCGCTCTCTCTGAGACCTATAAGGATGCCTCCTATTCCGCAAAGCTTATGAGTCAAAAGGGAAGCAGAGCTTGCATTTGTCTAGGCACTCTTCTGGGAACCACCGGGGACATGGTGGCTTATGTCCATCAGGAGGCTGCGGGAGAGGACACTCGCGGATGGCTGGAGCATTCTATGGATTTTTCCTCCTGGCTTAGACAAAAAAGCGGGGTTAAAGGAGGTATCTATGTGGATTCTGCAGCCTGTGCTTCCGGGACCACAGCGGCAGGAATGGCTTATGATTTTATAAAAGAGGGAATTTATGATGTAGCTCTGACTGGAGGCGCAGATCCGCTTCTGACGGTCAACGCTTATGGCTTTCACGCGCTGCAGGCGCTGAGCACCGGGATCTGTAACCCCTTTGATGAAACTAGAGATGGCATTAATATCGGGGAGGGTGCGGCTTTTTTTCTGATAGAAGATCTGGAATCTGCAAAAAAACGGGGAGCGGACATTTATGGGGAAATTTTAGGCTACGGTTTGAATAATGATGCTTATCATATTACCAGTCCCGATCCAGAAGGCGCCGGGGCAGTGACGTCTATGGAGTCTGCGATCCGGGAAGGTGGGATCTGTCCCGAGCAGGTGGACGCCATCAATGCCCACGGCACAGGGACTTTGGTCAATGATTCTATGGAATTGGCAGCCATTGAGCGGGTATTTCAAGGGAGCAGTCAGCCTCTCAGGGTGAATTCGACGAAGGCCTTGATCGGACATTGTATGGGCGCTTCCGGGGCGGTGGAGCTGGCAGCGGTACTATTGGAGATGCAGGAAGGAATCAGTTTTCCTATGCCCAGGCTGACGAAGCCAATGGATGGGGCAAAAAGGCTTGAGCTTTTGAAAGAGACACAGGAGAGAAATGCCAGATATGTCTTGTCTAATTCCTTTGCATTTGCGGGGAATACCGCATCCATTCTGATAGGAGCATATGAAGATGAATAGAAAAGAGATTCTGCAAGTACTTCCTCATCGGGGAGCGATGCTATTGGTGGATGACATTATAGAGATTGTGCCCGGCCAAAGAGTTCTTGGGTATAAGAAAGTAAGAGAGAATGAATTTTGGTCGGAAGGACATTTCCCCGGAAATCCTATATTCCCAGGCGTGCTTCAGATTGAGCTGATGGCGCAGACCTCCTTATTTTTATTCTGCGAGGCGGGTGGTAGTGCCAAAATCCGGCCGATGCTGGCTAAGGTGGACCAAATGAAGCTCCTGCAGCCGGTGGGCATAGGAGACGAGCTGTATGTTTCGGTGAAAACGCTTGCCGAAGGAGGGGGCTTTTTGAAGGCGGAGACAGCTATTTACTTAGATGTAGGGCTTACGAAGGCGGTTGCCCGGGGGAAGCTGACCTGTTATCTGGAGAAAGAGGAATAGAATAGATTATGGGATACGAAAATAATGTGAGAATAACGGGGTTAGGTTTGGTGAACCGGGCGGGCCTGACGCCGGAGAAATTTTGGGAGGCACTGAAAGACCCAGAATTGGCGCAGTCACTTCCAAGAGGAGCGGAGGCTCCGGTGAAGTTAAAATTACCGGGAAGCAGGCTTCGGCGGATGAACCGATACTGCAGGCTGGCACTTTACTGTGCGATAGAGGCATCAGAGGACGCCGCAGTACCACAGGAGACGGATCCCTTTTTGAGAGGGACAATTTTTACAACAGGATATGGCTCAGCTGCGGCTAATCTGAAATTTTTCCGGGAAGCCCAGAAGGGAGAACCTGATTTTTGCAGTCCTACTGTGTTTACCGGGATCGTTCCCAATTCCTGTGTGGGTACGGTATGCATGTTTTTAAACTGTAAAGGAGTGAGCACAGTTTTGGCCGGGGGGAATCATCTGGAATACAGCAGTCTTCTTCTGAGAAAGGGAAAGGCGAAATATATTCTGGCCGGGGCTGTGGAGGAATATACGCCCGAGCTTTTTGCATCATTGAGGCAAAACCCCTGTGCCAGAAATGTGGAGATTGAGGAAGGAACGGTGGTGCTTTGTCTGGAGCAGGCAGCGGCTTTGGAAGAAAAGGGCCGCCCTTTGGGGTACTGTTCCTTGAAGCATACCGTGTCGGTTAGTCTGGGCAGTTTTCCTCTTGTCAGTGAGGCCTGGAAAGAGGATGGCAAAGCACAGATAGAGGAAGCCCTCGCCCGCTGTCTAAGAGAGGCCTTTGGCAGTACGCAGGAAGCGGCCAGGGTGGATGCTGTATTTTCCGCAGCGGCGGGAACGGATTTTGACCTGGTGGAGAAGACCGTATTGGAACGTTTTTTTCCACGGGAGCGTGTGATTGGGAAGCTCAAGAAAGTGACCGGAGAGACGGTGGGCTGCGGTTTGTCCATAAGTGTAGCCGCGGGAGCGTTGTGTTTGTCTCATGGCTACGTGCCGGGAGTGCTGACAGCTGCTGGAAAAGACCTGTCTGTGCAGAGACTTTTGGTTACTGGATATGATGCAGCGGGAAATTATTCCTGCTGTATTTTGGAAAGGTAAACGTTCTGGGAGGATGGAATGGGAAAATTAGAAGGAAAGCTTGCGGTGGTCACGGGAGCGGCCGGAGGAATTGGATGCGCCGTTGTGCTGGAGTTTTTAAGGGAGGGCGCAGTGGTGGCAGCCATCTGTCATGGTGAGGAAGGCGGTCTTTTAAAGCTTACTGAGCAAAGGCTGCATATTTTCCATGCGGATATTTGTGATGAATCTGCGGTGGCAGAGGTTACCGATGAGATTCGTGAAAAGTTGGGAGATGTGGAGATCTTGGTAAATAATGCTGGGACGTCGGATTCGGCTTTGTTTTTCGCCATGTCTAACGAACAGTGGGACCGGGTGATTAAGACTAACTTATACGGGCCCCGCAATGTGACCCAGCAGTTCCTTCTGCCTATGGTGCGCCTGAAACGGGGATCGATCATTAATATGAGCTCAGTCAATGGATTGGTGGGAAATCCCGGCCAGGCAAATTATTGTGCATCCAAGGCCGGTTTGATCGGGATGACAAAAGCCATAGCCAGGGAGATGGCCGGAAAAAGAATTCGGGTGAATGCCATTGCGCCAGGATATATTGATACCAATATGGTCGCCGCGGTGCCGGAAAGGAAGAGGGCCCAATTTCTTGGAGAGATTCCCATGAAACGGTTTGGAAGGCCGGAGGAAGTGGCGAAGCTGGCGGTTTTTCTGGCTTCGGAGGATTCTTCTTATATTACCGGTCAGGTATTTGTAATTGACGGTGGTATGACTGCCTAGACCAGACAGTTTACAGGAAAGGGAGGCAGCTTATGGAATATCCGGATCTGGATACCTATCAGTTGGATAAACAGCATAAAAAAGGGAAGCTTCATGCGATTGAGAGGATTCTCTCCTTGGTGGATCATGGATCTTTTCGGGAAATTGGATCTGGCATCCGTAACCAAAGTGAGGCCTTTGGACTGAAAAAAGGCTGTGCTGCTTATGATGGAGTTATCACTGGCTATGGGCGGATTGATGGAAGGCCAGTGGTCATATATGCTCAGGATTTTACTGTTCTGGCGGGGACGCTTGGGTATAAGCATGGGGAGAAGATTGCCCATGCTATTTGTCTGGCGATTGAAAACCGCTGCCCTCTCATCGGAATCAACGATTCCGGCGGAGCCAGGATCCAGGAGGGGGTAGATGCTTTGGCCGGCTATGGAGACATTTTTTATTATAATACTCTGGCATCTGGCTATATTCCGCAAATATCGATCATTGCAGGCAATTGTGCGGGCGGGGCGGCGTATTCTCCGGGAATCACGGATTTTGTCTTCATGGTGGAGAATATCAGCAATATGTACATTACTGGGCCTAAGGTAGTGGAAACCGTGCTCCATCAAAAGGTTTCGGTCCGGGAATTTGGCAGTGCCGGCATGCATCAGGAAAAAAGCGGTGTGATCCATTTTTCAGAAAAAAATGAAGAGGATTGTTACCGACAGGTAAAAAAACTGTTGTCCCTGATTCCCCATTATTATGGAGAGAATCCAACCGGGCAGATGGGTTTTCATGAGAATACCGATAGACATAGAACGGTTTCTGAGCTTCTGCCGAAACGTAGGACCGCAGTTTATGATATGAGAAAAGTGATAGAGGCCTTAGCGGATGAGGCTTCCTTTTTGGAAGTGGAAAAGGGCTTTGCTTCCAATATTCTTGTGGGTTTTGGGCGGCTAAAGGGCAAATCCGTCGGTTTTGTGGCAAATCAGCCGTTTTGTATGGGCGGGGTTCTGGACGTGGACAGCAGTGTGAAGGCGGCCCGGTTTGTCCGTTACTGTGACTGTTTTGATATTCCTATTGTGACGCTTGTGGATGTGCCGGGCTTTATGCCTGGAGTACAGCAAGAGGAGCGGGGGATTATCCGCCATGGGGCAAAGCTTCTTTATGCTTACGCCGAGAGCACGGTATCTAAGGTTACGGTGATCCTGCGCCGGGCTTACGGAGGCGCATATATCGCTATGGGCAGTAAACATATCGGCATTGATTTTGTCTATGCTTGGCCAGGGGCAGAAATCGCGGTGATGGGAGAAGAGCCCGCCGTGGAGATTCTTTTTCATAAGGAATTGGATGGGCTGGATAAAGAGGAACGTCAGCAACGTTTTGGGCAGCTGAGCAGCCAATACTGCAATGACGTGATGAATGCGGACCGGGCGGTGGAGCAGGGATACGTGGATGAAATTCTTTCTCCAGAGGATACCAGAGAGCGCATTTGGTCGGATCTGAATTTCTTGCAAAATAAAAGGAAAGTGTGCCATGTGGAGAAAAAGCATGGAAATATTCCTTTATAAAAGGAGACTGATGAATGGAGGGAAAAGGTGTGCTGCAGGTGCTGGCGAAGCGTTACCGCGGGTTATATCTGCCGGTTGCGGAGGGAATGAGCCGGTCACAGGCTTACAAGGAATATGTGCTTCAGGGAAAGGGCAGCGAAGGCACTTTGGCGGACTTTTATGGAGATACCCAGGATGAGATTGTAGATTTTTATACTCCGGAAGGTTCTGTAGAGGTCATCTGTTTAGAAAAGAGAGTTGATTTTGAATTGTTTTTGCAAAAAATCGCTTATCGGTGTGAGCCGGTTCAGATCCGGCCTGATGTGGGGGCGATGATGATTTCCGGCGTGATTAACTGGGATAAGCTGGACAGCCACAGGAGAGAATGGGAAATGCAGGGAAGGGATGGATGGGCGGAAGAGTTTCGAAGGTTCACAGCCGATCCAGAAAATTTTAAGGACCGGGTATTGGTACTTTCTGTGGGCCCATACAGCAATTATCCGCCGGAGAAGGCCGGGTATTCGGGGGCGTCCTGGAATCGGATTTCCCGGAATATCAGGATGTATCATGAATGCTGTCATTATGTGTGCCGCAGGCGATGGCCGAAAAACACACACATAGTATTTGATGAAGTTTTGGCAGATGCGGTGGGGCTGTTGGGAGCATTGGGCCATTATGATACGCGGCTGGCCAGAGGATTTTTGGGGATTTCTCCGGATGGGGCTTATGAAGGCGGTCGGTTGAGCGCCTATGTTCCTTGTAGTGAAATCTTGCAGGCATCTAAAATGGCCCATGAATGGATCAATCAAATAGCAATGCTCAGTGAAGAAAACCAAGGATTGGATCCTTTTGATATTTTAGATAAGGTTATAATGGATCTTTAGGCTGCCAGTTTCCCCTCAAATAAGCAGGCTGCCGCCGGCTTTGTCTTTTTATTGCATGTCTTATTTATTTGTGCTAAACTTAAGAATCACAGGAAACGAATAAGAAAACGAGGAAAATATATGTTAGACGTGTGTTTGTTAGGCTGCGGCGGAATGATGCCGCTGCCGCGCCGGTGGCTGACTGCACTGATGACCCGTTTTAACGGCAGCAGCCTGCTCATTGACTGCGGGGAAGGGACGCAGGTGGCGATCAAGGAAAAGGGCTGGAGCTTCAAGCCTATTGATGTCATCTGTTTTACCCATTACCACGGGGATCACATCAGCGGCCTGCCAGGTCTGCTGCTCACCATGGGCAATGCGGATCGTACCGAGCCGTTGACCTTAATAGGGCCTAAGGGTCTGGAGCGTGTGGTGAACGCGCTGCGTGTGATTGCGCCGGAGCTTCCCTTTCCTATTAAATATATGGAGATCTCCAAACCGGAGGAGGATTTTGAGATCAATGGATATCATATCCGTGCGTTCCGGGTGAATCACAACGTGCTGTGCTATGGCTACACCTTGGAAATTCCCAGGCAGGGCAAATTTTCCGTGGAGCAGGCCCAGGCCCATGAAATTCCCCAGAAGCTTTGGAGCCGCCTCCAAAAAGGAGAGACTATGGAAGTGGAAGGGAAGATTTTTACACCGGATATGGTATTAGGGCCGGCGAGAAAAGGAATCAAGGTCACTTATACGACAGACACCAGGCCTACGGAGTCCATTGCCCGCAATGCGACAGGGTCCGATCTGTTTCTCTGCGAGGGAATGTACGGAGAACCGGATAAGGATGTGAAGGCCCGGGAATATAAGCACATGACATTTAAAGAAGCTGCGGCTTTGGCCAAGGAGGCCAAGGTCAGGGAAATGTGGCTGACTCATTACAGCCCCTCTCTGGTAAGGCCGGAGGAATATATAGAGGATGCCCGGAGGATTTTCCCGAATACGTTTCCGGGTAAGGACGGCAAATCTGTGGAATTGATATTTGAAGAGAATGAAAAAGCGTAGCCGGAGCTATTGGGAGCAAAAGGCACGCTTCCAGGCAGGAGAAAGAAAATGAAAGATATTTATCTATTGGCTATAGAAAGTTCATGCGATGAGACAGCGGCATCTGTGGTCAAGAATGGACGCACGGTCTTGTCCAATGTGATTTCATCTCAGATTGAGCTGCATAAGCTCTATGGCGGTGTGGTCCCGGAGATCGCGTCCCGCAAGCATATTGAGAAGATCAATCAGGTGATCGAACAGGCGCTGTCAGATGCACAGATGACATTGGATGATATGGATGCCATCGGCGTTACCTATGGGCCAGGGCTGGTGGGCGCGCTGTTGGTGGGCGTGGCGGAAGCCAAAGCCATCGCCTATGCGAAGAAGAAACCGTTGGTGGGAGTTCACCATATTGAAGGGCATGTATCGGCCAATTATATTGAGCACCCAGATCTGGAACCACCGTTTTTATGCCTAATCGTGTCTGGGGGTCATACCCATTTGGTTATCGTGAAGGATTATGGGGAATTTGAAATCCTTGGCAGGACCAGAGATGATGCGGCAGGTGAGGCATTTGATAAGGTTGCGCGCGCCATCGGTCTGGGCTATCCGGGCGGACCTAAGATTGATAAGCTGTCTAAGAAAGGCAGTCCGGAGGCGATCCCCTTTCCTAAGGCAAAAGTGGCAGA
Organism: Blautia sp.; assembly: GCA_050944615.1. Classification (GTDB taxonomy): domain Bacteria; phylum Bacillota; class Clostridia; order Lachnospirales; family Lachnospiraceae; genus Blautia_A. Next base: position 96,041 of record JBMNRL010000009.1, read on the forward strand.
TGCGCCGTATGATTTCAGCTTCAGCGGTGTGAAATCCGCAGTTTTGAATTATCTCAACCAGCATAAGATGCAGGGATTAGAAGTCAATCAGGCGGATCTAGCGGCATCCTTTCAGAAAGCCGTGGTGGATGTGCTGGTGGAGCATACGATGCAGGCGGCAAAGGATTACCGGATGGACAAGGTAGCCATTGCGGGCGGGGTAGCGTCTAACCAGGCTCTGAGGGAGGCCATGGAAGAAGCGTGCAGACGAAGGAAACTGAAGTTTTACCATCCGTCACCGATTTTTTGTACGGATAATGCCGCGATGATTGGAGTGGCGGCTTATTATGAATATCAAAAAGGGACTCGCCACAGCTGGGACTTAAATGCTGTGCCCAATCTGAAGCTGGGGGAGCGTTAGGAAAATGAAAAAGCATATCACGGCTATTGTTTTGGCAGCCGGCCAGGGAAAACGCATGGGAACCGAGGTGCAGAAGCAGTTTTTGGAGCTGGAAGGGTATCCTATCCTATATTATGCGCTGGACTGTTTTGAACGCTATGCGCCTGTGGATGAAGTGATTTTAGTGACCGGAGAACAAGAAATTTCCTATTGTAGGAATAATATTGTAGAAAAGTACCATTTTAATAAGGTAAGCAAGATTGTACCCGGCGGCCGGGAGCGATATGATTCTGTCTATGAGGGATTGAAGGCATGTGACAATACGGACTACGTATATATCCATGATGGAGCCCGGCCTTTTGTGGACAAGGAGATTCTGGATAGGATTGGACAGGCGCTGGAACAATATGAAGCCTGCACAGTGGGTGTGCCGTCCAAGGACACCATTAAAATCGCGGGTGAGGACGGGTGCATTGCCCAGACGCCGCCGCGGGAGCTTTTGTGGAACATCCAGACACCACAGGCATTTTCTTATGAGCTGATTTGGAGGGCGCACAATTTTATCCGTGAAAAATCCAAGGAAGGAATCACTGACGACGCGATGATTGTAGAGCGGGAGATTGGCTGTAAAGTGAAGCTGGTACAGGGGTCCTATGAGAACATTAAGATCACCACACCGGAGGATTTGGATCTGGCAAAAGCTATTTTGTCGCATCGGAAAATAAATGTTGAAAAAAGTGAATTTGGGTGTTGACACCACTGGGTAATAATGCTAAAATATCACTTGCGCTGGTGCTTGGCACCTTTTGAAAAACGCATGGAGAGGTATCGAAGTGGTCATAACGAGGCGGTCTTGAAAACCGTTTGTCCGCAAGGGCGCGTGGGTTCGAATCCCACCCTCTCCGCTGATATCTGCAGATTTGCAGTGTCATTTATCAAACAGAATACTTACTATATAATAGTAGGGCAATTTGGAGAAGTACCCAAGCTGGCCGAAGGGGCTCCCCTGGAAAGGGAGTAGGTCGTTAATAGCGGCGCGAGGGTTCAAATCCCTCCTTCTCCGTTCCCGAAAGGGATGCAAAAAGTTTTCAAAAAAAGGGAAATTACCCCTTGACTTGAAGATGAAAACATGATATTCTATCAAAGCTGTCCGAAAGGACTGGCAGAAACTGTCAAACGACAGCGGAAAAGTTTGAAAAAAGAATAAAAAAGTTCTTGACAGACAGGAAACGCTGTGATATGATAGTTG